>CAYLJJ010000042.1:0-51399 GCA_964384025.1 uncultured Nannocystaceae bacterium
ACCCGCGCTCATAGACCACGGCCTCATCGCTGCCTAAAAATGACCGGACTATTGAAGATTGACTCAATCTGCTTTGGAGAGGCTCTAAAAAACCCCTCAGGGCGTCCCATGCTAACAAGCGCCGCTCAGAATGCCCACTCAAAAGGAAGCGGAGAATCGGAGGGAGAGAGAGAAAGAGATGAAACCGCCTTGATTGAAAAGCATTCTCTTTAGCATCGATAAGAGTATCCTAAGTTCTCTTGGAGGAAACTATGTTTGATCCCTACACTGCTGCTTTGGAAGCCGCAGAATTTCTCAAGGCATGCCAGAGTGCTCCCTCTGTTGCGGTCATCCTGGGCAGTGGGTTGGGAGATTTTAGTGACTCCCTTCAAGACTCTGAGGAGATCTTCTATCCAGAGATCCCCCATTTTCCCCAAGTTCAGGTAGCGGGACACGCAGGGCTACTGAAGCTGGGACGCCTATCCAAGGGGCCTCGAGTAGCAGCTCTCTCTGGACGCATTCATCTCTATGAAGGGCACTCCATCGCCCAGGTGGTTCATGCGGCGCGGAGCCTTAAACTTTGGGGGGTCAAACATCTACTGATCACCAACGCGGCGGGTGGGATCTCCTCTCAGCTTTCTCCTGGAGATCTGATGTTGATCGAAGATCATCTCAACCTCAGCGGCCAGAACCCTCTCTGTGGTCCTCCTGAGGAGCGCTTAGGGCCTCGCTTCCCCGATATGACTCAAGCTTATGATCCAGAGATGGGGGCTCTGATCCAAGCCGCTGCAGAGGAGCAAGGGCTCTCCCTCAAACGGGGGATCTATGCGGGGCTCCAGGGTCCAAGCTATGAGACCCCCGCCGAGATCAGGATGCTGCGAATCTTGGGGGCTGATGCTGTGGGGATGTCTACGGTCAGCGAGGTGATCGCCGCCCATCATATGGGTATGAAGGTCGCTGGGCTCTCCTGTATCACCAATATCGCCGCAGGGCTCAGCGATCAGAAGCTGAGCCACGATGAGGTTAAGGAGACCGCTCAAGGAGTTCGAGAGGTGTTCGTCAGGCTCCTCCATGAGAGCCTCTTTCGAATCAGCGAGGCTCTATGAAGGAACAGGCTTTGATTCAAGCCGCCCTTGAGGCTCGTGAGCGGGCTTACTGCCCCTACAGCGAGTTTAAGGTGGGGGCCGCAGTCCTCAGCGAGGAGGAGCGAATCTTCGACGGCTGTAACGTAGAGAACGCCAGCTACGGGATGACCCGCTGTGCTGAGCAGGTTGCGCTGCTGAAGGGGGTCAGCGAAGGGGCTCGGCGCTTTAAGATGATCGCCATCGCCAGCCAGACAGAGCCCCCTGTCGGCCCCTGTGGGATGTGTCGGCAGATGCTGATCGAGTTTTGCGATCCCGAGCTCTTGATCCTCTTGGTCAACCCCGCTGGGAGCCTCCGGCGCTTCCGGCTGAGGGATCTACAGCCTGAGGGCTTTGGCCCTCAGCAGCTTCTCCAGAGCTTGAAGCTCTGATCCTCCCCTGGGCCCGATGACAGCTCCTCTGAAGCGCTCTCTCCAGGCGCCCTCGCGCTTCCTCCAGATCGGTCTCAGTGTTGAGCAGTAGAGGTGCTCCCACCTCCATGATCACTCGAGTGAAGGGCAGCGGGAGAAGGAAGCGATCCCAGGCTCTCCGTAGACGGTGGCCCCGGCTCACCGCTACCCCTACAGGCCAGAGCGGGACCCCTCGCTTGCGGGCCAGATAGAGAGCCCCGAGCTGAGCTCGACCTCGGGGACCTCGGGGGCCATCCACCGCCATAAGCAGGAGCTGATCTTGGCTGAGAGCGCGGCTGAGCCCTCTGAGAGCGGAGAAGCCTCTCCGGCTACTGGAACCATCAATGATCCCGATCCCCAGGCGCCCAAGGATGAGAGCCTGTAGACGACCATCTCGGCTCAGGCTGACGGGAGCGCTGAGCTTTCCAGAGGGAAGCAGCCCCAAAAGTGGGAGCTGATCCCCGTGCCAGAAGGCGGCGATTCCTGGGCCTTGAAGCAGAGGACCCAGGCGCTGATATCTCAGGGTCTTAAGCCAAAGGCGGAGGAGCTTCACTGCCACCCAAGCCAGGAGCCTTCGCCGCCAGCTCATGAGGGCGCCTTCAGGCAAAGCCTCTGATGGGCGATCTCTCGAAAACGAGGATCATGGCTGATCAACAGCACCGTGCGACCTTGACAGATCTGCGGGAGATCACGGAGGAGCCTTTCAATCGCGGACTCGTCCAGATGGGCCTCAGGCTCATCCAGAATCAGAAAGGAGGGCTTGGTGAAGAGGGCTCTCGCCAGGGCTAGGCGTTGCTTTTCCCCACCAGAGAGCCCCGCCCCAGTATCCCCTAAGAGCGCCTCCCAACCCTCCGGCAGCCGCTTCAATATCGAGCAGAGGCCCGCTGCTTGAGCAGCCTCATCGGCGGCCCCTATGCGACCCTCCTCTAGGTTCTCCCTTAGGCTGCCCCGCTTCAATAGAGGCTCCTGGAGTACCCAACCCAGGGAGGCTCGCCAAGCCTCGGCGTTCAGCTCTTGGAGGGGGACTCCATTAACCCGGATCAGCCCCTCATCTGCCTCTAAGAGCCGGGCCAACAGCCAAAGAAGGCTGGACTTTCCAGCGCCATTTTCTCCCTCCAGGAGGCTGATCTGTGCCGCTGGGAACTTAAACCAGAGGTCTTGAAAGAGGAGCCGCCCCCCCCGACTCAGGCTCAAGCCCTCCAGGCTGATCTCAGGAGGCTCCTGTGGGGGGGCTCCCTCTCCTCCTTCGGGGATCCTCTCCAGTTGAAAGATCTCCTCAAGGCGATCCAGGGCAGCTTGCCCCGGTTGGAGCACCTCTTGACTGCGCCCCAGGCCCTTCGCGGGCTGGTAGAGCATCAGGAGCGCAGCGAAGAAGCTAAAGAGCTGCTCAGCGGCGAGGGAGCCTGCCTCGATACGCCCTGCGGTGTGGATCAAGGTGAGGCTCAGCGCCAAGGCCCCCATCACCTCGCTGAAGGGGCTCAGGAGTCCCCGAAGCTGAGCAGCTCGGATAAGCGCGCGGTAGAGGCGATCAGAGGCCTGGGCGAAGCGAGCCTCAGCCTTCGGTGGGTTTCCCATGAGCTGAATCAGGCTTAGGCGACGCAGCTGTTCATGGAGAAGTACGCTTAGAGCCCCACGCTCAATATGAGCCTCTCCAGCGCTGCGGCGTAGGCGTCGTCCCATCTGGCTGATGGGCCAAAAGGCCAGGGGATAGATTCCAAAAGTTAAGAGAGCCAGCTCCCAATCTAAAAGGAAACAGAGCGTCAACAGCGCGAGGATCTGAAGACCATCACGGATCATCCGCGCCCAACCCTCGATGACCAAGCGGCTGATCTGTTCAAGATCCTGAGTCGCTCGGCTGAGGAGATCTCCAGCACCTAGACGCTCTATATGGTGGAGAGGCAGCCGCAAAATCTGCCTCTGGAGCTGGAGGCGTAAATCACGAATGAGGGACTCTCCCAGAGAGGTCACCTCAAGGGTCTGGCGCTGATAGGCGAGACCCTTAAGGAGGGAGAGCCCCAAAATCAAGTAAGGAAGCTGGCTCCTCAAAGTTCTGATATCGGGTGGCGGTGGAAGCCGGTTCTCAAGCCAAGCAGGCCAGATAAGACCCTCTCCTCCAAAGAGAGCCCTCAGAAGCGGGCCTACCAAGGCGCTGTAACCTGCGGTGCAGAGAGCCAAAAGCCCCACCCAAAAGAGCAGCTTCAAGCCGCAGCCCCAGTAGGGTCGCATCAAGCGAAGGAGAGAAACGCTCTTTTCTGGATTTTCTCTTGGGTTGGAAGATCTTCCAGGAGATATCCTCTCTCTATGTTTGAATATGCTCATGAATAGTCGAGGATCCCGTCGCCTAGCATCTCGAATGCGATTCGCGACTCCAGGTCGCTTCTTAGAGTTTTATGAGAAGCAACTCAGCCGTGGTTTGTTAGGGCTAAGATACCCTCAACCGCTGCCCATAGGGACCGAGTTTCTGCTGATTATCGCTCCTCCTTCTCCCGCCGAAGCTCTTCAATTCGAGGGCAACGTCTCGAGGATCATCTTCAAGAAAGATGGCAGCGTGAGTCTCCATATCCAGGTCTCTCCTACCCCAAGACAGCAGATCTGGCTGGAGGCCTTTGCGATGGGTCTGCGCGCTCAAGCAGAGGAGCGTCTCCAAGAATCCGGTTGTCCTTCTCTTAACACGGCTTCTCTCAACACGGCTTCTCTCAACATGGCTTCTCTCAACACGGCTTCTCTCAACACGGCTTCTCGTAACGCTCCAGCCTTTAAGCTTCAGGAACTGGAAACCCTAGATGCTTCTTTGGAGAGTTCCACCTACTATCGTCTCTTGAACCTCTCCCAAGAGTGCAGTGACGGTGAACTGCAACAGCGCTTTCACGAGCTGACTCGAAATTTTCACCCTGACCTTTTTCATGGAAGCTCTGAGGGGCTTCAGAATAAAGTCAATCGGGTCTATCGACGCCTCAATGAAGCCTATGGGGTTTTGAAGGACAGACAGCTGCGAGCGGCTTATGATAAGGGGCTCAGCGGCCCCAGTCATAGCTGGAATCTCAGGCTCAGCGAGATGGACTTTGAAACGCTTAGGAGGGCTTCAAAGGTACGCAGGGGCTCAACTCAGATGGGAGACCACTACTGGAAGAGAGCGCGCAGTATCCTAGAAGAGGCACGAGATCGAGGGGGCTCTGTGCGGCCCGCGCTGATGGAGGCCCAACGTCTGCTGCGTACCGCCCTGGCCTTTGAGGCGCAGAACGAACATTTCAGGAACGCTCTAAACCAAGTCAGTACGCGCATTGCAGGTCCAGAGTACTAGCTCCTGTTTTGAGCCGTGGCGATCCTAGCGGAGTGATCTCAGGAGCGTTAGAATCGCCTCCATGTTGAAAAATAATCGCATCATCAAGGGCAGCGATGGCACAGCCATCGCTTGGGCAGAGTGGGGTGAAGGGCCACCGCTGATCTTCGTCAACGGCTTCACCACCTCCAATTTCTTCTGGCGCTACCTCATCAAGCGGCTTAAGGGCCGCGCCCGCCTGATCACCTGGGACCTCAAGGGCCACGGTCACTCCGCCCCCGCGCAGAGCCTTGAGGGTTGTCGCATTGAAGCCCTCGTCGAAGATATGAAGCGGGTGATGGACGCCGCAGGGGTCAAGCGTGCCCCCCTCCTGGGATTCTCCATGGGCTGTCAAATCATCCTAGAAGCTTGGCGGCATATGCCGGAGCGGATCGCCGCGCTCCTGCCCATCTTGGGGACCGCAGGGCGAGTCTTTGATGACTTCCTGCCGCCCATCTTGGGGCCCCTCTTGGGCTACAGCTTTCAAGCCAGCTCTCAGCGAGCCTTCGCTCGAGGGTATCAGATCGTCTCTCGTGTGATGATGCTGCCTGGAGCGCACGAGCTGGGCAGCCTTTTGGGGGTGGTCGGCGAGGCTCCCAAAGAGGATATCCTGCGCTTTAGAGAACACTTTAACCGTCTAGACATCACCACAATTCAGGCGATGGGGCGAGCTGCTGGGATGCACAGCGCTTGGAACCTGCTCTCCACTATCACGGTCCCCTCTCTGGTGGTCGTGGGGGGGCGAGACACCTTTACTCCCAGGCATGTGGGCCTCTCCCTGGCCGCCGATATCCCCGGCTCTGAGCTGCTCTATCTCCCTAAAGCGGCTCATACCGGCCTCTTTGAGCAGCCAGAGGAGATCAACAGCGCCATAGAGCGCTTCCTCTTCAAACGTGGGTTCTTGAAATGAAAAGAGAGAAGATAAAGGTCCTTTTTGTTTGTCTGGGTAACATCTGTCGCTCCCCTCTGGCTGAGGGCAGCTTCCGTGAGCATGTAAAGCGGGCTGGACTCAGCGCACAATTTGAGATCGATTCAGCGGGGACAGGGGGCTATCACGTTGGGGAGAGCCCCGACCGCCGCAGCATCAAAGTGGCGCGGGCGCATGGGGTGGAGATCTCCTCTCAGCGTTCCCGGAAACTCAAGCTCCCCGATCTAAGCCATTACGACGCAGTGATCGCAATGGATCGCGCCAACCTCAGGGATATTCGCCGCTTGACGAAGCCCGCGCACAGCGCCCAGGTAAGCCTCTTTCTGGATGAGGTTGAGGGAGGTGAGGTGCCTGATCCCTACTATGGAGGCAGGGGGGGCTTTGAGCAGGTTTGGCGACTCGTCGATCAGGCTTCCGCCGCGCTGTTGCAGCGTCTTAGACAGGAGTTTGGGATTTAGACTCAGTGCTGCAAGCCGCAGCGCATGGCTATATGGAGGGCGTCAACTGATCTTTAGAGCCATCTAGGCGCTGGATCAGGAAGCGCCCCAAGCTCTCCGCTCCTCGCCGAGCAAAGCGCTCATCAATGGGGCTAAAGCTCTCGCGCTTGAGAGGATCCCTCAGCTCCAAAACCCCAAAGGAGAGCGTACCCTGACGGATGGGAGCACAGAGCAGCGCCCTGGGCGCCCTCTGAGGATCACCGCGATAGCGAGGATCTTCAGCGGGCTCTGGAAGGTTCAGCGGCAAACCCTCTCGTAGGCAGGTCCCCAAGAGCCCCAAGCCCAAGGGCAAGCGGATCGCCAGCCCTTCACATCGCCCCTGGAGCGCATAGGGATAGAGGGTACAGCTCTCAGGATCGATAAGGTGAACCCCTCCAGCGCTTGAAGGTACATGGCGAAGGATCGTGCTCAGGACCAAAGCGACCGCTTCAGAGAGCTTCAAGCTGGGTTCATCCAAAGCAGCCAACTCAAACTCCAGAGCATCTCGCCGTTCAGGCTCCTTCTCGGGAAGAGAGGGCAGCGCTCGGATCGGCTGAGGCTTCTCAAACACAGCATAGGGATCATCAAGTTCTAAAGAGTCCAGAGGCTCTAAGGGGATGGGCGGAGGGCGTGTAAAGCTCAGGAGAGATCGCACCTTAAAGGAGCGCTCGGTGCTCTGATCAAAGATGATGACAGAGTGATCGGGTCGCAGATCCAACTCCAGCTCCTCTGTCACGGGGGGCTCATCAAGAAGCTTTAAAGCCTTCTTGAGAGCTTCGAGCCAGTTCTTAGCCACCACCCGCTGAACCTGAGGCTGCGCTCCTTCTCGCGGCAATTGCACTTCAAAACGGGGCATCTGATCATGATAGATTGCCCTCACTGAATCGGGAGAGGAAATTTCATAACTTTGATCACAGAGGCATCTTGAGGGCTTGGGTACAGGCAGGACTTTTTCATCCCCAGGCGGGACCTTTGGCTGAGCTGGCCTCCGCAGGGATCGAGCGCTTGATGAGCTGGAGACCACGCAGGAGCGCTCCCAGAACTCAACGACCGATCTGGGTCGTGGGCAGCTTGGCTGTGGGAGGAGCGGGAAAGACCCCCATCGTTGCTTGGCTCGCGCGGCAGCTCTCAGGGCCCTTGGCGATCCTGGGGCATGGCTACCGCGGTCGCTTTAAAGGCCCCTATGCTCAGGTGCAAGCCCCCGATCCTCTGCTCTATGGAGATGAAGCGGTGGCCCTCTATCGGGAGCTTCCAGATCGAGAAATCTGGGTCGCTCGAGATCGAGCTGCCTGCTTAAAGCAGATCCAGATTCCACATGTGATCTTAGATGGAGGCAGCCAGGATCTAAGCTTCCCTCGCGCGCTGGAGATCATCGCTCTGGACGCCAGCGCTCCTCGAAGGTTGCTGCCTATGGGACCTCTCAGAGAACCGCTCTCCGCCTTAGCGCGGGCTGATCTCATCTGGCTGCATCGAGTCGACGAGCCGGGCGCTGAGCCCCTCCCCGCGCCTTGGCAACCTCAGCTGCACAGCCGAGTTAAGCCTCTCTATGTACAGCTCCCAGGGGGCGTGCGACGTGAGCTGAGTTGGTTGAAGGGTCGCCCCCTTCGCCCCATCTCAGCCATCGCCCGCCCTGGCTCCTTCCATCTCGCTTTAAAGCGACTTGGGGCTGAGCTTTTGCCCCCCATCGTACGCGGAGATCACGACGCTCTGAGCCCGCGTGACTGGAGCGGCCCCGCGCTGGCGATCACCACCAGCAAGGATCTTGCGCGCCTGCCTGTGGGTGCTGATGTAGTGACCCTGATGATCGATCTTGAGGTGGAAGGGGATCTCTCCTGGCTGCGCTGACTCAGCACCTTGGGGCTCTCCTGGGCTGGATCTGGTATCGTCTGATCCCCATCCGGCGAGCGGTAGCGCGGGAGCAGCTGGCCTACGCCTTTCCTGAGCTGAGCCCTCTGGAGCAGGAACAGTTGATCGCGGGGATGTATCGTAGCTTTGGCCGCAGCTTCTTGGAGCTGCTCCTGAGCGCGCGGCGCAGCCCCGCTGAGCTGCTTGAAGAGGTCGAGTTAAGGGGCTGGGCTCACTTTGAGGCTGCACAGGAGCAGGGGCGGGGGGTCCTCTTCCTCTCGGCTCATTTGGGAAACTGGGAGCTGCTCTTGCGCTTGGGGGCCGCCTTTGGCCCCCCCCTCTGGGTGATCAGCCGCCGCTTTAAGATCGACCGTTTGCAGAGGCTCTGGCTTCGCCTGAGAGAGGGGGGCACACGGGTCCTTAACGCGAAGGGCTCTGGGCGCGCGGCCCTACGGGCGTTGAAGCGCGGTGAGCTGCTGGCCTTTGTCCTCGACCAGCATGATCCCAGCCCTCGGGCTTTAGCGATCTCCTTCCTGGGGCGGCCCGCCGCCACCAGCCCCGATCTCGCGCGTCTAGCTCAACTCAGCGGGGCCCCCATCCTGCCGATCTTCATCAGTCGACAGCCTGGGGGGAGGCAGCGAGTGGAGATCCAGGCAGCCATCTCTTCAGAGGGCAGCCTGGAGGAGATCACGGCGCGCTGCAGCGCCAGTCTCGAAGCAGCGATCCGCGCGAACCCTGAGCAGTGGCTCTGGATTCACCGACGCTGGAAGCTTTCTTCTCTCTCCGCCCATTGATACAGCAATTGCCGATCTTATCCCTCACCCTGTTCCTTATCCTCCCCCTTCAGGCCCCTGAACTTGAATCTCCCATTCGAGTGTTTGGGCAGCGCAGCCCTGAGGCGGATGAAGAGGACCCCGCAGCCTTTGTAACGCGACTGGAAGCTGATCCCTCTGAGGTGCAGGACAGTGCCAGCCTGCTCAGCAGAGCGCCTGGGGTACAGGTACAACACAGCGGCAGCTTGGGGCGGCCTCAGTCTTTTCAGCTTCGGGGGGCGGGGGCTCAGCGGGTGGCCCTCTTCCTCGATGGCATCCCCTTAGGAGGAGCTAGAGGCGGCGCTCCAGATCTGGCGGCCCTGCCCCTGAGCTGGTTTGAGTCCCTGATCCTCCTCCGAGGCCCCTCAGCGGCCCTCTATGGCAGCGGCGCTCAAGGGGGAGTCCTCAAGCTGGAGAGTCGCGCCATCCCCCTGGATTGGAGCACACAGCTCCGCGCGGGCTTGGGCTCCGGCAGGAGCCTCAGCCTAGATGCCGCCTTGGGGCATGGAGGAGAGAGGCGTGCATTGATGGGCTTGCTCTCGCTCAGCGCCGCTGAAGGAGACTTTGGCTTCCTCGACAGCAATGGAGAGCAGCGCAGACGGGAGAACAACGATCATCGCCGTCTGGGGGGGCTCCTGTTGGGACGCTGGAGTTCCTGGCGAGGGCTCCTAGAGTTGCAGATGATGGAGCGAGGGGAGCCTGGACCAGAGCAGTCTCCCAGCCTCTGGGCTCGCAGCGGCCTTTGGCGCCTCCAGGGGGGTTTGAGAGGGAGCTTAGGGCCTTGGACGCTGTTGGCCTTCCTACGACACCGAGGCTACGCTCTTCGGGACTCCGATCCTGGACCTTTCGACCCCAATGGGCGCTTTGATATGCGCGATCAGAGCCTTGGGGTTCAGGGGCACTGGCACGGAGGATGGGGTGATCATCAACTGAAAAGCGCCCTATCACTGCGCCTGGATCAAGCGGAGACTGAAGGGGAAACATATCGAGAAGAGGGGCGGCAGACTGTCGCTCTTATCCTGGGGGAGCGCTGGAGCCCTTGGCGCCCCCTTCAGCTCTCTGGAGCGCTCCGCTTAGAGGGAGGGAGCGAAGGCCTGCCGGAGTGGATTCCCAAGCTGGGGCTCAGCCTGGGGCCTTTAAAGCGTCTCAGCTTGAGGGCCAATCTGGGCCGACTCTATCGCCGCCCTGGTTTAGATGAACTGCACTTTAGAGCGCCTGGGCTTCGGGGAAACCCTGATCTGCGCAGCGAGAGTGGCTGGGGTGGAGATCTGGGCCTCCAGTACCTCCGCCGGGGCGTTCAAGCTGAGCTGGTCCTCTTTGGGCAGCGCTATCACCGCCTGATCCACTTTATCCAGAAATCAGCCTATCTGGTGGAGGCAGATGACAGCGATGCGGCGAAGATCCTGGGCTTAGAGTTCAGCGCAAGCTGGCGACCACGTCCGCTCCATCTAGAGCTGAGCTATACCCAGCTCCAAGCTCAGCTTGAGCCTCAGGCCAGCCCGCTTCCCTATCGCCCCCAACATCACCTCTTTGCTCGCCTCAGCCTCCAGACAGGAGCAGCACGGCTGTTCTCCAGCTTGGACTGGCGCAGCGCGTTGACTACAGATCGAGGAGGGCTGCGTCGGCTGGAGGGCTACACCTGGATCGAGTTGGGGGCCTTGGGACCGGTGGCTCTCGACCTGGAGGTTGGGCTCAGGGTTCAGAACGCTCTGGATCAGCCTGCTCTGGATCTGCTTCAGTCGCCTCGTCCCGGTCGCAGCCTCTGGAGCTGGCTGCGTTGGCGGCTCTGATCATCTGGGTGTTGGTGAGCGGCGTTGCAGCCCCGCTTGAAGCGCCTCCATATGCACCCTCAGAGACCTCAGCTTCTCAGGCCAATCGAGGGCGCGATCCCGCTTCTCCTGAGGATCTTTGGCCAGATCGAAGAGCTTATAGAGCCCCTGACTTGGCTTATGGAGCAGCTTGAGTTCGCCCAATAAGAGGGCCTCTTCGCTGGGCTCTCGACGTGTCTGAGGCCGCTCAACGAAGATCGCCCGCTCCTCCCAAGCTGCTTCGCTCGCTGTCGTTAAGATCAGGGGGAGCAGGCTTTGACCCGGAAGCTTGAGCGCGCGGCGCTGGATCGCCTGAGCTGGGACCCCAGCCAGATCTAGGAGGGTGGGGAACAGATCGATAAGGCTGGTCCTCTGGGTGATGACCTGAGGTTTGACGTTCGGCAGGCGCATGATCAACGGGACCTGAATCATCCTCTCTGAGAGCACACTCTCTCCCTCTCCAGGGAAGCGTTCACCAGAGCTGCCTATCAAGACAAGAACCGTACGGGGCCAGGAGTCCAGGGCTCGCAGCTTCTGGAGAAAGTAAGCCAGCCAGTCATCTACAGCGCGGAGCTGAGCATCGTAGCGATCCACCGGTGTCTCACCAAAGGAGAGCCCTGAGGGGTGTGGGAGATACTCCCTGTGTGGATCGAAGAGGTGAACCCAGAGGAGCTGAGGTTGCTTTGAATCCTGGGCCTTAAGCCACTTAAGGGCCGCCTCTAAGAGAGGGCCAGTGGTGGCAGCCCCCTCCATCTGCTCTGGGGGGATCTGGAGTGGATTCCAGCTTTGCCAGCCCTGATACAGACCATAGCGACGCTGAAAGTACCAGTGCCCAGGGAAAGCGGCGGTTTGATAACCCTGCTCCAAGAGCAGCTCCGCCAGGAAACGATTCTCAGGACCATAGCGCGTAAAATGTCCATCATCACGCAGCAGCTCTGAGGGGTATTTGCCGCTCAAGATAGAGGGCAGAGCAGCGCTCATCCGTGAAGAGGGAGTGTAGGCTCGACGAAAGAGGAGCGCGGAGGCAGCCAGCCTATCTAGGGCAGGGCTCGTCGCGCGGCTATAACCAGAGAATCCCAGCTGCTGGGTTCGAAGGGCGCTGATGCTGATCAGGATGATGTGATAGGGGGGGCGCAGGCTGCGCCTCCAGTGAGGCTCCTTAGGCTTAGGTTTGGGGAGAGGCTGATCCACGCCATCACAATCCTCATCACGGCCATTTCCTCGGATCTCATCAGCGCCTGGGTGGATATGAGGCGCAGCATCATCACAGTCCTCACCCCCGAAGATCCGCGCATAGCCATCCTCATCCTCATCAAAGGGGCGCCGAGCCAGATTGAGGAGGAGGCGCCCAGTCCCTCCCTTCACCCCGTAGAGGGCTTGAACATCCTTGGAATTTTGAAACCCCCAAGAGGAGAGCAGCAGGCTCAGGGGAAAGAGCAGCCCTGCTGCGATCAGCCCGATCCACTTAAACCAAACACCCCTACGCAGAGAGAGCCCCCACTCCCCCAGGGCAAAGAGCCCCAAGGTGAAACTGAACAGGGCGAAGAAGGGGCGCAACCTCAACGAGGCCCAGTTGGGGTGAGAGAGCAGTAAGCCAAAGAGGAACAAGCTGAGGGGGAGGGCGCTGAGGGGAGGCCAGCCCAGGAAGCTCAGCTTTGGGTTACGACGCAGGAGATGCTCAAGGAGACGACTGAGACCTGCGCGGAGGGGCAGAAACAGGCTGAGGAACAGAGTAAGGACCAAGAGCCCTGAGAGGGCTACAGCGAGAGCGGCGAAGAGTTCCAGCTGGATGCGCAGGAGCAACAGGCTGAAGATCTTGAAGGTGAGCTGTAGGCCCAGGAGCGTCAGAGAAGCCCCCAGCCAGAGGCTCGCCACAGTCTCACAGCGCTCATAGAGACCATCCCCTTCCAGAGGCCAGAGCCTCCGCCCCAAGCGCCGGATGAGAGAGAGGATCCTTAGATCAACATGCAGCAGAGGGTGAAGCAGGCCTGCCAGAGCAGCCAGGAGCACCCCAGGCGCCATATGAATCCCCAGACCTAGAGCGAGCAGGTCCAGTTGGAAAAGGCTCTGTGCGGCGACCAGAGCATCCAGGGCTCCAAGGAGGGCGCTCACCAGAGCACCTGAGATTGTAAAACTGATGAGAGAGGGGATCTGAGCACTCCAGCTTGATAAACTACGGCTCTCTTTTAGCGCTTGTTTGCCTCGCTAGAGAAGCGTTAAGCAGTAGATTCATTTTCAGGGAGCCCTCTATGAATCCTCGCAGCTTGGTCCTCTTTGCCTTTCTCTTCTCTCTCTCTCTGCCCGCCTTAGCGCGCAGCCCCAACCGCGTTTTTAAGGGAAAGATCATACTCTCTAAGAAGCCCTTCCCTTTCCGATTCAAGAGTGACAAGGCGCTGATTCGCCATATGAAGCGGGTTGACAGTAAGAGCTTCCGCTATGACGAGGAGGGGAATATCCATATAGAGTTTATGGCTTTCTTTGCGCGCCCTCATCGCAGCAGCCAATTCAACGCGGCGATCTATGATGTCACCGAGCGACGCCGTTTGGTCAGCACTTTTCCTGTCTATCCCAACCAAAAAATGACCAAAATCCTCGCCAGTGATGTTGTCTTGGACAAAGAAACTTTTCCAGAGGAGCGTCACTATCTGCTCGTGATCAGCCGCCAATACAACAGCCCGATTTTGGCTGAAAGCAAGTTTGCAATCAAATGGCCCAAAGGCTATAGACCCCCCAAGATCATCCCAGGAACGGTCAATTTTTAGATCCATTTCAGCTGTTCAGGGCTGGTCCTCCCACCAAAAAGAGCAAAGGAATCAACGTGCGAGAGAGCAAAAAAGGGATCTGTGGGCTCTGCTACCACAGCCCAGGATGTGGCGTCATTATACATTTTGATGAAGAGGAGAAAATCGATCGCTTAGAGGCTGATCCAGAAATGCCGATGGGTGAAGTCCTCTGCCCGATCGCAGACGATGTGAAAGAGATCATCTATTCAGACAGGAGGATAAAGTATCCGTTGAAGAGGGTCGGTCCCAAAGGGAAGCATGAGTTTGAGAGGATCTCTTGGAATGAGGCCTTCGACATAATCGTTGAGCGGATCAACCAAATCAAAGAGGAGCATGGACCAGAGGCGGTGGGCTTCTATGCAGGGACCGGCTCCTATGAGCGCTCTATCCGCGATATCTTTCAGGTGGGTGGTTCAGAGATCTATCTGGCTACGAGCTTGCTGTTCCCCTTTGGCTCTCCCAACACCTTTGGGGTGGGAGCCCCCTGCTACACCTCGCTTGGGGTGCTTGCTCCTAAGACGACCGTGGGTTCTCTGCACACGGAGATGTATTCCGACCTCGACAACTCCGATCTGATCATCGTCTGGGGAACGAACCCCGCCACCTCCACACCGCCGATCAACTTCAAACGCCTGGAGGTTGCGATCGAAGAGGACGCCAAGATCATCGTGATCGATCCGAGGAAGACCGAATGTGCGGAGCTGGAGGGCAGTGAGTGGATCCCCATCCGTCCGGGCTCAGATGGAGCCATGGCCTTAGGGCTCTCCCATCTGCTCATTCGCGATGGACTTTACGATAAGGAGTTCGTTGAGAACTGGACTCTGGGTTTTGATGAATTTGCTGAGTATGTAAAGGAGTTTACTCCCGAATATGTAAGCAAAATCACCAGTGTAAGCAAAGAACGCATAGAACAGCTCGCACGCGATATTTACCAAGCTGAAGGAGCAAGCTATATCATGTACACAGGCTTGGAGTATTCCAAGAGTGGTGTACAGAGCATACGCGCGGTGATGACGCTCTGGGCTATCGCTGGTCAGCTTGATGTCGTGGGAGGGCGGGGATTTTTGATGCGAGGGAACGGGATTCCCTTACCCAAAGAGAAACATATCAAGAGCCCTGGATATGACAAATCGATAGGGGAGGGCAAGTTCCCGGTCTATGCACACTACTGCCAGGAGCCCCACGCCAGCCTTCTACCTAAATCTATCTTGGAATCAGACCCCTATAAAATCCGCTCGCTCTTTGTGATGGGTGCTTCCATCATCACCTCCTGGCCCAAGCCCAACATCTGGAGGAGGGCCTTTGCCGAGCTTGATTTTATGGTGTGTATCGACCTACAGCTCACTGCGGACGCTGCTTTTGCAGATATCATCCTGCCTGCGACCACTGGCTTTGAGCTTGAATCCTATTGCAACTATGGTTGTATGGCCAGGATTCGAGAAAAGATAATCGAGCCCCTTGGAGAATCAAGACCGGACTACTATATACTGCTCGAATTGGCCAACCGCCTGGGCTATGGAGAGCTATACCCACAAAACCCTGATGCGGTCCTGCGTAATTTCCTAAGCGTCAGCGATCTTAAGGTGGAGGATTGGAGAGAAGATCCAAAGGGCTTGATGCGAAATTGCCGATTTATGATCGAGTACAAAAAGTGGGAGGATGGACTACTCAGAGCCGATGGTCAGCCTGGGTTTGAGACACCCTCGGGCAAATTTGAGATCAAGTCCAGCATCCTGGAGCAGCTGGGATATAGCGGTCTGCCCGAATATTTAGAATCAGATGAGACCCCTCTTTCTCAGCCTGAGCTCTCCAAGAACTTTCCGCTGATCTTAGGCACAGGCTCCTACAAACCCGACATGAAAAGCTGCTTCCGAGGGATCCCAGGGTTTATCAAGAAGTACCCGCATCCCATCGTGGAGATAAACAGCAAAGATGCAGAGGCCCGAGGCATCACGACAGGCAACGCCGTGATGCTAAAAACCCCCCGTGGCGAGGTGATGATGAGGGCACTGGTCACAGATAAGATCATGGAGGGGGTTGCTTACGCCGCTGTGGGTGGCGGTGGCCCCTTGGGCACCGAAGAGTGGAAGCAGGCCAACGTGAACGATCTGACCGATCCAAACCAGCAAGATGAGATCTCCGGCTTTCCAGTCTATAAGGTGCTGCTGTGCGAGATCTCTAAGAAAAGAAGGGTGAGGAGAGGTAAGGCCAAGCAGTATGGCTCTTTGGGCTGCTCCGGATGAGCGTTTGGGGAAAATCCTGCTGCAAACAGCAGGCAGAAAAGTGACGAGCATGAGTTTGTATGTCACAAGGCGACTCCTTTATACGAACGCTTGCTCTCAAGCCAACGGAGGATTGAGCGAACATGGTTGACAGCTTTTCCGCCGGGTATACCTCAGGTATTTTCTATAGTTCAGATGCATATCTGGATTGGATTGAGCGACAAATGTCATCTGTCGAATAATTTTGCTCGACGTAGAGCAAAAAATCGTATTACCATAAATACATCAGCAATGGATAAGCGTTACAGTGCTGATCATATTCATTCTGTGAGGGCTACTTGAAATTTTCATCTTTTGGGTCACGCAGAGGCATCGAAAAAGAATACTGGGTTCTAAAAAGAAACGAACAGGAAGATACTGTTCTTGACATAAGAAACTCGCGTAGATTTGCTAAAACACTCGCTGAATTTGGTGGTTCTTGGGAGTACCAGTGGAACGCTTTTGAGCTAAAAACCGAGACTGAGGAGGAAGAGAGAGATCCTCGCATCGTTGAGCTTAAGCTCTCGGAGCGATTGGAGAAGCTTATCGAAGCTGCAAAGGAGTTTGATCCCAAAGCCCTGGTGCTCTGCGCAGGCAGCTACCCAGGGAGGGATGATCCCAATATAGACACCAGCGAGTCACTCCAGAGGCAGGGGGACAATGCGTTCTGGGGCGAGTTTAATCTTGTCTTTCCTGCGGATGCTTTTACTCGCTATACAACCGCCGATCAGCTCAACATCAGCATGATGAGGGATGGTGAGGAGGAGCGGGTTCAGCTCTATAACCGGATGGTTGGG
Source organism: uncultured Nannocystaceae bacterium (assembly GCA_964384025.1). GTDB lineage: Bacteria > Myxococcota_A > Bradymonadia > UBA7976 > UBA1532 > CAYLJJ01. Next base: position 16,540 of record CAYLJJ010000042.1, read on the forward strand.
CTCTCTCCTCTCCTCATCTACTGTTTCTCTACATCCCCCCATATTCAGGGAATCCCGCTGAATGTTTGGAGCCGAAGGCAGCAGCTTATCGATGCCAAAGGGGTTCAATCCGGTCAGCTCTTCCCTGGGACCTATCCACTGAGGAGCACAGCACAATATCAGCGCGCTCTAGAGCGAGCAGGCGACGCGGTTGAAGAGAAGCTGGCGAGATTCAACCCCCATTTTTTCTGCCAGGATGGCAAGACTCCGCGAGAGGTCGTCGCTGAATATCGAGGGAGTGAATGGAGCTTCTTTAAGCTGCTGACCCAACAGGTTGTTCGCTTTAACCAGAAAGATGAGATCCCCGGTTATCTTGAGATCCGCAGTATAGATGCTCAGGAGTGCACAAAATCAGCGGCGGCCCTATCTCATATGGGAGAGAGGATCGCCACCGCCGACGCCGATCTTGAAAAACTGCTCCCACAAACAGAGGATGAGTTGAGGCATAACCTACGCGCTGCAACGCTCTACGGTGATCGGGCGAGGATCAGCATCCGAGGCGACCAAATCGCGCTCCCACGATATGCCAAGTATATGGCAGAGGTGCTGTTTGAAGATAATGGCTACTATTCATCTTTGTTGAAAGATAGGTTTTTCAACCCTCCCGCGAGGAGAATCCGAGAAAAGTTAAAACAGAGAGAGGATCTTGTTGATATTCTGGCATTTTGCTTAGAAAACAACAAAACCATCTATGAAGTGTAGCAAACACCTCAGTTTTAAGATAATTACAGCCTGCCGATGCTTGAAACAGCAGAAGACAGGGCGTCAAAGCTGGAATGCAGCTCAATTCAAAGAGGCTCACTCTCTATGGAATCTAGGATAAGGCTCTAGATGATCTAATCCTCATTGGTATTTATAGCATTCTCCCCAAATACGCAAACTCGATCACGCCCCTCGTTCTTGGCTTGATAGAGCGCTAAATCTGCGCGTTGAAGAAGATCGAACTCTCTATCGGCGTGCTCGGGAAAGATGGCAACACCGACAGAGGTTGTGATCGAGGGGATTTTCAAATGACGGACCTTGATCTCCAACTCGGAGAACTCACTTCGAAGCATCTCTGCTTGTTGAATGGCCTTCGCCTTCGAAGTGTTGGGGAGGATGAGGAGGAACTCCTCCCCACCCAACCGGCAAGCGATCCCCACATGCTTCGCTCGATCGGTCAGCAGTTGAGCAACAGACTTAAGCGCCAAGTCACCGATATCATGCCCATAATCATCGTTAAAGCGCTTGAAATGATCGATGTCAAACATCAGCACCGCGAGCTGCTGCTCTAGGCTTGAGGCGCGGCGGAGTTGACGCCTGAGATACTCATGCATATAGCGTCGGTTGTAGAGCCGCGTAAGCGGATCGCGGATCGACTCCTCCTTTAATCGCCGACGCAGACGCATATTGGAGAGGCTTGCGCCGGTGCGATCAGCGAGCGCCGTGAGCAGGTTTATGTGCCGCTTGGTTTGCCCTGCCGATCGCCAACTGAGGCTGATCAGCCCCGCGAGGCCATCCTGTGTCAATACAGGCGCGCAGATGAAAGCGCTCCGTTCAGAGGCCCGGAGGTGCGGACAGCGGATCCTCCGCTCACGTTCATCACTGAGATGAACCTCGCCCCGCCGCAGCGCCCAGCAGTCCCAACGATCGAGGATCGGCTCTACCCCAGCATCATCGCCAATCCGCGCCACCTGTTCTACCTCCCCATCTGAGGAGATCACAAAGAGGCCGCCTTGATCCTCTTTAAAAGCCAGCGAAAGATAGCGTTGGACAAGCTGGTAGATCTCCTTCTCAGAGTGGCTGGCTTGAAGATAGCTCCCTAACTCGGCCAACAGAGTGTTATCCGCCGCGAGGGTCTTCAGCTGACCCACCTGTTGAGACATCTTGGTGTTGAGCAGTGTGAGTTCAGCTTCCCCTGATTTGCGTTGAGAGATGTCCCGCAAAACCCCCATGAAGATCCGCCGCTCCTCAAAGCGAATCTCACTGACGGCCAACTCCAATTGAAAGATCCTCCCGCTTTTATGGCGACCGGGAAGCTCACGATTACGGCCGATCACATGCGCTTGGCCTGTCTTTAGGTAGGTTTGGATATAGCTATCATGGATGCTCCGGTGAGGATCAGGCATTAAAATCGAGACGTTCTGCCCAATCAGCTCGCGCCGAGCATAGCCAAACAGCTTTGTAGCAGCTGGGTTACAGCTCTCAATAATACCTGATCCATCAATGGTTACAATGGCATCAATAGTGTGGTTGAGGATGGCCCGGCTCCTCAGCTCATTCTCTTGCAGGCGCTTGAAAGCCTCCGCTCTGGAGATCTCATTCCGCAACGAGACGATGATATTGGCGCAGGTGTAGAGGAAAGGTTTAAGGAAATTGATCTGCTCAGGTTGGTATCCACCATGTCGGTTGGCGATGCCAATCATCCCTATCAACTCTCCCCTAAAATGAAAGGGGAGCCCCAAATAGCTCTTGAGCGGGGGGTGTCCTTTGGGTATCCCTTTGCTCTCAGGGTGCTTTGATGGCGAGTTTGTAAGCACCGCCTCGCCTGAGCGGATCGTGTAACCAAAGAGCGTGTCGAGGGAGCGAAATTCCAAACCACGTGGAGCGTTCTCTTTATAGAATATGCGGGTCTCTTCATTCCAGGAAATATCGGAGATGGCGTGTGTTTTTAAGTATGCACCTTCTCCATCTGAGAGGATCTCTCCGATAAACCCATATTCGCTCTCAGTCAGAGCCAGGAGCGCCTGAAGGAGCCCTCCAAAAACCGCGCGGCTATCATTTCCCTCCACAAGCTGCGATTGAGCTTGGGTGATCTGCTCTAAAAGCAAACGATTTCGCCGTTGTTCTTGCGTTGGTTCGTTTGACATTTCCTCCTCAAGGAGCGGTTGAAACCCAACTCATGTTATCGACGATCAGGCTGGTTGAGCTTGATCGATAATCCATATAAACCTGATTCGGTCTCTCGCCTTGAGCACCCAGCCTTAGAGCTGAGGTTCTCCATTATCGATCATTGGAGCGATGTTCCTGTTGGCTTTGCAGCTTCAGTTCAACGCCACTGCATCAAGACCTCTGGGTTTGCCGCTGAAGTCTGGATGATCAAAAACCAACTCCCCGCCTCCAACTCAACCCTCTGCATCTGAGCGCCAAACTCCTGTGCTTCACAGCGCAGCTCGCTGCCCGAATCATCGCAGCGAGAGCGTAGGGCTAGGGCGGTTTCTAGACCCGCTCCCAACACCTCGATATCCAAAGTCCGAGCCTGCTCCAGATCGATGCGTAGTATATAGTCTCGTACCCCACCACGACTACAACTTAGAGCGAAACGCTCTACCGCAAGTCGCCTCGCTAAGCGAAGGAGCTCCGCTGGACGCAGGAGCTGAGCCTCTGCACAGGCCAGCGTCTCAGCGTCTTCTAAGGGCTCCGCCAAAAGCTGAAGCCAGAACTCGGCGTGGGCTCCCTGGCCTTGGAGGTGCAACAGAGCTCCAGCGGCGCTGGGGAACTCGTGGCGAGCGATAAAGGTCTCTTCTCCCTCCTCTACCGCTTCCGCCAAGGGCACCCCCTGGGGGCTTAGGATCTCTAGGCTGATGGGGGGGCCTAGAGTCTGAGTGAGTTGGGCCTGAAGACCTACTCCAGCAGGCAGCTCTACAGAGAACCAGTCTTCATCTCCAGGGCAGAGCCCCAGCTCATAGAGCCCCTCATCCAAGGGGCGCGCTCGCTCTAAGCTTTGGTTGCCTAAGAGCCCCTCTAGAGCATCTCCTGCGCAGAACTCAGGGCCTTGAGGCTCAAGGCTGAGGCTGTAGGGAACATGGAAGCCACGACGCCCTCGAACAATGATCTGCAGGGTACGCGGCGCAGGGCTCGGATCCAGCTCGATGATCTCCAAGCCGTAGAAGCCATCGGAGATCCTCTCTCCCTCCACCTCCAGCTTGAGATCACCCTGGTTGGGATCATGCCGCAGGAACAGCCGCAGGCCCTCACCGGCGGCGAGGTGATGGCTAAAGCGATCCACGCTGCCGTCACAGTGCATCAGCTCACCATAGGCCCGCGCCTCTAAGGAGGGCTCAATAAGCTGCTCAAAGCGATCTCCTTCGCAGGGAGAGGCGACGCAACGCCCCCCTTCGCAGAGGCGGCTCCCTGGGCAGTCCTCATCTTGAAGACAGCGCCCCGAGTAGCCACAGCGCCCCTCAGCACACCACTCTGCAGGGCTACAATCTTCAGCGCTCAAACAGACAACACAGCCTCCATCCGGAGCGCAACGTGGAGCCCCCTCGGGGCAGTCAATATCCTCTTCACAAGGGCCATCTGCCAAGCAGGCCCCATCTGGGGCACAGAGCTGTGCCCCCTCACAGGGCTCCGCGAGGCTACAAGCCTGAGGAAGCCGAGGCAGACAGCGACGATCAAGGCAGGCTCCTTCACAATCGGCGTGAAGCTCACAGCCGAACTCCTGACAAACACCCCCTTCACAGACGCGAGGCCCCAGACAGTCTAGATCCTGCTCACAGCGCTCCGGCTCCAGGCAGCGACCCTCTTCACAGCGTTGGGCTCCCTCACAGCCCAGCTCCTCCGTGCAGGGCGGTTGACAGAAGCCCCCAATACAGAGCCCCTCCACGCACTCCCCATCCCCTTCACAGAGCGCATGGATCTGAAGGCTGATCTGCGCCTCCCCCTCAGCCTGAGCGATGAGGCTGTAGTGACCCGCCTCCAAATCCAGCCTGTTGAGCTGTGGATCATCTCCCTCTTCACAGCGCAGTTCGCTCTCAGGCTCAGCGCAGCTCGCGCGAAGAATCAGCGCCCCCCCCAGACCCTGAGTATTCAGCGTTAAGCTGATCCGCTCCGCCTCCTCCAACTCAAACTCAAGGAGGTGATCGATGAAACCACCATCACAGCTCCCCGAGAAGCGCTGCACGGGCGGGTGAGGCATCAATGGCAAGCTGAGGTTGGGAGGTAAGGGGATTGGCGCGGCGCAGGCGCGCTCCTCGCTGTCAACTAAGGCGCTCAAGCGCCGCTGTAGGTTGAGGTTGAGAGGCTGCTCATCTAAAGACTCCAGCCGGAGCAAACCTCCCTCTGTGCTGCTGAGGAGCAGCTCCCCCTCCTCCTCTGTTGCTTCAACGATAAGATCCCCGTTCTCTCTCCGTAGGCTCATCTCAAAGGCCCCTTGATCTCCAAAGAGGCTGAACTCTTGCTGAGCCCCCAAGGGTAAGGGGGCTTGAATCCAGTCCTGCTCTCCTGGGCAGAGGCTGAGCCGAAAGCTCTCACCTGGAGCGACGCTGGCTTGCTCTGAGCTGTCATTGCCAAAGAGGCCCTCCAGGCTGTCCTGGGCACACTCCTCGGGGCTCAGGGGCTGCAGGTCAAGATCATAGTCAACATGCACGCCGGGGCTGCCCTGAACCCACAGCTCAGCGAGGCGCTCCTCTGGCGCGGCGGGGATCGAGAGCTGCTCTAAGCCCCAAGCATCGTCGCTCTGGTAGAGCTGACCCTCTATCCTGATCGCCAAATTGAGATCTCCCTGATCCGCAGGGTGGCGCAGCTTGACCTGTAGGCCCTGATCTCGAGCCAGCTGAACTTCATAGAGATCTAAGCTCCCATCACAGAGCTTCAGTTGGCTGTAGCTGCGAAAGTGAAGCAGCTCTTGATGGAGATCCTCATCACAGGGGGAGGGTTGGCAGAAGCCCTGCTCACAGAGTCGGCTCCCTGGACAATCACTCTCCAACTCGCAGCCCGCCACGATTCGACAGCGCCCTGAGCTACAGATCTCCGCAGGAGCGCAGTCCGTCGACTCTAGGCAGCTCAAGCAGCGTCCCACATCACAGATAGGTGCTCCCGGTGGGCAGTCGGCGGAGCCCTGGCAGGGCAGCTGAGGGGCGCAGGCCCCCTCCAGGCACTCTAGAGCCTCAGGGCAGCCAGGGCAGCCCTCCAAGGGCGCCGCGCAGAGGCGATCAACACAGGCCTCTCCCGCCGGACAGTCACTGTGGATTAAGCAGCCCGCCTCTTGGCAGGCTTCATGTTCACAGACCCTCTGGCCCAAGCAGTCCTCGTCAAGGTGACAGCTCTCAGGCTCCCGGCAACGACCCTGTTCAAGATCACAGCTCTGGGCGCCTGGGCACTCCTCATTCTCCTCACAGGGGGGCGTGCAGCTCCCTCCAACACAGAGGCGAGGGCTCAGGCAGTCTGAATCCTCCTCGCAGCGAGGCCCCTCACCACAGAGCCCCGTGTCCAGGTCGCAGCGCTGAAGCCCTGGACAGAGCTGCTCTTCTCCACAGAGGCTGGTACAGTTAAAGGAGATACAGCTTCGTCCTGGATCACAATCCTCAGAGACCACGCAGATCTCAGGCTCAGGGCAGCGACCACTGAGGAGATCACAGCTCCGAGAACCAGCACAGTCGGCGTCCTCTAAGCAGGGATCCTCACAGATCCCCTGGTCGCAGACCCGTACATCCAGGCAGTCGAGATCCTCTTGGCAGCTTTGAGGCTCTAAGCAGAGCCCGCTCTCCAGAGCACAGCGCTGAAGCCCCGGGCAGGGCCTCTCCTCATCGCAGGCCTCAACACAGCTCCGCTCCCAACAGACGCGCCCAGGATCGCAGTCCAGAGGGGAGAAGCAGATCTCCATCTCTGGGCAGCGCCCCTCAACACAGCGACGACTCCCCGCACAGTCGGTGTCCTCAACGCAGGGCTCCCGGCAGCGCTCCGCCTCACAGATGCGGATGTCCAAGCAGTCTCCATCCGCAGCACAGCTCTCTGGCTCTTGGCAGCGCCCCTCTTCGCCACAGCGCTGAAGCCCTGGGCAACTCTCATCTCCCTCACAGGGAGCGACACAGCGCTCTCGTAGACAGATGCGACCCGGATCGCAATCCGCAGGGACCCGGCAGATCTCTGGCTCTGGGCAGCGCCCCTCTACACAACGGCGAGAGCCTGAGCAGTCAGCGTCTATCTCACAGGGATCATCGCAGAGACTCTCCAGACAGCGGCGATCTCGAAGGCAGTCATCCTCTCCTGTGCAGCGCTCTGGCTCAGCGCAGCGACCACTCTCTTCGCAGATCTGCATACCTGGACAAGGGCTCTCCGCTCCACAGGGATCTTCACAGAGGCCGTCCAGACAGAGGCGTCCAAGATCACAGTCCCGAGGGCTCAGACAACGGGCAGGTTCTGGACAGAGGCCCTCGACGCAGCGGCGAGAACCAGGGCAGTCGGCATCCTCCTCACAGAGATCATCACAGAGCCCCAAGATGCAACGTCGCTCTCCTCGGCAGTCCTCATCTCCCAGGCACTCTCCAGGCTCGATACACTCTCCATTCTCCATGCAGAGCATCCGTCCACCGCAGGGACGATCTTCAGCGCAGCCCCGCTCGTCACACTCAAAGAGCAGCTCACACTCCCCCACCCGATCGCAGCACTCCCAAAGATCTTGGCACTCATGCAGGGGTGTACAGCCCCGCGCCTGCCCTCTAGGGCCAGGGGCACAGAGGTCACCCTCACGGCAACCAGGCTGACAATAGCCCTCTTGACAATATTCCTCTGGATCGCAGGCTTGATCCTCTTCACAGGGGCGAGCGCTGTCTGTCTCTCCTCCATCTATCGAGGGATTGTCTTCCCGAGCAACATCCTCGGTTCCAGAGTCTCTTGCAGCGCTGTCACTTAGGTCTCCCAGGCTCTCATCGGGGTGGCCCACCTCTGCATCTTCGAGGGTGCTGTCTTTTTCGAGAAGATCAGCTCTCAGATCTTCGCTCAGCTCAGCATCTGATGAGTTGCTCTCACCCCCATCATTACAGGCGCCCAATAGGAGCGCGAGGCACAGCAACTGAACTCTCACAGTCCACCCCCAAGATTTCAAAAACATGGATCATCTTCTATGGATCTTCCACAAAAATCCAAGAGAGGGAGCGCTGAGAAGGATCATGGAGCTTTAGCATCGATCCCCAAATCGGAGAACGAGGAGATCTTGCCCAGAACTTCCCCAGGCGATACTTTCAATCTCCTCAGCAAACAAGATATCAGGAGATGAGCCATCACCCTCTTCAGGAGTTCTTCTCGGCGTACATCCATAGAGATTCTCAATTTCCAGGAGCTGAAGCGCTCGATCCCTGACTTTGACGCTCAGGTGGCTCTAACTCCTGAGGTAGATCTCTTCTGCACCAGCTCCGCCTGGGTTATCCCCGCTCAGGAAGCTTTCTATCCTAAGGCAGAGCCCCTTATCTTCCGCTCTCAAGCGGGCTATGTAGCACTGATGATTCATCTGATGCCTAACGGGAAGCGAATAGGCATCCCTCTAGAGGTGGGCTGGGGTCTCGCAGCCCCCTTCGCAGGCCCCTCTCCTGCGACCTTGATTGCAGACTTCAGAGAGGGGATAGAGAATCTTGAGAACCCTCCAGATAACTTCTATCTGGCAGGCATCCCCAGGAACGGACGCTGGTTTAAGAGCCTCTGCCTCAACTTTGGAAAGCGCTGGAGCTTGGGCTTGGGGCGGAGCTGTATTCGCAGCATCGCCAACCTGGAGGGAGGGATGGAGGCTTTCTTCTCCCGACGCTCCGCCAAGACCCGCGCGGGTTTCCGTCAGAGCCAGCGCAAGGCTCAACGCCAGGGGGTAAAATATGAGTACCACCGCCGCCCTGAGTTTGGAGAGCTTGAGTCGCTCTATCAGCGCATCCTCTCTGTAGAACGTCGCGCTTGGAAGGGGATGACCAAGCAGGGGATCGAGTCAGGGATGGCGGAGGAGTTTTATCGCAAGATGATCCGCCTGATCACGCTCCAAGGGGGTGATCTTCGCGTCCTCTTTGCGCGGCTGCACGGAGAGGATATCGCCTATGTCTTTGGGGCGACCTTTCTGGATGTTTATCGAGGCTTGCAGATGAGCTACAGCCATGAACACGCTCGTCTCAGCCCTGGCAATCTCATCCAACTCGCCATCATAGAGCGGCTCTGTGAGGAGGGTGTACGGCTCTACGATATGGGCACAGAGATGCCCTATAAGCTGCGCTGGGCTGAGGAGCAGCAGGAGACGGTCACCTTAGCGCTGCTCTCCTAAAAAACCGCTGATACTTGGCCTGCATCAGAGGCTGTGCTGCTTACTTTGGTCGTGCTGCTCAGGAGGATCGAAAAAAGAAGCTCGATCAAGCTCAGCTGGATTGGCCTCAGCTGCTTCAGCAGCGTGATGGCTGAAACCCGCGCCAAAGATTTGCCCCTCTTTTCAAGAAAGCGAACAGGCAACAAGCAAGGTGCTTAAGCGATCGTGGTGACGAGCGCTGCTCAGAGAGGAAAACTTCCCAAGAACCTTCGAGCTGCCCCAGAAGCTGCACCGCTTTCTCTTACCTCCTAAAAAATGAGACAGTCTCCTCCTAATCCGACACTGAGGTGAAAGCTGGGGGCTCTTTGCTCCCCGAGATTAAGGGGATATTGATGAGAGAACGTAGTCGATCTCAAAGAGCTGGCTGGAGGAGCATAGGACATCTGCTGTCTGTGCTGCTTCTCTTTGGCTCAGGTTGTATTGAAACCTCCGGAGAAACGACAGAAGACTCGGGGGCTGACACCAAGCTGCTCTTGGATGCAGCTCCAGATCTGAGAGTTGGAGATATGGAGATCGATGAGAATCGAGCAGATCGCTCTCTCCAAGATATTCAGCTCCCCGATCTTCGCCCTCGCCCGGATCGCTTCATCGGCGTCGAGGTGGAGAGCTGTGAGCAGGCCTGTGGTCGCTATGAGAGCTGTGGTCGCTTAGAGGAGTTCTTTGGCGAGGCGCAGATCTGTATTGAACACTGCGAACGCCTAGAGGAGATGGAGCGTCCCAGGGAGTGGTTCTCCTGTCTGGCGGTGGAGAGCTGCAATCTCTTACATCTCTGCCCCCGTCCCCGACTGCCTCTCTTGGAGTGCGAGCAGATTTGTGAGCGCAGCGAGGGTTGTGAGCTGCCTCTCACAGAGGAGAGCTGCCTAAGCGAGTGTGCTGAGGGTGGAGAAGATTTCCAGCGCTGTGGAGAGGCGCTCATAGGGCAGTGTGACGCCCAAAGCTTCTGGAACTGCCTCCAAGAGGAGCTTCACCCTGCCTGTGGCACCTATTGTGAGCGGGCCTTGGCCTGCAATTTGGTGCGCGATGATTGTCCTGTAGAGTGCATCTTGAACCTCAATGATCCAGATCCTCTCAGCGCCCTCCGTGCTGAGGAGCGACTGCGCTGTCCGATCCAAGTCCCCGAAGAGGATTGTCGCGCCCTGGACGCATGTATGTTCCCTCAAGAGGAGGAGATCGAGACCTACGATCCTCAGCTCCTCTGCCGATATTGGAATGAGTGTAATGGTCCGGCGTTTTTTGGGCCTTGCGAAGAGCTGATGATGGAGTTTAATGAGGCCAGCCTCGCCTGTATCCAGGAAGGCCTCTCGAATGAGATCGGCTGTGGGGATATTTTCAGGGTCCTGAATGATTGCTGGGAGGCTCAAGGGCCACAAGGCCCCTCCTGTTTTGACCTTTGTGAAGCGGGGGCTCTCTGTGAGGAGTTCTCCAACCAGATGGAGTGTACCCGAGAGTGTGAACCCAGCAGCTCCTACTGGAGAGCGCTGTTGCCCTGTGGGCGTGCTGGCTCCTGTGAGGAGATGAGCAGCTGCCTGGAGCAGCGACACCCTGAAAATCAGTGCCAACGCCACTGTGAAGCTCTCGTTGCCTGTGAACTCGCCCCAGAGACCTGCGTAGAAGGATGTGCTGAAGATTGGGATGCTCTACGCGCTCAGAACCATCGAAGCTGTGTCGCTGAAGCTGGGGGCTGTGAAGCGATTCTAGCGTGCCAGCCTCAGGAGCCCATCGGCTGTGATCTCTACTGTGAAGAGTGGAGCCTCTGTATGGGAGATGAGGCTGAATGTGCGCAGAGCTGTGATGATTTTCAACTCCAAAACCCATCCCACTTCTTGGAGCGGCTCTCCTGCCACCTGAGGTCTCGCTGCGAAGGGGAACCTCACATTGGGGAGTGTGAGTGGAATAACAGGGAAGGTTGGCCCTGCCTCAACTACTGTCGCCTTGAGTTGGGCTGCCCAGAGGAGCTGGGAGAGGAGATGCCAAGCTGTCTCCAAGAGTGTGCCAGGGGGCTCTCTGGAGATGAAGGTCTGCGCTTCTTGATGGGGGAGGAACGGTGTCTCTACCAACAGCCAGATGTCCCCTGTGATGAGTTGGAGTCCTGTATGCCCCCAGTTGATCCTGACTGTGAGAGCTATTGCGGGACCCTTGAGGCCTGTGGGCGTGGCTTTGAGGGCTGCTTGGAGATCTGCGCCCAAGATCCTCTGGCGCGGCGTAAAGCCCTGGACCTCCCAGGTTGTCAAGAGCAGCCTGATGATTGTCAGAAGATCGCTGAATGCTTCGATGTTCAGCTCCCTGAGCTGCGCTTCTCTGGCTTTGGACCTGCTGGGGTTGCTCAAGGAGATCTCTGTGAGCTGATGCTCGATTGTTGGGATAACATCATCTCCTGTGATGATCTGGAGCAGGAGCTTGAGTTCTTGGAGTTAGAGTCTCCAGGCATCACTGCTTGTATGGAGGAGGAGCTGCGGAGCGGCTGCCCTCCAGATCCCCGTATGCTCTATGAATTCTGCTGGGAGGGAGGAGGCCCACAGGGGCCACACCCCCTCGCCCAAGCCTGTGAGGTTCTCTGCTTTGATAGACAGATCTGTGGTGAAGCTGAGTTGAGGGAGTGCATGCAGAGCTGCACCAGCGCCCATCCCGAAGATGTAAACACTCTACGGCGCCAATTCCCTGAGCTGCGCTGCGCTGAGGCGGAGTCCTGCGCTGAGCTTGAGTTCTGTCACGCGGAGTCCTCGCCCGCCTCTCAGTGTGAGCGACACTGTGAGGCTCTGGGGGCCTGTGAGCTTGCTGAAGAGGATTGCTTGGAGCGCTGTGATTCAGGTTTCGCTCTGCTCCGAGAGCAAGCTTGGCGAGCCTGTGTGGTGGGGGCGGATGGAGCATGCCAGGCGATGGCCGCCTGCGTCCTGGAGGAGCCTCCCTGTGATCCCTACTGTGAGCGCCTGCTCTCCTGCGATTTGGAGCCTGGTGATTGTCGCTTAGCCTGCTCCGATGAAGATTTCCTAGACAGCAACTTTGCCCCTCGGATGGCCTGTGTTCTAGCGGTGGAGGAGTGCACAGCAGAAGCTCCCATGTTGGGGGTCTCGAGTTGTCTGGAGCAGGAGTTGCCTGGCGGCTTGGATTGCCTCAACTTCTGCCGAGCACGAACGGAGTGTGTTGAAGGAGATATGGGTGCTTGCCTTCAGGGCTGTGCGCGGGGCTTTGGCGGTGAAGAGAGCCTCCTCTTGGCGGAGGCTTCCCCCTGTTTGAATGCGTTGGGGGTTGAGGCGGAGTGCGATGCTCTGACGGCCTGTCTGCCAGAGGTCCCCCAGATCTTCTGCGCTGCTCAGTGTGAGATTTTGATGGCTTGCCAGATCCCTGTTGAAGCTTGTCAGGAGTCCTGTGAGGGGGATTTGGAGCGGGCCGCCTGTCTGGAGGATGCGCGGCGTCACGGAGATTGTGGTGCTCAGGCAGCCTGTGTGGGTTATGAGCCGGAGCGCGCCTCCCTACGCTGTCAACGCCTCTGTGAGCAGCAGCGGAGCTGTGAACCTGAATTGGATGCTTGGCTCTGTGAACGGGGCTGCACTCCAGATCCTCCCGCTCTGCTGGTTCAGAGCAGCTGCGCTGAGCTATCGAGCTGTGAAGATCTACAGAGCTGCCTCGCTCTGGATGAGCAGCTTGATCCTCAGTGTGAAGCAGCTTGTGAGGCCCTGGAACTCTGCCCAGAAGCTCAGGGAGGCTTGCCCTGCGCTGAGCGCTGTACGGGGATCATCCAGAGCCCCGCAGCCCTACCCGACTTTGGAGGACGTCTGCTCCCCTGTGTTGAAGAAGCGGATTGTGATCCAGAGCGTGGAACAGAATGCTTCCTGCCCAGCCTCTGCCGGTTGGTGGATTATCCCCTGATGATTGGACCTGAAGGGGGGGTCTTAGAGATCAATACTCAGGGCCTTGAGAATAACTATGAAGCCCGCTGTGGTGGCCAAGGCCCAGAGCAGCCCGTCATCTTCCGCCTGGATCGCCCCGCCCAGGTGCTCTTCCGGATGGGGAACTCCGACTATGACACCCTCATCTTCCTGAGGACGGAGTGCGACGATCCGATGACCGAGCTGGCTTGCAATGATGATGGTCCTGATGGCCTGGACTCCTACATCGATATCCATTTGGAGCCTGGAAACTATATCCTCTTTGTGGATGGCTATGGAGGTGGCTCAGGAACAACCCAACTGAGCGTCCAGGTCAACTAAAAATAGATCCGCTTAGAATAGAATAAGCCCCTACTCTTTCCGTTTAGCGCTCCGTTGTACACCCTGATTGGGTATCGCTGGAGTTCTCTTCCAGCTTTATCGTAGTCTCTTCGAGAAAAAAAAAGTTGGGGGCCAAAAAGGGGAGGCTCTCAACTCCATAGGATAGTTCGAACCTGACTTTCGAAAGGAGCCTCAATGAAGTTTTTCCTCTCTCTCCTCCTCAGCCTGGGTCTCTTCACCCTGGGTTGCGAAGATGATCCCAAGAAGGGCGATGGCATCAACTCCGGCGCTCGCCTCGCCAAGCTGGAAGGCAAGCTGACCTTCCTGGGTAAGAACTCCGACGCCAAGGTCTCAGTGATGGCGGGCAAGGAGCAGGTCAAGGGCAGCTTTAACCCCACAACCAAGAAATTCGAGTTTAATGATCTCCCCCCTGGTCCCAAGACCTTGGTGGTTCAGAAGGGTGGTAAGACCTTCGGGCTCAAGTTCCCCAAGAGCAACAAAGAGGGTCAGGGCAAGATGGCTTCAGTGATCCCTGACACTCAGCCTCTCAAGGAGGATAAGAGCATTGATTTGGGGAATCTAAAGTTGGCCGAGGGCGGGACCCATTTCCAGGCGGAGAATAACCCCCTCGGTCAGCTGGATACCGACGGAGACAGCATCAGCGACTATGAAGATGAGGATCTGGACGGTGATGATATCCTCAATTGGGAGGATGAAAATCCTTGGGGCGATGAGTGGGCAGATGAGGATGCCTGGATGTCCGAATATGGCTGGGATGATGAGGGCACTGAGTGGCTCGATGAGTATTGGGACATGGATGGCGATGGCATCGCGGACTGGGAAGACGCGGATGGCGCTGATTGGGTCGATTGGGATGAGGTTCCAGTAGAAGATTTTGGCTTCAGTGAAGAGTATACCCTTGAAATGTACTGTGCTGAGGTCCCCGATGATCCCGCCTGCAGCATGGAGGGTGAGTGGGATGTCTATGCCTTCTGCGCAGAGTTCCCCTACGATCCCTCCTGCTCTGGAGATGCCTCTTTCTGTGGCGAGTACAGCGATGATCCTCTCTGCAGTGACTTCACGATGGAGGATTACTGCGCCCAAAACCCCTATGACTGGGGATGTGACGCCAGCGGTGAGGATGTGGACTGTGAAGCTGACCCCTATAACCCAGCCTGTGGTGAGATCGATCCTGAAAATTTCTGTGCAGATAATCCTGAGATCCCCGAATGCTACTGCCTCATGAATCCAGAAGATCCAGAGTGTGATGGGACGATGGAGTAGAGCCAGAACGCAGGGAAACCCAAGCAAGGCTTAAGCCTCCGCTCGCAAATTCAGGGGGGGACGATATTCGTCGCTGGGTATGGATCATCCTCAACTCTCCCCTCATCATCAGCCTCCCCCTTCAACTCCAAGCACCCCACTTCGCGAATCCAGCGAGCGAGGAGAGGCATATGGATCATCACCGTCTGCCCCTTGGCTCTCAATAGATCCTGACGGATCAAACTCTGAAGCCCTTCAGCACGGGCAGGGATGGAGCGTGAACCCTGAGAGAGTGTTTGAAGGAGGGCGCGCTCAGGAGGACTCAGCTGCTCCCAAAGCTCCTCAAAGAGGGGGCTCTCCTGAAGGAGGCGCTGCACAGCCCACTCAAAGTCATCCAGATCTCCCTGCTCGCGCTCCTCATGCTGGAGTCGCTCAATAAAGAGCGCGCAGAGCTGCTGGATGAGCGCGGGCTGTCCCTGGGTCGCAAGCTGGATCGCTTGGGTCACACGGGAACCATAACGGGCTGAGAGATCCTGGTTGGGTTGATTGATCAGTGCTTGGGCCGCTTTGGGGCTCAGAGAGCGCAGCTGGAGCGGCGTGAAGAGCAGCCTCTCCCAAGGCTCTTTAAGCAGGCTGGGGTGTTGGATGCTGGTGAGCGCGATCCAGGTGTTGGGGAGAACCCTCAAAGAGCTGAACGCCTCTATCAACTCTGGAGAGGGCCTCAAGCGCTCTATATTTTCAAAGACCATCAAGAGCCTCTCCCCTACCCCGCCTCGGAGCGAATCCAAGCGCTCCAACCAACTCAGGGTCTCCTCCCAGCCCGCGCCCTTTGGAGGAGGGATCGCCGCGCCACGCTCCAGGGTCTGCTGGAGCCAGCGCGGAGGACTCTGGATAGAGTCATGGCAATGGAGGCGTCGCAGCTCAAGGCGTTCAGAGCCTGAGAGCTGCTGGGGCAGCTGGTAGAGCAAGCTGCTCTTGCCGATGCGAGCTTGGCCCCAGAGGAGCAGGCAGCTCTCTCCCTCCTTTAAGATCTTCAAGGTCTCCTTGAGCAGCACCTCGCGGCCCTTGAAGAGTCCGGGGTGCTCCTGGGGTCGTAGAGGATGATCCCAAAAGAAGGCGCGTTGAGGTGCAGGAGGCGGCGGAAAAGTTCGCTCAGGTACAAGGAGCATCTGCTCAGCTTGAGTCGCCCTAAAAGCTCTCAGGGCGACCAAGAGAGGCAGAGAAAAGGCCAGGAGGATGATCAGAATTATCTCCCCTGTAGAGAGGGACTCCTCTGAGAGGAAGCCTGAGGTGCTGAGCCCGAGGATGATAAGCAAGAGGTTCCTCAGAGGAGTGAAGAGGGGGCTGTTCTCGGGCATTCTTCCCTTGATTTTTCTCTAGAGGTCTAAAGGAGATTTCTTAGCACCCGAGCGCTTTGAGGGCGAATTCCTTTGCTGTAGATCTCCAAGCGCAGCTCGATTAAGGTCCTCGCCCTGAGGAGGTAGATCGATGATCGGTATCAGCAATATTCACGCGAGAGAGATCCTAGACAGCCGTGGTAATCCCACCGTTGAGGTTGAGGTTCATCTCCTGAGCGGTGACATGGGGCGCTTCTGCGTGCCCTCTGGCGCTTCCACCGGCGAACATGAGGCTCTAGAGCTGCGAGATGGCGCGGAGCGCTACTTGGGCAAGGGTGTTGAGAAGGCGGTGGAGAACGTCAACGAGCGTATTGCCCCCGCCTTGGAGGGCTTCTCCGCCGATGATCAACGAGGCTTGGATCGAGCGCTCTTAGAGTTGGATGGCACCGAGAATAAAGCCGAACTGGGCGCTAACGCCATCCTGGGCGTCAGCATGGCGACGGCCAAGGCGGCGGCCTCCTTCTACGAGATGCCCCTCTGGAAGTACCTCGGTGGGGTCGCGGCTTATCGCTTGCCTGTCCCGATGATGAACATCCTCAACGGGGGCTCCCACGCCGACAACAACGTCGATATCCAAGAGTTCATGGTGATGCCTGTAGGAGCCAGCTCCTTTAAAGAGGGGCTGCGCATGGGCGCTGAGATCTTTCACCACCTCAAGAGTGTGCTGAAGGCCAAGGGCTTAAACACCGCCGTGGGAGATGAGGGTGGCTTCGCGCCCAACCTGAGCAGCAACGCCGAGGCCCTGGATGTGATCTTAGAGGCGATCCAGGCGGCAGGCTATAAGGCGGGAGAGCAGATCGGCCTCGCCCTGGATGTTGCCAGCAGCGAGTTTTATAACAGGGAAACAGGCAACTACAATCTCAGCGGTGAGGGCCGCACCCTCAACCCGATGGAGATGGTGGAGTTTTACGCTGATCTCTGTGAGCGCTACCCCATCCTCAGCATCGAAGATGGCCTGGATGAGAATGACTGGGCAGGATGGAAGGCGCTTACTGAGCGCTTGGGCCAGAAGATTCAGCTCGTGGGCGATGATCTCTTTGTCACCAACCAGATCCGCCTTAAGCGAGGGATCGAAGAGGGGATCGCCAACAGCATCCTGATCAAGGTGAACCAGATCGGCAGCCTCAGCGAGACCTTGATGACCATCGAGATGGCTCACCGCGCGGGCTACACTTGCGTTATCAGCCATCGCTCTGGTGAAACTGAGGATGCCACCATCGCAGATTTGGCGGTGGCTACCAACGCGGGGCAGATCAAGACCGGCTCTGCCAGCCGCAGTGATCGTATCGCTAAGTACAATCAGCTCTTGCGTATCGAAGAGGAGCTTGGACGGAGCGCTGAGTATCCTGGCCGAGGCGCCCTCAAGCGCTGAAGGTCTCAGCTCAGGACCGAGCGCGTCTGACGCTCCAGGACATAGCGTCGGATCGAGGAGCGAACCATCTCATTGAGCCCCACCAACACCGCCCCCACCCGAAAGCCTGATCGCCCTAGACGGCGCACATAGACCACCCGACAGCGTAGACGAATGGGCGGCAGAGCCAGGGTCTTGGAGAGCTGGGGGACCTCAAAGCTGACCAGCTCTCCCACCAAAGGAGGCTGGTTGGTGTTATAGGAGATCCCGCTCTCAGAGAGATCCACTCCCTGGCGATCCGCCAACTCCAGATTCAAGATGCTGCCTCGCAGGAACTCTCGACGGTTGTCTCCTGTCCAGCTCCCTCGACGGGGTCGTAGGAGCGCCCCCACCCGAGAGAGCAGGACGCTGGGATCCAAGGGCTTGATCAGATAATCTAATACCCCCAAACGCAGGGCACGTTCGATATCCTCATCCTCGCTCAGCGCGCTCAGCGCGATGATCGGGATCGCCGCTGCCTTGGGATAGCGTCGGGTCAAGTTGAGCAGCTCAAAGCCATCCATGATCGGCATCCTCAAATCCAGGAGGATCAGATCGGGGATACTCTGTTGAAGAAGCTTTACAGCGGCGCGACCATTTTGCGCTTCCTGCACTTGATATTTGGCTTTGCGTAGGTGGTAGAGCACCAGCCTGCGGAGCGAAGCGTTGTCCTCAACCACCAAGATCTGCTTATCAGTGTCCATCTTCACCAAGATCTGATCTTCCGCGTTTTTGAGCAAGGGTGGGTTTTCAAAGATCGGGAAAGCATCAAGCTTCAGAAGAGGAGGGGAATTCGCTAGGCTGGAGCCTCCCCTGCTCAGGAGCCCATATGGATGATCACAGCCTCTCCGATCGCCTAGAGCCCCTAGTGGAGCTGCCCTCTGGTCATGGTCCTTACGCTTCTCTTCGAGGAGAGACTGCTGACTGGTTACGACAAGAGCCTGACTCCGCTACAGAGTTCGCCGAGCAGCTTTTGGAGATGGAGCCGCTCTTAGAGCGCAGCTACCTCCTCGGACAGCCCAACCTGGCGGGGATGGGTGTAGCCCCCTGGGATCTGGCCATCTCCGAGCCCCAGGCCCTGATCAACCCTGAGCGCGGGCTCCGTAAGATGCTCGGGGATGAACCAGAGATCGAAGAGGAAGTGGAGGAACCTGATCTAAGCTCTCTAGAGCGTGGAGTCGATCTCCTTCAGGCATTGGAGAGCCTAGATGCTGCCGCAGAGGCTCTGCCCCTAGAGACCCCTGCCCCTGTGATGGAGCGGCTCTCCGCGCTGCGACGAGATCTCACAGAACGACTGGAGCGCGAGCAGACCCACTCCCCCGAACTGGAACGCCTTCTTACAGAGAGAGTGCTCCCCGAACCGCGTGCTCTCCAGGGGAAGCCAGAGCCCAAGCTGAAGCTGCCCAGCCCTCAGGGGCACCCCGCGCCTGAGCCACAGGTCTTGGCTCTAAAGCCCGCTCAGAGATCTCAGCCGGGCCTCTCCCCTGAGTTGGCTCGTCTGGCAACACAGATCGCTCGTCTCACAGGGAGATCCCTACAGGAGATCCTCAAGGGAGCCCAGCTCAAGAAGAGGGCTGCGCTTGGAGGGGGTTCCTCGGGTCCCCCTGTACGCATCGAGACCGTGCAGCTGAGCGGTGAGGCAGATGTTAGGACACGGCAGATTCTCCACGCTGCTCTAAAACAGCTCCCCAAAATCCTGGAGGAGCGCTTGGATCCTGAAGGAGCCGAGGCTCTTCGGAAGGGGGGCTCTGGTCGCCTGCGTCTGAGCCTGGAGATCCCTCCTGGTTCCCCAGAGTCCAGCGCCCAAACCCTCGCTCAGCGCTTGGCTCAAAGGATCATCGGCGCAGGGCTACACTGCATCACCGCCCTGGATCTGGGCCTCGGCGCTTCACAGCCCGAGAGCAAAGAGTTGATGGATCACCTGATGGGTGGAGATCCCAACGAGCTGGCTCGTAGGCTCCGAGGAGAGCGAAAACCCTTGGAGGGAAGCGTCAAGGATCGCCTAGAGCGTTTCTTTGGTCGCGATTTGCGAGAGGTGATGATCTTTGCTGGTCCGATGTCGGGTGCTCTGGCGCGTGGGCTCTCAGCAGAGGCGATCGCCAGCGGCAAGATGATCTTCTTTGATCCCCAGTTTTTTCAGAGCGACAGCCCCAAATCAGAGGCTCTCTTCGCTCATGAGCTGACCCACACCTTTCAGGAGGCGGGGGGATCTGTGCGCATGAAGGAGGCGGAGGCTCTTCAGGCCGAGGCCAGCTATCTAGACTGGCTTCAGCCGGGGGGGGCTCCCTTCGCGGCGAACCCCTTAGAGCCTGAGAGCCCCTCCGCTGCAGCTGCTGAGTCGATCATGGCGGGGGTGATGCGCGCTGAGAAGGGCCGTGAGGCCCCCAAGGATAACAATGAGGGGCCCCGCAGCGAGACCGCCGATTTTGAGGAGCGCGTCCGCCAGGTCCTGAGCCGGGTGGAGAGGCTCTTGGAGGAGGACGCGGACTTTGAACATGCCCGCTTTGCCCACCTGGAAAAGAGCTTCTCTGGGCCGATCTAAGGAGTAATTCATGCGCGCTTTCTACCTCGAGAAGCATGGTGGGATTGAGGCGCTCAAGTGGGGAACACTGGAGACGCCCACGCCAGGGTATGGAGAGGTTCGGCTGCGGGTGCGTGCCTGCGGGCTGAACCATCTGGATCTCTGGGTTCGCGGAGGGCTCCCTGGCCTCAAGCTGCCGATGCCTCATATCTTGGGTGGAGATATCACCGGAGAGTTGGAGCTTTTGGGGCCTGGAGTGGAGAGCTTCTCTCTGGGAGATCGAGTGATCCTCAGCCCTGGGCGCTCCTGTGGACGCTGTCTTCGTTGCCTCCAAGGCCAAGACCCCCTCTGTCCCCAATATCGCATATTTGGAGAGCACCTCTGGGGTGGAAACGCTGAGTTTGTGATCGCCCCACAGGTTAACCTCGTCCCGCTCCCTCCCATGTTGAGCTTTGAGGAGGGAGCTGCTCTGCCCATCGCTTTTCTCACCGCTTGGCGCATGGTTAAGAAGGCCCGTGTGCTCCCTGGAGATCGAGTCCTTGTACAGGGAGGGAGCAGCGGCGTTGGAGTCGCCCTGATCCAGATCGCGCGTCTCTTTGGCGCCCAAGTTTATGCCACAGCCAGCAGCAAAGAGAAGCGGCTTTGGTTGCGAGATTTGGGGGTCCTCGCAGCCTTTGACTCTCAAGATCCCCAACTGGCGGAGCGGATCAAGGCTGAGCTTGGGAGCCGAATGGAGGTGGTCTTTGAACATGTGGGTACGGCGACCTGGGAGCAGAGCCTACGCTCCCTAAACTTCGCGGGTCGCTTGGTGACCTGTGGAGCGACGACAGGCTATAAGGCGCAGGTGGATCTAAGGGTCCTCTTTTGGAAACAGCTTGAGCTCTTGGGCAGCACCATGGGGAGCAAAGCGGATTTCTTGGAGATGCTTGGAGCGGTAGCGCGGGGCCAGCTCAGGCCGATCATCCACCGCGTGATGCCTCTCTCGGAGCTTAAGGCTGCTCATAGGGTGATAGAGCGTCGCGAGCAGTTGGGGAAGGTGGTCCTGAGCTTGGACTAATCCTCTCGCTTCATCTGCTCTCTAAGTTTCTGGTTGCGTTGATGCTTCTTTAAAGCACGGCGACGCAGCAGAGGAGAAAGATGATCGATCATCACGACACCATCCAAGTGGTCCATCTCATGAAACAGGGCCCGCGCTCCCAGCCCCTCAGCCTCCAACTCCAGCTGTTCCTGATCCAGACTCAGAGCGCGGATCTTCAGCGCCTTAGGACGCTTCAACTTTACAAAGACCCCTGGAAAAGAGAGGCAGCCCTCCTCCCCCTTGATCTGCACCTCATCGCTCCAGATCAGCTCTGGGTTGATCAACACGATAGGGGGCTTTCCACGCTCCTCTCCCTCAAAAGCGCAGGGGTCTAGGATGATGAGCCTCAGATCGACCCCGACCTGAGGGGCTGCGAGGCCAAGGCCATCTCGTCGGACCATCGTCTCCGCCATTTGAGCGACGATCTGCCGCAGCTCATCATCAAAGCGCTCTACAAGCTGAGCCTTCCTGCGAAGAGAGGAATCTGGGTAGTTAAGAATCTCCATCTTTGCTTCCTTATTTTTTGGGCTTTTATAGCGCCCTTCTCTCTCTCTTTGGAGAACTCTAAGTTGATGTCTGAACAAAGAGGAGAATTTGACAGCCGTGAAGGTCGCTGGCAATATGCTCAGCTTCTTTTGGAGCGTCCTATGAGCGGAGCCTCAGGCTCACATTTTCATATCGATCTACACCTCCACAGCTGCTTCTCTGATGGAGTGCTCTCTCCTAAAGCCCTATTGGAGAGGGCTACGCGTGCAGGCATCAAGATCCTCGCGCTCACAGACCATGACACCCTCGTGGGCTTCTCCGAAGCTCAGCAGGCAGCCTCTGTTTTCCAGTTGGAGCTGATCTCTGGGATAGAGATCACGAGCTGGTTTGGAGGGAAGGAGTTGCACATCTTGGGCTATCTCCTCGATCCAGAGAACAAGCCCTTGAGAGAGCTCCAGGAGCGGCTTAAGCGGGGTCGGGTAGAGCGCTTCCGGGCGATGGGACAGCGCCTGAGAACCCTGGGCTATCCCTTGGATGTGGAGAAGATCGTCGTTGAAGCCAAAGGAAACCTGGGACGCCCCCATCTGGCCCGCGCCATGCTCAAGGCGAACTATGTATTCAGCTTTGAGGAGGCCTTTGATCGTTTCTTAGGAGATAAGGGTCCCGCCTATCAGCCTCTCACGCACCTCTCCAGTCAGGAGGCGATTGAGATGATCCATGCTGCTGGCGGTCAGGCTGTCCTGGCTCACCCTGGAGTAGAGGGGATCGATGAGCAGATCCCTGAGCTGTGTCGCTTGGGGCTGGATGGTTTGGAGGTCTCTCACCCCTCCCACAGCAAAGCCATACACAAGCACTACGCTGCTTTGGCAAAGCGCCTGGGCTTGATCCCCACCGGAGGCTCCGATTTTCATGCTGAGAAAAATCTGATGGGTCTTCACGGGACGCAACCAGAGGCCCTTGAAGCGCTGAAACAACGGGCCGCAGGCTAAATGAAAGCGCCTCTGAACCAACTTATGGAGAGTTGGGGGCTCCCTGAAGCGCTCTCTGCTCGGACTTTAGAGCGCGTCGAGAGCCTCTGGAGAGATCAGCTGCTCTCAGGCTACAGCACAGATCCAGAGGAGATCCTCAAGAAAGGCTTCCCTTCCACCGCTGAAGGGATCATCACCGCGCGTGCGTTGCCCTTTCACTGTCTCTGTCCCCACCACCTCACCCCTGCCTTTGGCTTGGTCCATCTAGCCTATGAGCCCCAGGGGCGGATTGTTGGTTTTGGGAGCCTTCAGCACCTCTTAAACGCCCTCTCTCGACGACTGATTCTCCAGGAACAGCTCACCCAAGAGTTGGTCGAGGCCCTTGAACAGCACCTGGGAGTTCGAGGGGCGATCTGCTCTATCGAAGCGACCCACCTCTGCTTGATCCTTCGTGGACAGGGGACTCAACACAGCCGCATCATCACCCGCGCCTCTCTGGGCAGCCTCAAAGGACGCTGGGCTCTGCTTGAAGCTCAATGAGCGGCCAATCAGTGCTTTCGCTTGAGCAAGCGTGATCGAATCAGCGCCCAATCTGAGCTTTTGAATAGAAGCGCCTCTCTCCAACTTAGGCCGCTGTGCTTAGAGAAGATCTGAGTTAACCAGAGAGTGCAGATCAGGTAGCTGCTGAGGCTGGCGAGGGCGGCTCCAAAGATGCCATATCGAGGGATCAACACGAGGTTAAGGAGCAGGTTGATGCAAAGCCCCAAGCTCTGAGCCATAAGGGGGAGCCCCTGCCGCCCCAGAGCGACAAAGTAGCGCCCCAAGATATCTGAGATGGCAACAATCAGTAAGCCTGGAGCAAGGATGATAAAGGGGGCGATTGAGGCGGCATAGGGCTCACCATAGATCAAGGGGATCAGGAGGGCTCCTCCCAGGCTGACGCACAGAGTCGTTAAGCTGAGGAGCAAGCTGAGAATCCTGAGAAGGCGTGCGGTGAAATGAGCGGCCTCATCAGCAGGCAGACCCGCCAATTTGGGCAACAGAGCGGTGGCCAAAGCCTCGGTGATAAGGCGAGGCATCCGGGCAAGGGCTACTGCCTGGCTATAGAAAGCGATCTCAGCGGGCAGGCCCCGGAGGGCGACCAGCATAAAGATATCCAATTGAGCATGAAGCTGCTGGGCCAGGATCAACATCATGCTGCGGAGACCAAAGCGGAGAGAGGCGAACATCTCTGTTTGCTTAAAACGCCCGAGGCGGTCGCGATGCAGCACTCCAATGCTGATCGCCAACATGCTCAGGATGCGTACTCCGGCGAGGACCGCCAACGCAGCCCAGAGAGAGCCCTCGCTCCACCAAAGCGCTGCCAGTAGAAGAGGAGGCATCAGCAGAGACTCTCCCACGCGGATCGCGTTTTGGAGGTCAAAGCGATCTGTTGCGCGGGCGATGGCGTTAAAGATGCGCACAAACAGGGTTACAGGAAGCAGAGAGAGGGCCAGCAACAGCAGAGCCCGAGGAGCGCCAGGGAAAAAGCGCGCACGGATGAGGTCCTCAAAGCTCAGGACAACGAAGATCACCAAGAGCGCACTGAGGCTCATCCCCAATAAGCTGGCTGAGAGAACCTCAGAGACGGGTCGCTTAAGGCGCCGGATGCGATAGATGCTGGCTGAGGGCCAACCCAAACTGCTGAAGATCACCATCAGGCTGATGAAGCCAATGACGAGGCTGTAATAGCCTCGATCCTGGGGACTGAGCATCCTCGCGAGAGCGACGCTGGTGATGATCTGAAATCCCAGGCGGAGGCCTGAGCTTAAGAGGGTGGAGAGGGCGTTATGAGCGAAGTTCAGGGGCAGGCTCCATCACAGAGGGTGATGGGCAGGAAGATCCGTCCGCTGTTGCCCGCTCGATCAATAGCGATCCCTTGGATTTTATAATCTCCAGGGGAGACCGGCTCCTTGGCTTGGTTCATCCCGTCCCAAAAACGCTGAACCTCAAACTCTTGATGAGCCAGGGGGCCGCTGTCGATATGTCGGATGGCGCGCTCTCCTCCCAAGGTGTAGACATCCAAAGACCAACCCGCTAGGAGATCATCATCTCGCGCGCTCAGGCTGATGTTGACGATATCTCCACGCTCCATGCTTAAGCGATCTGTATCCAACTCCAGCTCGGGGACTCCATCGTTCATCACCCAGAGACCATCGCTGGAGGTCGCCTCAGAGCGACGCCCCTCTTCCAGGCTACGCAGCTCTAGGTGGTAATGATTGCCAGGCACGAGGGGGAGCGCCTCCAACTCTGCCAGGGCTCCCGCTGCTGGGCTCCAGTCCCGAATGAGCACCCCGTTGGGGCCGATGACTCGAATCTCGTACTCCAAGATCCCCTCCAGAGGCTGCCACTCAGCGCAGAGGCGATCTGTGAGGCGGGTCTCATCGATATCTTCGTCGGGATCACAGCTGGGCCTCGCTGGACAGGGGCGATCCCAGAGGGCAGGAGGAGCATTGGGAGCCGCTACACCCCACAGCTCGATCTGACCATCCTCTCGAGGGAGCAGCATCTCCACCTCAGCATCTCCATCTAGATCCAGGGAGAGGGGGGTGTTGATCTGAGCCTCATGTGGGCGACTCCAGAGGAACTCCCCCTCAGGAGAGAAGGTGTAGAGCCAACCCTCATTATCGCTGAGATAGATGGCGGTTGTCGGCTCCCCTCGCCGCTCAAAGCTTATCAGACGAGCAGAGCCTGCTGAAGCCTGAGCGCCCTCCTCAAGCTCTCCTCCATTAAAGCCCAAGCGCCCCCTCAATTGACCATCAGCGATGCCATAACGGTGGATGGGCCAGTTGTTGGCGGGGATGGCCCATACCTCATCTCCAACAATCCAGGTGCGGCGCAGAACCCAGCTCTGCAGCGCCAGCTCTTCGAAATGCTCCACTCGCCAGATCACCTCCAGATCAGCGTTGAGCGCCTCGGGAGGGCCATTGCCTCCTGCGCGGATCAGAGGAGGCTCCGCGCCGGTCCCCTGAAGCCAACCTCCGCCCCAAGCGCTGTTTTCAGAGATGCGCCCCAACTCCCCCAAGGCCAAGAAGGCCCCTGTTGCAGGATCAAGGCGGCGTACCGCGTCGGTTTCGCTGAGATACAGCTCCGGCTCACCATCACCATCAGCGTCAGCTACTCCCAGAGCCTGATTGCTTCCGCTGCTGCAGTTATAGTTGGGGCGTAGGACGCTGCGCCAGAGGCAGGCTCCTGTCTCTGCGTTTAGGGCAGTGATGGTCCTGAGATAGAGGGTCTTGTCAGGGCAGCGCTCATCTGGGCTCAGTAGATCAGGATCTGAGAGGAGATCTGGAGGACAGTTGGGATCTGGGGCGTAGGCTCCAGGATCCAACAACAGATCATAACGGATTACTTGTTCTCCTTCGGGTCCCTGGATCAGGACCGCCTCCCGAGTCGCTAGATAGTGATCGGTATTTAGGCTATGGCGCCAGCGTTGTGCTCCACTCTCCTGATCGATGGCTACCAAGCTCTCTCCCTCTCCAGTATCCCAGAGGATCAGCACTGAGCCGCTCATCAGAGGACCGCTGGGGTGTTGAAGGCGCTCTCGTTGCCAGCGTGGTACACCCTGATCATCTAGAGCGGAGAGCAGACCTCCATCGCTGAGAGCGATAAGCTGCCCCTCTTGAAGCCAGAGGCGGGTGCCTCCGCTGGGGGCCTGAGCCTCTCCCTCATCTAGACGCTGCTCAAGATCAAAGAGCGCCAGAGCACCCCCCGCGAGGGCTGCCATCCAGCGCTGCGCATCGACCTGAGCGATAGCCCCAGGCTCTCCCTCTAAGCTGTATTGCTGAAGTTGACCGCCTAAGGTGGCGAGGCTCTCTATCTCGCCGCGCTCCACATCTCCCAGCCGCAACAGGAGCGCATCCTCTAACTGAAGAGGGGCGAGCAGCTCTGGGCTGCGATCAAGATCCTGGGCGACGCGCCTGGGACGAATGACCGCGCCCCCAGCGATCAGCTCTCCCAGAGGCTCTTGGGTGGAGAGATCATAGAGACGCAGCGGGGCAAAGCGACGCTGCTCTCTGGGAGGATCTACACGCAGGAGCAGCTCAGGCTGCTGATCTCCTCTTAGATCCTTAAGGGCTTCTAGGCGGTGTCCTGGGATGCGCCAGAATTCGTGGCCATCTTGACCAGAGAGGGCGCGTACGCTCCAAGCTCCCTCCTCAAAGACCGAGCTGAGCAGATCCAAGGTTCCATCTTCATCTAGATCCCAGAGGTCGCTGCCCTCAGGAGAGATCTCCTCTCCCAACTCCTGGGACCAGAGGGGGAGGAGTTGACGACGATTTACAGGACAGTCTCCTTGAGGAGCGTCCATCAAGGCTAAGAGAGAGAGCGTATGTTCCTCAAAGATCAGCAGCTCCTCTCCCGCCCGCTCTGGATTGATATCAGCCACACGGTGAGGCAGTTGCCCCACGGGAGGGATACTGGGGAGAGGGCCGCAGTAGCTCAGGGTACCTGTGAGAGGATCAAAGGCTTTGAGACCCTCAGCGTCGGTGATGATCAGCTCAGGCGAACCATCTCCTGCCAGATCAGCCACACTGTGCCAGCGGCTACAGCGACCATTGAGACGAGGCTCAGTGATGCTGCTGATGGGCTCTGGTTCATCAAAGCCCCTGGCAAAGCTGTAGATCACTCCATAGCCGCTGCCCCCACGGGAGCAGGAGCCATCCGTAACATAGAGATCCAGGAGACCATCTTGATCAGCATCAAAGACCAGGATCGCTTCTACACCTATGAAGGGTTCTCCTCCTGGTAGAGGAACTTCGGGTAGACTCCAAAGAAGGCGACCGGTGAGCACATCTAGGAGGCTGAGAGAGCGGGGTTGTCGAACAAGGATCTCCTGGCGTCCATCCCCATTGAAGTCTAAGACCCCTTCAAGGCGCTTTACATCAAGGATGACACTCTGCCACCAACGCAGCCCTTCAGCGGTCATCAGTTCAACGCGACCTCCCCGCTCTAAGAGATACTCCAGCGCTCCCTCAGCATCTCCATCCAGGTTCCCAGCGATGAGTTGCGTCGTGGGTCCTCCCAGAGGCCAGCTCTCTCGCAATACATAATCTTTGGGATCGTGACTGATCTCAGGGTTGGGTGCGGGGATCGTTTCGCAGATTTCAGGCGGGATCAGATCTGGAGCGCTGTCCAGCCCTTGAGCAGCAACATCCAGGGCTAGATCTGGCCCTGGATCTGCAACATCCAGGGCCAGATCTGGGCTCAGAGAATCTCTGGATAGATCTGGGCTCAGAGAATCACTGAGGGCTAGATCAAGAGGCGGGATCAGCTCTCCAGCGTCCAGGAGCTGCTCTCTATCTAAGTGGCTGAGATCTTGCTCATTCAGGATACAGATCCCTGAGGAGTTGAGGCAGTGATAACCGGCTTCGCAGTCCTGATCCAATCGGCACTGAAACCCCTCATCTTCGATCTCACTGGGATCTTCACAGGCTGGCAGCCCAAACAAAAACAGGACAAATAATCTCTTCATGGTGCTCTCCAACTCCCGGTTTATGACCCCTGACGCTTCGATTTTGACTCAGCTGCAAGCTCAATTCTCGCCCAGCCCATCAGCACTCTAAAGAAAAAAGGAAAAATAGAAGAGGATCAGGAAGATACAAAACAGATATGGGAGATCAAAGTTCAAGCTCAGAGTCGCTCTCAACGCTCTCTTATGAGCTATTTTTTGATCGCGAGCGGCTTACGCAGGTACATCTCCAGCCGAGCTAAACTCCGCGCTTTACCGAAGGGGGCTGCAGCTTCAAGGCCATCGCCCTTTGCAGCGTGGGTGGTAGCAAAGAGAACCCGACGCAGTTTCCGCTACGACAATGAAGCAGCGCAGGTCGCGCACTCTAAGGCTCGGATAACACTACTGTATAGATCAGTCAAGTTGAGGCATGCGCTCAGCAAACCGGATGAAGAGATCACCACGCTTGGATCTTGTAAGGAGCATTTGGTGGTGGCACCAAAGGTCATGGATGAGGATGAGGGCTTGAGTAGACGAGGCACTCTATCTTGGAGATCTTGGTTTTTGGGTTCTCGATTAGATGCGCATACTTTGTAGGGGAACAGTAGGAATTTCACCTTTCCGGAATTTTTCTCTCCCTATTTACCATTTTTGACCTTCTGATCAGGTTTAGTTCTGCATGTTCATGATTGGTCAGGTAACATAAAAACTCTTTGATATTTGCCCTTATGAGTGGCAAATCATCCTTAACCAAAAACTCAAGGATTATATTGTTAAGCATCTCAAGCATGACTCTATGGTCGTCCAATAAGATGTCAACCTCATCTTCAAACTCACTGTGCACTAGGCCAAGTTTATGGTAGAATCCATTTGGTCCAACTTCATGTTTGATGTGATTTTCGAGAGTAGACTTTAACTCATTCAGTTCATTCCAAATAGAATCTATATCGTTTAGGATAATAAGATTGACAAGCCTGAAAAGCTCTCTGTGTTCTACTCGGAGTTCCTTCTCTGTCATTGAAACGGTCAATTCTAAACCCTTTAATCGTAAATTATCCGTCATTATTACTACAGAATTAATCTGTTTTATCCCCCAAAAAAGATACCCAAGGATGGAGATGGTTTCGATAAAATCCTGATATCCAGAAAATTCTTTGTCCGGACCTGAGTCTCTTGGGTTGCTGCGTGATGCAAAGGAAATTCAGAGATGCCATCCAAAGCTCTAAGCGAAGTTTGGTGGTGAAGATCACAATTTTTTTCACATAGCTGAAGAGCTGATCGACAGCTACTGCGCCGTGAGCTGCTTATGAGCCCCTCTCCTAAGCGCCTCAAGAGGATTGAACAACTTGGGGGATTGGCCGTGAATCGTCTAGGCTGCACCTGATGGCTGGCCAGCATCCTCAAATCCAGGAGTGAAACTGATGCGCACCTTCCTCCCCCTGCTCCTCTCTCTCAACTTGAGCTTCAGGGCCCAGGCAGAGGCGCCGAAGATCTTTCAGCTGCCTCAGGAAAATCAAGAGTTTATCCAACTGAAGAGCCCTAGAGGGGCGCGCTTCCAACTTAAGCTGAGGGGCGATGAGATCGCCCTCCGTGAGGGGCAGATTCACTGTGAGCCAGGGACCCGCGTACGTAGGCCCTACTACATCAGCTATAGCTTTGAAGCGGAGGCCTTCAAAGCTGCCTTCCCCCACTACGCCCAGCGCAGTGAGGTGATGATCAAAGGGATCGTCGAGGGGATCGAGTTGAGGGAGCATGAGGTTCCGGTGGGGCGGATCCGCCTCTATCAAGTGAGGGCCGTGCTCAGGCCTGAACAATCCAGGGGACCCATCTATGAGCAGTTGGAGATTCTCAGGGCTGACTTTGATCAGGCCCTCATTCGGTCGATCGATGAGCTGCCCCCTCCCTATCCCCAGGGGAGCAAGTATCAGATCGGCGCGATCCCCACGAAGGCCGGGGCGAGCCGCATCTATAAGTTACAGGCCATCATCCAAGGGCGTGTTTCCTACGCAGAGGAGCCTGTCTCCATCCACCAGCTCCTCATGCTCAAGATAGATGGGGCGGGCCTCATCACAGAGGGCTATCACTACACTCTGGAGTGGAGCGATATCCCCTCTCTGCGCCTCTACGCCGTCACTGCGCAGGGGCTCAGGCTTCAGGATGGCTTGGAGATCTCTGCCCTGAAATTGAAGAACGCTGAGGGAACAGGACCCACCGAGGGTCAGATCAGGCTCAAGCCCTGAGCCTGAAGAGTGGGCGAAATTTGAGGCCTTGTCTGTTTTATTAGCTCAAGATGGAAAACCCAAGCCTCAAGCATCCAGGAGGATTTCATGGACTCGAGATCTGCTCTCACCCTACTGCTGCTCTCCCTTCTCAGCTGCAAAGAGAGCACAGAAGACGCGACGTCTCACTCCCCTGAGGAGTGGGGTGTTCAAGATTCTAGAGGTTTGGACGCAGGGGAAGAGCAGGGAGATGTTCGAGAACTCACGGATGCTTCAGCGAGCTATCAAATCAGGGTAGAGGGGGCCTTTGCCTCAGCGGAGCACTTACAGGCAGGGGAACCCCTGCATCTCTGGGCCACCCTCGATCCCTATACAGAGCGCTTGGAGGCTTGGGAGGGGATTGAGGGTCGAGAGTGGCACTTGGAGCTCCCTATGCCTTCCCAAGATTTGGAGATTCGAACTCGACTGCGGCCCTCGGAGCTGCGCCTCTCCTCCCAGGTAGTGCAGGGGGTGGCGGAGCCCAAGACCCTGCTCTATGCTATCCCTCCTGAGCCTCGAGGGGTCATCGGCCTCTTCCACGGCACCAACGGCAGCCGCCACATCATCGAGAAGGCAGAGGGGATCGCCATCGCCTCAGCGGTCTATGCTCGGGGCTATGTGATCTTTGCTACAGACTCTGAGCAGACCCAGACCGAGGTGGATCCCAATGAGGATGGGAAGCTTCGCTGGCAGGTAGACCTAGAGCCCGACAACCCGGACCTGGAGAACCTCCGCATTATCTTTGCGGCTTTAGAGCAGGAAGCGAACCTCCCCGAGGGGAGCCCTCGCTATGCTCTGGGGATGTCCAACGGCGGCGCCTTCTCCCTGCTCCTGGGGCTCTCGGATCTGGGCTTCCGAGCGGTAGCCAGCCACTGTGCCTCAGGGCGGGAGAGCCACGCTGAGGAGACCCAAACTCCCACCCTCTGGGCCCTCTGCGCTCAGGATGGGAATCCTCAGGTGGATAATGAGAAGGCTCAGCGAAACCATGAACGCCTCCTGGCTCGGAGCATCGCGAGCCAGCTCTGGATACACCCACCCACCCCTCTCTATGAGGGGCGCTTCGCTCGAGTAGAGGGGATCGACTTAGAAACCTCTACGCTCATGGTTGAGGAGCTGAGGAGGGCAGAGGCTTTGGATGAGGTGGGGATGTTGCGCTTTAACCCAGATGAGATTGCAGCATGGATCCAGGAGCGGCCAGAGGAGTTTCCCGGCCTCAGCGTCCTCCCTGGCACACAGCGGCGAGGGGCCCTCAGTCAACTGAAGATCCTTTGGGCTGATCATGAACTCTACAGCGACTATATCGAGGCCACCTTGAACTTCTTTGAGGCGCAGCCTTAATGAGAGGAGCTTCGATCTCTGATCAACGAGCCCCTCCCCTGAGGTTCAGATCTCCAGGAAATCTACATACTCCCCATGGCTTAGACAGTGAGCCCAAATTCGGATCCTATCCCCCTTTTTGAGACCAGCGGGCAGCTTGGCTAAGTAGATGGTATTGCGCCCTCCATCCGCCTTGATCTCTCCATCTCCTTGAACCAAGTAACCCGCTGCCTGATCTCCAGGCCAGTCGGCGTAGCGGCTCTCCTGCTCCTCAGCGGGGCCCTCACAGGCCTTACGCAGACGGATCCAGTTATACCAGTGCCCCTCAGGCTTCTTTGGACTCTTAGAAGCGTTGGGGTGCCGGGCATGACCCTTCTTGGGATCCCCCCACATGATGGCTAGATAACCCTCTGGAGCCTCCTCCATCAGGCGATAGGGTAGGTGTTTGCCTAAGTGCTTCTTGATCCCATCAGGGGCGTTGATCTTGGCCATATAGGCAGCGGGGATGGCGCCTGCAGCCCCACGCTCCTTGTTATAGACGATGGGATTCCAGCTCATGGGAGGAGCCTTGATGGGGCTCAGATCTGGCTGGCTGTTGGGGGCAGCTAGGCTGAGCTTGGGTAGGAGGATGAGAGCTCCAGCACTGGTGGCCAAGCCCTTGAGAAGTTCACGCCTGTTGAGTTGCATATCTGTCTCCGATCGTATTGAGGACTTTAGAGAGAGGGCTTTAGAGGTTCAGGGGTCGCAGGACTATGACACCTACACAATTTTATTATGGGCGCTCTTGATTTTTGTTTCAATAGACAAATGACATTTAAGCGGTTTGGGATTAAGAATTAGGTTTCTATAATGGCTCAATATGCGTTTTGAGGTCGTGAAACCAAAGTTTCTATGAGCGAATGCAATACTGCTTTTCCACGCTTTCTTGCATGGCTCAATATGCGTTTTGGGGCCTTCTTCTCAGAGGCGAAAATAGCATAACTAGTTAATGATTCTCGTGTTATTCTGATGGGATGGGAGATTGCGTATGCTTTTGAAAATTCAAAACTTGATGGATGACAGTCAGTTTTTTGATCGACTCCGTGAGATGCGCTGGCCGGAAGGCCGAATATGTCCATTCTGTGATGGACATAGAGTAATTCGACGAGGCTGGGATGATAAGCACCAAGAAAAGCAGCATTATGAATG
This sequence comes from uncultured Nannocystaceae bacterium, assembly GCA_964384025.1. Classification (GTDB taxonomy): domain Bacteria; phylum Myxococcota_A; class Bradymonadia; order UBA7976; family UBA1532; genus CAYLJJ01. The sequence goes on from CAYLJJ010000042.1 coordinate 49,178, forward strand.
TAATGGGTGCTTTAGGCGGTTTGATGATTTAACAGGGACTATATTTTCAGGGCACCATCAGCCATTAAAGATATGGATGTTAGTACTGTATTTTATGGGATTGAACCTACCCAATAGTCAAATATCAAAAGAACTAGATCTGAATCTAGATGTTCCATTGGAACAAAAGTTTGCGAGCACTCAAATCTTTGGGCTCGCGCTCAAAGCGTCTGCTCGGTCTGAGGCTGTGTGCTGAAGAAGCCTACTCGGACTTACAGCTACCGACGGCGCCATCCGCAGCGTCATAGGTGCCGGTCCAGACGTCCATCACCGAGTGGCTGCAGCCGAACTTCACATGGCCCTTGCCATAGCCGCAGATGGCGATGATCTGGGCACAGGAGCAGCCTGCGGTGTCGCTCATCGTATAGGCGCGACCAGTTGGGTTCTTGCCAGAAGTGTCGAAGGTACCATTGCCATCAATGTCAGCCCAGCGGTTCTTGCCAAGACCCTTGAAACCTGAGTTGGTCTTCAGATCGGTGGCGACTGTGAAATGGCAGAGGTCACCGTTGAAGTCATCAACGCCATCGCCATCACCATCCGCGTCGCAGCTATCGCCCACGCCATCCCCATCAAAGTCGTCCTGATCGTGATTTGCTACGACCGGGCAGTTATCGTCGAGGTCCTCGACGCCGTCGGCGTCATCGTCATCGTCACAGGCGTCGCCTGCGCCGTCATTGTCCAGATCCTCTTGGCCTGGGTTGTAGTCGAGGCTGCAGTTATCGACGCCATTGAGCACACCATCGGCGTCGCAGTCGGCTCCGTCATCGTCAGCGTCGGTCAGCCCGTCACAGTCGTTGTCGACTCCATCGGCGCAGATCTCGTTGGCACTATGGTAACGGAGCGGGTCAAAGTCATCGCAGTCGGTGCTGCCCAAGTCGCCATCACCGTCGACGTCTGGGTCACAGGCGTCGCCTAGGTCATCACCGTCCAGATTGGCCTGTGAGGGGTTGGGGATGTCGACGCAGTTGTCATCGTCATCCTCAACACCATCGCCATCGCTGTCCGTGATCTCGGGAGCGCAGTCATCCGCGCCGTCGTCGTCAGCGTCGCGGCAGGTATTGGGGTCGGTGTCGTCGGAGTCCGCCGAGTTGGCCACATAGCCGTCTGGGGCTGAGCCATCATCCTGCGCACACGCCTCAAGCTCGTTTCCAGAGTCACCAAAGCCATCGCCATCGTTGTCTGCGTACCAAACCTGGGCCTCGCTCAGGTTAAAGAAGGTCAGGTTGGGGGAGGTGTAGGCATTGGTGAGGAGCCAGTGGTTGCCATTTGAAGGATCAACGACATACACCCCGTTGCCTGAGCCACCATTACCACCAATGTAGAAGAGGTTGCTCTCATCATCATACGCGAAGGCGCCAGCGCCCCAGTTGATATTGTGGAGCAACTGTGCCTTGCCGGTGCTACGATCGAACCGCAAGATACCCTCATTGATATCGCTGGAGGTGTTCGTGTTCAGCATATAGAGCTGATCTTCGTTGAGGCTGTAGGCCATGCCACCGTGGTGGGTGTCATACCCCGCAGTGTAGGGGGCAAAGGTCCTGGTCCCATCAGCCGGGTTGATCCGCACCAGTCGGTTGGTGCTGCGCTGCACACACCACAGGTAGTTGTCGGCGTCTAGGGCCAGGCCCGAGCAGCCACCGTTATCCCCCACATAGGCGATCTTGGAGTGCCTCTTGGTCACCAGATTGAGGGCCCAGATGTCTCGGCTGCTGGTCAAGGCGTACATGGTGGTCGAGTCACCGCCACCCGCGAGGCCATTGGGGGTACCGAGGCTAAACCCGCTGGCGTGTGGGGTCGAGTTACCCGTGACAGGGTCGATCTTCCAGATTGTGCCGTTTTGATATTGCACCACATAGCGCTCAGATGTGGCGCCCTCATCGATGCTACCGTCGCCGTTGTTGTCGACGCCATCGCAAACCTCGGCCTCGGCCTGAGCCACCTCGGGCAGGGCGACTACGAGAAAACAGAGCGGCAGAAACATCAAAGAAATGCGTGGGAAATTCACTGCTATCCTTCCTTAATTGAGCCTTTGGCAAGGGATTGAGATGGGGATTCTCTACCAGTTCAGTCGGTGATGTTTCAACCGTTTTGGTAGATATCTTAGAAAATTTCGATAGATATCTCAGAAAAGGCTAAGAGCGTGTTGTGAACTTTATGACATGGAGATCCAACGTCCAAACATG
>CAYLJJ010000043.1:0-50640 GCA_964384025.1 uncultured Nannocystaceae bacterium
GCTTCTGCGTTGACCAATCTAACCTAAAGATATTGGGCTGATAGCTTGAACCCTTGGTAGCTTCTCAATAAGTCCGGGCAATCAATAAAAACAGGGACTTACATGGCATTTTTGGAGCCGATAATCTTGGCTGTTAAGCTGCCTTCTCGCGTAAGTCCTTGATTTTACGTTCGCCTGCTTGCCGTGCGTGAGCAAAGCGACCGCTTTTTGTGGTCTGTAAGTCATTGAAAATACAGGCTGCCCGGACTTATTGAGATGTTACTGGTGTAGGAAGCTAAGTCTTTAATATAGAATGGGAATATCGGAAACGGAACGAGTGGGTGCTAATCCGTCATGGCGGACGGAGCCCTTGATCGTGGGGGTGGCAAAACCACCAGTCGCCCAGATGGGGAAACCTCGCCAAACACCGCCTCTGAGAGCCCTCAACAGCTTAAGAAGTGCTCCGAACGGCATTTTAAAACTCGAGAGCCTTGGCCAAAGAAATGAGCACCTGTGTGCCGAGGATCTCTGAAAGCGATGTGAAAAATCGACGGGGACCGTCCCCTGAAGTCGTCTCCAGAAAAGCCATCCTGCTGACCGTTTCATCGAGATTGGTTCATTTTTTCAATGGGTTATGGCTTGACAGGCCCCAAGACTGAAGAGGTCGCTAAAGGAGCTAAATCCGCCATGGCGGACGGGCACCCCCTTTAAAGCCTTCCCCAAGCAATGAACGCTGTTTGGCAAAATATTCTGCTCGACGCAGGGAGGTGGGAGTTTTATCTTAGATACGCTGATGATGGGGAGTCGAGAGAGAAGTGTCATACTTATACATGCTTGGCGCTCGTCAAGAAAATCTCCATTCCTTTAACGGTATGGAACTTGTTTTTAGAAAAATTACGCATCTCAGGATAGATTGTTTTCATCCAGACGGGAATATTCGCAAAATAGAGGTTTGTCTTCTTATTTCCGCAATAGCGTTGAATTACATAGCTGCGTATCTACGTTGCCTGCTGTCGAATACGTGAAAACTTCATTAACATAGAACACCGACAAGTATGTCATGAAGGTTCTAGTGTTTTATCAAATAGCAATCCTGCTGTTCTCTTCATGTATAAGCACAGTTCATGCATACAGTTGGTTGCCCAAGAAACCGCAGTATGTATTTGAGACGATTGGCGCTGGTACAGCCCTTGAAGTTCAGGCACCGACATCTATTTTGCAAGACAGCAAAGGTTTTGTGTGGGTTGGTACATCAGATGGACTTTATCGTTGTGACAGTTCAAGTGTAGTCTTCTATGGACCAGAATCAGGAATTCCTCTAGCGAGAGTAATGCAAATCGTCGAGACACCATCAGGGGAGCTTTTAGTTTCATCAAACAGGAATATTTTTCGCTATAATGGCACCAGTTTTGAACCTCTCCCGGTTCCTAATACTGTCGATTTAAGCCAAGCAAATGAGGATGTTAGACAGTATTTTGGCGTCACTCGTTCAAATGTACTCTTCATAGGCACTGTTAGTGGCATATGGGCAATTGATCTTGCTGGAAATAGAGTTCCTAGGAAATGGACCGTGAATGATGAGTTGTGCCAAAACACCAAAATACGTGCAATAAGCATTAAATCTGAAAAACTGATACATTTTGTGGCAGGAACTTGCGCAGGTGAACTCATTCCAGAAAAAGGAATCGTTAAAGTTGCCGAAATCGACCATTTGAGCAGAGGAGAAATTCCTATTGCAATAATCGAGGACAAGTTTGGTACTGTTTGGCTAAGAACAATCAATAGTATTTTACGTCTTGATCCTGGAAGCCAAAAATATGTAGAAGATGGCAATGGTGTTGCTGAATCTTCTACAGGTGGAATTCCAATTCTAGATCGCAGTGGTCGTTTGCTTGTTCCATCTACAGTTGGACTTTTTTTAAAAGAAAAATCTGGTGATTGGAGACTAATATCTGCACACAATGGCCTTCGATCCTCGGCAATAACTGCGGTCTATGAAGACAGAGAAAAAGGACTATGGATAGGCCTTAGCGGAGTAGGGGTGCAGCGTTGGCGTGGACGTTCTATGTGGTCTGCTTGGGACAAGAGTAATGGGCTTCCAAATAGTGGTATTTGGGGATCTTTTCGCGATGATCGCGAAAGGCTTTGGGTGGGTGTCAATGATGGAATTGGAATCTGGGATCCCAAAAGTGAAAGATGGACAATTCTTAAGTCTAATAGCAAGTTTCTGGGTCGTCGTGCTTGGAAATTTGTAAACGGTCCAGATGGAAGAGTTTGGTGCCTCTTCCGGCGCAAAGGAATCAACCGATTTCATCCAGATACTTTGGTTCCAGAAGCTCTTTCGATCCCAGAGTATCTATTAGGCGATGATCTACTGGAGATGATCCGCACGCCAAGAGGCTCCGTGCTCGTTGGTCATAGTAACAAACTGTTGGAGATCAAATATCAAGATGGAAGGCTTGAGTTCAACGCTCTTTCCATGCCCGCAGGATTTGTAGGACGCATCGAGGAAGCCTCGTTTGCCCCAGATGGCTCCCTATGGACGAGCGGGGTTGAGGGCTTAGCCGTCTATGACGGTGATGACTGGCGGAGGCTTGGAAAACAGGATGGATTGAAAGTTGATGGGGTCCGCAATGTGATCGCTTTAAGCGCCCATGAGGCCTGGATTGGATATCGTGAAATCGCAGGAGTTTCTCATATTAAACTGAGCGGCTCGATCACAACACTTACCCACATCACCACAGCTGAAGGCCTAGCAGATGACCGGGTCTGGATGATGGGGCGCGGCGTTGATGGACGAATCTGGGTTGGTGGGACCCTCGGAATTTCAGTTATTGCAGAAGACTTTTCCATTGAAACCTACACCCGCGATGATGGGCTCATCTGGAATGATATCAATCAGGGAAGTTTTTCAATTGATGAAAGAGGAGGCATCTTTATCGGAACCAGTCAAGGATTGGCACATTATAATACCATGGAGTACGAGAAAATAGCTTCTTTACCAGGTATAACGATTACTTCGGCTAAGCTTGGCGGAAAGGAATTTGTAAATACAGACAATCCTTCAATACCTCACGACAAAAACAGATTCAGTGCTAAATTTGCTGGTCTCTCATTTAACAGCAAACAAAAAATAAGCTATAAACTTCAACTTATAGGGCTAGATACTGATCCTATTGAAACCATATCGCGTCAAGTTCGATACGCAGCGCTTCCCGCCGGAAAATATACCTTTGAAGTTTGGTGTCGGTCAGCACAGGGCATCTGGAGCGAACATCCTGCTAGGTTCTCTTTCATAGTGCAAACACCATGGTGGCAGCAGTGGTGGTTTCGAGTAATCATTTTGTTTGCATCTCTCTGCCTTGTGAAAGTTTTCTTTTTTTGGCGCACACGTAGGTTAGAGCGAGCTCGCAAACGGCTCGAAATTGCAGTCGTAGAAAAGAGCAAAGCACTTGCAAAAGCCAATGAGGAGCTTAAGGAGATGTCATTTACCGATTCTTTGACCAAATTGCGCAATAGACGATATTTTAGGAGCGTAATTAATACCGATATCTCTAGGATCATGCGTGATTCGGATCCAAGAACATCTTCGCCTCGAGTCCGAAATAGAGATCTGATTTTTCTGATTATTGATCTCGATTTTTTCAAAAATATAAACGATACATATGGTCATGCGACCGGTGATATCGTGCTTATTGAAGCATCGAACAGGATTATTGCTGCTATGCGTGAGTTTGATCTTGTTGTGCGTTGGGGGGGGGAGGAGTTCCTTGCGGTGGCTCGAGATGCGGAAGGTGAAGAAGCTCCCCGTATCGCAGAGCGAATTCTTGACACAGTGGGAGGGACACCCATCGAAATCGGTGATGATCAAGAAATTATATGCACCTGTTCTGTCGGCTGGTCAACAATTTCAGCACATCACATCAGCTCTCAGATACCGTCCTATGAAACAACATTGAATCTGGCTGATAAAGGGCTCTATGAGGCCAAGCAGACAGGGCGTAATCGTGCGGTTGGCCTATCCATTGTCGACGTTAAGGATGATGGAGCTGAAGAGTATTCATCGTCGGATCTATCCATTGAAGGGCTGTCTGATGTTCAACTACAGCTGATCCGTGTTAGAACGACATGAGTAGGAATGCGCTCTAACCCCCCAGTGACAACCGTTGCATTAAGCAATCAGGCGTCTGTCTCTATCGCTCCTGCTGTTTTAAAACTTGAGACAACCACTTTAGGCCCTTGATCACTCGGGGGCCGGGGCGTGCGAACCAATCGGAGTTGGGCAGCAGATAGACCCGCCCTGCCTTAACTGCTCGCAGCTCGGACCAGCCCGGACGTTGAGAGATTTGAGAGAAGCTCTCTCTCTTGGGGGTGAGGATCAGATCGGGATCTGCCTTGATCAGAGACTCCAGAGGATAGCGAGGCCAGCCCGATCGCTTGACGACATTCTCCCCTCCTGCCGCTTCAATCATCGAGTGAAGGAAGGTCTCTGGCCCTACCGATTGAAGAGGCTCGGGCCAGACCTCATAGAAGAGACGAGGGCGAGTCTTAAGTTTGGGAAGCGATGTTAGGGCAGCGCCCAGCTCTCCTTCCAAGATCTTCGCCTGAGCCTCTCGCCCCAGCAGCCTCCCCAGACGGAGTATCTCTCCCCTCAGCTCCTCCAAGCTCTTGGGTTGGATCACTTCGACTTGAAGTCCCAATGCCCTTAACTTACGGCGGATCTGCTCTGAGCCCCCCATCATTAGGATCAGATCTGGCCTACGAGCCAATATGCGCTCATAGCTGGGAGGAAAGAGGCTCCCGATCGAGGGGACAGACTCGATCTCGGGGGGATGATCACAGCGATCTGTACGCCCCACGAGCCGAGCACCCAAGCCCAGGGCGAAGATCAGCTCGCTGTGAGAAGGAGCCAAGGAGAGGATCCTTTGAGGCTCGATAGAGTTATCTTTCACCGGAGCGCTGCTTTGAGGATCACAGGCCAAGAGTAGAAGGGCGGTGATGAGGAGCCTTGGTTTTGCTTGGATCATCGACAACAACGGAAGCCCAGATCATCACCGTGACTGTTGAGCGGAAGATGAGCCTGCGCGGGCTCATCGAAAGAGCAGCTCAAGCTCTCGATGGAGCTGGCGTAGGAGCCTCCCAGGGCCAATCGGAAGGAGTCTCCTAGAGGCTCGCTGCGATCTGCGCTCCACTCCATCAAGTTTCCACTCATATCCCAAACCTCAGCGCTGCTACGGCAATGGGAGAGGCTGCCCGTACGCCGAGCACGACACTCACCGCTCTGGCAACCTGTCTGAGGATGATCCAGGCCGTTGCAGGCGTTGGGATCATGCTCAGCTCCGTAGGGATACTCTGCCAAACCGGCTCCCATACAAGCCAGCCTCCATTCTGCTGCACTACAGAGCCTCATTCCCGATCCAGCGCAGGCGATGGTGGCTTCATTCCAACTCGCTCCGCTCCAAGGGGGGAGGTTGGGCAGAGAGCAAGCCATATGCTCCAGCTGTCCTGGATCCAGGGCCTGAGCATCGGGACGGCTGGCTTCATACTTCATAATCGAGAAGGTTCCAAGGCTGACCATCTCAGGCTCAGGGCAGCGAGCGCTGGGGAAGCCGGTCTCAACAGCCAGGAGCTGCCGCCCCCGTCCAGCGATATAGAAGAGGCTCAGATCTGCCGAGAGAAGCCCTCCGCTATAGAAGGTGTTGTCTGTCGCTGTGCTCAGGCTCCAAAGCAGCTCTCCCATGGCAGAGAAGGCGTTGATCTTTCCCCCAGCGTCTCCCACGAAGACACGACCCAGAGCATCTACAGCAGGGACAACATTAAGGAAGCCCTCGCTCCTTGGAGGGTTGAGCCACTGAGAGCTGCCATCGAGAGGAGAAAGGGCCAGAAGCTCACCCAACTGATTGGCGATGAAAATCTTACCATCTGGTCCCTCAGCCGCTCCCCCCAAAATCTCCCCGCCATGCCCATTTTGACTCCAGTTGAGGGCTCCACTCAGAGCATCATAGGCGTAGATATAGCCATCTCGCCCAGTGATGATCAGTTGCCCCAAGCTGAGCAGAGGCTCAGCCCAGATCTCTCCCCCAATCTCTTGGCTCCAATTCAAACTGCCATCTGGGTTGAGCGCATAGAGGCTGCGGTCGTGGCTGCCTACATAGATCAGCCCATCAGGGCCAACTTGAGCTTTAGAGAGCACCGGCCCTCCTGTGGGGAAGCGCCAGAGAATCTCTCCCTCTAGATCGAGGGCCAACAGCTCCTCTCCATAAGTGCCCACATAGATGCGATCCCCGTGGAGAGTTGGAGAGGCGTTGGTCGTGCCTCCAAGATCCCGGCTCCAGAGTCGCTGATTCTCCTTAACAGCGAAGAGTTGAGTCCCCGAACTGACATAGACCGTGCCATCGGGATGCAACGCTGGGCTGCTGATGGTCTCCCCGCTCAACTGATGAATCCAGAGCGCCTGCCCCTCTCTGACCGCGTGGAGAAAACCATCGATGCTGTTGAGGTAGAGGGTGCCATCCTCAGCGAGACTGGGTCGGGCCCAGAAAGCTCCCAAGGCTTCATAGCGCCAGCGAACACGCTTTCGGACAGGGTGTTGGCTCCGTAGAACCCCTCGCAGCATTCGCTCATCTCGGGCCTCGATAAAGATCGACAGCTCAATGGGCAGATCCTCGGACTGAATACCCAGGGCCTCAAAGCTTAAGCTGCTGCGATACTCAGGACCCTCACTCAAGTTGAAAGAGAGCCCATTGACCTCTAGGAAGACGCTGGAGAGAGGAGAGCGATCCTCTACTCGAAAGCTCAACTCAAAGCCTGAGTTTTCATAGAGAATGGGGCTGTCTTGGCGAGGGTGAATGAGCTGGATCTGAGGGGGGCTGTTGTCTAAGTTGATGTTTAAGCTGTCCTGGACTGACTTCCCTTCAACGCTGATTGCGATGGCGGTCAGCCTAACCTCACCATCGGGAGCAGCTCTGCTGTCCCAGCGAACACGGTAGGGAGGTTGAAGTGCCATCTCGACTCGCTCCCCGTTGGCCTTAAACTCCACCCCACGTAGAGAGAGACTGGTGTTAACCACCGCGAGGATCTCCAAGACCCCCCCCAAGATCAAGCCCTGCTCAGGGCGTCGGATCTCGATCTGAATCTGAGCAGGCTGCTCCTCTCCGGCATCTCCAGGCTCTAAGTTCAGATCAGCCTGCTCTGAGATGGAGGTTGAGCAGGCCAGGAGGAGGAGCGATAAGCTGAGACGGAACATATCGGGAGGATAGCATCCTCTACCTCTCACCTCAGCCTTTGGATCTTATCTGGGCTTGAGAGCTTCTTCGAGTCTCCCAAGCTGCTAAGCTCTGATGACATTACCCACCAAGAGCTTGAAATGAGGCTATCTAAACCCCCTACTCCATCTCTCCTCTCCAGCCTCAAGCGTGCGGCCAAGAGCTGCTTTCATGGGCTTGGCTTCCGCGTGGCTCGTTGAGGCTGGGTTGCCCCATTTCGAAAGAGAGCAAACGATGAAGATTCTATCTTTTCTGTTTTTTTATCTGCTTCTGGTTCCACCCGCTTGGTCCAGCCCTGATTTTGAAGGTCTGCTTTTAGGCAAGAGCCCCGAAGGAGAGCAGCTCTTGGACGGAGCGAAGCTCAACAGCCTCCTCAATGATCTTGGCGTTGTGGGTTGGAGCGCCCGCATTGTCCCACACTACAGAGCTGGACAGGTTGAGGGCTTTAAGATCTTTGGGATTCGCAAAGGCAGCCTCTTTGAGATCCTGGGCCTTAAAAGCGGCGATATCATCAAGAGCCTGAACGGCCAAGCCATCAGCTCCCCGAAACAGGCGATACAGGGCTTTGAGTTTCTTAAAAAGGCGCAGCGCTTTGAGTTGGGGATTCTACGCCGCGGTCAAGGGGAGAAGCTTCGCTTTAAGATCAAAGGAGAGGATCGCCTTGATCTCCCCTCCTTTAAGTTTAAGAAAGCTCCCAGTCCTATGGAGTTTGAATTGGGTGCCAAAGCGGAGGGCAGCTTGAGCTTTGCTTTTGGGGGGGGGAAAGAACTCCTCTCACTGCAACTCCAGGAGCTTTGGCTGCGCAAACTAAAGCTCCCCAAGGGAGATGCTATGGAGAGCCTACCCGACCAAAGCTTTAAAGCTTTGAAGTTGGATTTTAGGATGACTCCAGGGCTCCTCAGAGAGGGCGTGGATCTTCAACTGATCCAGGGCGATCGCTTGAGGTTCAACCTGTATGGCCAAGGTCCCAGTCGCTTGGCCTTGAGCGCTCTGCTTCAACTCCGCTCAGGGTTCTTTGATGCTCCTGAGCACAGCGTTCTTAAGGCTGCCCTCAAGGCACGGCCTCGCTTTGCCCCTTTGCTGAAGGCTCAGATCGTAAAGCTATATTGCCGCGGCTCCAGTAAGAGCCTTCGTTGTCGTCTAAAGCCTGAATTTTAGAGGCGCGCGCCCAACAAGAGGAGCCTAGTATTCGCCCATCAGCAGACACTCTCCTCCACTTCACCCCGATCGCGGCGTTGCGGTACAGGTGATGTCAGCGCTGTAGCTGCTTTGCGTCCCCGTGAAGGCTTCTTCTGAGGTCCAGCCTTAGAAGCATAAGCCCTGCTGCGCTTTCCCCTTGATCTGATCTCCAACAAACACAGAGCATTCTCTTCTATGGCAGAGATCCTGATCATCGCGGCGGATGAGTTCAGCGCTCATCGAATCCTTGAGGCCCTTAAGCACCCCATCACAGCGCATTTTAGCTCCCGCGTGGTGACTGAGGAGCAGGCAGATGAGCCCGCCGCAGCGCTGCTCTATCTGGCTGTAGAGATCCCCATCCAGGCGCTCTCCCCAAGGCGACCTCTTGTCTGGTTAACACACTCCCAGGACCACCTGCGCGGGCTCCAAGCTATCGAGCAAGGCTTCGCCTCTGTCCTGTCCCTGGATGAGCTGTCGAGGCTGCCTCTATTGTTGAGGAAGATCTTGAGCAGGGCCGAAAAGCAGCAGAAGAGTCAGGCGATCTTAGAGGAGCAGGTGGTGCGTAGAACCGCCGCTCTAGAAGCTGCTAACCGAGAACTTGAGGCTTTCGCCTACTCTATCTCCCATGATCTCAGAGCACCGCTTCGCAGCTTAGAGGGATTCAGCCTCGCTCTCTTAGAGGACTATGGAGAGCGATTAGGTGAAGAGGGCTGCCTCTTCATCCAGCGCATTCGAAGAGCCACTCAGCGTTTGGGTGAGCGTCTCTCTGTGTTGCTTCAGCTCTCCCATCTAAGCAGCAAGACGATCAAGCGAGAGCATGTTGATCTGGGAGCCTTGGCGGAGAGCATCCTCCTGAATCTACAAAACGAGAACCCCGAACGTCGATTGAGCTTCAGTCGGGCTTTTCAATTAACGGCCCTCTGTGATCCTGCCTTGATGACCATCGTGCTGGATAACCTCCTGGCCAACGCCTGGAAGTTCAGCCGGGACAAGTCCAAGGCGGAGATTCACTTTGGGCGACGAGAGAACCATTTCTACATCAGAGACAATGGCGTTGGCTTTAGTAGCTCCTATGCGACACGCATCTTCTCCGCTTTCAGTCGCTACCACACCGAGCAGGAGTTTGAAGGTACAGGCATCGGCCTGACCACAGTTCAGCGCATCATTCACCGCCATGGAGGGAGGGTCTGGGCAGAGTCTATCGAGGGAGAGGGAGCCACCTTTAATTTCAGCCTAGGATCTGCCTAAAGACGCTGCACCTGCTCTCCTCCAAAAAGCTCAAAGTAGGAGAGGCAGCAGAGGGGCCCTAAGAGGATCCAAAAGATCAGCTCTTCATAGGGGAAGGAGTGACCGAAGAGTTCCACATAAGCCAAAAACTCCGCCTGATTGGGGAAGGCCCAGTGCCCCATCTTAAGGGAGATCAGCTCGTAGATGAGCGAGAAATAAAAGAAATAAACTGTGGGAGTCAGGAAACGCTTGAACAGGAATGGATAGCGCCCAAGAGCATAGAGGGCAGGGGTAACGCCGATCAGCAACCCCACCTTGAGATAGGCATAACGCCAGATCAGAAGCTCAGGAGCCCAGAACCAGGCGCTCACAAAGCTGAGGAAGAGGAAGCCATGCCAACCCGCCAACCAAGAGAGCTTCATCTTCTTAAGGCGTTGGTTCTCCTCTTCGCTCAGAGCAGGTACAAAGCGACGATAGAACATCACGACGAGGTAAGCGAAGATAAAGAGCCAGGGGATCTGTTCGATAAAGACATAGCCAAAGAGCCGCGTTTCACCAAAAAATGAGGTCCCCAAAACCCAAGCATTTGAGATCTCCATCAAGTAATCGATGATGATGGCCAGCGGGACTCCCATATAGAGAGCAAAGCGCAGAGAGTTGGGGCTCTTGCCCAAGCGCGCTCTTAAATAGAGGCTGGGGATCACCAGAAAGATCAGCATCGCGGGAACAAAGTCCAACTGGGCAAACCAAGTGATCGCGGTAGCAATGAGCGGCCAAATCAAGATAAAGATCCAGTCCATTAAGTTCTTATGGCTTAGGACCTGTACTCGACCTTCAGATTTTATGTTCGGGTCTATCATTGGAGTTCCCACGATTTTTGTAACAAGGAGTCTGGATTTTTGGAGTGTATATCAAGGAAACATTTGGCCCCTGATGAGGCTCTTCAGGCTGGAATGAGGCGGCGAAGGGGAGAATCTACTTGGTCTCTTCATACTCGGCGTCGATGATGTCGTCATCGCCACCCTTTGGAGCTTGAGCACCTGCTTCTGGATCAGGACCAACGCCCGCTCCATCAGGTCCACCCGCCTGTGCATAGAGAGCCTCACCCAGTTTCTGGCTGCGCTCATTGAGCGCCTGGGTTGCTGCTTCAATAGCCTCTGTATCACCACCCTGGAGGGCATCCTTGAGGTGCTTGATCGCCTCCTCAACCTCAGCCTTATCTGTATCTGAGACCTTGTCTTCCAGCTCAGTCAGCAGCTTCTCGGTCTGATAGGCCAAAGAGTCTCCCTGGTTGCGTACATCAACCTCGTGCTTTTGGCGCTCATCCTCTGCAGCGTTGGCCTCAGCCTCACGCACCATCTGATCGATGTCGCTCTCGTTGAGCCCAGAGGAGGCGGTGATGGTGATGTGCTGCTTCTTGGAGGTGGCCTTATCAAAGGCGCTTACGTTAACGATGCCGTTGGCGTCGATATCAAAGGTAACCTCGATCTGAGGAGTTCCCCGGGGAGCGGGGGGGATTCCATCCAGGTTAAACTTACCCAGGGTGCGATTGTCCCGCGCCATGGGACGCTCACCCTGGAGCACATGCACGGTCACCGCGCTTTGGCTGTCAGCTGCGGTGGAGAAGATCTCGCTTTTCTTAGTGGGGATGGTGGTGTTGCGAGGGATCAAGGTGGTCATCACGCCGCCCAGGGTCTCAATGCCCAAAGAGAGGGGGGTGACATCCAGGAGGAGCATATCCTTGACCTCCCCCCCCATCACTCCTGCCTGCACCGCTGCGCCCAGCGCCACCACCTCATCGGGGTTGACCCCTTGGTGAGGCTTCTTGGAGAAGAACTGCTCTACTCTCTTCTGCACTAAGGGGATACGGGTGGAGCCACCCACCAAGATCACCTCGTCGATCTCCCCAGCGCTTTTACCAGCATCTTTGAGAGCCTTGCGACAGGGCTCCAGGCTGCGATCCACCAAAGAGCCCACGAGCTGCTCAAACTTGGAGCGGCTGAGGCGCAGATTCAGGTGCTTGGGGCCGGTGGCATCGGCGGTGAGGAAGGGCAGGTTGATGTCGGTCTCAGAGACACTGGACAGCTCGATCTTGGCGCGCTCAGCAGCCTCTCTGAGGCGCTGAAGGACCATACGATCTCGGCTGATGTCGATGCCGCTCTCCTTACGAAACTCATTGCTGAGATACTTGATGATATATTGGTCGAAGTCATCCCCCCCAAGATGAGTGTCGCCGTTAGTGGCAACCACCTCAACCACATTGGAGCTGACCTCAAGGATGGAGACATCGAAGGTCCCGCCGCCCAGGTCATAGACCACGACGAGCTGATCTTCCTCTTTCTCCAAGCCATAGGCCAAGGCCGCAGCAGTAGGCTCATTGACGATGCGCTTGACCTTTAGACCAGCAATACGACCTGCATCCTTAGTTGCTTGACGCTGACTGTCATTGAAATAGGCTGGAACGGTAATGACTGCCTCGTTGACATCCTCTCCCAGATATTTTTCAGCGGCGCGCTTTAGCTTCTGAAGGATGCGTGCGCTGACCTCTGGAGGGCTAACATCGCGATCACCCACCCGAAATTCTACAGAGCCGTTGCGGCTCTCCTTGACCCGATAGGAGACCCGATCAACATCACCAAGGGAACGAGACTCTTCATAACGCATACCCATAAAGCGCTTGACGCTGGAGACGGTCTTCTCAGAGTTGGTGATGCTCTGACGCCGAGCGACCTGCCCGACCAAGACCTCATCGTTCTTATCCCAAGCGACGACCGAGGGGGTCGTGCGGGCGCCCTCCTCATTGGTGACGATCTTGGGCTCACCGCCCTCCATAACCGCGACGACTGAGTTTGTAGTACCAAGATCGATGCCGATAATTTTGCCCATGAGAGTCTCCATTTCGTTTTAGAGTTTAGAACGTCGGGACCCTAAACACCCCCCTTGGGCTGTCAATATTTCCCTCCCCTTTTGGATGTTTGCTTCAGTTTAGGGGCTCTACCTGAATGCCTCGAGGGGGGGCGAGTTGAAAGATCTCTAAGGGGAGTTGAGGTTTGAGCTTCAGATCCTCAACCTCCAGATCGACCCTGAGATCTGGAGCCTCAAAGCGGAGACGTTGCGGGAAGCTCAAGCCTCCTCGATCTATATATTGGGCGAGGCTCACGCTATAGCGTGAGCGCCCCGCTTCCCAGGCCTGGATCTTAAGGACCTGCCTCTTCTGAGGTTCGATGCGGATAAGCTGACGCTCTCCACGACCCTGCAACTCAAGGAGATAGCGCCCCCTCTCAGTATCCCAGCCCAGCGTCGCCTTCTCATGCTGAATGAGGGGGATCGCTCCTCTCAAGAGGCTCAACAGCTCTTGGGTCTTCAAGGGAAGAGAGAGCTGCTTGCTCAGGCTCTTAGAGCGCGTGGGGCCTTGATAGAAGCGGCGCGTTCGAAGGTTATAGATCGAGAGGATCTCTCCATCACTGGCCAAGCTCATCAAAGGTCGATCTAGGGGGCTGAGAACCTCCACGCGTAGCTTGTCTGGAGTCTGTAGAGCCAGGAGTTGCCGAAAATGGAGCCGCTCCCCCTCTCGCCAACTCTCCACAGAGAGCTGAGCATTTAGAGCCTGGATCTGCTGAGCGCGTTGATGAAGCTCTTTGAGGAAGGGCGCTGGATCTGGACTAAAATCGTCAGGACGGCGATATCGATCAGGACAGCCCAAGAGAGAGAGCAGAGGCAGGAGAGAGAGCAATCTCCTCCTCATTTTTCTCCCTCCAGGGTGCTCAGGCGCTGTTGAAAGCGGGTCCGACTCTTCTTATCTCCTGCGAGCTGTATGGCACGTTGAAAGAGCCGCCGTGCTCGGCCCTTCTCTCCTGTGCTCCAAAGCACCTCTGCCAAATGTCCCACGATCTCCGCTCTCTCGGGGGCCATCCGAAAGGCCCTGCGGAGGAGCCGCTGTGCAGATCCCAGCTCGCCTCGGCGAAACATCAGCCAACCTAGAGAATCGGTGATGTTGGGATCATCTGGGCGCTGCCGAAGAGCGGAGCGGATCATCGCCTCAGCTTCATCTAAGCGGATCCCCTGCTCAGCCCAAACATAGCCCAAGAAGTTAAGAGCTCCAGGATGCTGAGGCTCAAGGGTCAAGACATCATGCATCGACTGTAAGGCACCCTCTTTATCTCCCTCAGCCTGAGCGGCGATGCCCTTGAGGAAGATCAGGGGGGTCTCTTTGGGCCAACGCTCGCTGGATTCTTTTAAGAGCTGGAAAGCATCTTCATTACGCCCTGCATTGAGGAGCACCCGCGCCTCCAGATGAACCCAGCGAGGGATATCCTCTGAGGCTCTCAGCGCCCGAACCCCTCGCAGAGCCTTGGGTAGATCCTCTGTCGCCATCGAGAGAAGGACTCTCAGCTGTTTTGCTTCTTTGGAGAGAGAACTCTCTGGGGGGATCTGCTCCAACTCGCGTAGGGCTGCGCTGTTTTGATCAGCGCGAGCGAGAACTTGAGCCCTCAGCAGGTGGGCGGGGTGAAACGTGGGGTAGTGAAGGCTCAGGCGCTCAAGCTCAAGATCTGCCTCAAAGAGCTGCCCTCGATTAAAGAGCAGAGAGGCCAGGAGCATAGAGGCCTTGAGGGGGTGCCCGGTGAACCGCTGCGCTGCGCGCCGAGCCATCTCCTGATCTCCTCCCCTAAGGGCCAGAGCGATGATGCGTTGATCTAGATTCCCATGCTCGGGCAGAAGATGGGTCGCCTCCTCCAGAGCCTGAGCCGCTGGCAGGAGTGCCTGTAGACGCTCCCTCAAATCTGCCAAGCGGATCCAATGCTCCGCCCGAGCTGGTTGAAGACGACAGAGCTGGATCTGAGCGCTCTCGGCTACATCAACCGCTCCCTCTCGGGTGGCGACGCTGGCTTGACCGGCCCAGCCGACGGGAGACTCAGGCCAGCGCTGGGTATAGCTTTCAAAGAGCCTCCGAGCTTCTCCGAACTGCTGCGTAGAGAGCAGCAACTCTCCCTTTAACTGAAGCACCTCAGCGGCCTCTGGCGCCAGCTCTTCAGCCGCCTTCAGGGCTTTGAGAGCGCCCTTCCAATCTCTAAGGCGGGCGTGGGCTCGCGCTGCGGCCAAGCGGGGCTTGAGGGCCTCTGGATCAGCCTCAGCGCTGGCCTCATAGAGAGCCGCAGCGCCTGAAAGATCTCCCTCCTGGGCTCGCATCCCAGCCTCCAGATAGAGGCGCATCGGCTTATGGGGAGATGCACCACAGCCCAGCAGCAGCCCTAAACTCCAAAGCAAGCCCCTCATAGTGTTGAGATCCTGGGGATCAGATCGCCCGCTTGAGGGAGGATGATGAGATCATCATCTGTGCGTTCCAGCGCGCTCTTAAGATCGGGAGCATATTCCGCAAAGCTGGGCGCCACCGCTTGGGGACTCTGCTCAGAGACAAGGATGATACGATGCTTTTGGGGGAGGCTGTGGATCACACCCAGGCGATAGATCGCCTCATTGATCACCTCTATCGGTCCAATCCCAGCATAGCAGGAGACCGCCATGATGATGCTCCCCCCAGGTTTTAAGAGCGCACCTGCGGGGGGCAGCAGTTTACAGGCCTGATAGAGATTCATACTCACAGGGCTCCTGTCAGAGACCAAAACGGTGGAGAAGCGCCGAGGAGCGAGACACTCAAATAGGGCTTGGGCTCGTCGAACCCCCTCTCGATGGGCTCGGATGGGATCTCCCGCCACCACGCTGAAAGCTCGGTCGTCAGCGCTTCGGATTAAGTTGAGGATAAAAGCGGGACCTGCTCTGGCAGCGGCCTCCTCTATATCTTCACGACAAGGGTTCCCCTCCAGCTGACCCAGGCGGGCGCCAGGCTCTGCCTTGAGGCGATGATTTTGCCAGATCCCCTCCTCTCCAGCCACCCCAGGAAAGAGGGTCTTAGCGCCCCCCGCCCAGCCCGCGAAGTAGTGGGGCCTGATCTCGCCGACGAGGATCCGTAGATCTGCATCCAGCACCTGTGGAGGAAAGCGTAGCTCGGTCCCTCGTCGAGTCCAGCCTAAAAATCTCAGCTCAGGATCATCAGCTCGATGCTGCCAAGCTCCCTCTGGACCTCGCCCTGGGGGGTGTTTGCCGGTGGCGACCCCCAGATCGACCTGCACCCCCAGGGCCTGGAGTCGAGAGAGCAGTGGAGGCAGGCAGAGATGGTTGATCTGTTTGCGACTCTCATCAGGGAGCAGGAGAGAGACGCGCTGACCAGGCTGAAGGAGAGCCTCTAGGGGAGGGCTCCCGATAGGTCGCATGAGAGCCTCTTGGATGAGCTGTGCCCAGCTTGAGCTTGAGGGAGGCTTTGGAGGCCAGAGGACCGGTGTGGAGTCAGCGATTTGGAGGTCGAGGGGCTGGAGACCCCATCCCAGCTCAATCTTCATCTCCTCAGGATAGAGGGATCGGGCTTTGAATTGTAGAGGCAGGGCGCAGAAGAGATGGAGAGGAATGACTCTTTTGAGATATTGACCCCCCCCCTAGGACCTCACTATGGTGCTGACTATGCCTGATCAGAAGTTCATCCTCCGCCCTGCCCCTCGGGTCGTCCATCGTCTCATCGCTGGACGAGCATTGATCTTAGATCCTGAGACAGATCAGCTTCGCCATCTCAATGAGAGCGGCGCTCTTCTCTGGTCTCTGATCGCTGAGGGGCGCTACACCCGTGAGGCTCTATTTGAGGCGCTATTGGAGCGCTTTGAGGTAAGCGAAGCTGAGGCAAGGGAAGATCTGGAGTGTTTTCTAGCACTGCTCTCAGAGCGAGGCCTCATCGAATTTTTGGAGCTTCAGCCTTGAAGACGGTGGTTAAGCTTAGAGTCCTTTTCTCCGAAGGGCTTCAATGGAATCCAACCCAGGAGATAAGGTGATGGCCACCCAACGCATCATGGGGCTCTGCTTACTGGCCTGTGTCTCATCTCTCACAGCCTGTGACTGTGAGAGCGAGAGCAGCCCTGATGAGCTTAAGATCCACTTCGTCAACCCTCAAGATGGGCAACGCTTGGGCTGCCTTGATGATAAAGAACGCAGCACTTTAGAGCAGCTTGAGTTTGATATAGAGGCGCTCGTGATCCTTAAGTCTGCGGATGCAGAGGGTCTTTCTGCGCGGCTTAGCTTTGGGGAGGAGGAGTATCTGGAAGAGGTCTCCTTCAGCGGTCAAGTACACTTCAAAGATCTCTCCCTGGCGTTGGGCTCCCATCAGCTCTCCTTGAGCCTCCTGGAGGGAGAGGAGGAGCTTTACGCTGAGAAGATCCAGATTGAGGTCAGCTTCGACCCAGGCGATCCAGATTGTCAACCTGAAAAGCCGCCCGCCTCCCTAAGCTTTATATCTCCTGTGGAGGGGAAGATCTTCAGCGCTGAAGATGATGGAGAGGGCAACTTAGGAGATGGGATTCAGATTGAAGTGAAGTTGGAAGTAGAGAACGCTGATGAGGTTCGCCTCAGCCTGGGGGATGAGCCTCAAGGGAGCCAAGCGGTGCTCAATGGTCAGGTGAGCTTTCAGCTCAGCCTGCCGGTTGGAGATGGCAGCCTCACAACACACCAGCTCAAAGCGGAGGCGGAAGAGGCAGAGGCGCTCTTAGGGATCAGCGTTCAAGTGGAGGGTTGTCAACTCAGCTTGAGCCCTCAACCCACTGGAGAGGCTTGTGATCTGAGCCTCGCTGATGATCTGGACGCTGAGAGCGAGGGTGTGCAAGTTCAGTTTGAGGCGCAGACAGATTGCAGCGATGTTCAATTTCTCCTCAATGGAGAGGAGGTTGATGTTGTGGGGGTGGTAGAGGGTCGTGCTCGCCTTATCCTGACTTTAGAGGAGGGGGAGAACCGGATCTCAGCGCGCAGCAGCACCGCGGGAGGTTTGAGCGCTGAGTATCCTGAATACAGCCTCACCGTCGCAGGAGCCCAAGCCACTCTCAGCCTTGAGTTGGATGAGCTGGGAGGTAACACCCTTACCCTCGCAGAGGCGGTGGCGGATGAGGGGCCAATCTGGAGCCTCAGCGGGGAGGCGCTGGCCTTCGCGCCAGGAGCAGAGATCAGCCTGAACTTTGAGCCCGAGATGCTGGGTTTTCCTGAGCGCGTAGAGGTTGGAGCAGATCAGCGCATCAGCTTTGAGTTGGAGACCGAGTATTGGTGTGGAAGCTTGAGGCTCTCAGCGGAGGACTCCTGTGGTGCCAGCGTAGAGAGCCCGCTCTACAACCTCTGTCTGGAAGGGGTCCAGCCCCGTCTAAGTATCCTCTCTCCAGAGGAGGGAGCGATACTCAGCCTGGACGCTGATCCTGAGCAGGAGGGCTTTCAGGTTGAGCTGCAAGGGCAGGTAGAGGATCCCCGCCCAGCGCCTGAATATCCCTTGGAAGTGCAGTGTCGCCGCGCTGAGGAGGAGTCCTATGAGAGCGTGCCCAGTGAGGTCCTGAACGCTGAAGAGGGGCGGCTGATGATCAGCCTAGAGACTCAGGTGAGCGGTCCGATCCAGTGTCGCCTTTGGGCCGAGCCTACGCCCAATGAGGTGCTGAGTGAGCCCCGCAGCTGGATCCTAATACTGGCCTCTCCCAGCTTCCAGTTGGAGCTGCCCGCCGCAGAGAGCTGCCTCGGAGAGAGCCAGCTGTTTGAGGGGCAGGGGAGCCAACTGGATGAGAATCAGGCGCAGCTTCAGTTGCTGCTCTCTCGGGAGGGGGAAGAGGCAGAGGTCTGGCCTCTAGAGGGGCAAGGGGAGCAGCGCTATGCCCTGAGCTTTGGCCCTGAGGCGGAGCATGAGTCGCTGCCGGATGGTCACTATCAGCTCTCGCTTCAGGGCAGTATCTTGGGCGGTGTTGCTGTCGTTGTGGAGCCTGAGAGTCGTTCCTTTGTGGTCGATACTACAGCCCCTGTGCTGAGCTTGCTCTCCCATGAGCCGGGCGCTGAACTGGGCTTAGAGGAGGACGCCAACGGAGATGTAGAGAGTGACTGTGTACAGACAGAGCTGAGCTTTGGGGTAGAGGATCTCAGCGCTGAGCAGGGCTGCTATCGCTTTAACGGGGGCGTTGAGCGCTGCTTGGATCTACAGGATGGGGTCCTACAAACCGAGCAGCTGGATCTCATCCGAGGAGAGAATCGTCTGGAGTTAAGGGCTACAGATTGTAGCGGTCAGGAGACTCAGGAGAGCTTTATCTTGAGGGCCACAGAGCTATGCCCTCCTCCCATCCTGATCGTCGCTCCCTCCAACGGCAGCCGCCTCTCTATGGAGGGCTTTGATCTTGAGCCAGAGACCCCAGGGCTACAGTTGAATATCCAGTTGGAGACCGGCTTGGCTGAGGGAACAGAGGTCTGGATCGAGATCGATGGGACTCAGAGCGAGAGAGGCAGCGTAGATGCTGAGGGAAGCGCAACTCTGCGTGCCACCATCCCGATCCCCGATGAGCCTGTAGACTCTTTATTGATTCGACTTCAGGGTCAGAGCGAGGGCCTCAGCGGCCCTGAGAGCAGCCTGCACCTGATCTTGGCGCTCCCCGAAGTGGAGCTTCCTCTTCTAGAGGACTGCCTCGGGGCGGACCTGCCTGATGCCAGCCCCGATGAGGGTTTTCAGATGGCGATCCAGGCTCAAACCCGGCTGATCCCTGAGGGCAGCGAGGGTTTGCTCAGCGCCGACTGTGGAGAGACCAGCGCTGAGGCGCGGGCCGAGGTGGATGCAGAGGGGGAGCTGAACTTGATCATCAGCTTGCCGGAAGAGGCAGAGTGCCAACTCTCTCTCTCTATACCTGACGGTATCGGTCGTGTTGCTGAAGCGGAGCAGGCGCTGCTCCTGGATCATTTGCCACCAAGTGTCACTTTCCGCAAGCCCACCCCAGCCCCTGTAAGTGAGTTCAGCGATGAGGATCCCAGCCGCGATGGTGTGCAGCTCACCCCCCTGATTGAGGTCTGTGGAGCAGCAGGAGAGCAGCTCTCAGTCCTCTCTGAGCAGGGGCTTTTACCTGAGGGCTTCAGCTGGGAGCTGGAGGAGGGGGATTGCGTACAGGTCCCTCTGCCTCAACTTACCCTCCCCTTGGGGGAGCTGGCCTTCTCCGCCTCTGTGGTGGACAGCTGTGGGAACTTGGGCGAGGGCAGCGTGCGCACCCAGGTGGATCCAGGCGCCAGTATCCTGATCACTGAGCCCTCCGATCAGGAGATCATCCGGATCACTGATGATCTCGACTCTGAGCGCCCCGGCTGCCAGTTTGATCTCCTGGCCCTGATCAGCGGACTTGGTGAGGAGACGGAATTCCAGGTATGCACCAGCTTTGAGCAGGGGGCGCAGCCGGATCTTTGTGGGGGAGGCTATGCTGCTCACCTTGAGCCCTGTCTGATGATGGGGGACTCCTCTGTGCGTTGCCCTCTGAGCCTCCAGGAAGGGGTCCACACCTTGACCCTGATGGGGCGCTTTGGTGAGATCCTCAGCTCCCCCGAGACCTCCATTCAAGTAGACTGTCAAGCCCCCATCCTAAACACCTTCAGGCTGAGCGCAGAAGCTGATGGTTGTATCAATCGGGCGGATCGCTCCAACCCCCAATCGCAGACAGATAACGCCAGCCTCAACATCTTGGTTGAGATCGAGGGCTTAGAGGAGGGACAAAGTGTTCAGGTACGCAGCCATCCAGATGGTCGGCTCCTGAGCAGCGCCCAGGTCAGCGGGGGTCAAGCAGAAACTGTGATCAGCCTCGCGCCTGGAAATCACAGCCTCTATATCCAAGCTGCAGATCCAGTGGGGAACCCTCTCCCCAGCCCTGAGGAGGGGGGAGAGCTGCTCTCTTTCCGTATCGATACTCTAGTCCCCGCTCCTCAGCTCCTCAACTTAGAGCCAGAGAGCTGCCTTAACGCCACCGCTGATGAGGGGGGCGCTGAGGGTTTCCAGTATGCCGTTCAGATTCGCAGCGGCGCTGAGCAGGGAGAGATGGTCGAGGCCCAGCTCAGCGTTGGAGCTGAGCAGCGAGCGCTCAACAGCGATCAAGAGCTGCTGACCTTCCCACAGATGGCTTGGGCTGAAGGCGATCTCAGCCTTGATCTTCAGGTCTCTGACGCCTGTGGTAATGTTGGCCTGATCGAGGATCTCAGCTTCCGTGTAGACAGCCAGGCGCCCAACCTCAGCCTCAGCGGGATCTCAGCAGGGCAGGTCTTTGTAGAAGCGGATGACGCTGACGCAAACTCAGGCAATGGCTTTCAGATAGATCTTCAGGTCAACGCTGTGGAGTTAGAGCCTGCTCAGGAGCTGCGCCTCTTCAGCGGAGAGTCGCGGATCAACAGCGATCCAAGCCCTCTGTTGCAGCCTGAGGGAGGAGCGCTGTCTGCACGTATCACCCTCTCTCCAGGCGAGCACAGCATCAGCGCCTGGGCGGCAGATCTCTGTGGCAATGAGGCCCAAAGCGAGGCGCTCTCGATCACCTTGGATATTGAGGGTTGTCCAGCCAGCCTCCTGGGCTTTGAGGGTGAGCCCTCCATTTTTGGGCCCAATCAAGGCGCAGTAGAGGCGGGTGGGCTCCGTTTGGATGTCGCCGCTCAAGTGGATCTCTTTGATCCTGAGTGTGCTGGAGCTGGAGTTGAGCTGCTCTTAAACGGAGCGGTGTTGGCGGGACCGATTGTGGCGGGAGATGGAGCCCCGCTCTTTGAAAATATATTGCTGCCTGAAGGAGAGCATAGCCTCTCTTTGAGAGCGACTTTGGGAGAGCGCGCCACCGAGTCTCCGGGACGCTCCACCATCATCGATCTCAGCGCTCCAGTTGTTGAGATTATCGATCCAGGCCCTCAGGTTTTGGGAGACAGTGATCCAGGGAGCCCTGGTCAGCAGACCACGGTTAGGGCCCGGATCACCGAGGCACCATTGGGCAGCGCACGCAGCGCAAGCTTGGCCCTGGATGGGGAGTTGATCTTGGAGGATCAAGCGGTCGCAGCTGAAAGCCCAAGCATCTTGCTCTTTAACAACGTGAGCCTTAATCCTGGCGCTCAGGAGTTGAGGGTTTGTGTTCAAGATGTTGCCGGAAACCAGGGCTGCGAGAGCCTGCAACTCAACGCTGATCCAAGCGCTCCTGGAGAGCTGAACCTGAGCGTGGAGATCACCGATCCTCGACGCACCGAGATTCAGCTGAGCTTCACCGCGCCTGGAGAAGATGGTGCTGAAGGGGGGACGGTCAGCGGCTATGAGATCCGCCGCAGTGACAGTCCTCTGGATGGGGAGCAGGCTTGGGAAGATGCCGAACTGTTGACTCGCTTGGACGCCGACAGCCTGGAGCTTTCAGCCCCTGGTGGGGAGCAGCTGATCACCCTGGAGGGGCTCAGGCTCAACGCCATCCACCACGTTGCTGTGAGAGCCTTTGATGAGATCGATCGCGAAGGACCCTACGCTCAGGCACAGGTCGATCTGGAGTTGGGGGTCTCTCTCTTCCGCTTTGATGGTCCAGCGGGTTGGGATCTGGATAACTTCAGCAACTCAGGCTCTGTGGTCAGGGGCTTGGGCAGCGTTGATGGAGATGAGTTTGAGGATCTTCTCTTGGCGATCACTGCGCCAGTCAACAACGTCGCCACCAGCGTGGTGGGGCTTATCTTTGGAGGAGAAGCGGGGACCGCAGCCAATGTGACCCTGGATCCGGGCATCGCCTTTGTTACCGCAGCGGCCCCTGTAGGAGATATCAATGGAGATGGTGTCGCTGACTTCGCCATCGGAGGCTTGCTGCCCACCTGGACAGGGAGTCGGATCAGCCTCTACTTCGGCTGCGCAGCACCTCAAGAGTGTGAACGCGATGAGATCCTCAACCTTGACGCGATTATCGAGGTTCCTGGTCGTCTGATCACCAGCGTCGAGGGTCTGGGCAATTTCCGAGATGTGGCTGGAGAGGCCGCGACGATTGGAGATCTGATCGTTGGTGGAAATCTGTTTGTAGTGGGCAGCGATCTTTTCGTCGTAGCTGGCCGAGAAAGCTGGCCTAACAGCTTTGATATCAGCGCAGATCCAAACACCATCCGCCTCAACGTGGCGGGCAAAAGCTCAACTGGCAACTACACATATGGAGTCCCAGATCTCAACGGAGATGGTTATAACGAGGCGCTCTTTAGCACAGGCCAGGGGGCCGCAGGAGAGAGCTGGCTCTTCTATGGAGCCGCGACCCCTGAGGCGGTGGTGGAGTATGTAGAGGGGAATCCAGCCACTCTAGAGTTGCCTCACCCCTGCCCAGGGGAAGCCCCCTGGTTTGGTTCCTACCTGGGAGCAGGTGAGCTGGGTGGTGGCCCTGGAATCTTTGTTGGAGACAAAAACTCCAAGCGCATCGCCATCTTTGGCTTCAACGATGAAGGGGTTTTGGAGGGCAGCTGCTTCTCCCAAAACCTAAACCTAGCCCGCTTCGGCTACATCTTTGATCTGGCTGGAGATATCAACGGTGATGGAGCCATCGATCTGATCGCCACCCACGATGAGCCGGAGACTCATGGCGAAGCTTATATCTTCTATAATGATGGCGCCGCCCACTTTGGCCAAGGTGAGGGGATTCTCCGCGCTGAGGATCTCGACCTACACGACCCTGTAGAGCATAAGATTGGGGTTGCGGGTGTGGGAGACTTTAACCACGATGGCCGCGATGATGTGGCTGCGGTGGTTCCTCTTGTAGACGCTGTACAGGTTGTGATCTATCACTAAAGGAGCTGTGAAGATGAAGAGAGAAGAGCAGAGGCCCAAGAAGCGGCCCTATGTAAAGCCTGGCTTTGAGACCACCACCGCCTTTGAGCGCCGCGCGCTCTCCTGCCCAGGCGCTCTGAACCAGTGCACCTTCAACCCCGGCGCGGGCTGCTTCTGCACCAACAAATCCTAGAGGATGGCCTCTCGATAGGGGGCCTTCAGATCAAGATCCAGCACCGCTCCCAAGCCCTCCGCCGCTGGATCTCCAGCCTCGAGCCTTTCCGCTGGAGAGCGCTGCAAAGCCCTCATCTGGGGTTGGAGTTGCTGGGTGAGGTCCCCGCTGAGGAGCACTGCTATCAGCGCGCTGATCTTCGCTTCTCGATCAACGCTGCCCGAGATCAAGCCTATGCGAGGGTACAAGAGACCCCTGGAGGATTCTGTGCTGCCTTGGAGTTGAGCCTTCAAGCGGCGCTGCTCCCTCGCGGTGGCCTGCTGATCCACGGCGCGGCGGGGGTTTTAAGAGGAGAGGGCTGGCTCTTGGCGGGGCCTTCAGGGGCAGGTAAGAGTACAGCGGCCCTTCAAGCGGGCTTTGATCGGGTTCTCAGCGATGAGATGCTGATCCTGCGTCGCTCAGGAGCTGGCTTTAAGCTCTGGGGGACCCCTTTTTGGAGCCGAGGAAGATCTTTGGCGCTTGATCCCGGCCCGGTCCCCTTGAGGCGGATCGTTCGCCTTGGAAAATCTCCGCAGCTCTTTGGGCGAGTGCTGCGGCCAGATGAGGGCGCCGCGCATCTCTTGAGCTGCGTCACCCTCTATGAGTGGGGGAGCGAGGCTCGGCAACGAGCCTTTGAGTTGACATGTGAGGCCGCCCTGACAGCTCCAGCCTGGGAGTTGGCGGTCCCCAAGGAGGGTCCATGGCTTCAGGACTGCCCCCCCTAGCTGATGAACCTCAGGGGGAGTTCTTTGAGTACGCCGAGGAACGAGCGATCCCCATCTCGATGCACTGGGATCTCATTTGGCGTTGCAACCATAACTGCATCCATTGCTATCTCACCAAGCGACAACAGCCGCTCTTGAGCCTGGATGAGTCTTTGAGGGTCTTGGATCAGCTGGCTGAGGTGGGCTGCTTTAGTCTGCTTTTTAGCGGCGGTGAGCCCTTCCTTAGGACAGAGATCCTGGAGATCCTCCAGGGCGCTCGGGAGCGCGCCTTTGACTTCCGCATCAACAGCAACGGGACTCTCATCAACGAGCGGATCGCCGATGCACTTCAGGAGCTGGGACCCTCTCGAGTAAGCCTCTCACTCTACGCCGCTGAGGCTGAGATCCACGATGCGGTTACTCAGACCCCTGGGAGCTACGCCCTCACCTTGGCAGCAGCCCAGCGTCTCCTTAAGCGAGGGATCAGGGTTCATCTTAAGACTCCCCTTATGAGCATCAACCGCTTGGCCTATCCAGGCGTCGAGGCCCTGGCGCAGAGCTTGGGGGCGAGCTGGGAGCTGGACGCTCATCTCCTCCCTGATGACAGCGACGACTTCAGTCTCTGCGAGCTGGGAGCCCAGGAGGAGGAGCGCCTCTTGGCGGTGATGAAGATCTTGGAGCCTCGACGGGCCGAGATCTATCCGGGGCTGAAGCTACCCAAGCAGCCTGAGGATCGTCGAGTCTGCTCCGCAGGGAACAGCAGCGGTTATATCAGCCCAGAGGGCCTCCTCAGCCCCTGCATCAACTGGCGCCTCCCGCTGGGCAGCCTCAGGGAGCAGGAGTTCAGCTCCATCTGGTACGGCTCCTCAGAGGCAGCGCGTCTCCGTGCGCTCCGGCGCCGAGATTTTCAGGAGGAGTGCGGCGAGTGCAGCTTTAAAGATCAGTGTAGTTACTGTCCGGGCCTCTCAAGGGCGCAGACCGGTGAGGACAACGCCTTGAGCGCTTATGTTTGCCAACGGACCCACCTCATCATGGAGGGGGTTGAACAGATGAAAGCCCTCTATCCTGATCAACCTCTACCCTCACCCAAAGCTTCAATGGGAGAGTGGGTACAGATCAGAGAGCCTCGTCAGGGCTGAAGCAGGCTGAGAGCTTGCCCCATGAGACTGTTCTGGGTTCAGCTTGAACAGCAACTCTCCCCTCTTTTGGATCTCAGGAGCCTGCTCATCGCCTCTCGTTCGAGTTCGCAGGGAGAGCGTAATTGAACTCCGCATAGAAGGCAGGTCTTGGATACAGGGCAAAATATGATCTGCGATTCTGGGCAGTTTTTCATGATATTTTGTAGAGCCTTGAAGCTCGTAGAGAAACAAGCTCGTAGAGGAGATCGATTGAGCACCTTGCGGATCTCTCTTATCGCAGCCTTGGCGGAGAATAGAGTCATCGGGCGAGGAGGAGCGCTCCCCTGGAGAGTTGAGCAAGATCTACAGCGCTTTAAGAAGATCACTTGGGGACACAGCTTGATCATGGGGCGGCGTAGCTTTCAATCCATCGGATCTCCGCTCCCTGGCCGTCGCAACTTGGTTCTGAGCCGCCAGAGTCTTCCTCCCTATGAGGGGATCGAGCTTTTGCCCTCTCTAGAGGCTGCTCTCTCTCTGCTCTCGGAGAGCCAGGAGGTTTTTATTATCGGTGGAGCTTCTCTCTATCAGGAGGCCCTCTCCAGGGCCCAGAGGCTCTGCCTCAGTCTGATCCATGCGAATCCTCAGGGAGATCGCTTCTTTCCCCCTTTTGATGAATCTCGATGGAGCCTCGCTCAGAGGATCTACTGTCCAGCGGGCCCTCGGGATGAGCATTCACACAGCTATTTTGAGCTGCTCCCTAAGAGCCCTGATCGGCAGCCCTTACAGGTACCTTTTCCTGAGATCTATAGCCGCTCAGAGGAGCTGAGATGAAGCGAATCACCCCATTGATCCTTCTGCTCTCTTTGGCTTTGATGATCTTCCTCCAAGAGGAGCCCTCCGATATCGAGCAGGCTTCTGAACTTGAGGAGCTGGCTTCAGGGGAGTACTTGGGCTCTGAGAGCTGTAAACACTGCCACCCTCAGATCTACGCTGATTGGTGGGGCTCCTTTCACCGCTTAAATATGGGAGTGCCCGACTCAAAGCAGATCTTAGGGGACTTTGGAGGGCATCGTCGTCACTTTAAAGGAACTCAATCTCATATGTTCCAAGAGGGTGGGCGCTATTTTATGAGCTATAGCGATATTGATGGCCACTCAGAGACCTTGGAAGTTCATTACGCCATTGGCGCTGCACGGCATCAGGCCTACCTGCATCAACGTCCAGATGGTCGCCTTCAAGTCCTGCCCAACTACTGGAATGTTGAAGAGGAAGCTTGGCGGGATGCTGCTGAGGGCCCTATCCGTGATCCTGCCCTCCTAGACCATGCTCGCCCTCAAGCCCTCTCCAAGGTTCATCCCTATTACTGGGATAATTATGGACGCAACTACAACCGGGGCTGCATCAGCTGCCACGCCAGCCAAGGGCTCAAGGGCTATCGCCTCAAAGAGGGTGGCTATGAGAGCCACTTTGATCCAGAGATCAACTGCGAAGCCTGTCACGGTCCAGGGGGAGGTCATGTTCAGGGTTGGCGAGATCTTAAAGAGCAGAGGACGGGGGTCGGTTGGTCCGCGCTGAACACAGAGGAGAGCATCTTAATCTGCGCGAGCTGCCACGCCAAAAAGATGAGCTTCCAGGAGGGCTATCAAGCAGATAAGGTTGTCTATGACTATTTTATGCCTCAGATGTGGACCCCTGGAGCTTTCCATGTAGATGGTCGCAGCGCGACTCTGAATTATCATTATATTGAGTATATGCAGAGCCTCTGTTTTCGGGAAACCGAGGAGAAATTTGATTGCAGTAATAATTGTCATCCTCCACACAGTCTTAGTTCAATTCGAGGTAAGACAGTTGAAAAAGCCAATTCAATATGCACCCGCTGCCATACCGAACATAAAACAGTTTTAACAAAACATACATTTCATCAGCCTGAATCGGAAGGAAGCCGTTGTGTTAACTGTCATATGCCAAAGATGCAGTTGGATATGGATATGTTCAGCACAGATCACAGCATCGGCAGCCCTCTACCCGAGTTAAGCCGCCGATTTGGGATCCCCAACGCCTGCAACAGCTGTCACGAGCACGACTCCCCAGAGTGGGCTGAGGCTCATGTGCAGCGTTGGTTTGGAGAAAGCCCCCATTTTCAGAGCTATCGGGCCCGTATGTTGGAGCGTGCTGGGATCCTGGAGAAGGTGTTTCTTCGAGCTGAGATCCCGGTTAAGGCCCTTATCGCTTGGCTCTCTGTTCCAGGGCGAAGCTTGGTAGAGCGAGCCAGCGCGGCAGATTTCTTAGGGAGGGCAGCCCCAGACCCAGAGGCCCTGGAAGCTTTGCTCAAGACGGTCCAAGATCAACACCCTATCCTGCGTTACTATGCAGCAAACTCCCTGCTGCGTTTTCAAGATTCCAGGGCTCAAGAGGCGCTCACAAAACTCTTAAAGGATCCATATCGAGCCCTCCGTCTGCGAGCCTTCACGGCATTACGGCTTAAGCATCCTGAGATGGATCGAGATCCACGCTGGGCAGAGCTACAGGAGGAGTGGCGACATGCTGAGGAGCGGGTTTGGATCGATGATCCTGATCTCAAATCTCAGGCGGCGATGGTTCACTTTCAACGGGGCGAATGGGAGCAAGTTGAGGTGATCTTCCAGCGGCTCCTGAAAACCTCGGGGCGAGTGCCCAGGTTTCGTATGGAATATCTTCAATTCCTTCTACAACAGCGGCGCTTTAAAGAAGCTCAGAAGCAACAACATCTCCTAGCACAAGATGATCCCAGGGGTCTGGCCCCTCGGGTCGCTCAAGGTTTTATCGCCCTGGCTCAGGGGCAGGGGCGAGAGGCGTTGCGTCTGTTTGATGGGCTCATCGCGGAGGGGAACTTGAATCCTGAGCTGATGCAGGCCCGCTGGCGAGCTGTCCAGCTCCTGAACAGGCCCTAGTAGGGAGGAGGTGCGAAATCTCGGTTGGGGAAGGGGTTGGGAGCCCAGCCTGGATCTGGGGGAGAGGGTAGGATCCCTCGGGATCTTAGACCTGCAAGATTATCGTAGTAGACAGAGAGGATACGATTTGGGCGGGCGCTGCGAGCGCGAACAAAGGGGACCTCGACAGCTTGACTGTGACGAGACTCTCCATAACGGGTCCCTAGATTGTTGCGTGGTGCTGAGCGTCGAAAACCTCGGCTGCTCTTGGCCCTAGACTCTCCCTCTTCCATGGGGGCGGCCAACTCATCTCCAGCGCTGTCTAGACCGGCTCCAAAAGATCCACCTCTCTTCACCATCGGCCTATGGCGCCGTTTGTAGGTCACGCGACGAACCCGCTCTTTAAAGATGGCAACCCCGACTACTCCCAGGTTGCTGGTTCCACCCATCCGCCCTGCGTAGCTGTCGCCCGGCGTGGTGAAGCGAAAGCTGGCGACCTGATTCATGCTCTGTCGAAAACCCTCGACGATGACAGAGCCATAGGGATCGATCACATAACCGCGTTGGTTGACGTAGTCTCCAGAGCCCCCTGAGATGGCATCTCGGCCGTCGATGGTGATTACAGCTTCGATTCGCTGCCCTGAGTGGTTATGGACACGAACCTTGTAGTGGCGATTGTACTCTCCCAGCACATAGGTGGAGCCTGAACTGTGGTAGCTGGGCAGTGAGTTGTTCCACTCATCTAAGAGTTCAAGGCGATAGCCCCCTCCGCTGGAGGGGTAGGCATAAAGTTGGAGAGGGAGCAGGCTGAGGAGCAGGATCAAGGTGCGCATCTCTTCTCCGTTGAAGTTTGGGTTGAGGTCCGCGCGGGGCTACGCCTTTTCTTTTTTTTCGATCTCTTTTGAGAAGATTTGTGGCCTTCCGCTCCTCTTTGGAGTTCTTATAGGCCCTCCAAAGAGAGAGGTTGAGCGTCCTATGCGCTTTTTAAATGGACAGAGGCTCTATCTGAGGCCCATTGAGGAGAGTGATCTGGAGCGTTGTCAGATCTGGGCCAATGATCCCATCATCCGCAAAAACACGCTCATCAGCTTTCCCTATGACGCTAAGGCGGAGCGGGCTTGGTGGAAGAGCATCCCCCGAGAGCGCCCTCGAACTAAGATCAACTTGGCCCTTGTCCTAGAAGATGGAGATCGACATATCGGCAACGTCGGGATCTTTCGCATCGACTGGGTCAACCGCCGAGCAGCCTCGGGGACCATCATCGGAGAGAGGGACTGTTGGGGCAAAGGCTACGCCACTGAATCCAAGCGAGTTATCCTCGAGTTCTGCTTCTATGAGTTGGGGCTCAGGCGTATGGAGTCGGAGGTTCTCAGCTTCAACGAGCCCAGCATCCGACATCTCCTCGCCAACGGCTATATTGAAGAGGGGCGGCGCCCTCAAGCGATCCTAAAAAATGGGCGCTGGTGGGATGAACTCCTCTTTGGAGTCACCGAGGAAGCTTTCAAGACTTCCAAATCTTACCGTTCAGCCCATGATTGATCTTAAACAGATCGCCTTTCTTCAGGGAGAGCGGATCCACCTGCGCGCCTTAGAGCTGAGTGATCTAGAGCAGACCCGCACCTGGGTCAATGATCCTCGAGTGCGTCACGGTACCACGCTGAGCTTTCCCTATGATGATCGCCAACAGAGAGCGTGGTGGGAGGCGCTGCCTCGGGGAGCTTGGCGAGAGCGCCTGATCTTCGCCATCATCCGTGAAGAGGATCAGCGACATGTCGGCCAAGTGGAGATCGCCAGCATCGACTGGCTCAATCGCCGCGCTCAGAGTGGGACGATGATTGGGCCTGAGTTCTGGGGCCTGGGCTATGCTACTGAGGCCAAAGGTCTCCTCCTCAAGTTCTGCTTTGGCACTTTGGGGATGAGGCGTATGGAGTCGGAGGTTTTGAGCTTTAATGAGGCCAGCGTCCGTCACCTCTTGGCCAATGGCTATGTAGAGGAGGGGCGACGCAGACAGGCGATCCTTCGGGCTGGTGTCTGGTGGGACGAGCTGCTCTTTGGTGTCACTGAGGCCGCCTTCAAAGCCTCCAAAAACTACAGAGAAGCTGATGGATAGCGCTCTCTCGATCCTGCCTCCTCTGGCAGCCATCGCGCTCGCTCTTATCAGCCGTCAGGTCTTCCTTTCTCTCTTCGCTGGAGTCTGGATGGGTTGGACCATCCTCTCCGATTGGAACCCTCTCTTAGGTCTGAGCGCAGCGATTGAAGCCCTGGTTAAGGTGTTTGGCAGCGCCTATAACACCCGCGTAATCCTCTTCAGCGCCCTCATCGGCGGGCTGATCACCCTGACTCAGCGCTCTGGTGGGGTGAAGGGTTTTATCCAGTGGATGCAGGCTCGGCGCCTCGGTCGCAGTCGCCGCAGCGTGGGGCTGGTGGCCGCTATCACAGGGATCCTGATCTTTGTGGAGTCCAGCATCACCTGTCTGGTGGTGGGCGCGGTCTCTCGCCCCTTGGCGGATAAGAACCTGATGTCTCGGGAGAAGCTGGCCTATATCTGTGACTCCACCTCAGCCCCTGTCTGCATTCTGATCCCTCTGAACGCTTGGGGCGCCTATATCATGGGGCTCTTGGCGCTCCAGGGAGTTGAAGCCCCTCTCTCCCTTATGCTGGCCTCTATCCCCCTGAACTTCTATGCCTGGATCGCCCTCATCTGGGTCTTCTTTATCATCTTCAGCGGTCGCGACTGGGGTCCGATGAGGCGAGCAGAGCGTAGGGCTCAAGAGGAGGGCAAGCTTCTGGCTGATGGAGCGGTGCCGATGATCGCCGATGAGATCATCGCCGTGAGCCCCGCGCCCGGAGTGATCCCCCAGGCGCACAACCTGCTCCTGCCGATGCTCGTCATGGTGACGATGATGCCTCTGGGTCTCTTTATCACTGGGCGAGAGGCGATCCTAAAGCGTGGGGGGAGCCTGGAGTTCTTCGCCATCATGGGGGAGGGCTCGGGCTCTATCGCGGTGCTCTGGGCTGTCCTCGCGGCTCTGAGCTTTGCCGCCCTGAGCTACCGCCTCCAGGGTCTGTTTAAGTTCAGAGAGATCATCGAACTGATCCTCAAGGGGGCTGGGGGGCTTATGCCGATGGCTGTCATTATGATGCTGGCTTTCGCCCTTAATTCGACCTGCAGCAGCCTGGGGACAGGCCGCTGGATCGCTGAAGCCAGCCGAGAATTTCTAAGCGCGGCCTACCTCTCCCCTGTGCTCTTTCTCATTTCGGCAGGCATCGCCTTCTCTACGGGGACCTCCTGGGGTACTTTCGGGATCATGACCCCTATCGCGATCCCCTTAAGCTTAGCTATGGGTGGCAGTTTGCCCCTCAGCCTCGCCGCTGTCCTCAGCGGTGGAGTCTTTGGAGATCACTGCTCTCCCATCTCCGACACCACCGTGATCTCCTCTATGGCGACAGCCTGCGACCATATAGATCATGTCCGCAGTCAGCTCCCTTACGCCCTCTGGGCGGCCTCTTTGGCCCTCTTGGCCTTCCTGATCGCTGGACAGTTAAGCCTTTGAGAATGAACAAGCGAAAGATCCTCGACCGCTGCCCCCTCTTCTCCTCTGTTCCAGCCGATCTTAAAGATAGGTTGGCTGAAATGGGGCAGCTTCAACGCTACTCCAAACAGAGGCTACTCTTCTCTGATCGAGACCCCTGTCCTGGGCTCTTTGTTGTCGCTGAGGGCCTCGTGCGCGTCTTCAAGATCGGCAGCTCTGGACAGAAAGAACATGTCCTCCACTTGGCTCGACCTGGGATGACCTTCGCTGAAGCTGCAGCGATGGGAGACTTTGACTGCCCCGCCTACGCTGAGACCCTGAGAGAGAGCCTCATCTTGTTGCTGCCTCTCAAGCCCTTTACTCGACTTTTAGATGAAGAGCCGAAGCTGGCTCGGAGCCTCCTCTCTGGGGTCGCGCGTTGGGTTAAGCAGCTCGTAGATCTCTTAGAAGATATTACCCTGAGAGACGCCGCAGGGCGGGTCGCTCACCATCTGATTGTAGCGGGAGAGATGGAGGAGGGCTGGATCAGCTTACCTGCTCGTAAGAAACATCTCGCCAGCCACCTGAACCTCAGCAGTGAGACCCTCTCTCGAGTGCTGCGTCGTCTCTGCGAGGCGAACCTTATCGAGAAAGGCTCCAAAGGCCTGCGGCTCCTAGACTTAGAGGGCCTTGAGAGGGTGGCGGAGGGTGAGCACCCTTAGGGGTCGCGGCTGAGGACCTCAGCCAAGAAACCCAGCGCGGATGGATCAAAGAAGATCGGGCCTGGAGCCCTCTCCTCCCAGCGCCAACGCGCCTCCTGATCCATCAGCTCTTCTACGCTGAGGACCTGGAGGCCATGACGCGCGCGCTTCCTCTTGAGCGCCTCTTTGACTGTCCCAACCACCAGATATCCATCGTGGACGATAGCCTGTTCGATCAGATGTTCAGTAGTCCCTGTACCCTTGTGATGGCGTAGAAAATCGCAGAGCGGTAGAAACATGAGGGCTCCTTCAAAGATGGGCCGGTTCTTCAATTGAACTGGAAGGATGGCTCAAATCAAGAGGGAACTCAATGAGCCTTTTGACCTTAACTTTAGAGCCGCTCTGAGACTGAAGGCAGGGGCGCCTCGCGCCTATTTGAAGCGGTAGGAGAAGTCGATGTAGGCGCCATAGAGCTCCATGGTGTAGTCACCAGGGGATCCACAGCTGAGGCAAACCTCATCGCCCTTGTCCTCTAACTTTACCTCAGACGCGGCGGTTCTGCGTGCCAGCGCGAGGTTCAGCTCCCAAGTTTTAGCACGATAGCCTCCCCCTAGGGTCAGGGTATGACTGGCAGCTCCTGCTGGGGTTCCGAAAGCGGTGGGGTACCCCTTCTGAACGACAGGGCCATCATAAACATATCCTAAGCGCAGAGGAACGCGCTTATCCATAATTGCATATTCAAAGCCTGCTCGTGCAGTCCAAGAGTCTTCCCATTCGAGAGGATTTTTCAGTTCAAATCCTTCATCTGCTTTGATCGTCTGCTCTTTATTTTCTGAATTGAGAATCCGCTCAATATCTACAGAAAGAGCATAATTCGATCGGTGATAGCGTGCTCCAAAGCCCAGCTTAGGAGGTAGATTGAAATCCATCTCGGGGTTTTTTTGATCTGTAAGAATGACAGCTTCATCTGCTTTTAGATCTGCTCCTGCAGCATGGCGATAAACAAAACCGAGATCTAAGCCGATTTTCGAACTCCATTGAAGCCCAGCGCGGAAGCTGGCGAAATTCCAACCGGAGAGGTGCATATCAAATGTCTTGCTGTCTCCGTCACCCTTCTCACGATCCAAAGAAACGAGGATAGCACGATAGCTCAAACCTAACTTGAGTTGATAAGGTAGGTCAAAGCTCATACCAGGGGAGAATTCAATAAAACTGAGTTTGGTCATATCTGTGACAGCGGGTTTGTCCGCTACCATATTATCGTATTTGTACTCTCCTCCTGCACCGGCAGAGGGGAATATTGCAAAGCCCAGAGTCATCCAGTCATTAAAACGATAAGCTACTCCTCCCAGAAAGAAGGGAGAGAAAGCAAACTCTGTTTCAATACTCGTCGCTGCTGGGTGACCTCCTGGACTGCCTCCGATATGCCCCATAACAGGGGAGAAGGCGAGAGAGATATTTAGTTTCTCCGTCCTTGAAAGTCCGGCAGGGTTATGGAAGAGCGCTGAAGACTCATCCACCCACGCAATGGCCGTACCGCCCATGCCCATATGGCGAGCGGTATAGAGGATGGGTGTATCATAGCCTCCCGCCCAGACCTGACTGGTGCTTAGGAGGCTGAAAAGAAAGAGCGTGCGCTTCATCCCCCAGAGGGCTCGTTTCCGCTGCACTCGTAGTAAGGCTCAGAGCAGCCCTTCTCAGCTTGGCAGGCGAGGCACTCTGGGGTAGCACCTGCGAGGCACTCATTCATACAATTGGCGACACTACAAGCGATCAGTCCACCGTAGCAGGCAGAGCAGCCTTCAGTGAGCCCTGTTGCTTCAACGATACAGGGGGTTGAACAGACAGCAGGCTCGGGATCCTGAATACAACCTACACCACACTGAGCGCTCTTTCCTGAAACATCAGCAGTTTCATCTGCGATGATCGCCTGATCCGCGTCATTTTGGCAGGCTCCTGTCGCCTCACCGCCACCACCCGCCTCACCACCACTGCCCGCCTCACCACCACTACCCGCTTCACCACCACCAGCACTACCACCCTCGCCAGCACCTGCGGTACCAGTGTCTCCTGCGACGCCAGCAGTCCCCCCTGTTCCGCCGGTGCCGTCATCATCATCATCATCATCACAGGCCACGAGGTTCATGGCCAGAGCCGCAAAGAGCGCCAAGAGCAGTTGGCTCCACAACTTCATGGGGTTCCCCCTCCGCCTCTTGGGAGGCGTCTGTCTCTTTCTCGAAGAGAAATTCGAGAAATTCATATCTATTCACCAATAAAGCCAAGTACACTTCAGACTGAAGCTGAGATCAAGGCAGAGGTTTGGAGAAATTAAACTCGATAGTTCTCGCGGAGGCGAAGGGTGGTTGTGTAGGCGGGGTCTCTCAACGCAAAATGGCGACGGTCAAGCCCTCAGCCCAGCGCTTGGCGTCGTTGCTATAATAGAGATAGGCGCTGCTGGCAGGGCCTGTATAACGACCAGGGATACGAGCCTTAAGATCCAAAGGAATGCGCTTCTCCTCTTTGGGCTTTAGGGCATCAAAATAGAGCACAACTTCCCGCTCTCTGGTCTCAAAGAAGGCGATCTTACCCTGCTCTCGTAGCTCTTTGAGTTGCCAGTTCTGAAAGACTAAGCCTCCAGGAAGGCCGATACGAGCGACGGTCATCGGCTGCCCTTTATCGGTCCTGTTCTTGACCACCGCCCAGAGCCTCAGAGACTCGCCCATCCTGACCTTCCCTTTCTCCAGTTGAGTGCTGAGACCTACAGCCCCTTCCTCAGCGTTGGCGGGCTGCACGCTGCGATACTGCACCGCCAAGCTGTAGGGCAGCGCGCCTTTGCCCTTATGGCGCAACTCTACGCTGTTCTCCCCTGCCTGAAAATATTTGCCGATGTTTTCGAAGATCAGGGCCTCTTTCCGCCCCGCTTCATAGTGCATCTTGGAGACCTCATTGCCATTGATCAGCAGGGTTACATCTCCAGGGCTCTGAGTACGACTCATCTTGATCGCGTAGGCGGTGAGCGCCTTAAGGGTCAGGACTGTAGCCTGCGTTGCTCCCCAGTTCCCTAAGCCCCCTCGGTGGCTCTGAAGCCACTTGACCGCCTTCTGCACTGCAGTCATATGCTTTCCACTCTCCACCAAAGCCAGGAGCGCTAGGGCGGTGGTCTCGATCTTCAAGTTGTTTCCTCCGCTGCGGGTGATGCTCTCCTTCGCTCCGCTCCAGCCTCCATCTCTCTTCTGTAGCTTGACGAGGCGTTTAACAGCGGCCAGACCGGCGGCCTTTTGGGGGGGCAACTTAAGCAGGGTGTTGGCGGCTAAAGCCAAGAGATAGGGGTCTCGGGTGCTGGCCCCCAGCTTCGCCTGAGCATCCATCTCTCTTTGAAAACGATGGGCTAAGCCAGCGCTGGCGATGGCCCAGCGGATATAGGCGTTGGTGGTCTCTGCGGCTGCTCGACCAAAGCTGTCCAGGGCCCTGCTGCTGCGTTTAAAGCCTCCCCTGCCATCTCGCCGAGAGAGAAGCCAGCCCTGGGTGCGCCTGATCATCCCCTCATCTACAGCGTAGATCCCGCGCATATCGGAGAACTCCAGGAGGCCATAAGCGCTGAGGGCCTCATGCCCTGGGCTGCGACCAAACCACTCATAGCCCTTCCTCTTAGTCTCAAAACCCACAAGGCGCTTGTAGCCCCTATCTAGGAGGCGGTCGATCTTGCGGATCAGAGCAGGATCTGGAGCCTTTTGGGTGGCGATATATTGCATCGCCATGACGTTGGGATAGTGAGTGGCGCTGGTCTGCTCAAAGCAGCCATGAGGCTCCCTCAGGAGGCCCTCGACTCCAGAGAAGAGATCACTGACTGGGCTGGCATAGAGCCGCAAGCTGGCCTGAATGCTCCCCTTTGTCAGCTCTCCCAGCCTGATCCTATGAACAGCCTTCTCCTCTAGGCTCCCGCTCAGCTCTGCCATCTGGGGGAAGCCCAGGGGCTCCACCTTTAGGCTGCGCTTCAGCCCATCTCGCAGGCCACCAGCAGCGGCAACGAGATCGATCTGAGCTTCACCTCGCTGGCCGATCACCTCCATACCATAATAGAGCGTCTCTCGCTTGCCCGCTGCCAAGCGTTCTCCTCCGCGACTGGGGAGGTCGGTCAAGCGCATCAGCTCACCAAAGTGGGCATTGATCTGTAGGGGGAGGTCCTGTTTGATCTCATTGCTCAGGGTGATAGGCAACTCAAGCTGATCTCCCTCGCTGACCGCTAGAGGCAAACGGGCGCTCAAGCTGAAGGGTAGGTTAGATTTAAAGACCTGCTCATCGTGCCCTGCGAAACCTCCACCAACACCCTCGCTGAAGATCCGAAAAGAGGTCACGGCGTCGGAGGTGGGGAACTGGATCTGAGCTTGACCCTCAGCGTCTGTCTGAATCTGAGGGGCCCAGTAGATGGTGTCCCTAAAGTCGTGGCGGGGACCGCTATACTCTGGCTTATATTGGGGGGTCGGGAAAACTCGAATGGGAGCCCATCTGGGCCTTGCCCTTCTGCCTCGACCCCGCCTGCGTTTGACCTTCTCCAGAGCCAGCATCTCCATCGGCTCATCTGCAGCGACCTCCCAATCTTTATCAGCGACGATGCCGTCTAACATCGGGGCTGCTTGTATTCTCTCAGGCATAGGGCGCATGGCGCGGGGTTGTCTAAGGGCTGGGCCTCGGGCCTGCTTTTTGGCCTTCTTTTGTTTCTCTGCTTTCTGCACCAGCCTTTGAGGCTGTGCTCTTCGGGGCTTTCGCCTGCCTGCTTTGAGTCGAACCTTTCTGGGCTTGGCCTTAGGGGGCGCTCGACGAGCGCGGCGCCTGGGCTCCCGAGCAGGCATCTTGGCTTCAGCCAAGGCGGCCCCTTCAAAGTGCACGGGGGCGCTCACGGGTGGAGGCGGTGGAGCCAAAGCCTTAACCCAATCAAAGCGACGCCAGCCTCGCGCTCCCATCAGCAGATCCAGGGCTTTCGCCGCCTTCTTCTCCTTAAGATCAAAGTAGAAGTTGGGTTCCTCCACCTTGCCAGGCAGCTCAGGGCTAAGGAGGAGGCTGCTGAGCATATGGGGAGTCTTATCATCAGCAAAGCTGACCACAGTGTCATCGACGACAGAGAGCGCTAAAGCGGCTGGAATCGCCTCTCCTGTAGGGCTCAGAGTCTTGATCTTAACAGAGACGCTCTGGCGAGGGATGTAGCTCTTCTGATCCATCTCTAGCTCGATCTGGAGCCGTGCTCGGCGACCTTGGAAGATGATCCGTTCTGCCAGGGGCTTGAGGTCTGAATCGAGGAGTGTGAGACGGGTGACGCCGCTTTGAAGGGCAGCCTTCTCCTTGAGGTAAGCCACAGCCATCTTACCCTCGCTGACTTTTAACTGGGCGGCGTCGATGAGGCGTTCACGCTGAATCGCCACCATCACCACCTCTTGATCTTCGGTGCAGCGGATACCGACGCGGATCGCCTTAAGCTGACCATCGAGGTCATCGAAGTGCTTGAGGAGACAGCCGCTCTCTTTTGCCAGGGGGAGGCTATAGTGCTCAGCAATGCCTACAGGGCGGCTGATCTCAGCGTGATAACTGCGACCGGTGGCGGGGCTAAAGTTTAAGCGCCCTAGGCCCTGATGATGGCTGCGAAAGCGCGCTACTGCCTGCCCCTGATCATCGACGATACGACCCTCTACATCGGCGGGCTTGCCCAGGAGGGTCTTGGCTTCGAAGTAGAGGCGTGTAGGCAGCCCCTCCACCATCTCTCCTCCTTCAGGAAAGAAGGAGAGTTGGAGCTTCTTGAGGATGATGGGGATGCGCTTGCTGATCGACTCTGTAACCCCACCATCCTCTATCAGAATGGTGAGCAGAGCATCACCTGTTTGGATCTCCTTGGGGAGGTTAAAGGCGACGATGGCGTTGCCCGCCTTGTTGCTCTTGAGGGAGATCGGCTTGAGATCCTGACCATCCAGGCGAATATGAGCACGAACAGGGTGATTCTTCAGCGGCTCCCCTGTGGGACGCTTGATCTCCAGGGCAGCGGTGACGCGATCCCCAGCCCCATAAGCCTTGCGAATGAACTCCAACTTCTTCTTGATGCGAGGGGGCTCAAAGGCGCTGACCAGGAGAGGCCGCTCTCCCTGTTCGCCCTGAAGGCTGCGGACCCGAATTTTATACTCTCCACCCTGTACATGAGCAGGGAGATCGATAGCGCTCTCTCCCATACTGCCTGTGGCACGAACGCGCAGTTGACGAACCGAGGCCCCCTTGGGGCTGATCAGCTCAAAGGTGAAGCCTCTATTTGCCAGGGTGCTGTCCAGATTTTGAGTTTTGAGATCCCAGGCTTTGATCCAGATGGTCTCGCCGGGTCGATAGAGAGGCTTATCGACCTGGATGTAGATCCGCTTTGAGAGGTTGCGTTGGAAGAAGCTGGGGATCTGCTCCTTGAGTCGCTCTAATGAGGGACCTTGCTCTCGGCGAGATGCCTGGGGGGCCTTCTCTGGAGGGAGTGGAGGCTGCAGCTGTTTTTCGCCGCTCGCCTTCTCTTCAGGGGGCGCTTGATAGCTGATCTGCTTGAGGATCTTACGAGCGATCTTGATGGGGGAGGCTTCTACTCTAAAGCTCAAAAGCAGGAGCAGAGGGAGGGTCTTCCAGGCTGCGTTCATCATCTCTCCTCGAGTCGCGCGCCATCTACGCATGGGAAAGAGCTGGAGATCTACGAGATTTTTTTGACCATCGAGCCACAGAATGAAAGGGCTCTGGCTTGATAGCGGAGCGAGCATCTCTGTGTTAGGAGAGGAAGCGATATCGAGGGGATTAAGGAGTACAATGAGGAATGATCCTCCGGGGGCTTGGTGGTCCCAGCTGCCTCTCCTCCTCCTGATCTTTGCATTGCCTCTGCGAGCAGGCTGGGCTGAAGTTGTGGATCTAAAGATGAGCTTGGACTCCAAGAGCCGGGATCTCTGCCCCGATCCAAAACAGCTGAAGGATCAGGTGCGAACGCTCCTAAAGCGAGATCCCTTTGGACGCTCCCCGCGTCGGTTCCAGATCAAGCTCAGACAACAAGGCCGAGGCTTTGAGGCCCTGATTGAGTTTTATGCAGAAGAGGAGTTACAAGGGGAGCGTCTATTGCGCACTCCTCTCCCCGATTGCAAAGCATTGATCTCTGTCGTTGCGTTGGATATTGCCTTAGCCCTAGATCCCCTCAAGGTGACGCTTCTGCCTCCTCCCTCATACTCGGTAGAGAGGGTCGCTCCCAAGAGAGAGCCTCAAACATCTGAGCCTCCAAAGTCCAGCCCAGCAGCTCCTAAAGAGCAGGGGGCCAAAAGCTTTGGGCTCTCCTTTAACGGGGGGGTTAACTGGGGGACTACTCCTCAGCCTGGGACCAGCTTTGGATTCCAGGGCGATCTCTACCATGATGCTCTCTCTCTGGCTCTAGAGCTTCGCTATGATCTCCCTCGAACAACATGGCGTTTTGGTGGGCGGGTACGTGGGGAGTTGCTCACAGGAGCGCTCCTCTTCTGTAGGAGCCAAGCGCGCTTGGGGCTTTGTGGTGCTCTCTGGCTGGGGCAGCATCGAGGGTCAGGAGTGGGCTTTGTAGAAGATCATCAGACGAGGAGCTTCTACTCCGCTGGAGGGCTGCGCGGCTCCTGGGGAGATGAAGATCTGCGCCTCTATCTCGATCTTCAACTTCCTCTAAGCCGACTTAGCCTTCTCGTGGATGGGGAGGAAGTTTGGCGTTCTCCTCCATTACAAGCTCTCCTTGGGGTTCGTTTCCTCCGACTCTTTTGAGTCCCAAGCTGTAAGCTCAGCGAGCTTTAAGGTTGGGAAACAAAAAATGACGGTTTTGAGGCTCAGCTCCCAATACCTTCATGAATGCAAGCCGCCCCCGTCCCAAAACCAGGCGCGATGAGCTCCTTGGATTTTAGAGCGATCTATGATGCGCACTTCTCTCATGTCTGGCGTACGCTCCGCCGCTTCGGTGTCCCTCAACGCGATCTGGAAGACGCTGTGCATGATGTATTTCTCGTGATGCACCGTCGTCTAGCAGACTTTGACCGCTCCAGACCTGTACGACCCTGGTTGACAGGTATCGCTTGGCGGGTGGCGGCAGATGTTCGACGAAAGGCTTGTCATCGACGGGAAGAGCTGGGCAAGGAGCTGGATGGGATCTGCTGTCTGCCCAGACCTGATGAGCTGCTCGCTGCCGACCAAGCTCGGGCGCTGGTACACCGAGCCCTTGAGACTCTGGATCTGGATCGTCGGGTGATCTTCGTCATGCATGAGTTGGACGGTGTCGCCTGCCCCCAAATCGCTGAAGCCATCGAACTCCCTCTGAACACTGTCTATTCTCGACTCAGGATCGCTCGGAAACGCTTCGCCGCTTCGATCCGCCGCTTTAAGTTGGGGGGAAGCCAGAGATGAAAGCTTGGCATGATCCTGAATTAGAGGCCCTCCTCCAAGCGGAACGAGAGGCTCCAGATCCACCTTCAGGTGCTCAAGAGCGGATCTATCAACGCTTGGCGATCTCTGTAGTTGCACTTCCCGCGCTGCCTCTGACTGTAGAGGCTTTGAGCCAGGTCGCGACGAGCGGAGCTGAAGTAGCCAGTGGAGTTGGGATGGCCGGTGGAGCCGGAGTGGCCGGTGGAGCCGGAGTGGCCAGTGGGGCTGGAGCAGCCAGTGGGGCTGGAGTTTTGGGAACAACGACCTCCAGCGTGGGCGCTGCAGCAGCGGTCTCAGGGGCTGGTTTGGGTGCCTTGACGACTTCTGTCAGCGGCGGCCTCTTCACCGCCTTGGGCAGCAAGCTCATCATCACGGTTGCGACTCTGAGCTTGGGAGGAGCACTCTATCTGGGTATCCAACCCAACTCAGCCCCTGAGCAGCGAGGGGGTGAAAGAGTCCAAAGCCCAGAGCAAAAGATCCCCAATCGTGCATACTCCGCAGGATCGCAGAGCCCTGAGATCATCTCTGGTCTTGAACAACCAGACTTGACACAACCAGCGCCCAAACCTCCCCATAAAAAAACCGAAGCTGAGGCGCCCACACCAGCGCCCCAGATACAGCTTGTTCCAGGAAAAGCTCAACGAAGGACACGACCCCTTCAAAATATCAAGAAGCCTCGACCTTCTCAGCGCCTTAAGAGAAGAAAGCGAACAGTTCAAGCCAGGCTGCGGTCGCAGCCTCTTTCTGAGAGCGCTCCATCCCTCAAGGTTCGGTCTAGAGCTCTCTTAAAAAATCCCGTTAAGAGGAGCCAGGAACCAAAGCCCTTAAGGCCCAGCCAGGATCAGGCTCTCGCTGAGGAGCGTCGCATACTGGAGGAAGCACGCTTGGCTCTTAATCAGGGGAGACCTTGGCTTGCCCTAAAATCTCTGCATCGACACGAACGCCGTTTCCCTATTGCTCGTATGTTGGAGGAGCGGGAGTTGCTCAGAATCCATGCTTTGCTCAAGGCTGGACAGACTCAGTTTGCTCAAAAACAGGCAGAACTCTTCCGCCAGCGCTTCCCTAAAAGCTTGCTTTTACGGGCGATAGAGCAGCTTTTGCACTCACCTTAAAAATTAAAAGAATCTCTTAAGCAGTTTTCTTATCTCTGAGATAGAGAACGGTTTTTTGAGGAAACCTGAATGTCCATTGAAGCGCTCATCAGCCTCATCTCCAAAAAATCCGCTGGTGATCAGGATTCGGGCATCGGGCTGAAGCTCACGGAACGTTTGAAAGAGC
Organism: uncultured Nannocystaceae bacterium; assembly: GCA_964384025.1. Lineage (GTDB taxonomy): Bacteria > Myxococcota_A > Bradymonadia > UBA7976 > UBA1532 > CAYLJJ01. The sequence goes on from CAYLJJ010000043.1 coordinate 42,123, forward strand.
GACTCCCCTTGGTAAAGAGTCATATCTAGGATGGTGAGATCGATCTCTCTGTGGTGTTCTTCAAAAATCTCCATGGCCCGAGAAGCATCCAACGCATCCAAGATTTCAACATCAAGCCTCTGAAAGAGGAGAGTCATCATCTTTAGGATTTGAGCGTCATCATCAATAAATAGAATCGTTCTGCGGCTCATGGGCTTAAACCTCACCCTGGGAACTCGTAAACGATCAAAGAGGTTTTCCATGAAGCCTTGCAGAGGAGAGGAGAGCCTCAGCCTCTGAACAGCGCTTCGGAGAAAAACCCCAAACCCAGGATCATATTTTTTTTGGCTCAGCAAAAGAGAGCGAATAATCAGGATCTGTTGCCAGTAATCCATCCGCCCGTCAAGTTAATGGTTAAAGTTCCACAGGAGAGATCATGAAGAGAGGATCCTGGACACTCGCCCTGCTCCTGCTCTCGAATTTGGGCTGTAGTGATCTCTTAGAAGAGTTCTTGACTGGTCCCCGAGCGCTCTCTGATGAGGACAGTTTCCAGTACTTGCGCAAAGACCGCAGCGCGGCCCCTGAAGCTGATATTCAGGCGGTAAAGGCGGCCATCGATCAAGAGGTTGCTCAAGCTCAAGGAGATGAGTCTCCACAAGCAGATGATGGGGTGATCGCGTTGATGCGTCGCAGCGCCCAAAATCGTTTAGAGATAGACGAGTCTAAGTTTCAACGTATCGACATCCTCAAATATGGAGGCAATTCAAATCACCTGAAGTCTCGTTGTAGCTTTGATTTTGATCCTGGAGCGCTCCAACACAACGACTATATGATCCCCAATGTCAAGAAGATCCCAGTGAGAGATCAAGGAGGTAGAGGAACCTGTGCAGCTTTTGCGGGCATCGGGAGCATCGAGTATAACGCCCTTCAGGGTGTAGCTTCAGGCTGGTCCACCCTCGATCTTTCAGAGCAGCGTTTCTATTGGCTATCCAAACCTGAGTGCCAGGGATCTTCAGGATGTGAGTGTCCAGGCTGCGATGAAGGGAGCTGGTACGGGAGCGGTTTTGATGCCTCCGCCTCTGCGCAACTTCAAGATATTCCATTAGAGAGTGACTGTCCCTATAACCGCCAGATGGGTAAAAACGACACCCAATATCCTCAACTTAAGAGCTGTGAAAAAGGAGCGCTCAAGGTTAAAGAGGTCTATTCTTGGTGCGGTCTCGATGATCTGGTGGATCTGCTTGAGCGGGGCTATGCGGTGCCCTATGCCAGCCCCCTTTCAGGGAATTGGGAGATGAACAACGGTCTGATTACCCTGCGAGACTTTAAGGGCAGCGGAGATACTGTTCATGCTGGAGGCCACGCATATATGATTGTGGGTTATAAACGCCTCCCCGATATGCCTGATGAGGGAGGGATGTGCTTTTATATCAAGAACTCATGGGGGAGTGGTTGGGGAGTTGGAGGCTACTCCTGTATGACCCCAGCCTGGATGAAAGAGGTTACCTATGATGGTTTTCTCTCTATGCCCCAGCCTGTGGTCACCCAGTTTGAAGCACACCCTGAGCTCTTTGAAGGCTCAATCCCTAATAACGATGAGGCTGAGGATCAGAGCGATCCAGATGTTCCCAACGAGGAGGATGATGGAGACAAGCTGGATCCCGAACCTGAACCCGATCCTGAACCTGAACCTCCCAGCGAAGCAGAGTATGTTGAAGCACAAATCTATGGCCCTAATGAGAGCTACTACAGGGTAGAGGTCGCCGAACGAGAAGAGGAGCTTTGGGTTCGTGGAATTCTACGGAGTAAAGAGGGAAACTCTACTCCAGTCTTGACTGAGAAACGTGGGAATCGACTCTTTTACGATGATGATGAGGTTGGACATTGGGATGGTCAGGTGTTGAGACTCTGTAGCGCAGAATGGGGATATCTTTGTTCACTGCGTTATCGAAAAAGCAACAAACAGATGTATCTACAGTTTCGTGATGATGATTTGCGCAGCGTCAAAGAGAAGGAGACCGCGAAGCATAAGGGGAGTTGGTGGGAGATCCCCCTGGGTGCTCATAACTATGGGGTCTTCATTCCCAATATCGATGATCCCAGCTTTATCCTGAACCCTAAGACCTATCTCAAGATCAACGATCAGATCTCTCGATTTTCCCTCAGCTTTGGCTCTCTCCAAGATCCCAGCTTCGATATTAAACTCATGGGGCAGAAGGTGGGAGAGTTGAAGACCCTCGATCCTTTAAAGAGCAGCCTCTGCTCAGGAGAGTTTGCTCAAACTTGTCAGATCTATGCTCGGGATAAACTACACATTTTGCCTCGGAACCGACGCAAAGATCGCTGAGCTTAAAAAAACATCCTATTGTGCTGATCGAGGGCAGGACAGATCCTATCGAAAAATCTTTCTTATCAGGGCTTTAGCCTCGACCTACTGGCTGCGCTCTGTTAAAGTCGATTGTTTTATTCAGGTGAAAACTATGCGTTGTTCGCTTCCTTTCCTCGCGCTGCTCCTCCTCGCCTGCCACTCTGAGGAACTGAGTCAAGCCTCTGAGGAGAAGCCTGCGCTCGTTCTCCCTGAGTTGGATCAGAAGGCCGATTTTGCCCAGACCGTAGCTCTCAAGGGGACGCTGGCGTGGGAGCTGGGATATTCAGACGAGTTTACTCAGCACTTTGAGTTTCACCGCTACAGCCTAGAGATCAGTCAAGCTGCCCCCTTCCGCTTGGAGATCACCCAAGCAGGCACCAGCCGCAGCCTTGACACCAGCCTCTTCCTCTTTGGACCGCGCAGATCAGAGGAGCAGGCAGGTCCATTGATCGCCCAAGATGATGACAGCGGCTGGGGGCTTCACGCACGCCTCGATCTGGAGGGACTGGAGCCGGGTGAATATACAGCTGTGGTGGGTACCGCCACCGCGCTGGGTAGGGGCCAGTATCAACTGCGCCTGAGCTGTAATACGCCTGGCACCTGCACAGACAGCGCAGACTGTTTTGATGAAGATTTGGGCACCGCCTTGGGCTTGGTGGCAGAGGGCTCTACTCAGGAGGCTGAGGATCTCTCCACTGGGAGCTGTGGTTATGGACCCGCTCCTGAGCAGCGCTTTCTCTGGGAAGCTCCTGAAGCGGGGGTCTTTGAGTTTGACACCTTCGGTACGAGCTTTGGAACCGTGCTCTATCTGATCGAAGATGATGGCAGCTGTAACGGTGTAGAGCTGGCGTGTAATAACAACGCAGGGGACGGAAGCTATCAGTCAAAGCTCTCACGGGCATTTGAGATGGGAGAACGAGCGCTGATCATCTTGGATGGCTATAATCGGCGGAAGGGTGAGTTTCAACTCAACATCAACGGTCCCTGGAGTTCTCCCTCTGATGGTTGTCCAGAACGGATTGAGTTGGAAGAGGCCACCCAAGTGGGTCAGCGTGCGGTGAGCTACGATAGCGCGCGGCGTTATATGTTCTCTACGCTTGATAACCACGACGGTCAGGTGCAGTGTGTCTATAGCGCTGAGTGGCTCAGAACCTCAGGTATCCCCAACCATGAGGTGATGAACACAGAACACACTTGGCCCAAGAGCCGGGGAGCAGACTTCTCCCCTGCCCGCTCTGATCTACACCACCTTTTTCCAGTCATGAACGAGGTCAACAGCGCCCGCTCCAGTTATCCCTTCGGTGAGGTCTCCGATCCCGTTGAGCGCTATGGCCCCGCCTCACTGGGTTGGAGCGCTGAGGGGGATTTTCTCTTTGAACCCCGCAGTGAACAAAAGGGAGATGTAGCTCGCGCACTATTCTACTTTGCGATCCGCTACAGCTTGAAGATCGATGAGGATGAAGAGGCCGCCATACGCCGCTGGCATCTTCAAGATCCGGTCAGCGGGGCGGAGCAGAGGCGCAATGATGGAGTTGAGATGCGCCAAGGCAATCGCAACCCCTTTATAGATCATCCTCAGTGGGTCGATTGTGTCAGCGACTTTTGAGCGCGATCATGCCTCTTGATGCTCTCCAACACACAGTCCCTTTGGCCCCTTTAACGAGCCTCCAAGTGGGTGGCCCCGCCCGAGACTATATCGAGATCTTCGAACCTCAAGCCCTGGCTGAGCTGCTGCCTGGGGTAAAAGAGCAGCCTCTGCACATCTTGGGTGGAGGCAGCAACCTCCTGGTCGCTGATGAGGGCTTCGATGGCTTGGTGGTTCGTATCCGATCAGCCCATTTTCGACGTGAGGGGGATCGCCTTGACCTGGGCGCGGGTCTCTCTTGGGATCAAGCTGTTCAGGCTGCCATCGCTGAGGGTCTCGCGGGGCTGGAGTGCCTTTCAGGCATTCCAGGCGATGTGGGGGCGGCCCCTGTACAAAACATCGGGGCTTACGGTCAGGAGTTGGGAGACTCCCTGGAGAGCGTGGAGGTGATGGATCGTCAGGGGCGACGACAAAGGCTCTCCGCTGAAGCCTGTCGTCTGAGCTACCGCAGCAGCCTCTTTAGGGAGCAGCCGGGTCGCTTCGTGATCCTCTCGATCAGGCTTCGGCTGAGCACTAGATCTCTGGTTCAGCCTCAGCACCCCGGGCTTCGAGCGCGCGTTGAGGGCGCTATCAGCCTGGAGCGGCTGCGAGAGGAGGTCTTGAAGTTGAGGCGCGCAAAGTCGATGCTCCTGGACCCAGAGGATCCCAACTACAGGAGCGCAGGCTCCTTCTTCCTCAACCCCATCATCTCTCAGCGCCACTTTGAGGGGCTACAAAAGCGCCTCAAAACCCAGGGTTTTGGCCCTGAGGAGCTGCCCTTCTGGCCACTCCCCAGCGGGGTGAAGCTCTCCGCTGCTTGGCTGATCCAACAGGCAGGCTTCCCCCCCGGATTCGCTCAAGGCCGTGTGGGGCTCTCCAGCCGTCACTCTTTGGCGTTGATCAATAGAGGGGGCGCCAGCGCCCAAGAAATCGTCTGTTTCGCTGCCTTCATTCGAAGGAGAGTCCAAGCTCGCTTTGGGTTGAGCTTGAGCCCTGAGCCCATCTTTTTGGGTTTTAAAGCCCCCGTGCAACATCTGCTGGACGAGGCATAAATCAAGGAGTTTCTATGATCCGTCCTCTGCTCTTCCTCCTGCTCTTTGCTGGCCTCGCCCAGGCAGCCCCTTCTCCCTTTACCCAAGCTGAGGCGCTCAAGAATATCCCCAAGGAGGCCCTCTTTCTGGCGGTGATGGAGAACCCCCAAGCTCTCTTAGAGGGCTTGGCCTATACAACCTTTCGGAACCAGACAAACCAGATCGAGGAGCTGCGCAAAGATGAGGAGTTTCAAGCCTTTCTAAAGTTCAGCTCCCCTGAGAATTGGCCCGCCTGGGGCATAGATGGTGCCGCTCCAGCGGGCTTGGCGGTATTCGGTCCCAGGCCGATTGGGGTCTTCTTCTTCGGGCTCTCTGATGCTGCTCAGGCGGAGAGAGAGCTGATGAAGCTCTTCGCCGCTGAAGGCTCAGAGCTGAAAGCCTCCTCTCTGGGAGCAGGCCGTCTCCTCAGCGCGAACCACAGCCTAAACATCGTCATCCGAGATCGGAATCTCTACTTGGTGTTTTCAGATGATCGCGCATATGAGCAGCTGAGCCATCAAATCCTCAACCAGGGAGAACTAAACTCTGTGTTGACAGTCGCCAGCTTCAAAGAGGCGATCGCTCCCTTGGGCAGATCCTCTATAGCGGCCTATCTCGATCTCCGCGCGCTGCTCAACCAGATCTCAGGTGAGTTTCGCATGGGCAAAGAGGAGCTTTTTATTCGTGGCTTGTTGGCTCCCTTTGGAGCCCTGACCGCCCAGGCTACGGTGCAGCCTGATGGTCTCAGTATTGGCCTCAGCTTAGCGATCCTCAAGGAGACCCTGCCCCGCAAATTCTTCCTCAATGAGCCCAAGGCGCCCGCTCTCTATAGCGCCCTTGATGGCCCCCCTCTCATGTTGGAGACCATCAGGGTAGATCTCATCGCCATCTGGGAGTTTTTTAATAGTTTGGCGCTGATCACTGGAGACAAACAGGAGCTCGACTCCATCGATCAAGAGCTTCGTGGATTCCTCGGCCTGGAGATGAAGGAGGCTCTCAGCATCTTCTCTGGCAGCTTCGGCTTTGCTCTTCGAGGGGATCTCAGCCAAGCGAAGGGCAGCTTCGAACGGGCGTTGAAGGTTTTGGAGGGGGTGATCAGCTTGGGCTTAAAGGATGAGGCCAAGATGCAAGGGCTCTTAGGCAAGATCATCCAGCATCCCGCGTTGGCGGGGATGCTTAAGGTGGCGGGAGCAGGTTGGAGCGTTCAGCTCCCTGAGGGTCTCAACCTCAACCTGAAGATCAAAGATAGACAACTGCTGATCGGCAACCACCCCCTCAAGGCTCAGGGAGAGCACACCCTCCTCAAGGGCCTTGCACCTCGCAGTAGGGCTCTGCTCAGCCGCCTCAAACTCTTTGGCAGCTTCCTCTTTGATTGGCGCCTTCTGGGCCTGATCTCCGCCGATGAGGTTTGGGAGCGAGAGCCCCATGTAATTCCTCCGTCCATGCAGGAGAACCCTGGATATAGAGCCAAAGCCAAGCAGCTTAACAGCCTTTATAAAGAGGCTGCGGCGCGTGATCGAGCCGAAGAGGCGCTCCAGATTAAGGAGCGTGACGCCTTCTTCCCCCTCCTGGGACAGCTCGCCCTCAGTGGAGGGATGTCCGAGCGGGGCTTTGAGTTGGGCTTAGAGTGGAGCTGTGTCCCTGCCAAAGAGTTGATGATCGCCTCCATCCAAGCGATCCAGAAAGCGGAGCAGCAGAACAAGAAACATTGGAAGCGCTATCTAGCTTTTGAACAAAAGATCAATAAACTCCAAGAGGAGTTAAGGCAGATCGAGGCTCAGTGAGTATGGCCCGTATGCAGAGCCTCTATTATAAAGCTTCAGGACGCTTCTCCCCTTTGGCGCTGATTTTGGTGCCCCTCTCTGGGCTCCTGGCGGCGCTTCTCTTGGGGAGCACCTATGCCTATATCGCGGTCTACAACCCCCTGATCTATATCACGATCCTGGCCACCATCGGCTACGGGGTGGGGCAGGGCTTTGCTCTGGCGATAGGAGCTCGGATAGGAAAGCTGCGCTCCCCTATGGTGATGATCATCTTGGCGCTCCTTGTCTCAGCGGCCAGCCTCTATATCACCTGGGTGGTCTGGATGCATGCCTTCTTAGCACGGGCAGATCTGGAGATCTGGCCCTTTGAGCCTGTGCAGCTCTGGGAGCTGATGACCCTAGTGGCGGAGAAGGGTGCTTGGAGCATCAAGAGCCTCACCCCAACAGGGGCGCTTCTCTACACCTTCTGGGGGATCGAGGCGCTGGTGATCGTGGGGGGGACCCTGATGATGGCCCTTGGTCAGCCAGGAGAACCTTTCTGTGAGCGTTGTGAACTCTGGATGGAGGAGAATGAAGGGGCCACGGTGGTTCCAGGTGTCTCTGATCGTGGATCGCTCAGGATGGAGTTGGAGGCAGGGCGCTTTGAAGCTCTGCTCTCTGGAGATCAAAACAACCCCTACCTCTCGATCAAGGTTCACTCCTGCCCAGGCTGTAAACGCGTCGGAACCTTAGAGGTTCAGGAGTTGCTTAAGAGCGTCAATAAGAAAGGGGAGGAGGAGGTTAAAACCAAAGATCTCATCCAACATCTCAAGCTGGAGGAGAGGGGCTTAGAGATGGTTCAGGCTCAGATTCAGGAGAGCTATAAGCCTTTGGACAGCGCTCAGCAGGAATGAGTGAAGAGCAAGTTTGCTCAGGGCGCACAGTAACCCGCCAACTCTACATAGGCGCGGCCACTGGCATCACCGGAGACCTCAACCGCGCCTTCCCAATAGGATTTGGCGACATCCATCCTATTGTACATCTCCTGTTCAGGTACTGGCACAGCCAGTTCAAGGTTCAGATCGCCGATCTTTACTCTCCATCCAGACGGGTAGACACAGTGTGATTCTGGACTTGTCCAGCTGCCGGTAGCGGTGATGTTTATCGCTGAAGGATCAATCTCGGTGGTGGTGCAGCTTGAATCGGTGATGCTCCCACCCAGAAAACCGCTCCCGCCCTCTCCGTGGATGAGAAAGAGCATGATGTCACGACCATCATCGAGGTTGAGCGCAAACCAATCCCAACCTCGCTCGGTCGCCGCGCTGAGATCTCCCCATTGATGATCAAACCAGGAGGAGCCCTGAAGTTCACGGCGCTGCCCAGCGATGTTTAAGCTCCCAGTCGCCTCCATATGGGGTCGGCTGTAGTAGTAGGTATAGCCCCCAAACTGATACTCCTGATAGCCATCCCCGTGCTGTAAGACTGCTGGACGCTGTGTACTCACGGTGAGGTCAAGGCTGATCTCATCGATCTCCATATGTAGGACATCCTCGCCTCCTCCTCCTATCGCCGAGTGAGGGCCAAGTTGAAACGCGAAGCCATCTTCGCGGATGTCGGGGTTGCCAAAGCTGAATTTCGCCTTGTGGTGATACCTCCCTGAGGTGATCTCGGTGAGCGCGACGTTCGCGAGCTGGGCACGCGACGAGCCGCTGCCAAAGAGAAAGAAGGTGATTTG
>CAYLJJ010000044.1:0-50208 GCA_964384025.1 uncultured Nannocystaceae bacterium
CTCATCCACTTCAACCCCTACATCGATCACAGCGCCAAGATCAGCCGCGACGGCCACATCAGCCGCGCCCTCATCCACATCAACCCCCACATCGATCACAGCGCCAACGTCAGCCTCTGGTTCGGCGTCATCACACCCTGCCAACGCAAGGCCGGTCATCATCAAGATTGAGAAGCAGTACATATTCCCCATGTGTTCTCCAAATTGGATCCATCTCATGTGACGAAACTGGACCAGATTCAAGTGGCCGATCCGCTCACTCCATCCTGAGCCCTCTAGTGGCCGGATGAACGTAAAATGTGACTGGCACCTGGGTGGCCATCCTCATCTTGACAGGTACCAACCATTCTCAAGAGGGCTTTTGTCTGGAAAAGCCAAGGGCAGCCATAGAGATGTAGGACCAACAACTTGAATGATGGCTGTGAGGCTTGGGTGGGCAGGAGGATCTCTGCTCAACGAGGAGAAGTTGAGCTTCTGTGATCGCAGGGGAGAGTGAGGGAGAGACTTAGGAAGGTGAGCTGAGCGCGATGAGGAGGAGAAGGTTTTTAAGCATGATGGCTCCGAATTGGCTGCGATCTGTGAAGCGATCTTTATCCCCATCGATTGAAGATCGGTGAATTTATGCAGTTGTTGTTTAATTCCCTCCCGTGATGAAGCGAGTGATATAGGTCTCCATTCTCGCAGTTTGGAGGCGCGATGAAGCCGCTCTCTCTCTTGCCCCTCTGCTTTTTACTCTTCGCCTGTGACTCTGGAGGGGGCTCTCGTAGTTCTCTCTCCTTGAATGACGCCAGCCCAAGTCGAGACAGGGCCCCCTCTGTAGGGCTGGACAGCGCCTTAGATGATCTTGAGTCCCAAGACGCTGAGCCCCAAACTCAGGACATCGAGCCCCAAACTCAGGATGTCGAGCCCCAAACTCAGGATGTCGAGCCCCAAGATAGCCTCCTCTCAGATGAAGGTGTCCTTCTGGATCTCCCAAGGGCTGATGGAGCTTCAGATTTAGGGCAAGCAGATGATCTTGAGCGCCAAGACGCAGGCCCTCTTGACGCAACTCCCCAAGATCTCGGCGCCGACGCGGCCCCTGAGCCGGGACCCTGCGCCCTGCCGCTTGATCCCGACCGGGATCGCATCGCCCTGCTCTCCTACCCCTTCAGCGAGGACCCTGAGATCCCAGGGACCGAGATGGGCCTCTTTCTGATCTCCCCCGACGGACGACAGATCGAGAAGGGCAGCCGCTTGGAGATGGGGACCCGGATCAGCCACATCCAGTTTCTGCCCTCAGGGCGCTTGGCGATCATCTTGGGAGAGGATGGCAGCCTGATCTCCTTTGATCCCAGCCGTGAGGAGACCTTAGATCGGCTCCTCCTGGATGAAGCCAGCCCCGCAGATCTCATCGTGCATCCTGCTGATGAGCGGGTTTTTGTGGTGAGGGAGACCGTCACCGAAGAGGCGGGGGTGGTCACGGTGCGGGTTGACTGTGGGGGGAGGCTGCGTTCAGAGGAAGAGCACCTGGGGATGCGCCTGAGTGGCGCGCTGGCCCTACTCCCTGATGATCCTGAGCGCGCCCTGCTCCTGGGCGGGCAGGCGGTCTTTGATCCTGTGGATGATGATGATCTGCGTCTGCTGCGCTGGGCGGGGGGGGGCTGGGTGCAGGAGGCTGCCTTTGATCTCTGGGGGGACTTCGTAGACTGCGCGGGCATCGCCATCTCCCCTGATGGCCAAGATCTTTTGATCCCTAACGGTTCTCCCTTCTCCACCGAGGGGGGAGAGCTTATGGTCGCTCGGTTAGAGGGGAATCAACTGCGAGAGTTACAACGCTTGGAGGGGATGGAGGACGCGCGTCAAGTCCGCTTCGCTCCTCAAGGGACCGCCCTCTTGACTCTGGGAGAGCCTGGGCGCTTGGTGGTGCTCTCGCGAGAGGATGATCGCTGGAGAGAGCGAGATCGCATCGCTGGAGTGGGTCTGGCGGAGCAGCTCGCTCTGGTTCATCAAGGAGTGGGGCGGGGCTTGATCCTCGCCCCCGCCATCGATCCCCGTGAGGGTCCACGTCTGGTGATCTTGAGAGAACAGGCGCTGGCTGAGGTTGAGCTTCTGAGAGTTTTTCCGCTGGGCTCCGGCCCGGTCAACATCCCCGGCGCCATCGGGATCGCGCCTTGAGAGGAGATTGACATGGCAGGTTGGGATGACAAGACAGGTGAGGATAGGAAATCGCCCACCAGGATGAGGCCCAAACAACTGTGTTTGTCGAGTTGAGGTAGAGACCAGCGCCTCAGAGACCGAATTTTTCGCTTTGTGTCAGGCGCTGCGAGCGCAAGGCCAAGAGCTTACGGTGATACTAGAACCAACGGATACATACGGAGATGTTTTTCTCCATTAGTTTTGGAAAGAAGGGATCCAGGTACAGCACGTTCTAGGCGGTGCCGCTGATGGCCCTGCTGGGGTTGCCGGTCTATATTTGCGCCTCGGGGCCCCCCCGATGGTCGCGGAGCACGCAGAGGGCCACGGCGCTCTGCATTGAATCTCCCTGGCCGCCTTAGCTCTGATCAGCGCCAACACCCTCCTACGCAGAGGTCTCCGAAGTCTTCTCGCTGAAGTGGTTGGACACCATCGTTGAAGAGGTCTTTTATTCATCGCGCTTCCAACGATTGTGGCTTAAGGTCGATGATCATCAGTTCGGGGGGGCAGAACAGACGGATCCGGGGGGCGTGGCCTCGCTCCATGCCGACGCTTCGACTCACGGCGAGCGCGCCGTTCGGCCCCAGTTGGTGAAAGCCGGCGGCATAGTCGCGTGGTAGGTCCGTGAGGGTGAGCGGCGGACCAAAGAATGGGATCACGATCTGGCCTCCATGAGTGTGCCCAGCGACGGCGAGAATCGAGACTTCGTGATTGAGGATCGACGCGGCGAAGTCGGGGCGGTGGCCCATCGCGATGGTCAGCCCGTCGAAGTCGCGAGCTGCCGCGAGTTCGCCGCGGCTCCAGGGCTGGCTCGACTGGCGCAAGCCGAGCCCCATCAAGCGCAGCCTCGGGGTCAGGCGGATGGTCTGATCATCGATGCGTCGCACCCCCGCTTCGGCGAGGCTGAACGAGGCGTTATCGACGTCGCCTCCGACCATGAACGCGCCGAGGCGTGGGGAGGGGAGCGTTCGCAGGAGCGCAACGAGAGCTCGTCGCTCCGTCTCGAAGGCCTCGACTGTCGGCGCCTGCAGCAGGTCTCCGGGGAACAACAGGAGGTCGGGCGCCGCTTCTGCAATCTGCGCGAAGACCTCGTGCTCGTAGTCGCCCACATGATCGGCCTGGAAGTCGGCCACCACCACGATTCGGATCGGATCGGTGCCGTGTTTGATGGCTAGGGTGTGCTCACCTATCTGAAGCCGGTAGGGCTCGACGTGGCGGGCCCAGACATAGGTCGCCTCCATCGAGAGGGCGACGAGCACCATGATCATTCCCGACACAGTACGCCAACGCGTCAACCCGCGGAGCAGCATCAGGGGTGCCAGTACACAGAAGATTACGTGGCATTCGAGCCGGAGGATCGCAAAGGCCGTATGGCTCGGAATCACGAGTATGGCGCCGACGGCGCTGAAGACGCTCAAGGCGCCTCCGAGCCCGACGAGTCGCGCGATGTCGGCGAAGAAGGGGGCAGCGCGCCAATGACGGCGCCCCCAGAGCATCCAGATGCCAGCGATGAGACCAAGCAGGTCCACCACGACGATGACAATGAGAAGTCGGTCATGCATAGCTTGATTGTACAGGCGCGACATTGCAGGTTCGTGTGTGTGCTGTGAAGATCCTGTGAAGCTCGTACCCACCCCATAAAGATCGCGCCCGTGTAGGGGCAAATCCCCCAGCATTTTGAGCGGGGGCTAAAGCGGCGAGAAAGATGGAGATGGCGAACCTTGCCGCCTAAATCAGGTGTCCACTTTTCCGTTGCAAGTCCAGTGTTGAACGTACTGGTCGGAGCAACGGATGGCGTAGACGACTTTGCGACCGCCCTGGGCTGTGCGTCTGCGACCGATAGCGGTCCGTGCCGTCGAGCAGAAGCTCAGACCTGGAAGCGCAAGATGAGGGTCGACAAGACCTCCGCGCGACCACTGAGCGTGTCGGCGGCGCTCGTCAGCTCCGTGGCCTCCTCTGCAGTACGGTTGGCCATGGAGCGAAGGGTGTCGATGTGGGTACCGACGCGACCGGTTGCGTCCTGGACGGACTGGGCACGTGTGGCGAGTTCGCTCGCGTTGGAAGCGATTGTCCGGGTGGAGCTGTCGGTCTCGCTCGACTTCTGAATGATCCGTTGAGCGCTGTCGGCCATGGTCTCGGCCCGCTCCGCCGAACGAGCCACCGCACTGGCCATCATGCTGGCCATCTCTCTTGCTCGCTCCCCCTGCTCGGTGACGATGGCCGCCAACTTCGCGTTGAGATGAGTGGCCTCCTCGGCCCCCTTGGCAGCGGCACCGAGTCCCGTTTGGGTGGTGTCGGCCGCGTCTCGGATAGCCTCCACCTGCTCGGCGATCTTCCCAACCGCGCAGCTGGTCTGGCGTGCCAGTTGCTTGACTTCGTCGGCCACCACCGCAAAGCCCCGTCCAGCCGGTCCGGCAGAGGCTGCCTCGATCGCCGCGTTGAGCGCGAGAAGGTTCGTACGTTCTGCCAGCTCTTCGACCAACCCCACGACCTTCTCGATCTTCTTGGCACTCTTACTGAGGACCGCCATGTGTTGGGCCAGTCCCCGCGCCTGCTGGGTTCCGGCCTCGCTTGCTTTCGCGGCCCGCATGCCGGCCTGGGCTACGTCGTCAGTCGTGGCTACCAAGTCTGAGAGGGAGGGGGCCAGAGAGCGCATCTCGTCAGAGATCTCCTGGGCACTGGCCGCCAGCTCCGCCGTTGCGCTGGTCACGGCTTCGGTCGCCTGCGCCACGGCCTCCGCTCCGTCGGAAGCCGCCTTGGCTTCCTGGACGCTTACGTCGGCGTCCAGCCGCAACGCTGCGACGCTGTCTTCGGCCTCCTCGACCTCCGAACGGGCCGCATCCGCCCCACCCATCAGGCTGGTCGCAGATGCATTGAGGGTGCGCGAACGCTGCTCGACCTCGGCCACCGCCGAACGTACTCCCAGTACTAGGCGTTGATTCTCGGCGACCGATTCGTTGAAGGCGATCGCCAGTTGGCCCAGCTCACATTCTGAGCGCGGCTCCACCTGAACGGTGAGATCCCCGGCGGCCATTGCGTGGGCCGCGTCTGCAATCTCCTTGATTGGACTCGAGAGGTGCCGACCGAACCAGATGCCCAGGAGGGCGAGCACCACCACTCCGCCCCCCAAGACCAGGATGCCCTCCGTCCAGGCCGCCCGGGCCGGCGCGTCGAGCGCCTCGATATCCTCCTCAACACCCACCACCCACGGTCGCGTTGGGTCGGCGACGTAGGTGCCAAAGATCTCCCTATCGCCGTCTCGGCTCCTGACCACTACCGCATCGTTGGTCTGGGTGGCAGCCACAATGCCGTCTCGCTCGATTCGTGTCTCACGCCCGTCCTTCTCGTGAGTGACCTTCCTCCCATCGGGGGTGGTCAGGAAGATTGAGAGCTGGCCATCCTGCTCGTCGCCAAGAAGGGAGAGGACGGCGCCGATGTGGATTTCCAGGACAGCCACACCCACCGTCGACCCATCCGATGCCTTGACAGGAGCCGCCATCAGAGCGTGGAAGTGCTCGGCCTCACTGAATCCAAAGAAGCCGGTCATCCGAACCTCACTGAGACCTCCGCCAAATACCTCGGGGGGAAGCGTCTGATTCAGGTGGCTCTTGTGGCTCCCGGCATGGCCGGGGCTGAGGACGACCTTGCCTTTGGTGTCCGCGAGCATCACATGGTGGATCGTCCCCCAATGAGACTCCTGGAGGGGCAGGAGTGCCTCAACCGCCCGGTCGCGGGCCTCCAAGTTGCCTTGCAAGAACTCGATGGCGGCCGGACCTGTGGCGGCAGCCGTGGCGAGCCGCTCGAGTCCGTCCAGGTGGTTTCCCAGAGCTTCACGTCGCGCGCTCAAGACCGCTGATAGTCGCTTCTCGGCTTCTACGTGTGCGTGTCTGGTGGCTCGCCTTGCGCTGAGCAGATTGGTGAGCAGGAGGGGGAGGAGCGCTCCCAGAATGAACACCAGGCCAGCCTTGAGGCTCAACGACTTTAGTCGCCCACACCTTGGTCGTTCAGATCGCCTTTGGTTATGGCTCGGTCCGCATCGGTCCAATGTCTTCATTCATGTGCCCTCGGGCAGGTGTGGAGAACTTCCCGTTCATCGGATAGATGGGCCGATGAGTTTAGGGTGGAGCGTTCTCTCAACGAAGATTGGCCGAACCGGAGGCGCCCAGGCCCGGTTTGAACGGCCTCCCTCATGGTCGGGGCGTGGACCTCTGGCTGGAATGGATCGAGAAAGTCCCATCCCATCCTGTACAAAAATAGGATCGGGGGGAAAGCTGAGTGGCTTTGAGGGCTTCGACGAGCACCCTATTGAGCCTCTCGGCTTTGCAGGTCTTGAGGTCGGTGACGAAGAAGACGAAGTAGCGGATGAGGCCATGAGGCCTGAGGACCTCGACGCTGAAGAAATCGGAGGCTCTGATGGCTCCCCAATGAGCTTGAAGAAAGGTCTTCCAGGGTGTGCGCTTGCGACGCTCAGGCGCTGGCTCCAAACCATGTCGAGAGGTGAGGGGGAAGGGCTCGTCGAAGGTGTTTCTGACCCTTCAGGACAGGCTGAATCATCGCCAGATGTTGGAATTGTAATGGCCGATAATCACTAGGGATTTCTGTGCGATCCTATTTTTATACAGGACGGGGTGGCGGAGCACCGTATACGAGATGCTCCGACGCCATGGCTTGCGCGTTGCCGAGTACCGCCGCTGAGCAACAGCCTTGGTACGTGGCGCTGCGGATGGTAGGAAGCGGGCAGCGACGCCGCGATCTGCGGTGAAGATCTGCGTAGCCAGTCGGGAGAACACACGACTATGTTTGGAGCCTGGGGTCTACTGATCCTCTACGTCGGCGGGGCCCTCAGCATCTCGTTCCTCTGCTCCATCCTCGAGGCCACCGTGCTCTCGACCCGGGTGACCGAGCTGACGGGGCGCAAGGAAGCGGGGGATAAGGGGGCGGCGCTGCTGCTCGACCTCAAGCAGAACCGCCTCGAGGACGCGATCGGCGCCATCCTCACTTTGAACACCATCGCGCACACCATCGGCGCGGCGCTGGCTGGCGCCCAGGCCACCATCGTGTTCGGCGACGCCTGGCTGGGCGTATTCTCGGGGGTGCTCACCCTGCTGGTGCTGATCTTCACCGAGATCATCCCCAAGACGCTCGGCACGGTGCACGCGTCGAAGCTCGTGGGCATCGTCGCCCGCATCGTGCAGTTGCTCACCAAGCTGCTCGCGCCCATCCTCGTGGCGACGCGTCTCCTCACCAACCTGATTGCGAAGCACGAGACACCGCCAGTCTCCCGCGCCGAGTTGAGCGCGCTGGTGAGCATGGCCCGCACCGACGGCACTCTGGGCGGCGACGAGACACGGGTCGTGCAGAGCGTGCTCGGGCTCGAAGAGGTTACCGTCGCCGACATCATGACCCCGCGCACCGTGGCTTCGATGCTCTCCGCCGACACGCCCTGCGGCGACGTGGCCGGCGAGTTGGGCACCATGGTGTTCTCTCGGGTGCCCATCTTCGGCGAAGACCGCGACGATGTGCTGGGCTACATCCTGACCCGCGAGGTGTTTCAGTCAATCGCCGCTTCGCGCGAGGCGGCCTCCAAGGCCACCGTCCGCGACTTCATGCGGCCAGTCTGGCATGTCCCCGCCACTGCGAAGCTGGGCTCCATCTGGCGCGAGTTTCTCAACCGGCGCGAGCACCTCGCCCTAGTCGTCGACGAGTTCGGCGCCGTGGTGGGGCTGGTCAGCCTGGAAGATGTGATGGAGACCGTGCTGGGCGTCGAGATTGTGGACGAACTCGACCACGTCGAAGACCTGCGCGCCACGGCAACCCGCCTCCGCGACGAGCGAATGCAACGCAACCAGACGCGGTGGAACGGGCAGGCAACGGCCGCAGAAGCCCCGAAGGATGAGTAGTACGCTGAGCTTGAGAACCAACTGTCGACGCTTGATCCGAGCGCCTCGATGACGAAGGCCGCTCGCGTCGAAGCGGTCATCGACACGCTCCCCGAGACTTTTTCCAAGGCCGAGCTCGCCAGCCGCGTGCCTGATGTGAGCAGCGTCACGATGCGCCGTCTCAAGGCCACGGGCAAGTTGAAGCTGCAAGGCCGAGGACGGGGGGCGAAGTGGACCAAGGTTAGCCCCATCACTTTACCCGGCGGGGATGAAGGCGAAAGCTGAGGCCTCCCAACCTGACCCTCTTGGGGCTCTATGTGTGTTCGCTCTGGAGCAGCCCGAGATGCTCAAGCACAACCCCGTTCTTTTAAAAACAGGATTGATGGAAAAACTGAGTGGTTTTAAAGGTTTTGATGAGCGCCGATGCCGAAATTTTAGGTCGAGATCCTGAGCCTGGAGGCTTTCAGGTAACCTCACGATGGTAGAACTTCAACATACCTCCCAGGCGCCCTTGGCACTGCACTGAATCTTCAAGGTGCATGGAAGTGGTGGGGTTTATGAGCCAGTTGCCCGGACCCTGATGGGGCCTCTCCTTGTGATAGTGGCGGATGAATTCCCGAGAGGCCTCTCGGAGATGAATCCCGCCTCCAAGTTCTTGTTCCTGGAGACCGAGAGATGCGCCAGACGCTGTCTGGTGAGAAGAGCAATCAAAAGGCGGACTTGCTGCGCGGACTCACCACCCTCGCTGCCTGGGTTATCCGCCAAGTGGTGGAGGGACGCGATGTCCTGGCCAAGGACGCCAATGATATCCGCGAATTGCATCACCCGATCCTTGAGAAGATCCGTCAGCGGGGTGAAGTCGAAACCACGCTTCAATTCAGCGATGAAGAAACTCAGCGGCTTGCAAAGATCATGAACCAGAGCTTCAACCCTCCTCCGGCGCTGCGTGAGAGCTTGCGTCGCCTGGCCTCCCCCGTTCGAGATTCCCCTGAACTGAGCAGGCCAGAGGGAGTCGTTTGATTCATGCCCGACTTCCGTATTGAGGTTCTGACCCGCGCCCACCGCCCGTTACTCAAGGGCTTCCAGAACCAAGAACCCTCGCTGGACCTATCTCAAACGCTATGCTCTGCGTCACACCGAGAAGGATATGCTCTCCCACACCTACCTCGCCATCACCGAGCAGCATGGCGTGGAGCACATAGCGGGTTACTTCTCTCTATCCACCGCCAGCGTTACGCGGAGCACGACCAACGAAGTGCCTGGTTTTGACAGACTCCCCCGCTTCCCTATCCCAGGCATCCTCCTGGCTCGTCTGGCTGTAGACGCTCGCGTGCAAGGCCAAGGGCTTGGGCGTTACCTCTTTGATGAAGCTCTCAGACTCACATTAGAGTTGGTGACCTCAGGACCGGAGCATTGAGAAGCCATTGACATCTTGAAAGGGCGAGACTCTTGAAGGATGTCGACGGCTTCTCATACCACGAGAATTGGCTACAGAATTTGCTCGTTGCCGCATCCATGAGTGGACGTAACCCCTTAGAATGAATCAACCACCAAATCCGGCGGACTCAGGAGTAGATTTCGAAAAGGCAAGGCATCTCATCTATCCATCTTCAATGAGCTTCGCTATAGTGAGCGACTTTTTCATGAGCCCCTCGCTGTGGGCTCTTTGGAGGGTCGATGCGGGGCTCAGATCAAAGCGAGAATCTGCGGGCTTGGCGCCAGATGGATCCAACAGAGTTGGGTGCCCTCATTGCCAATGCACCTCTCTTCGCTCGCCTCAGCCTAGAGGCTCGTCAGCGCCTCCAAGCTGCTTTCCAACTCAGAGAGGTTGCCGTAGAAGAGGCTCTCATCAAACAGGGAGAGCTTGGACAGCGGCTCTGGTTGCTGCTCCAAGGTGAGGTGGAAGTTTTTTATACCGAAGAGGGAGAGAGCCCGACACGGATCGCCCGTCTTGGCCCTGGAGATCTCTTTGGTGAAATCTCCCTGCTGAGTAAATCAGCTGCTACCGCGACGGTCATCGCCTCCCAAGCCAGCAGCCTCTTAGAGCTGAGCGGAGGGCGCTTTGAGCGGATCTGCCGAGAGCACCCAGAGTTGAAGGTAGGGCTCCAAAACTTGGGGGGTGGGCGCATCGCTGAGAACCGCTTTATCTTTGAAGATGACACATTTATTGAGAGCGCAGACTGAAGAGGAGTTGATTTATGGCCCTGCGGATTCATAACACATTGACGGGCGAGAAGGAGATCTTCGAGCCCATACAGCCTGATCGGATCGGGATGTATGTCTGTGGCGTGACCCCCTACGCTCGCTGCCACCTGGGCCATGCGCGCTGCTATATGGCCTATGATCTCATCTATCGTTATCTGAAGTTCTCAGGGCATCAGACATATTATGTTCGCAACTTCACCGATATCGACGACAAGATCATCGCCAGCGCCCGTGAGCGCGAGATCTCCCCGAGGGAGCTGGCTGATGAGCAGATCCGCTACTTTTATGAGGATATGGATCTTTTGGGTATCGCTCGCCCCGATGATGAGCCTCGGGTCAGTGAGACCATTCCGGAGATCATCACCCTGATCCAGCGTATTGAGGAGCGGGGCTTGGCCTATGCCGTTGATGGAGATGTTTTCTACTCTGTAGAGGGGTTTAAGGAGTATGGGAAGCTCAGCAAACGCCCCTTGGAGGATCTGCGGGCTGGCGCCCGCGTGGACCTGAACCCCAAGAAGCGCAACCCGATGGACTTTGCTCTCTGGAAGGCCGCTAAGCCAGGAGAGCCCAAGTGGGAGAGCCCCTGGGGTGAAGGACGCCCTGGTTGGCATATCGAGTGCTCCGCGATGAGCATGTCACGGCTCGGGGAGACCTTTGATATCCATGGTGGTGGTCGTGATCTCATCTTCCCTCATCATGAGAATGAGATCGCCCAATCTGAGGGGGCCACAGGCAAGCCCTATGTGCGTTTCTGGCTCCACAACGGCTTTATCAATATCGATAAAGAGAAGATGTCCAAGTCTCTGGGCAATGTCTTTAACATCGCTGACATCCTCAAGCGCTATGAGCCGCAGGTGTTGCGTTACTTCATGATCGCTGGGAGTCACTATCGCAACCCGATCAACTTCAGCGACTCGATGTTGGATGAAGCTGCCAGCCGTGTGGCTTACTTCTATGAGACGCTCAGGAAGGTGAAGCTGCTCCTGGATGAGAGCGATGAACCCTACTCTGGACCAACACCCGTCGCAGGCCTGATCGAGCAATTACTCCCCCGTTTTCATGAGGCGATGGAGGATGATTTTAATATTGTCCGTGCTCTAGATCCGCTCAACGAGGCTTTTAAGACCCTCAACGAGCTGGCAGACACCCGTAAGAAGAAGCGTCGAGCTGCTGCAAGAGATGCTGCCCGCGCGCTGGTGGCTCAGATCTATAAACTAGATGAGGTCTTCAACCTCTTCGCTGAAGAGCCTGAGGTCTATCTAGCGCGCCATCGTGAGAAGGCCGCTGGGCGACATGGTTTGGAGCTGTCCTGGATCGCGCGACGCATCTCTGAGCGTTTGGCAGCGCGCACCGCCCGAGACTGGGGGCAGGCGGATGCCATCCGTGATGATCTGCTCCGCCGTGGGGTGGTGATCAAGGATCACCCAGGCGGCACTGAGTGGATGATCAGCGATATTAAGTCTGAAGCTTGAGCCTCTTTCAGATCTGCTCCAACTTTAGCCCCGCAGGTGATCAGCCTCAAGCGATCGAGCAGCTTCTATCGGGCTTTGGTTCCGGTCTCAAGCGACAAGTGCTCTTGGGGGTGACCGGCTCAGGTAAGACTTTTACGGTAGCCCATGTGATCGCGGGCCTTCAACGCCCCACCCTGATCCTGGCTCATAACAAGACCCTGGCCGCTCAACTCTACGGAGAGCTAAAGGCGCTCTTCCCTCAGAGCGCGGTTGAGTACTTCGTCAGTTATTATGACTACTACCAACCCGAGGCTTACCTTCCTCAGCGAGACCTCTTCATCGAAAAGGATGCACGGATCAATGAGGAGATCGACCGCCTGCGTCATGCGGCGACCCGCGCCCTCTTAGAGCGGGAGGATGTGATCATCGTCTCCAGCGTCTCCTGTATCTATGGCTTGGGCAGCATCGGGGGTTACTCTGAGCAGCTGATCAAGATCAGTCAGGGGGATCAGCTCGAGCGGGATCAGCTGATGGCTCGTCTCGTTGAAATCCAGTACAGCCGCAACGACATCGATTTTCACCGGGGGACCTTTCGAGTGCGGGGGGATCTATTGGAGATCTTCCCTGTTCATGAGGAGAGCAGCGCCATCCGGGTAGAGTTTTTTGGGGATGAGGTGGAGTCGATCAGTCGGGTAGATCCTCTCCGAGGGCGCAACCTGAGCCGCTTGGAGTCGGTGACCATCTATCCAGGGAGCCACTATGTGACCGGGAGCGCCTCGATCAAGAGTGCTCGAGCGCAAATCGGCAATGAGCTACAGAGGCAGCTGGCGCGCTTCAAAGCTGAAGGCAAGCTGGTAGAGGCTCAGCGCCTAGAGCAGCGCAGCCTCTATGATCTTGAGCAGCTTAAGGAGCTGGGATTCTGTAGCGGCATTGAGAACTACTCCCGATATCTCAGCGGGCAGGAGCCAGGGCAGCCTCCTCCATGCCTCCTGGACTACTTCCCCAAGGAGTGGCTGCTGATCGTTGATGAGAGCCATGTAACCCTGCCGCAGGTGCGGGGGATGTATCGCGGAGATCGTGCCCGTAAGCTGAACTTGGTGGAGTATGGCTTTCGCCTGCCCTCAGCGCTGGATAACCGCCCGCTCAAATATGAGGAGTTTGAAGCTCTCCAAGATCGAGTGATCTATCTCTCAGCGACCCCAGCGGAGCATGAGCTGGAGCGCTCCCATGGAGTGGTGGTGGAGCAGATCATCCGCCCAACGGGGCTCTTAGATCCCATGGTAGAGCTGAGGCCTGCCCGAGAACAGGTGGATGATCTGTTGGCCGAAATCCATCTGACTCTCGCGCAGGGAGAGCGGGTGTTGGTGACCACCCTGACTAAGCGTATGGCTGAGGATCTCACGGAGTATTACCAGGAACTGGGTATCAAGGTGCGCTATCTTCACGCGGATATCGGCACCATTGAGCGCAGCGCCATCCTTCGGGATCTGCGCCTGGGGGTCTTTGATGTGCTCATCGGGATCAACCTCCTAAGGGAAGGTCTGGACCTCCCCGAGGTGAGCCTCGTCGCTATCCTCGACGCCGATAAAGAGGGTTTCTTACGCAACAGGACTTCTCTGATCCAGACCATTGGTCGAGCAGCGCGTAACGCACAGGGCCGGGTCCTGCTCTATGCTGAGCGACACACCGACTCGATCAAGGCGGCGATGGAGGAGACCACGCGGCGTCGTCAGCTTCAGATGGCTCATAATGAGGCTCACAACATCAAACCTCAGACAGTCTCGAAAGAGATCAACGATCTGGAGCGAGCGGTTGAAGCCCTGAGCGGCCCCGTTGAAGTTGAAGCTGCTCCCCCCATCGACCTGGAGGGGATGGGAGGGTTACCTGGCCTCGCCACACAGATCCAAGCTCATCGAGAGGCGATGCTTAAGGCCGCGCAAGCCCTGGAGTTTGAGCTCGCCGCAGAGCAGCGTGACAAGCTACAAGCTTTAGAGCGCCTTCAACTCCTCTTCTCCTAAAAGCTCCTGTTGGAGTCTCTATGAGCGCCCCCTTCCAACCCGCCCGAGATCTCCCCCGCCTCCCCCAAGCGCCAGGGGTCTATCTGATGAAGGATCAAGGGGGAGAGATCTTCTACGTGGGCAAAGCCAACAACCTGCGCAGCCGCCTCAAACAGTACTTCGGTAAAAGCAGCGACACTCGCGCCTTTGTCGCGCTCTTGGACGAGATCCTCCACAGCCTGGAGTTTATCGTCACCGACACAGAGAAGGAGGCCCTGATCTTAGAGGCAGCGCTGATCAAGCGCCATCAGCCCCGCTATAACGTGCTGCTCAAGGATGGCAAGAGCTTCCTACATCTGCGCCTTGATCCTCGTCTGCGCTGGCCCCGCTTAGAGGTTATCCGTGAGCCCAAGCCCGATGGTGCTCTCCATTTTGGCCCCTACCATATGCCCAGCCAGATTCGCAGCACCCTCAAGCTTCTGGAGCGCCACTTTCAGCTGAGGACTTGCGATGATCTAAGCTTTAAGAATCGCAGCCGCCCCTGTCTTCAGCATCAGATCAAGCGCTGTCTGGGTCCCTGCACCCTGCCTGTAGATCAGACGCGCTACCGAGCGCAGATGGAGGAGGTGATCCTCTTCCTTAAGGGGCAGCATAGAGAGCTGATCGATCAGCTTGAGGAGCAGATGCAGAGCGCCTCCCAGGCCCTCGCCTTTGAACGCGCTGCCCAACTTCGGGACCAGATCAAGGCAATCCAGAGCAGCCTAGAGCGACAGCGTGTGACCTCGATGGGGAGAGCAGATCGAGATATCCTGGGCCTCTACCGAGAGGGGAGCCAAATTCAGGCCACGATCCTCTTTATCCGTCAGGGACAACTGGTGGGCTCAGAGAGCCATTCTCTGGTTGAGCCAGGTATCCCCGAGGCGCGACTCAGCGCCAGCCTGCTCAACCTCTTCTATGACAGTCGCTCGGAGATCCCATCTGAGATCCTGTTGGCGGTCGAGCCTGAGGGCTTACCGGCCCTCAGCGAGCGCCTTAGGGAGCTGGCAACCCATAAGGTTTCGATCCGAGTCCCCCAGCGAGGAGATGGGCTTCGTCTTCTGGAGATGGCCGTTCGCAATGCTGAGCACGCTTTTTTTCAGGGTCGTCGAGAGGAGAGTCTACGAGAGGGCGCCCTGATCCGCCTCAAGGAACGCTTGATGTTGAGCAACCTACCGCAGCGGATAGAGTGCTTTGATATCTCTCTCTTTCAGGGCGACAGTGCCGTGGGCTCAAAGGTCTGCTTTGAGGGGGGCGCGCCACTGCGCAGCGCCTACCGCCACTATAAAATCAGAAGCGTTGAGGGCACAGATGACTACGCGATGATGCGTGAGGTTCTGACGCGACGCCTTAAGCGGGGCCTGGTGGAGAGGGAGCTGCCCCAGCTGATCGTCATCGATGGAGGTAAGGGTCAGTTGAGCGTAGCTCAAGCGGTCCTCAAGGATTTGAAGATCGATGGCCTGGATCTTGTGGGTTTGGCCAAGGCAAGGGTCCTCTCTGGGGTGGATGATCAGGAGGGGGGCAGCTTACGCTCACCTGAGCGGGCTTTTGTGCCAGGCCGTAAGAACCCCATCATCTTGAGGCCTCACAGTGATGAGTTGGCTCTGCTTTGTCGTCTAAGAGATGAGGCTCACCGCTTCGCCATCCAGCATCACCGCAAGCTGCGACAGAAGCGGACGATGAGCAGCCCCCTAGATGAGATCCAAGGGGTAGGGACGCAGCGCAAACGGCAGCTCTTAAGAGCTTTTGGGAGCCTCAAAGCGCTCCGAGAGGCTCACGTTGAGGAGTTGATGGGAGTGGAGGGGATTGGCCCCAAGCTGGCTCAACAGATCTATGAGCATCTCGATAAGCGCTGATTGGGTAGATGCCAGCTACTTTCCAGGCTGGCGAGCAGATCTAGGCGAGATTTCTGCTCTGTTCGATCCCCGATTCTCAAATGTCAAAGGACCTAAGCGCAGGCTCACTGGAGGTCTAGATGCTCTTAGATAAGCCCTTTAACGATTTTTCAAATCCCCTCTCAACTACGCCCCAAACCTAAACAGAACGGTGAGATATGAACACCGTCTGGATGCTGTTTGGCTTAAGTTACACCTGAATGATGGACTATCGAAGCTGAAGGGATATATGCTCCGCCGCATCAAAGGAGGCCACGATGAGCGGACTTTTTGCACTGTTGGTTTTATCTTTGGCGAGCCCTGCCCCTCCGGGCTCTAGAGAGTTAAAAATACTCTTGGAAGCGGAGCATTTTGAGCAGCCTGAAAAGGGGATGATCGCCTTCTGGGCCCGTGTGGTGGAAGTGGCTGAGGCCCAGGATGTTCGAGTGATCGAAGCCTCCAACCCTTTTAAGATAAAGCGTCGCCAAGTCTACTTCTTGGATACCCCCGATTTTGGCATCCGCGCGAAGGGTTACGTTCTTCGAGTCCGCCGCAAATATAAGAAGGGGCGCCTCAAGAAGAAGCGAGAGTTCGCCATCAAGTTTCGCTCCCCCGACTGGAAACGCTCCAGTCAGGTCTCTATCGATTCTCCAGAGTTTGATACCAAGATTGAGTTGGAGGAGGATGTGGGGATCAAGCCTGATGGGAGCCTGAAATATCTCTACGCCAAGCGGGCTAAGTTCAAAAGCAAAGAGTGTGTGCCTGAGCGCTTAGGGGGCTTCGCTGAGTGGTTCCCTGTTCTAAAGACTTTGGGATTGCCCTCGGATAGCTCCCTAGAGAGGGTGAACGGTATCGAGATCGACGAACGCAAAGTCTCTCCAGGAAAGCTGGACTTTGGTGAGGGGATTCGCGCTAAGGCGGATATCTCACTCTGGTATAACAAAGAGGGCGAACTGCTCATCGCAGAGTTCTCTTTTGATCACTCCATTCGAGACTTTGATAACCCTCCTGAGAAGGCAACCAAACATCTCTTCCGCTTCTTCAAAGCGCTCTACAATGGGACCAAAGATTGGAAAGCAACTGCGCTGACCAAGACCTCTTTCACCTACGGCGCGAAAGGACAGTGAGCTTGCGAATCCTCACGCTCCTTATACTCTTCATACTCCCCTCACTGGCCTCGGCACAGCTTAGGGTCCAAAACGAGAAGGGCTTCCTGGATCTCAAGGGGAGAGTTCAGACCGGATATACACACCGTTTTCTCCCTGAAGGAGATGACGATCATAAGAAAGATCGTTTCCGCCTCAAACAAGCTCGAGTTCAGGCCAAGGGCGAGTTCTACAGAGACTATAACTTCAAGATCAGCCTAGAACTCAGCAGGCAGGCGCGGGCCAAAGATCTCAACATCTCTTGGAACCCCTGCGAGAGCCTTGAATTAAAGATGGGTCAGTTTAAAGTGCCCATCTCTAAACAGCGCCTCCAAAGTTCCAGCAGGCTGCTCTTTGTCTCTCGTGCTCGGGTCGCTGATGACTTTGTTCCTGGCCGAGATATCGGGGCGATGTTGAGTTGGCGCTCAGAGGATGATCGCTACAGCTTCAACGCGGGCGCCTTTACAGGGCGAGGCAGCAACACCTCAGAGGATGATCGTCATGGGCTTCCGCTCTTGGCGATGCGCCTTGAGTGGACACCCTTGGCGAAGCTGAAGAAAGGAGAGGGCGATGTCAAGCGGAGCCGCCGCTTCGCCCTGGGCTTGGGGGCTGATCTGGCTTGGTCGAAGGATGGAGAACCACTGGGGGCTCCTGACAAGCCGGAGCCTCTCCACAGCATTGATGGGCGCAAGCTCCTCTATGGAGCCGATCTGACCCTCAAATATAAAGGTTTTTTCCTGACTACTGAGTTGCGTGGGGCTTCTTTCAAGCCTGAAGAGGGTCCTGAGTACTATGCAGCAGGTTGGCTGTTTCAGCTCTCCTATTTCATGAAGAGTTTACGCTTAGAGCCCAAACTGGCAGTGAGCGACCTCAACCCTTCAGATATCCTCGAGGAGGATCGAGAGAGCAGCTTGTTGATGGGTCTTAACTTTTACCCTCGTAAGAGCCACAACTTGAAGCTGGTGTTGGACTACGCTCAGCGCTTCCCCGAAGGCAGCCTTGGTGATTGGGGCGCTGAGGGTTGGGCCAAAGATGAGATCCATCTGCTTGTTCAGTTGGCTTTTAAATGATCAGCTCTCGCTATCCACAGCTTGAACGCTTCAGAAGATCAAGGAGAGATCATATGTCGTCCCTGCTGAGATGTTTTGTGCTTCTGCTTCTGCTGCCCTTGGGTTGTAGTGAAGATCAAGAGAGCGGCGCTGATCCCAAGGACTCTGGGGGGAGCAGCCTGGATGGGGGGGTGGAGATCTGCGGCGATGAAGTCCGCGATCCTGGAGAAGAGTGTGATGATGGAAACATCAACTCCGGTGATGGTTGCAGTCAGACCTGTGAGCATGAAGATCCCCGTGATCTTCAGATCAAGATCAACGAGATCCTCGCCAAGGACAGCGAGGGTGGCCCAGATTGGATCGAGCTCTATAACCCAAGCCAGGAGTCTGTAGATTTGGAGGGCTGGGTGATTAAGGATGGTAGTGATGCTGAGGGCGCTCTCCTGCCCGCAGGGCTCCTTGTCCCCGCTCAAGGCTTCCTATTGTTGACCCAAGATCAGGAGTTCAGCTTCGGTCTGGGCAAGGAGGACAGCCTTCAACTCCTCTTCCCTGGAGGGCAACCAGCCGACGCCTCTTCTTGGGTAGAGGGGGACGCTCCAGAGGGGCAAACTTGGGGGCGTATCCCGGATGGTCTGGGTGCCTTTAAGACCCTCACGACTCCCACCCCAGGAGCAGCCAATCGAGATGGAGGAGAGAGCGCCACCTGTGGAGATGGCATCATCGCAGAGAGCGAAGCCTGCGACGACGGAAACACCGAGTCTGGCGATGGCTGTGATGAGGAGTGTCAATTGGAGGAGCAGGTTGTCTGTGGAGATGGAGTGCTCGCTGGAGATGAACTCTGTGATGATGGTAACACCGAGGCAGGTGATGGCTGTGATGAGGAGTGCCGGTTTGAGCTGCCTGAGATGCCTCAGGTGATCATCAATGAGCTGAGCGCCCGCGCCTTAGATGGAGGCCCTGACTGGGTCGAGCTATACAATCCAGGTGAAGAACAGGTGGATCTCAGCGCTTGGATCTTGACCGACAGCGACACTGAGGCGCACCGCTCTGAGCTGGGGGGCAGCTTAGCGCCAGGGGCCTTTCTGCTCCTCATCAAAGATCAGGAGTTTGATTTTGGCCTGGGCTCAGCGGACAGCGTACTGCTCTTCAACGCTCAGGGGGTGCTGGTGGATATGACCGCTTGGGAGGAGGAGCAGGCCCCCGAGGGGCAGAGTTGGGGGCGCATCCCTGACGCTACGGGCCCATTTCAGACCCTTGAGGTCCCCAGCCCAGGAGCACCCAACATCCCCAACGCAGAGGGCTGCGGTGATGGAATTGTCCAGGAGGGGGAGGAGTGCGATGATGGCAACCTGGAGAGTGGCGATGGATGCAGTGAGATCTGCACAGATGAAGATCCCGTCGAGCCTCTCTACTCGGTGGTCATCAATGAGGTGATGATTCAAGATGCTGAGGGTGGACCAGACTGGGTTGAGCTCTATAACTTTGGAGAGGAGGGGGTGGATCTCAACGCTTGGATTTTGACCGACAGCGACATTGAGGGACACCGCTACAACCTCCCCGTTGAGGCTTACTTAGAGCCGAGAGGCTTTCTGCTCCTCAGCAGAGGTACAGAGTTTGACTTTGGCTTGGGTGGTGAGGATGAGCTGCACCTCTTTGATGCTGAGGGTCAGGTGGTGGATGAGCTGGCTTGGGTGGATGGCAGTGGCCCTGAAACTCAGACTTGGGGACGACTCCCCGACGCTCAGGGCCCCTTCCAAAACCTCAGCCCCACCCCTGGAGCTCCTAACCAAGCTCCGGTTGTGCAGGGGATCTGTGGAGATGGGATCTTGGATGAGGGCGAAGAGTGCGATGATGGCAACCTGGAGAGTGGTGATGGATGCAGCGAGATCTGCACAGATGAAGATCCCATCGAGCCTCGCTGTGGAGATGGAATTCTCAGCGAGGGTGAGGAGTGCGATGATGGCAACGCTGAAGCGGGAGATGGTTGCCTAAGCTGTCTCTTTGAGCTGCGCATCAACGAGGTGATGCCTCGAGATCTAGATGGAGGCCCTGACTGGATTGAGCTGATCAACCTGAGCGAGGCTGAGCTGAATCTAGAGGGCTGGGTGATCACAGATTCCGATCAAGAGGTCCATCGCTACACCCTTGAAGCGAACAGCCTGATTCCTCCAGGGGGATATCTGGTGTTGATCAAGGATCTTCAGTTTGACTTTGGCTTGGGGGGCAGCGATGAGGTTCACCTCTTTGATGCTCAGGGACAGGCTCGAGATGGGACCGCTTGGTTTGATGCTGTAGATGGTGAGAGCTGGGCAAGACGGCCCAACGGTACAGGTGATTTTCAAATGGGTGCTCCCAGCCAGGGAGCAGCAAATTAGAGTTGCGCGTTTATTTGACTCGGTGATCGAGTTGATTCAAACGGGAAACCCTTAACCTTCCCACACATGGGACTTTCGGAGGGATAACATGGGCGAGATCAAGCCTCGCTTTGAGTTTCGTACTTTTGGACAGGGCTTTGGCCCCATGCTCCAAAAAATGCACCAACACTCAAAGCTGATCGGGATTCGGGAGAGCCGGGAGATCTACATCATGTCTGCCGGCAATGATCAGAACAACACAAAGATCCGTGATGACCTGATGGACATCAAGGTCTTTGTACAAGAGCTGGATGGCCTGGAGCAGTGGAACCCTCGTATGAAGGGCTCCTTCCCCATGAACGCAGAGATCCTCAGAGATGAGGTCTTCCCTGCCTTTGGAGTCTCCCTGCCGGAGTTTACGCGTGAGGTCTACACCCTATCGCAGTTCCTCAGTGAGATTGTCCAGCCTCACCCTGAGCTGTTGGCGGTGAACATCCTCAAGCGGCGCTTTGCCTTCACCGTCAATGAGGTGATCACGGAGTGGGCCAAGGTCTTGATCAACGGGGCCGCCATCGAGACTTTCTGTATGGAGTCTGTGGATCGCGCCGCGATCCTCGAGGGCTTGGGAATGATCGGGGCTCAGGGGATGGAGAACGTCAACTATCTGAAGGCGATCAAGCGGGTGACAGGGATGTCACCTTTGGCCGAGGGCTTCCAGCCCGTGATGCTCTAAGGAGGAGTCATGGCGCACGAGATTGAACGCAAGTTTCTGGTGAATGGTGAGGCGTGGCGGGCTCTGGCTGAGGGCACACACTATCGCCAAGGCTATCTCTCCACAGTCAAGGAGCGCACCGTCCGTGTGCGCACCATCAACGACAAGGGCTTCTTGACCGTCAAGGGCATCACTCGCGGGATCTCCCGTCTAGAGTTTGAGTATGAGATCCCTGTAGCGGAAGCCAAGCAGATGCTCGACGACCTCTGCGAGCAGCCTCTTGTGGAGAAGAGTCGCTATAAGATCGAGCAGGGCGGCTTGACCTGGGAGGTAGATGAGTTCTTTGGCGTCAATCAGGGGCTTATCGTCGCTGAGGTGGAGTTGAGCACTGAAGATCAGGAGTATGAGAAGCCTGAGTGGATCGGCGACGAGGTCTCTGGAGATCCACGCTACTTCAACTCCAACCTGATCAAGCACCCCTTTACTCAGTGGTGATTCAGCTCTAAAAGAGCCTGATGGATCCTGAAAAACTCCAGCGTTTCCGCTTTCGATATGGTCTGCTCCCCAGCGAGGTTCGCCTGAGCGCTGAGCAGCTCGCCTTTCGCAGCGGCTATAGAAACCGGGATCTGCGGATTGACCGCCTAGTTCATCTCTATGTGGATCGACGCTCTGAGGTTTGGGAGTTGCTCCTCAGTGAGCGGAGAGCGTCAGGGGCTCTCAGGCGTCTTCGAGCCCACGCCAGTCCTGGAGAGCCTGCGTTTGAGGCTCTGGTGGAGGCGCTCCTCAAACTACGCCCTGAGATCGATATCCGACATCTAAAGCGCGCTGAAGCTCACCATCTGACCGGCTCTCGCTCTCTAGAGGGCCCCGCCCTAGCTGGGCTCATGGCCCTGGGGATCTTCCTGTTGGCGATCTTCTTTCTGCCTCAGCTCCGGCACGGGCTTGATGGAGAGCGGATCTCCATCAGCTTGGAGCAGCTCCTGGAGTCTGCTCCCGAGCACTACAACCTGGAGTTGGAGGGGCGCCTGATCTTGAACCAAGGGGTTCGTGATCAGCGCAGTGGACGGATGTGGTTTCCTCTCTTGGGCTTAACACAGCAGGAGGGAGCCCTCGCTTCCTTGATCTTGGAGGTTCCTCCAGGGAGCATCGATCCTCAGAAACTGGAAACGCAGCGGCGCTTTGGGGGTCTCCTTCGGGGGATCTACTGGGAGGGGCTCTCTCTGGAGCGCCGGGCGCAGCTTGAGGAGCAGGGGGCTCAGCTCAGCGAGGAGGTGCAGCTTTTAGAGTATGGGGCTGAGCCCCGAGATGAGCTGATCTTGACCCTGGGGATCTTGGGCTCTCTGAGCCTATTGGGCCTGATGCTCCTCTATCTTCGCCGCCAAGCTCATCCTCTCAGGGGCTGAGCGCCCGCTTCAACTCCCCAACCAAGCCAAAAGATGCGCGCTGAGCTTGCGCGCTGACTCTGGTTTGTATCCTTTTGACTTATAGATAGAAACACCGCTTAAGGCCGCTCCCAGATCATAGCTTGAGAAGAAGATCGCTGGGCGCCCTTTGCGCTTGATGATCTCCAGTTGGTGAGTGTCTACAGGCTGGCCACTCCGTCGGAGAGCTTTGCGAGCGCTGAGGGTGAAGCGAAGACCTTGGTTGAGATCAACTCCGCCGGCAAAGCGAGCCCTGATAAAGGGCTCTGAAGCCACAGGAGTCTCAAGCTTTCCAAAGCCCTTGAGCAGCTCTCGTGCAGACAGGGAGAAAGACTCAGAGCCTCCCCAAGCATCCACCAGGAGCGTTCCACCTCCGTCCAAGTAGCGCTCAAGACCTTTGATCTCAGCGCTCTTGAGCTGGAGAGCTTGGCGTCCAGTGAGGTGAAGGAGTTGAACCTTCTTGGGTATCGCGCTCAGCTTAACCGGTTTAACCTCCTTGAGGAGCAAGCCCGCGCTGTGCAAGAGGTAGGGGGAGAGCTTGGACCAGCTGTGTTGAGCGGCATCCCAGTCACTGCCCTCACCGTGACGAACCCGCGCGATGTTGATCTTTTGATCACGCGCCTTGGCGGCCTCCCCTTCAGGCGTCTGGGCGCTGAAACGTCCCGCCAAGGTTCCCAGGTCTGTAGAGTAAAAGAGGAGGTTCATCGCTAACTTAAAGGCATCGCTCTCCACTCGATTCCGCTGCCACTCCGCCGAGAGATCCGCCTCACTGAGGAAGAAGAAGACCCGCGCTCCATTGGAGGCACCCCAGAGCTTAGGTTGCTGCTGCCACTCCTGATGGAGCACCGTAAAGGCTGCATGATCCTTGGGGAGCGCCTGTAGAGGGTGTTCAGGGAAGAGCTGCTTGGCCAGCTTTAGCATGCTCTTTTGGAACGCCTTGCTGTGGTCGATCGGTACCGCCAAGAGAGTCCCTCCTCGCTGAACATAGCTTCGGAGGCTCTGCAGCTCCTTCTTATTAAAGCGCGCCGCCCGAGTTCCGCTGAGGTAGAGGATCGGAGCTTCAAACTCCTCCACCGGATCTTTGATGGAGACCACATGCCAGTTGAGGGGGCGCTCATAGGCGCTCCAAAGAGCCCGGCTGAGGTTGGCTAGATCCCGTGGATTGAGGTTCCAGTCGCTGTCTTGGCGGAATTGTAGCTTGTCAAAGGCGACAGGGGCGCCGCCATAGAGCAAGAAGAGGCTGGAGAGGGCGGTCCCGATGGTCCTGGAGTAGCCCAGAGGGATGCTGCCATCGGGCGCTTGAGCTTGGAGAGCCTGCAAAGCACCCTTGGCGAACCAATCCTCACCGCCGAAATACTTACGTCCGCTGGCGACCCCCGCTCGCTCGATACCGTAGAGATAATAGGCCCCGCTCTTGGAGCCTTGACTCTTCCCCAGCCACTGCATACCTCGCTTTAGAGATTTGAGCACTTTGGCTGCAGGGCCTTCGCTGAAGGTCCTGGGGTTCTTGCGGGAGTAGGCTTGGCGACCGTGATACATATCAAAGACCAAGAACATACTGGCTAAGCCCGCAGTGGCCATATTGGCGGTTGAACCACTACCGCGCACGTAGCCCCAGCCGCCATCCTTATTCTGATATTTCTGAAAATGCCGAGACATCTTCTTCCAGACCTTATCGGGGACCTTGATCCCCGCTCGCGCCGCCGCCCAAGAGCCCAAGACACCATACTGAGTGCAGGAGTTATCCCAGTCTGTGGAGCTGTGGCTGTAGCGCCAGCCTTCTTCGTTCATCGCCCCCATAAGCCACTTAAAGTCCCGCTCTAGAGCTTCTCGATATTGCCGCTCATAGGGCACCTTACGCAGGGCGTACTCCCAGACATTGGCGCGGATGGCCACCACATAGGTGTTGTTCGTCTCAAGCTGTAAGAGCCACCGGAGCGCCTTCTCTAAGGCTGGATCGCTGGCAGGATGCCCCCCCGCCGCCAAGAGCGCCAAGGTCGCCAAGGCGGTGCTGCCTCCCTGAGCATAGCTGCCATCTGTGATCTGCCCATTGGGGGCTTGTCGGTTGCGCAGAAATAGACCTGCATCCTCAATAGCGGTCTTGATCTTTTGAGCGGTCACCGCGCCCTGGAAGGGTTCGTGGATGGCGGGGCTGATCTTCGCGACCGGCCCCCGCCTCATGCTGCCAAAATCTGCTTGTTGGAGCATATTCCTCGGCATCTGCATCTGCTGGGGTAGCTCGTCATTGAAAAGCATCTGTTGGCGTTGAGGAGGTCGTCGATTTTTCTTCTGTCTGGGCTTGCGCGCCCAGGCGCTTATGGAGAGTGAGAGAAGCAGGCTGAGAGAGCAGAGCGTTCTTAGCAACATCAGTACACCTCGATCCGCTCATCTTCTAGGTCGATGGTCATATCTCCATCTAGGGTCTGAGCCTTGGAGAAGTCGGCGTTCTTCTTAATGAGCTTTTTATATTCCGCGCTGAAGCGTTTGACGCGGCGCTTCTTGCGCTTCTTGCCATCCTCCGCCTGAATCCAACGCCCCTTGCGCTTGTAGTAGGCGCGACGCCCGATGATGCGGGTCTTAGATGCGGATTTCTTCTGTCCCTTGCGATCTCGGTAGAGGTTGTTGTCATCGGAGTTAAACATACGATTACTCAAGGAGGACTCATTGAGGGACTGTTGAACCGCCCATTTGCCTGCAAATTGGGCGTTGGCTCCCTGGATCAAGTTTCCCGCGCGGCGTTGGGCCTCTTCTCCTGAGATCCCTTCATCAGCCATAAAGCGGGTGTACTCTGTGATGATCCCAAAGCGACGACTCAGATCGACGATCTCTGTTAAGAGCGCCTCATCTTGACCCTCCAAGCGGATACGCCGCAGCAGCGTGCCGATGCGCCGAGAGGCCCAGAGAGGTGCGATAAACTCATTTTGGGGTTTGGCGGTGCTGGGGAAGTGTCCCAACACCTCATGACTCTTGCTCTGGCCTTTGAGCTTCCCTGAAAGCTTAACCTTATAATCCCCTCCCTTCTTATAGCGCCCAAAGAGCATGAGATCTGTACCCTGAAAGAGTGAGCGTGGCAGCTTGGGGTGGAGATCTTGAACCTCGGCGCCTCCCCAGTCCAATTTGAGGTCGGAGAGCGTTGGGTTGCTCAAGCGATCATAGAGAGCCGCGACCTGGATATCGAGATCCTCCTCTCCCACATAAAGAGAGCTGCCCCCTGTGTCCTGGGCAAAGCGGTCTAAGAGGCGGGGGTTGACATCATCCCCGATGCCCAAGGCGAAGATACGGGTTTTGGAGCGGTTGAGCTTGGGGAGAGCTTTGAGGATCTTCTTGGGATCCATCTCCCCTGCGGTGGGGCTGCCATCGGTCAACAGAATCATGATACGAGGACGAGGGCTTTCTTTGCCTGCCAATCCCAAGCTGAGGGCCTCAAAGAGGTTGGTGCGTCCCAGGGGGACCACATCTTCCAGGAAGCGCAGGGCGACCTCCTGGTTTTTCTTATTGCTCTGGAGCAGCTTTTTGGAGGCGCTCTTCACCTCGGTGCCAAAGGTGAGGAGCTTAAAGCGATCACCTGGGTTGAGATGCATCAACACATACTCCAGCGCGGAGCGGGCCTGCTCCCATTTCTCTCCACGCATACTGCCGCTGGAATCCAGTACCAAGATGAGATCCTTGGCCTCAGCGCTCTCAGC
Organism: uncultured Nannocystaceae bacterium; assembly: GCA_964384025.1. Lineage (GTDB taxonomy): Bacteria > Myxococcota_A > Bradymonadia > UBA7976 > UBA1532 > CAYLJJ01. Next base: position 25,982 of record CAYLJJ010000044.1, read on the forward strand.
GCCTCCGCTGGGGTTGCCCAGGAGGAGAAAATAGCCCAGCTCCTCTTTGGGCGCGCGATGGCTGAGGAGTCGCAACCCCAAGGCGTCTTTGTCGATCGCGAAATAGAGGCTCAGGGGAGTGTCCGCGATCAGCCGCTCCTGAAGCAGAGAGATCTCTACCCTGTTGGGCTGCGGTCGCTTGAGCTGAATGGGGTGGCTGGGGCTAAAGACCGCACGCACGGGAAGTTTGCCTTTGAGCTGAGCTGAGAGCCGCAGGCGCTGGACTGGAGCGCGGGCGAAAGAGGGCGCGGGCATCGGTAACTCCAGGTGAGAGAGCCCTTCCCCCTCTTGGAGATCCATCTCTATCTTCAGCAGCAACTCTTGGCGAGCACCCAGCTTGACCTTGGGGATAAAGAAGAGGTCTCGCCCCATAAAGACCAGGAGCCGCGCGTTCTGGCTGCCCTCAGCCAACGTGCTCAGGCGCGCTTCAGCCGCCTTACCCTTGAGCAGCTCCCCTTTGAGTGGCGCTCCGTCTAACAACAGGCTGATCTCTTTGGCTCCTTTGGGTAGGGGCAGGAGGCCAACCGCCTGCCCCTCACCCTCCAGAAGCTCTTCGACGCGAAGCTGCGCGCCCTCCTCATTGATCTCAGCCTTGATGTGGCTGTAGTTAATCTGAAAGATCGGAGCTTTGATCTTTCCCGCTTTAAAGGCATCTCCTTTCATCTTCCCAGGCAGGAAGATCATCCCAGCCCAGGCTTCAGAGAGGAGGAAAAAGAGGAGGAGGAAGAACCGCATTGTGTCCCCTAAACGCTTCAGGCAGCCCAAGCTAACCGAGCCAGAGCCCATTTTGGTCTATGCAGAGTCAGAGCGCTGTAAATAAATTGTGAGCGGTTCTCCTTGAAAGCCTCCTCTGAATGGCGACAAATAGGGTTATGAAGTATCTCAGCCTCCTCCTCGCCCTACTCTTTGCCTGTGAATCCGAGCTCCCCGAGAACAAACCGATACAGTGCAGCAACCTCGATCGGGTCTTAGAGGCCTTTGAGAAGTATCTCGAGGAGAACGAGCTTGAGCGGGCTCAGGGCAGCAAGGGAGCCTGCGCTGCGCAGTGCCTCAGCCTGGTGAGTGATCTCCAGGAGGAGGTGTGTAAGGGGACTGAAGGGATCGATAAGATCGATGAGTTTGAGTGTGAGATGCTCTGTGAGTGTCACTCTACGCTCGAGATCCCTGAGAAAGATCAGCTCGCTCAAGTAGCCCAGGATCCCAGCTCTGAGATCTGCACCCTGGCTGTAGAAGAACACCTCTCCCCAGACGCAGGAACGAAGAAAGACGCCGGGGCTCTCTCTCCCGATGAACCTCAGTGACCCACCTTCGCTTCAAGATCCTCAGCGCCATGGGTTAAGCGCTTTAGGGGCTTGAGTAGTGCGATGATCAACAGACCAAACAGAACACAGAAGCCGGTGATTCCAGCGAAGATCGCCACCTCACCGAAGCTCTCAGCCTTCTCACCCAGAAAACCAGCCAGCTTGTTGCCGACACCGGTTACGGCGAAGTAGGCGCCCATCATCAGGCTGGCATATTTGGCGGGCGCCAGCTTGGTGATAAAGGAGAGGGCTACGGGTGAAGCGCAGAGTTCACCGATGGTGTGGAAGAGATAGGCCAGAACCAGCCAGTACATTGCGGCGTTGCCAGTGAGTTCATACTGCTTGGAAGCGGCGATCATAAACAGGAAGCCGGTACCCATGATGATGGTCCCCACGGCCATCTTAAACAGAGAGCTGGCCTCCTTGGACCGATTACTGCGGCGATACCAGTAACCCGCGACTCCAGTGCCAAAAAGCATGATAAAGAAGGGGTTGGCGGACTGGAAGAAGCTGGCGGGCATCTCCCAGCCAAAGATCAGGCGGTTGACCTTCTCTTTAGCGTAGAGGTTCATCAGACCGCCCGCTTGCTCAAAGGCACCCCAGAAGACGATCACGATAAGGAAGGAGAGGAACAACACCTTGAGGCGATCCTTCTCCACTGGGCTGAGGCCAGCGCTCTTCTTCTTACCCTGCTTCACGCTCTTGGGGAGCAGCTCACCGACACCCTGAAGGTGGCGCTTACCTCCAACAAAGACAAGCTGACCGAGCAGCATACCGATGCCTGCCAAGCCAAAGCCGTAGTGCCAACCGATCTTCTCGCCGACGAGGCCAACTACCAAGCTTGACAGGAAGGCGCCGAGGTTGATGCCGATATAGAAGAGGGTGAAGCCCTTATCACGGCGATTGTCGCCCATCTCATAGAGACCACCGACCATGGTGGAGATGTTGGGCTTCAGCAGCCCAACCCCCAAGACGATCAGCACCAAGGCGCTGTAGAAAGTGATGATTCCAGGGAGCGCCATAACGCCATGTCCCACACAGAGCAGCAGACCTCCAAACATCACCGCTTTACGCTGCCCAAGCAGGTTGTCAGCCAGCCAGCCTCCAGGGATGCCCATCACATAGACCATCATGGTGTACCAGCCATAGAGCGCCAGCGCGTCGCTCTTCTCCCAGCCGAGACCCGCGAGGCTGCCTTCCTGGGTCGTCGCGGCGGTCATATAAAACACCAGGATCGCGCGCATCCCGTAGTAGCTGAACCGCTCCCACATCTCTGTAAAGAAGAGGACGAACAGTCCCTTAGGGTGTCCAAAGATCTCCTCAGCTTGTTTGTTCTTCATCATCTCCGCCAGCACATTTTCGCTCTCTTGTGTCAAAGCCTGAGCGTCGCGGCAAGACAATATCTTTGGAGAGGAGCCCTTAGAGTGCTACCCACTGCTCAGCGACGAGGCCAAAGCGGCGCTGGCGCTGCTGAAACTCCAGCAAGGCGGCTTGAAGGTCCTCCTCTTTGAAGTCCGGCCAGTGCTTCTCAAGGAAGATCAGCTCAGCGTAGGCTGCCTCCATCGGTAGAAAACCGGAGAGGCGCTGCTCCCCTGAGCTGCGGATGAGCAGATCAACCTCAGGGAGGCCACCGGTAGAGAGCGCCTCCATCAGGCTGGGCTCGTTTACATCCGCAGGGAGGAGGAGACCCCGAGCAGCCAGAGCGGTCAGACGCTTGACCGCCGTCACCATATCTCGACGACCGTCATAACTCACCGCCAAGATCAACTTCATCTCTTTCAAGTGAGCTGTAGCGCTCTCTACCCGCGCCAGAGTGTCGCGTAGCCTCTGTGGTAGATAGCTACGCTCCCCAATGGCTCTCAGTTGGATGCCGTTCTCCAGCAGCTCGGGGAGCTGCTCCTCTAAGTACTGCTGAAAGAGCTCCATCAGATCAGCCACCTCTGCTGAGGGGCGTCCCCAGTTCATGCTGCTGAAGGAGAAGAGGGTTAAGACCTTGATCCCGAGGCGCTTCGCCTCACGTACCAAGCTATGGACCGCCTTCGCTCCTTGCCGGTGGCCCTGACCGCGAGAGAGGCCCCGCTCCTGAGCCCAGCGTCCATTCCCATCCATGATGATCGCGACATGCTCTGCGTTCATTGAGTGCTCCCGAACCGTAAATCACTCCCATATTGATGCCAGAGTCGCGTGAAGAAAATGTGAAGTCTCGATGAAATTGAAGATCAGGGCCACTGGATCCCAAAATCCTCTCTCAGGTACAGCTCAAAGCAGGCCCCTGAATCGCTCTCTAAGAGGCGGGCACCCCCCCCATGCTGCTCTCCTACAGAGCGCAGGATCGCTAAGCCCAAGCCGGTCCCGTTGGGATCCACACGATCGGTGACAAAGCGTTCAAAGAGTCGCCCCTTGAGATGCTCTGGAACTCCAGGCCCCTGATCCCAGACTCGGATCCGCAAAGCTCCTCCCTCTCGCAGCAAGGAGACCCTGAGCAGGCCTCCTTGAGGGCTGTAGCGCAGGGCGTTGCTCAGCAGGTTATCAAAGGAGCGACGCAGCCAGCGTCGGTTCCCCATCATTTGGATGGGGGGCAGCTCAATGCGCAGCTGAATCTGCTTCTCCTCTAGGCTCTGCCCTTGAGCCTCCAGGGCCTCTTCAAGCAGCACGTTCAACTCCACGACCTCAAGCTGCTCTAAGCCCTGAGCTTCTAAACGCGCCAGTGCCAGGAGATCTTGAAGGAGCAGCTCTAGGCGTTGGCTGGCTTCGTGGATCCGCGCCAGAAAGCGGGCGCGCGCCTGGGGATCTTCAGCAGCCCCCTCCAAGAGAACTTCAGTAGCCGCGCGAACTGCGGAGACGGGGTTCTTCAGCTCGTGGGAGAGATCTGCCACAAACTGCTGGATGTGGTGACGATCCTCTAGGGCTCGTCGCATCGACTTCAGGGCGCTGGTGAGCCCCCGAAGCTCTCGCCCGCTGGGGGTTGGCAGCGGCGCAGAGCGCTCCGACTGAGCGATCCGCTGAGCCGCTTGAGTGAGGCGCTCTAAGGGCCGCGCTAAGCCCCGCCCCAAAGCAAAGGCTGCTCCCGCTGAGACCAGACCGATGACGCTGAGCAGCAGGAAGGTCTTAGGGCCAAAGTCTCGAATCAGCCGCAACACCACCTCGCTGGCGGAGCCCTCGCTGGGCATCACCTCGGCGGCGTGGAGCTGTAGTCGCTGGATCGCCCAGGTTCCGATGAGGGCGGTACAGAGGCTGGAGATCAGAGCGATGGCTAAGAAGAGTTGAAGGCGGATCGAGAAGCCGTGACGTAGGGCTCGAGAGATGCGCTCGACGACAAAGGCCAGTCCAACGACGAGGAAGCCGCCCACCAGGAGGAGGGCCAGCTCAGGAGAGTCTAAGACAAAGGCAAAGTCACTCATCCTCAGACACCAGGGCTCCTAGGGTTCAGCGAGACGGTAACCAACTCCACGCACAGTTTCGATGGTCTCAGCAGGGAGCCCAGTGGCTACCAACTTCTTGCGTAGGGATTTGATATGTACATCCACGGTGCGCGTGCTCACCACCACGTTGGGACCCCAGATCTTATCCAGGAGCAGCCCACGGGGGAAGACCTGTCCAGGTCGAGCTATAAAGACTTGCAGTAGCTCAAACTCGGTACGTGAAAGGTTGAGGGCTTGTCCTTGACCCCAGGCCTGATATCGATCGCTGTCTATCCGCAGCCTCGGTGCTGAAACCTCCCCCTCCTGAGGCGCGACTCTGCGGAGCACCGCCCGGACTCTGGCGACAATCTCTCTGGGTGAGAAGGGCTTGTCTACATAGTCATCGGCGCCCATCTCCAAGCCGATGATGCGATCTATCGCCTCGTCGTGGCTGGATAGGATGATCACAGGCTGGCGATGTTGACTCCTCAGCGCCCTGAGCCAGTCTAGGCCATTTCCATCGGGGAGCATCAAATCCAGGATGATAAGTGCAGGCTCCTCTTTATGGAGGAGCTGAGTCGCCTCTGCTAAGCTTCCCGCCGCCTGAGAGCGAAAGCCCTCACGGGAGAGAGCGTAGGCCAAGCTCTCGGTGATGGCAGGCTCATCATCCACCAAAAGGATATATCTGCTCTGGCTCATGCCTGTTCTCTCCTCCAATCCTGCACCTGTGCCTCTGAAGATCTCATTGCTCGGGGGATCATCTTGAGCCCTCTCAGCGGAAGAGCGGCTGAAAAAGTGTCCAAGCTCCTCAAAAATGCTTAAAAGGGAGCCCTCACCCAAACCAAAGGATGGTGATGATGAAGCTTCTCCCCCTCCTCCTACTCTTGCTGTCCCCAAACGCCCAGGCCAAAAAGGGCAAGCGCTTTCAAGGCTCGCTTGAGTTCCTGGCTGGCTTTGGAGGGACCGCCAGCGCTGAGCATGACGATGCAGAGCGTGAGCTTGAAGATCAGGACCTCAACACTACCTTAAGCATCATCCCCGCTTTAGAGCAGATGATGGGAGAGTCTGTAGGTCTGGGCTTAGAGTGGGGCTTCTACTGGTTTCAGGGGGAGCCACCCGAGGGGGTTGATGAGCTGGATAAGCGCTTGGTGATGAGCCCTCATCTGCGTGCCCGTATGAGCTTCCCCATCGCCAAGAAGATCACTTTCGATGCTCAGTTGGGCATCGGCCCCAGCATCTGGACTGAGCAAAAGGGGAAAGCAGAGGAAGATAAGACAGGAGATATGCGCTTTGGTTGGAGCTATCGCTTCTCCTTTGGAGGCGGCTATCGCTTTAATAAGCAGGTCTCCGCGTTTGCTTCTCTGGGCTACTACAGCACCACCAGTTATGGAGATGATATAAGCGCCTCTTTCAACACCGTGCCTCTGGGGGTTGGTCTCCGTAGCCTCTTTTAGAGTCCGGTCTGATTCTCCTCGGTGGTCAAACCCTGGCGGGAGTTGGGGTTCTGATCTCCTCGGCAACGCGCCGCCGCCTCCTCCTGCCCCAGCGCCCTCCAAACCTCGGCGGCTTGCTCTAAGAGTCGGTGCGCGATTCGCTTCTGCTGCTCCTCCTCAAAGGCCAGAGAGAGGCGCTCTAAGATCTCAGCCCATTCAGGGCTGAGGAGCGGAGAGTTGGCATCCAAGCTAAGAGCACAACGGAGTCGATGCTCTCGCAGTTCTCGATCTCCTCGCTGATGTGCAGTTAAAGCCAATAGGCCGTTAAGCAGAGTGATTTGCTTGGGATCCTCAAAGGAGGAGAGCAGCTCTAAAGCGCGCTCTAAATAGGCTTCAGCTCTGATCGGCTCTTCTGCCTCCAGGGATAAGATCCCCAACTGCATAGAGCAGATCGCCCAACGAAAATCATCCCCCATCTCCTGGAAAAGCTCGCTGGCTCGCAGATAGTTCTCTCGGCTGTCTCCCTGCTTTAACTCTCTCTGGATCTCTGCTAGAGCCTTGAGAGAGCGAGCCATCGCTGGCGCATTGCCGATGATCTCATTGAGTTCTATCGCCCATTCATAAGCTTGAGCAGCCCTCTCCAGCTGTTGATCTTCTCGCAGCAACACCCCCATATCCCAGACGATCTGTGCTCGCAAGAAGGGATCCTGTTTGGCCCTATCTGCCGCGCTCCTCAAGAGCCTCAAAGCTCTCGGAGGCTCCTCAGAAAGCTTGGCGAGCCCTCGGAAGCAGATGGAAAGCCCCCGTTCATTCTTCAGGAGGGTGTAGAGGGTTTGGGCGCGCTGAAAGTGCTCCTTCGCCCCTTTAAGCTCTCCTCGTTGGAGCGCAACGCGGGCTTGAAGGAGTTGAATCCAAGCGCTCTCTCTCTCCGCCCCGGGTAGGGCGAGCGCCTCCTCCAAGTCCAGATGCGCGGCTCGCCAAGCGCCAGCGTTGAGTCGCGCCTCGGCTTTGAGAAGCAGGGCTTCCAGCCAGATTTCTTGAGCCCCAGCGCCTCGTGCCCAGTTGAGGATGGGCTCCAGAAGATGGATCGCGCGTTTGGGCTCTCCAGCGTCCAGATGGAGCCGCGCCAAGGCGATACGGAGTCGCGCTCTCAAAGCTCCAACGACCCCCGACTCCAGCCAGGGATCTGCTTCGACGAGGCAGGCTACAGCCAGCCCCAAGCGATAGTTTCCTCGGGCGTGCTCAGCGGCCCTCAGGCTGGACTCCACCGCCTCTTGAAGCTGCCCTGCCTCTCTCAGATGCTGGGCGATCTCCATAGCGTGGGGGCTATCAGCTCCGTACCAACGCAGCTTGGCCTTGGCTACACAGGCATTGAGCTGGATGGCGTCCTCTCTACCTAAGGTCTCTTCTAGAAAGATCTCTCGTCCCAACCCGTGGACGAAGCCATAGATATCCCCTGGCTCCTCCTCCAGGAGCCCAAGCTGCACCAGGGCTTCCAGCTGAGGTTCGGGGGCGGAGCGCTCCTTGAAAGCCTGAAAGAGGGCTTCAATCAGACCGAAAGGGAAGCGCTCTCCTAAGAGCGCCAACCACTCCATCAGCCTCCAGAGTTCTCCCGCCAAAGGGTGTTGAGAGATCGCCGCGAAGCTCCAGGCCCGAAACAGCTCAGAGAGGCTCCTGGGCATCAGTTTGAAGGGCTTTGAGAGACGGAGGAGCCCCTGTTGACTCTCAGCGCAGCCCAACTCCATGAGGTATTGTAGAGCTAAGAGCGCATAGAGAGGGTTGCCTCGGGCCGCCGCCGAGATATGCTCAGAGAGGGGCTCATCACAGCCCAACTGCTTAAGCAGGAGTTGCTTAAGCAGTTCCTGTTTTAGGCGGGGGAGGCTGCGAATCTTCAACCGACCCTGATGCCGCTCTAAGAAAGCACGTAGGGGATGAACCTCCAGACTCTGGGTGCTCAAGAGAAAGAGCACCGGCGCTGAGCGCTTCTCCAGCGCGGACCAGATCCCCTCCACCAATGCCAACTCCTCCGCCTCAACTCGGTGGAGATCTTCCAAGATGATCAGGAGAGGGCGGCGAGCGCTGAGGAGGCGGATAAGCGCCTCCAGTGCCCGTCTGCGCTGCACCCAGGGCAGCTCCTCCTTAAGAACCCTCTCCAGATCAGGACGCCCCAAGCCCTTGAGTGTCGCTCCTGGCTTAGGACCTAAGATCATGCTCAAGGCGGCCCTAAGCCCAGTGTAGGGCTGATCAGGACGATAGGCGCTGAGACCACTCTCCATCCAGCCGCTCTCAGCCAGGGCTTCTCTGAGCCAGCGAATCAGGCGGCTCTTACCGATCCCCCTGGCCCCCTCCAAGATCAGGAGCTGGCTTGTCCCCAAGAGCACCTCCTCTACACGCGACCAGAGCCAGCGCTGGAGAGATTCTCTCCCCAGGAGGGGCAAATTCTCTCCCGCTATAAGTCCCATTAGGGTCAAGCTGGAGCAGCTCTCCTCTTCATGGGAGAGGAACTCGTCGAGGGTGATTGAGGCGCTGGGGAAGAGTTCCAAAAGTTTGAGGCGTAGAACCCCAGCTGAAGCCAAGCGTTGGGCTGGCTGCTTCTCTAAAAGGCTCTCTAAGAGGGGAAGCAGGCCTTCTGGGGGATTGAGCCCTGCGCTGGGGGAGAAGGGGGGCAAGGGGCTGTTGATGTGTTGGATCAGTACCGCTGTCGCGGTGCTCCCCCAGAAAGGAGGCTGTCCGCAAAACAGCTCCCAGAGGATCACACCGATGGCGTAGAGGTCGCTTTGAGGCCCCAGCTCATGTTCACCAGAGGCTTGTTCGGGAGACATGTAACTGGGGGATCCAAAGATTTCCTGAGTCAGCGCGGTCAAGCTGGGATCGCAGTCATCTTCGACCCGCGCAAAGCCAAAGTCCAAAAGCGTAGGTCGGAGACCTTCAGGGCTCTGAGTGATCAACACATTCTCTGGCTTGATGTCTCGATGGATCACTCCCCGAGCATGAGCGTAGGCCAGCGCCGCCAAGAGCTTCTCCAACAGCTCCAAGACCCGCTGCATGGGGTGCTGCCTCGCTACCTCAAAGAGGGTCTGGCCTTCGACATACTCCATCACCAAGAAGGGCCGCCCCTCCTCCTCTCCCAGATCCAGAAAGCGGACGATATGAGGATGATCTAGACGTGCGATGGCGCGGGCCTCTCGCCTGAGTCGGCGGCGTAGACGACCATCTGGCCAATCCTCTTGGCGGAGACGCTTGATCGCCACCATACGAGCACAGCCCTGCTCTTCAGCCAGCCAGACAGAGCCATGGACTCCACGCCCCAGCTCTCGAATCAGACGGTAACGGTCAGCAAAGAGGGGGTTCAATTTAGGGTACGCCCTGGCTTTGGAGGAGCTTTTGAAGCCTCTGGATATCCTCCTTCATTTTCAAGCTCTGATAGATGTTCAGGGCACGCTGTCGCAGCTCTTGAGAGCGTTGCCAACGGGCTTCTCTGGCATCTACATGAGCCACAGCCTCCAGATGCTGGGCGAAGGTCCCATCAATGAGGTTTAACTCCAGTTCCAAAGTAAAGGCCGCTGAAAGCTCTGCGTCACAGGTGCTGGGATCTCCTCGCTCGGCGGCGACTTGCGCGAGGGCCGCGTGGATTACAGCCTCTCTGAGGTCATCTCTCAGAGAGAGTGCGATGGCCAAGGCCTCTCGCAGAGCCGTATCTGCATGAACATACTCCCGGGCTTCTAAGGCTGTGTTGGCCAACTCCTCTAAGAGCCGAAGTCGATTCTGTTTCTTTTGATGTTTGCTGACTTGGAAAGCGGAGAGGGCTGCGCGGAGATGCGGGAGCGCTTCTTTGGGCTTCCCCTCTTCTCGACAAAGACGCCCAGTGCTCAAACAGACCCAAGCCAAGCCCCCGCTGTCTCCTGCGGTGCTGTAGTCCCGTCGCGCGATCTCCAGATGTTGAAAAGCCTCTTCCTGTTGATTGATCAGGCGGTAAGTTTCTCCCAGCAGCCAGTCACAGCGCGCTGAGTCTGAAAGATCTCCGCGTTTGGCGAAGCGATGTTGGGCCTCCTTTAGCCAAGCGATGCCCTCGGTATAGGCCTCTTCTCTGAGGGCGATCTCTCCCAGGGCTCGCGCTGCTCGAGCCATCCCTAAAGCATCTCTCAGCGCTCTCATGCCTGCATAGGCTTGGGTATAGAGGCTTCGCGCCTCTCTTCTGCGCCCTCGGCGCTGCTCCACCATCGCCTGGCCCAAGAGCACCCGAGCGCTTCCTCGCTGATCCTTGGCTGCGCTGAAAGCTTGACGGGCTTGGATAAAGCTGGCGCTGGCCTCTTCGAGAGAGTCAGCCTTTTGATAGAGATCACCCAACAGCAGCAGGGACTTTCCGCGAAGATCCTCAACGGAGGATCGCAGCGCCCAGTTGTGGACCCGAACAGCCATATTTCGAGCACGCTCAGGATCTCCTTGGCTGAACTCTATTTCACTCATATCCAACCAAAGTTGGGCTCGATGACGATCTGAATTGGGGACAGTGGAGAGGAGTTCATCCGCCCAACCCAGTAGGTTCAACGCGCGCTCCCAGAACCCCTCTCGATAGGCTTGCTCAGCAGCCATGCTGTAGTAGCGGATGGCTTGTCTCCAATCTTTTGCCTCTCGGAAATGATCAGCGATCAACTTCACTCGCAGATCCCCCCGCTTGATCATCAGCGTGGCGGCGATCTTATGGAGGGCTTCTCTCCTTTTGAGTTCCAGCTCCTCCTTGAGGGCGGTGGCTAGGAGGGACTGAGAGAACTGCAGCTGCTCTAGATGAGCCCCTCGAGGCTCGATCAAGAGCTGGCTCTGCAGCAGGCTTTCTATCGCGGCCTCGATCCGCTCTCTCTTGCCCATCACCCGCTCTAGGAAATCAAAGAGCAGAGGGTAGTTAAAGCTGTCCCCTAAGATGGCGAGGCTCTCTAGGCAGTTGAGCACGAAGTTGCCATCTCGAGCGCTCAAGGCGGAGTTGCGCGCCCTGAGGAGCAGGGTAAGCTTAAGGTTCCCAGGCCACATCGCCCCTGCCCCCTCTCTCAACTTGAGGAGGCCATCCTGGTTCAGCAGCTCTTGGGTTTGGCTCAGGAACTTCAGCAGCTCTTGAGCAAAGAGGGGATTGCCCTCACTGCGCTCAGCGATCATCTGGGCTAATTTGGAATCAAGAGGGCTGAACTGCATCAGGGAGCGGGCCACTGCCTCAGTCTCCAGGGGCTTTATCAGGCGAGGTTCAACATAGGGGCCCCACCCGTTTAGTTCCTGAAGCAGTTTGGCAGTCACGCTCTTGGGCTCCCCATGCTCATCAGCAGACCAAGCTACTACCACCATGATAGGGAAAGGATGTTGACAGAGCTGCTCCCAGAGTTGGCGGAGAAAGTGCCTCGTCTCCTCCAACCTCGCGCTCTGGGTCCCCAAGATCAGGAGCACAGGGCGCTCTCGCGCCGCGAGGCTCAGGATCTCGCAGAGGAGGGCGTAGAGCACCCTTCCTTTAACACGGCTCCCCTCCTCTCCAGATATCCAAGCAAAGAGGCTCTCGATATCGAGAGAGTTGGGTCCCCCCCAACGCTGAAGGAGTTGGAGGAGGTGTGCCATCGCCTCCCCTCGCTCAGGTGGGAGCGGCGCGAAGAGTTCACGAAAGGCGGCTCGAAGTCCTGTGTTCCAGGTGCTGTCGCTGTTTTGCCCACCCACGCCAAACATCCAGCCTCCTTCATTGACCTGCTCTTGGAGCCAGCGCAGGAGCCAGCGTTGACCCATCCCAGGGGCCGCCCCGAGGAGCAGAAGACGCTGTTGTCCCTCTTCGCAGACCTGGCGAACCTGTGTCCAAAGCCAAAGCATCTCCTCCTCTCGACCGATGAGAGGCTGCTCTTTGGCGTGAAAGAGATGATGTTGAGCGCTTGGGGAGCGGATCTCAACAGGATGAAGGCTGGCGGGCTGAGGCCGCTGGGGTAGAACTTGGAGAAACTCACCACGATCCAGCGAAACCGACCCGAGCAAAGCTTGAGAAGGGCTGAGGGCCTCCAAGGCCTTCTTCATATCTGCGGCGCTGGGGAAGCGATCAGCGGGAGCCTTCTCTAAAGCTCGAAGGACAATCGCCTCTAAGCCTTGGGGGAGCTTTAGACCAGGGCGAGGATTTAACTTGGGGACCGCTTCAGTCATATGTTTGAGCGCTACGGCCATGCCATGAGGCCCGGTAAAGGGAGGACGCCCTGCCAGAAATTCATAGAGGATCACACCCACAGCATAGATATCTGTAGCAGGTCCGATCTCTCCTTTGGGAGAAGCCTGCTCAGGTGACATATAGAGTGGAGTTCCAAAGCCCTGGGCCATATTACGGGTCCCCTGGTTATCCTGCTCTCCCTCTACCCGCGCAAAGCCGAAGTCCAGGAGCTTGATCTGGGCAGTCCTTCCCTCCTTGAGATCACCCAAAACGATGATGTTTTCCGGTTTGACATCTCGGTGAACGATCCCGCGGGCGTGGGCGTAGGCGAGACCCGCAAGGATCTCTCCCATGAGTTTGAGCAAGATGGGGATCGGCAGCAGCTGCTCACGAAACTCTGAGAGAGAGGGTCCCTCCAGCAACTCCATAGCGATATAGGGCATCCTCTGCCCATAATCTTCGCCATAGCTCAGGATACGAACTATGTTCTCATGAGAGAGGCGGTTGATGGCTCGAGCTTCCCGCATAAAACGACGGCGGATGCGAGGATCGTCGAAATACTCTGGTCTCAGGCACTTGAGCGCGACTCTCTCCTGCGTTCGTAGATCCCTCACTTGGTAAACGCGACCGACGCCACCCTCTCCAAGGAGGCCCTCGATACGAAAGTGCTTAGCGAAGATCTGGCCCGGCTCGATCCCCAATGGCGCTCTCCATTCTTCAGCCTTCAGCTCTGGGGTGGGTAACCTCAGAGAAGCGTTGTTCTTGGAGCAGCCTAATCGGGGCAGCAGCCACGGGCAAGCCGAAGTGCTGCCCTTTGAGTCTCAGGTTTAGACCTGAAGGTGAGCTTCAGGATCGGGAGTCAAGCTGCGCTTGAGAGTTGATGTTCGATAAGCTCAACTAAGTTGCCCAGAGAATGAAGATCGGTCACGGGCATCTCAACTCCAAACTCCACACCGATGATAAAGATCAGATCCACCAAATCTAAGCTGTCCAGCATAAGACCACCCCTCAAGGTCATCTCAGGGTTTAGGGTAGAGAACTCTCGGTTGAACTGATCTGCGATGATCACCTTCAGCTTCTCTAGGGTTGGGTTCAGTTCTCTCAACACATTTCCTCCTCTTTTGGAGGGAAATGCAAATCTATTGCCGCAGCCTTTTGGAGCCCCAAGCCTGTTCTTAGGAGCTGATCAGCTTCCATTTGCGGCCATTTTAATGGCCGGTGGCGACAAGCTCATCTCCCAGGAGAGATCTCTGAGCAATCTCGTAGGGTGGAGTCTCTGAAATCAATCACCGCCCTGGAAACGAATCTCAAGGATCTCATACTCCCGTGCTCCCCCAGGGCTCTGCACCATCACACAATCATCAACCTCCTTGCCGATGAGGCCTCGGGCTAGAGGGGAGTTGATTGAGATACGACCCTCTCGAGGATCGGCCTCATACTCGCCCATGATGCTGATCTCACGCTCTGAGTCTCGCTCTACATCATAGAGGAGCACGGTGGCGCCAAAGACAACACGATCACCTGAGAGCTTAGAGATATCGATAACATTGGCCCGAGCGAGGCGATCTTCAAACTCCCGGATGTTGGCCTCCAGGAGCCCCTGTTTCTCCTTTGCGGCGTCGTAATCTGCGTTCTCTCGCAGATCTCCATGAGCACGCGCGATCTCAAGCTCCTGAGCAACTTCGCGGCGATCCAAGGTCTTCATACGCTTCAGCGCTGCTTTCTGTCGCTGGTAGCCTTTCAATGTAATGGGAACTCTCTTCATCGGGATCCTGTACTGTTCTCAGGGGATTTAGAGCCGGTAGCCTAACGGTAGAAAAACGAAGACGCAAGCTGACTCAGGGCCTCATCTCTATGAGGAGATATGATAGGGCATAGAACAGCTTAAAGAGCCCTTGACAAGATCATCTTGGCTCCCTATGCTGCCGCGAATTTTTCTATCCGAAGGGAAGGCATGGATGTGATCCATGTTGAAAGGTGGTCTTTTTGAGTCAAAATGAACTCGTTCTTCGACCCCTTGAGGTCATTGTGGATGGCGATAACGTGGAACGCGCCATCAAAGCTCTCAAACGCAAAGTCGCACATGAGGGCATCTACAAGGAGTTGAAGCGTCGTCGTTTCTACGAGAAGCCCTCTGTGAAGCGAAAGCGTAAGCAGCGAGAGGCTGAGCGTCGTCGTCGTAAAGAGAGGCGCCGAGCCATCAGAGCCCGTCAGCGCTCGAGGCATTAAATAATGTCTATTGCCTACAACGGTGTCAAAGTCTTCACCGCTACCAAAGCCAACGAACGTGGCCGTCTAGGTGATGATCTCAGTAACTGGCTTCGCGGCCAGGAGGGGATCACCATCGTAGACACTGTTGTTCGTCAATCCAGTGACAGCCAGTTTCACTGCCTCTCCATCATTGTCTTTTACCGACGCTGAACTCCCTTCAGAGCCTACAGGCTGAACTCAAGCCCTGCGTTTTGGGAGTTCCTCGCCAACGTAGATCGATCCAGCAAGGATCCGCCTGACAATCGCGGCGGAACTCAAGGCGAGCCCTGAACTCTCCCTCGAATTGATGGCAGGCGTTTAAGCTTAAGCGGAGCGCATAAGGGTCTTTGCAGAGATCTTTGAGAGGTCGACAACGCTCCCCCGATAGATAACAGCCTGGCTCTGAATCACAGCGCTCCAGAGAGAACTCCTTACAGGGGCTGGGGTTTGGCTCCAGATAGAGCTCACAGAGGTCATGCTCGCTGCGCAGGCGCAGGCGTCGTGAGCCTCGTAGGCGAATCTCAAACCCCTCCTCCAGAGGGCAGATCATCCCATTAAGCTTCCAGCGTGAACCTTCAACTTGGATCCAACGCAGCTCATCTCCATCTTGCTCCAAGCTGGCGCTCCACAGACTATCCTCAAGGGCGCCTCCACCACCATAGCACTCCATCCCCAAAAGCTCGCTCTGGATAAGGTAGTCCCCCTCCAAGAGAGGATAGCCCTCAGGGGGGGGAGCGCGCTCGCTTTGCTCTCTTCCGTTACAGGCCAACAGGAGCAGTGCAGAGCAGCAGAGGAGAATCTTAAACACTCGTTATAGAGGGGTGATGACCAGAGTGTAGTCTCCCACCGCACCCTGGTAGCCGCTCACAAAGAGATAGATGGGCCTGTTCTCTGAGAGCAGCGCTTGGAAGCCGCTTTGGCGGTCCACCTCCTGGCCCTGAGCATTGGGACCATCATCATTGCAGGCCAACTCCAGCTCCACTTCATTGCAATGGGAGCGCAGAGAGAGAACGGTGTCAAAGCTCTGTTCCGTATGAAAGTAGTATTCGCCAGCGGCGGGGGGAATGAAGGTATAGACATGAGCCCGCAGCCCCTCTACAGAAGCCCCGCAGCGGGGTGGCCTTTCCAACTCCACTCCTGTCTCAGTGTTCCCAGAGACCCGCCAGGTCTGATCCACCCGCGGGATGCTCAGGAGGGGCCAGTCTACGGGACAGGCGGTCTCCGCCTCTTGGCAACTGGGGGGCTCGCCCAGGCAGAAGTTCTCTCCTTCACAGCGTTGAAAAGCAAGACGATCAATGCGGCAATCTGCCCCTTCGGAGAGGGTGGGAGTTTCTCGGATCGGGATGATCTCTGGGGGGCTCTCCAGGCCCTCTCTGTCTAGAACCCTGGCTCGCACATGAAGAGCCTCCACTCCATACTCATCGTTGTTCCAAAACTCAAAACTGTCCTCGTTCCAACTCGGTGCAGCCTCTATAGAGTGTAGAATTTCACCGTCCAGAAAGGGGATGGCCTGCCCCTCAGCATCCAGGATTTCATAACGCAGCTCTGACACATCATGGTTTAGATCCTCCCCCCTCAAATAGACCCCCAGTCGAGTCTCATGGAGATAGGCCTCGGCGCGATTGATAGAGGGAGGGCTGGGCGGAGCCCAGTGTAACTCAAACATTCCCTGCCAATCCGAGTAACCATCCACAAAGAGATATAGATCTTCTTCGGCCTCCAAATCTAAGGTGAGAGCGCTGAGAACTCCTCTGCCAGAGTCATCATCACAGCCCAGCTCCGCCTCTCGATCTCCAGCCCCACAGTGGCTCCGCGCATAGAGCACGGTGTCGGGGATACCACCACAGCTCAGGAGAGCACAGCGGCTCCCAAAGGAACCGAAGACACAGACGCTGCCCGCTTCACAGTCAGCCTCCTCAGCGCAGCTCAGCCTCGCTGATGAAGGGCCCGGTAGACAGGCTGAGCCTTCAGGGCAACCATCCCCGTTGGGACAGAAGCGGATCTCCGATTCGGTCCTGAAGATATAACGCCCCTCCAGGGGGGCGGTGAAGGAGAAGATGGCTGCTCCGCTGCCACCTCCGCAGCTCCCCCGCGTCTGGGGTTCAAGACCCAGGGTGCTCCCCTCTACGCTGCCTGAGGCCTCAGCCTCCAGCTCCTGTACGAGGGGTTCCAAGCTGGGCAAACAGCCCCGCTCATCTTCACAGCGCCCGCTGACACACATGGAGTCCTGGCAGGCCGCGTAGAGGCGATCATAGTCACAGATCTCTCCCAACCCCGCTTCCAGAGCCTCCTCAAGCTGGAGCCTCTGGTTGATCTCATTAGAGCGGGCCCAATGGCTGTCTAGGAGGCGTAGCCTCAAGCTTTGAGTCCCCTCAGGGGGAGTTAAGTAGGCCATGGCCCAAAAGAAGCCCTCTTCAGGGTGGATCTCACTGAAGTGAACATTCCTCCAGATATAGCCGCTCTCGTCGAAGATCGGCATTCCCTCATCATCCAAGGGGCTCCACTCTAGAGCCATAGGATCATCATCGATCCCCAGAAGGCGGATCTTCGAGATCTCCTCAGCTCCATGGAAGCTGGCCTCCTGGAGGAGCGGAGCGGTGTTCTCTAGACAGCGGTACTGAGCTTCTTCACTCTCTCGGAGGCAAAACCCGCCCCGACAGCCGTCGAAGCCATAGTCGCAGAGGGTTCCTGGCTCCAGCCTTGAGCTGGGGGCCTGTAATACCAGAGTCCGTGTCCGAGTGCTGTGGTTGCTGGCGTCTCGGAAGCTCAACCGTATCCGCTCTGTTCCCAGATAGTCTCCGACCACCCGCCCCCTCAACTCGAACTGGAAGAGGCCTCCGCCCAGGGGCTCAAACTGGAGGATGTCATGGGTGAGGGACAACACCTCCTCACTGAAGCTGCCGTCTGCTTTCTGGAGCCCCAGATGAATCTCCTCCACATCCCCATCTGTATCTTTGATGCGTCCACGGATTCCCAGAGCATCTTCCTCAAGATAGGCCTCGGCCTCTAAGATCTGAGGGTGGGTCCCTGGCTGGACAGCGAAGCGGTAGCGCCCACTCCAACCTTGGCCATCTACAAAGAGGAAGGCGGTCTCCTCCGCCTCCAAAGGCAGCTCCAGGAGGATCTCATCTTCAAAGTAGCCCCCATCTTCAGAGATCGCAGAACAGCTCAACTCGGCGGCTGGGTCTGAGACAGAACAGTGGCTGCGAGCAAAGAGGAGAGGGGCTCCACCCGGCTCCATAGCTCGCAGAGAGAAGCTGTAGTATCGGCTCTCCCCTGCACGGAAGATATGAATGTCCTGACCGCTGCCCCCCCCACAGCTCCCTGCTCCGTAGATGGGGTGCCCAGTGAGGTCTCCTTCATAGCTGTCATAAGAACCATCCAGGTTATTAATCGCCCAGCCCGGAAGGCAGTTGCTGGGAGGATCATCACAGCCCTCCTCAGTGCAGAAGCCCTCTGGGCACACATCGATGGCTCGCAGAGGGTCACAGAGTTCTCCTGCTACCTGAGCCTCGCTGAGGACCAAGGGCCTCAGGGCGCTTTGATGCCCCATCTCATCCAAGGCTCGTACCCACCCCCCCGCTATGCGTCCAAGCTCTTCTATCAGGAGAGAGTGCCGCGCTTGAAAATTTCCTCCCTCCTGCTCCAAGCGTCGGGGATTAAAGGAGAAGGGACCATCTCCCAGAGCCTCTCCCGCCTCATCTTCGAGGTTCAGGAGCAGCGCCACCACATCTTCTTCTTGATCCTGTCCCTCTATGAGGACCCCCAAGCTGCCTTGATCCAGGTTGATATAGAGGCGAGCGAGGCTGATGGAGGGCTCTCCATCGCCGGGCGCCATATCGGGATCAGGGGTGCTGTCCCGACGCTGCTCAGCATCGGGATCAGGGGGAGCTGCGTCCAGGGGCTGCTCAGCATCGGGATCAGGGGGAGCTGCGTCCAGGGGCTGCTCAGCATCGGGGTTAGGGGGAGCAGCATCCAGGGGCTGCTCAGCATCGGGATCAGGGGAAACAACGTCCAGGGGCATCTCAGCATCGGGATCAGGAGGAGTGGTGTCCAGGGAGGGCTCCAGATCTCTAGGGATCTCGGCGTCTCTGGGCAGGGGGCGCTGATCTTCTAAAGGCAAGCTGTCTCTTGGGAGTTGAGCGTCAGGAAGCGTCGCCCTGTCTGCGCTTCCCCCATCCAGAGGGGGGCCAGCGCTGTCTGGGATCAGCCCTCCTTGATCTGTATCACTCTTTCCCTCATCGCTGTCACAAGCCCAGGCTGAGAAGAGCAGGATGAGACTCAAAAAGCTCCACCGCATCGGTCCCTCCATTTGAAAGGATGTAGAGCCTTTTCTACGCAGGAGGTTGGCTCTGAAGCAAGGCCCTGAGTCAAAGAACCTGGAGAGGTACTGTCGAGCACTCGTTGGAGTCGAGATCGATTACCGTGCCTGTCATGCATCAAAATGCGGGTTATTCTACTTTTTAGGAAATGGATGGTCGGTCGGCGCCCAACAGGAGACGAGATCAATGCAGTTCATGACTTTTTAGTTCACATATGAGGCATTTTAAAGGTCAGTCTCGTCTGCAATCTATTATCAAATGAGCTTGAAGGAAATCGCCAACAAAAACGGATTATTCGAGCGCAAAACAAAGCGTATTATGCTGTTTATAGCGACAAAAAAGTGTTTTCACTATAGTTGGTGCGTTTTTAGTCCGGATAGGACAAACAGAGTTCGAAATGTGCTGATATTACTCAGATAATCGACTATGCATGCGCAGTGCATCTCATATATACCTTTTTGGGGTTCGAACTGAATACGTCTGATCGGGCAGTCATCCTGGAAACGACAGAAATTCTCATTATTTTGGCCTTTCTCAACGATATTGATCGTATCAGCATTGGAGTTTATAAATGAACCTATGTTCTACCCGAGTAGGCAACTTTCGCTCCCTATGTTTCCCTGCGGTGGTGACCAATGATAGAGGATAGCTGAGTTCCAGATCCTTCTCCGGTGAGTGATCTGTGATTCAACGGAAAAGATCCAAAAACGCATATTGAGCCTTGCCCTCAGCTCTTGAGTCGGCGGACCTCCCTCATCACCGAGCGGTAGTAGCGCCCCTGCCTGCGATCCGCCTTTCTCCGTGTCGCTTCATCTTGGCGAGCGACCGCGTTCGCCAGCTCCCGGCTGAGCTTCTGTTGGCTTCGCAGGCGCGCCTCGGAGAGGCTCCCTTGAGCCACCGCAACCAAGACCGCGCAGCCCGGCTCATCTTGATGTGTGCAGTCTCGGAAGCGACAGCCCTGAGCCAGAGCGTGGATATCCGCGAAGACCTCAGCGTCTCCTCCCTCCCAAAGCGCCAACTCTCGCATTCCAGGTGTATCCAGCAGCAGGCCCCCAGTTGGGAGAGGGATGAGGGCGCGATGGGTCGTAGTGTGTCGTCCCTTACCATCCCCTGCACGGACAGCACGGACAGCCATGCGCTCCTCCCCCAAGAGGGCGTTGATGAGGCTGGATTTGCCCACCCCCGAGGAGCCCACCAGGGCGACGGTTTGCCCCCGTCCTAGATAGGACTGCAGCGCCCCGAGGCTCTCGGCCTGAAGCGCTGAGCTGAGATGGATGGGCACCATCAAGCGATCCAACTGCTCGAGGACCTCAGAGGGATCCTCCAACAAGTCCAGCTTATTGAGCACCACGACACGGCGTGCTCCAGAAGCCTCCAGAGCCACGAGGTAGCGCTCGATCCTGCGGGGGTTGAAGTCGCGGTCCAGGCTTGTCACCACGAAGACTGTGTTGATGTTGGCCGCCACGATCTGGCGACGACTGCGCCGCCCAGGGGCGTTGCGGCTGAACACTGAGATCCTGGGTAGGACATGCTCCACCAGGGCCAGATCCTCAAGGACCCGAGCCGCCACCCAGTCCCCCACAGCAGGCAGCTCGTCCTCGGTGGCGTTGAAGAGAAGGCGGCCCGCGACATGAGCCTCCCCCTGGGCGGCGCCCAGGAGCTGGAGTTGCTCTCCATGCACGCTCAAGACACGGGCGGGTTTAAGTTCAGGATCAAGTTGAGAGAGGGCAGACTCAAAGTGGGCGCTCCAGCCCAATGAGAGAAGATCACACAATTTCAGCTCCAGTGTGGCCCTTGAGGCCACAGAACGCGAGATGGATCGGGGCTTATCTCTGAAGGATCGTCGCGAGCTGGAGCGGTCTGCGCTTCAGCCTCTACGAGGATCCTGACGCTGGGAGGTTTGGAGCTGGAGCGCAGTCATTAAATCCCCGTGAGTTTAGATGATGTTTATCAATATGGATCCTCAACCAAGAGGAGAGCAAGCCCTATTTGACCGAAACTCTAACCATGCTCAAAAGCGCCCAAAGCCTCGGCGGGATCTCCAAGTGGGAGTTGGTGTCTCCCGATTTTTGAGCTTTTTGTTTCTGGGAAGAGAGTGAGCGATCTGATAATTCGGATCGTGGTGGGACCTCAGCGCTCTGAGTCGTTAGGCTCTTATCGGCACGATACCGGAAGAGATGGTTCGTTGGACGGCATCCCGCAGATTGGTCCAAGTTTCTTTTTCTTTAAGGTCTCTTATTTCGGGACCCCAAAATAAAAGAGTGAGAATACCTGTCGGGGAGATGGCATGGGGTAGTGAAGACCTTCATCCAACAATTCCAACAAATACATATACATATTTTTGGGGGGTCGATTAAAATTCCTTGTGTCTATGTTCTGGTCTTGGTGAGCTTCTGCGATGGAATGATGTTTCATCTGGACGCTCCTCTTTAAAGGTGTACATTTCGTTGGCCACACTCCTGGAGCTGCTCGTGCCTTCTCAAATGGATCCTCAAACAACCTTCCTTCAATCTTTTCTGCCCCCTGGGATCCCAGGGGGCCACGCCCTGCTCTTTGATTGGGATGGAGCCTTTGAGTTTCAACCGAAGCCTCTCCAACTCCAAGAGATGATGCGAGCCTTCTCCGAGCTTCTCCAGGGTCTGGTTCAGAGAGTAGAACCTCCCTGGAGCATTCTGGAGGTCAGCGAGCTGAGCCTCGCGGCCCTCTCGCGGGCCTCAGATGAGGCTCGAGGCGCCTTACCCAAGGCGCTCCGCGTCCAACTCCAAGCACAGATCGAGATCATCGAGGCGCAACCACCCGCTTGCTTGCTTAGGGGCTGCGATGCCTACAAACGCCTGAGATCGATCCATGATATGATCTCCAACCTTCCGCCCCCAACGCCTGCACCCCTAGCCTCCCTTCAGCTCCTCAACCACCCAGGCCCGGAGATCCTCATCCCAGAGGGGGTGCATCACCTGGGACGCGCCCCCCAAAACTCCATCCAACTCCGCCACCCGACCATCTCACGGCGGCACTGTTGCTTTAGGGCCTCCTGGCCTTCAGAGGACTCCTCAGCCAGTTTGAAGATCTGGGATCTGGGCAGCAGCTGCGGGATCTACATCAACGGGCGCCTCCTGCGGGGGGGGCAGGCGCTGGTGGTGAATGACCTGCTGCGCCTAGGGAGCCTTATGCTCAAGTTGGGGGAGTTGGCCGTCCGGGCGCCTGAGATCGCCTGAGGTCTGCGCGTCTGCTTGAGGGTTCAAAACTGCATACTGGGATGTTCTCTGGCCAGTTTCACTCCTTCAGCAGTCGAAGGGCATCGGGGCTGCTCTCCAGCGGGGGATATGCCATCTTGAGCCTCTACCGGTTGTCCAGCTTGAGGAGATGTTCAGCCAAGAGGGCGATATCATCGCGCCTCTCCACCAAGAGCAGCAGGCAAAACTGTATCACGCTGAGGCGAAAATAGAGGTCCTCTGAACCACCCCGCGATGCTCATCTGCCGTAGATTATGGCCACGATCACAGATATCGAGCCGACATCACTCAAACCTAGACACATCACCCAAGCCAACGCGGATCACCTCGATCTCTTCGCTGCTGAGATCGATGATGCTAGAGAACTCACCGGGCACATCTCCACAGTCTAAGACCGCCGCCAGGGCATGTCCAAAGACCCCCTCCAGAGACCAGGGATCGTTAAGGGTAAGGCCGCTCTCTGGATCGATGGCTGAGGTGACGATAAGGGGCTTATCTAGGGCCTCGATCAGGGCTTGAATCATCCCCAGTTTAGGGACCCGTGCGCCGATGCGTTTGCGCTTGTCTCCAATAAAGCGAGGCAACTTGCGGTTAGCCTCCAAGATAAAGGTGTAAGGCCCAGGGAGATAGCGACGCAGAAGGCGGAAGGCGGTGTCATCAACGAGGGCATACTCGCTGACATGCTTGAGATCTCGAAAGACCAGCGAGAGCCGCTTGTCCTGCTTAAGGCGCCTTAGCGCCAAGAGCTGGTTTACAGCGGTGCGGTTGTCTGGCAGACAGGCGAGGGCATAGGTGGTGTCTGTAGGCAGCCCGATGATCTCCCCATCCTTCAATAAGCCAGCTACCCTCTCAATACGATAGGCTGAGGGATATCTTCCATTGAGCTGGAGAATCACGCCGCGCCCTCCGGTCGAGGTGCCTCCTCTATGGTGCCGGGCAGCTCAATCTCTGGATCTTCAAAGCGGCGACGATAGAGCAACGCGGTGCGACCGATGATCTGGATCAGATGGCTGCCTGTCTGCTCAGCGAGCTGCCTGGGAGCACTCTTTCGATCCATCGGCGCCTCAGCGCTCGTGCTGATCTTGATCAGCTCATGCTGCATCAAGGCTTGAACACTGGCCTCAATGAGGCCCTCGCTGAGACCATTTCTGCCGATCTGAACGACCGGTTTTAAGTGATGTCCCTGTCCTCGCAGAGCCCGCTTTTGGGGACCGCTGAGGCTGATGGGGTTTTTCGAGGTGATCGGCATCGTCTCTCCTTGAAAGCGCGGATGATGCCTAGACCCAGGACAGAGAGCAAGCCTTTAGCGTGAGAGCGCTCTTCTGCTCTAAAGGCTCTCATCTCTGCTCTCTTTTCCGCTGCTGTTTGGCTCTCCAGGCTCGATAGCGGCTCCTTCGACGATCACGGCGATTCTGCCACTGAACCAAGGCGACTCGACGCCCTCGATAGCTCTCCTCAGGCTCAAATATATAGGGCTTGATCAGAGGTAGAGGATCGAGATGTACCCCATCCTTCCTGATCTCAAAGTGTAGATGAGCCCCTGATGCGCGAATCCCGCTGCGCCCTACATAGCCGATGAGATCTCCCGCCTTAACCCGCTGCCCCCGCTCCACTGTGTAGCGAGAAAGGTGCATATAGGCGGAGCGCCAACCCCCACCGTGACTGATCATCACAAAGAGCCCTCCAGGAGCCATCTTCCTGTATGGAAAGCGTCGTGCCTCTGAGAAGGGCATATTTCGATGACCAGGGCCCTTGAGATCCACTCCTGCGACCACTATGCGACCATCCGCCACCGCCCGCACCGGCTCTCCCCCTGTAGAGTCAAAGTCCAAGCCTTGGTGCCGCCGGCCACCTCCATCGCGATCCTCGCCCATACGACTGCTGATCTTTCGAGGGGCACCATCTAGGGGGCAGTGTAAAGCTCGCCCCTGTTCAAACTCAGCGCGGGCCTTGGAGGGGGTCTTTAAGTAGTACTCTAGGAGCCGACGCCGTGCCCTCAAGACCCTATCCTCTCCGCCCGCTCCGTCCACTCGATCTCCCCAGAGAAAATGAGAGACAAAGTGACGGTGAGGGACTGAAGCAAAAGCG
>CAYLJJ010000045.1:0-49309 GCA_964384025.1 uncultured Nannocystaceae bacterium
CTGCTTTGCCCTGAGGGCCTGCTTTGCCCTGAGGACCTGCTTTGCCCTGAGGGCCAAGGTCTCCCTTGGGGCCGGGAGCACCTTGAGCCCCTCTGCGTCCTGTCTCTCCTTGAGGACCCCTCTTCCCGCGAGGACCTGTCTCTCCATCAACTCCGGGTTTACCTCTGGGTCCTGTCTCTCCTTGGGGACCGCGAACACCCTGCTCCCCTGAAGCGCCCTGTGGTCCAAGTTCACCTTGCTCCCCTTGAGGACCGCGAACACCCTGCTCCCCTGAAGCGCCCTGTGGTCCAGGTTCTCCTCGGGCTCCGATAGGACCTTGGGGTCCCTGCTTCCCCTGAACTCCCTGAGGACCCAACTTTCCCTGGGGTCCGCTGGGACCACGAGGGCCAGGTTCACCCGAGGGACCCTGAGGCCCAAGAGGGCCGCGAGTACCTTGGATACCAGGCTCTCCCTTCTCCCCACGAGGTCCAGTCACTCCCTGAATACCCCGCTCTCCCTGTAGCCCTGAGGCTCCCTTGAAGCCTCGCTCTCCCTGCTCTCCTTGGGGGCCGACCTTGCCCTGAAGGCCGCGTTCTCCCTTGGGTCCCTGAGGACCCTGTTTTCCTCGCTCTCCTTGGAGGCCGACCTTGCCCTGAAGGCCGCGTTCTCCCTTGGGTCCCTGAGGACCCTGTTTTCCCTGGATGCCGATCTCTCCTTCTGGCCCTCGCTCCCCTCTCGATCCCTGGGGACCCTGCTCCCCCTGAGCGCCGGTGCGTCCCTGGGGACCCTGCTCTCCCTTGGGACCCTGTGGACCGATCTCACCTGTCTTGCCCTGAACTCCCTGAACTCCCTGGAGCCCTTTAAGCCCTCGACGACCTTGAGGACCAGGGAAGCTCTCAAAGATCTGTAAGCAGCCCTGTTCTTGAGCAGACTCCTTGACCTTGACCCTCTCCTCTAGGGGCACCTTGGGGAGGGGAGCATCGTGAGCCCTCTTCTGGCCCTTGGAGAGGATATTGGTGAGATCTTCTAGGGGATCCGTTTTCGGTTTGGGTTCTTGCCCCAGCGCGGAACCAGAGAGGAGGAGCGCTCCAAAGAGGCTGAGGGTTGAAGTTTTTAGGGGGAGAAGATGGTTCAAGGACATTGAGGCTCCTTGAGAGCAAACTGTCATAATCATTTCGCTCCTGCCTATATCACGGGAGCTTTAAAGTCGTCTCTCTCTGTTCTCAATTCTCCCTGCGCGGCCCAATCACTGGCCCTCTTCTTAGAATCGAAGGTGTTCATCCATCCAGCTTTTGCTAAGGTGCTCGGCAGATGATTCACGGTTTTATAGGAGGCTCAGGTGACGCGAGGAGTTCGTGACCTCCTGACGGCGGGCTTAGCGAAAAGAAGCTCGCCCAAACCAGAGAGGAGGCCCCGATGAGGCACAGTCTGATCCTCTATCTATCGCTGCTGAGCCTGGGTTGTGATGGTGAAGGTGGCAGCAGCCCCGCATCTCCACCCACTCCAGACGTAATTCCGCTACCAGATCTCAGCATCCGTGTGGACTTCTGCCTCCGTGAAGAGGAGATCTGCGACGGCCAAGACAATGACTGTGACAGCCTCATTGATGAGGATGATCCCGATCTTCAACGCAAGCTCTTTGAGGATCCTGAACATTGTGGTGCTTGTGATGTTCGCTGTGATGGAGAGCACGCTGAGTTGGCTTGCTTGGCGGGACGCTGCTACCTGAAGAGCTGTGAAAATGGCTATTACGACTACAACGGACTCCCAGATGATGGCTGTGAGTCTGACTGTTTGATCTCCGCTGGTGGCTTTGAGCGCTGCGATGGAGTGGACAATGACTGTGATGGAGAGGTGGATGAAGAGTTTGATCTCAGTATTAACATAGAGCATTGTGGAGCTTGCGGCCAAGCCTGCCCTCTTATTGAGCATGGCGTAGTGAGTTGCCAGGAAGGAGAGTGCTTCCTCTCTCACTGTGAGTCTGGCTGGGTCGATGCCGATGGTTTATTAGAGAACGGCTGTGAATATGCCTGTGTGCCCACCGCGACCGAAGCGATCAAAGAGTTTTGTAACGGTATAGATGATGACTGCGATGGCCTCATTGATGAACCTGAAGAACTCTTGGAACCCGATAACTTCTGCGGCGCTCAAGGGGTTTGTGGTCCTGAATGCGAAGGAGATGAAGAGTGTCCTGGAGGGCGCTGTCAGGAGCAGATCTGTATCGCTATGGCTGGAGAGGGTCCTGAGGGGCAACCCTGTGTTGAGGATCGAGATTGCCTCCTTTTACACCCTGGTTACGCCTGTTTGATCGATTCTCAAAGAGCAGAGCGCCGCTGTGCTCCTCGACGCCTAGTCCCTGTCTGTGATGGAGAGGCGGGTTATCGTTGCCTACGTCCCTTCAGCTTTAGCCCCATAGATGAACAGGGACTCTGCGATCGCTTGGATAATGACTGTGACGGTCGCGTTGATGAGGAGTTTGCTGAAGCCCTGAGTGGACGCTGTGAGGTAGGCTTGGGTGTCTGTCGTCGAGAGGGAACCCCTCGTTGTGCGGAGGATGGATCAGGGGTGATCTGCCCTGTGGAGGTGGGGGAGCCTCTAGGTAATGATGACAACTGTGACGGCGTTGATGATGACTGTGATGGTGAGGTGGATGAGGATTTTCAGGATATCTGGGTAGAACTTGGGGAGTTTCAGATCTATGCTTATGAGGCCAGTCGTCCTGGAGCAACTGCAGAGGAGGCGGGCTTAGATCCCAACCCTGAGGATGAGATCCAAGCCTATCTAGAACATCGTGCCTGTAGTCGCGCTGGCGTTCTTCCTTGGGCGGATGTGACTTGGGTTGAAGCTCAAGCAGCCTGTGGGCGGTTGGGTGCTCGACTCTGCACCGCTGAAGAGTGGTCTCTCGCTTGCGGTGGCGCAGGGGCAGAATCCTATCCCTACGGACCTCAGTATGTTGCGGACCACTGCAACGGAGGGGACTACGATCTGGAGCCTGATGAGCCTGGGCTTCAAGATGGTCCTCTCCCCAATGGAAGTCTTCATCATTGCGCTCGTTTGGGGGTCTTTGATCTCTCGGGGAACCTTAAGGAGTGGACCGATGATCAGTCGGGAGGGCTGCGGCTTGTACGCGGGGGCAGCTATGAGACCAACCCCCCTGCGGGCCTCCTCTGTGGCCAGCGAAACGATCTAAAACCTGAAGAATATGCTACCGGGAGCATCGGCTTTCGCTGTTGTCGTTAGAGATCCTTCAACTTCCCAAACGATCACTTCCGAGGTCAGCCTATCTCATCTTTCTCCTTGGGAACACTGTATTTGCAAAACCGCGCATCTTCATATTAACCATCTGTTTTTATAGGACAAAACAGTTGTTTACATTTGAAGTTCTCAAACGATTGAAAAATTCAACAGTGAAGAGGATGATTTGATAGTTTTTTCAGGGGAGTTTTGGAGGAGAGTTTCATGA
This sequence comes from uncultured Nannocystaceae bacterium, assembly GCA_964384025.1. Taxonomy (GTDB): domain Bacteria; phylum Myxococcota_A; class Bradymonadia; order UBA7976; family UBA1532; genus CAYLJJ01. Next base: position 3,443 of record CAYLJJ010000045.1, read on the forward strand.
GATTTCCATTCGTCTTTCTCTTAGCGTTGGTGGGGGGGCAAGCCGCCGCTCAAAACAACCTAGTAATGGTTGTTCCCTACTCGCAGAAAAACCTCAGTTTGCCTCATCCAGCGCATGAGCAAGCTCCCATCACCCTCAAAGCGACGGTGAGGAACGCTACCTGCGCGGATGGTTATGATGTAGTCTGGGACACCAACCTCAACGCTGCTTATGATGAACCCTCCAGTTTCTATGGTCGGGATGCTCAAAACAACCTCCGCGACATAGGTAAGTTTTTTAGGGTGCCCGATGTGCCCCGCAATCAGGCGATGAACATCGGGGTGCGGGTGACACCAAGGTGTGGGGACCCAGCTACGTTCGGCACCTTCCGTCTCTTTGTCTATGACTTCACTCCCAGCAACGATCCTACCCAATGGAGCAATGAGCAGATCGAGGTCATGGCTGCGATGGGGGTGCAGGAGAGTCTGTGGTGGAACCACAGGAAGATGCACGATTTTCAACACCAAGACAGCAGCCAGCTCTATGGCTACATCGGCAATAATGGAAGCAGCTGGGGATCTCAAGTGACCACCCGTTGGGCCAGCGGCTTGGCGATGTGGAATATGCAGATCAATGGACACCCTGCGGCTTACCCACCGGGGACCTATAACGCTCATGGACAGTCGGTGCCTGAGGGATTCTTTGAGCTCAACGACGAGCGCTGGGCCACCGACCCCTACGCAGAGAGTTCCATGCGGATGATCAATTTCCTCAGCGATGGGGCTTATACGCAGGGACTCGGTTCTATTGTTGAGGATGAAGGTCGTGAATGTGGTTATCAGGGCCCAGCGGATAACCGTACTCCCATCTACTGTGACCGTTTGGATGCTGCAGCTGGGCAGGTGGGTGACGATACAGGTGCTTATATAAGCCATGTAGGTAACAACAACTATGGCATGGGTATCATGACTGGAAGCCTAGCCAATGTTCTTCCGGTACTGGCTGGAACAGTAGTTCAACGATCTGGCGCGAGTGTACAAGGTAAGAAATGGGAATGGTTTGTCCAACAGCTTGTTGACATGTTGGCCCGCAATCAGATTGATGGGTTTGATGCCTATAGTACAGGTGGATGGCTCTATGCTAATTGTGATGGCTCGGGTTGTTGGGATGATGGAGCTGACTCTGATGCATCAACAACTCAGTGGGCTTATATCGGCCTAGAAGGTGCTGAGATTGCTGGTCGCCCCTATGGTGTTGTGGTTTCAAACATCCACAAATATCGTATTGCCAGTAACTTAATCAGAAACCAGCATTCTGAAGGATCTTCAAGATATCGAAACAATGGCGCACACCATCCTCATGCAAGTATACAGCTCACCGGTGGTGCTTTTGTTGCAGCTCGATGGCTTGGGATCAACAATATGGATAATGGTTCCAATAATAAGCCATTTCCAAATGAAACAAACTATACAGAGTCTCAGCTGAAAAATTCATATGATCGCTATGTAAATTACACAAGAGACAACTGGAATAGAGCTTCGAGCAACGATCACTGGATGGATAACTTCTGGACAGGTGGACACTACCTTTGTGGCCAAGCTAATGGTGTTTATAATGAGTCCAATAGTGTTAATTTCAAGTGTGGGAACACCTATGCGCTTTATTCACATCAAAAAGGTTACCGCACAGGTTCACCTGAGATAGATCTCATTGGTGGGACTAAAGATTGGTTTAGAGAGTTTAATATCTATTTCATACGGGCAATGAATAGAAACCCCAGTGACTATGCTAATTTTGGAACGATTTCCGAAGATGCCTGTACAGGAACTGGGCATAAAATCCTTTGTAGTTATGGAACAGGCTTTATGCCTGCGACGATGATCGGTTTGGTCTTAACTCCAGCTCTCTTCAACCCCAAGCCTGTACCGATCGGCTCAGTGAGCCCCAGCGTGGTAACCGAGGGCTGCGCGGGTGGAAATTCGGGGAAAGTTCTCTTTGACCACAGTGATTCTTTTCATCCCAACAGCGACTCCTCCATCGTCTTCTGGCGCTGGGATGTGAACACCGATGATGGTCTTTGGTGGGAAACTGGGGCAGCACCAGACTTCGAGACAGATGATCCTGGACAGCAGGATTTTGAGTTTGCCTACCCTGGAACCCGACCCAATGAAGACAGCTCCGTTTTCAGCGCGACTCTACAGGTTGAAGATATGGAGGGGCAGATTAAGAACAGCCTCGTCACAGTTACGGTCAATCAGTCAGGAAACCTACCTCCATCAGCAGCTCATGGCGGACCTTATCAGATTGAGCAGGAGGATAACCTGGTGCTTCGTGGCGAAGCGACAGATGGAAACAACGCCTGTGGAGAGGTGTTGACGATAAGTTGGGATCTTGATGGAGATGGTTTTGATGATGGGACAGGTGTAAACCCGACGATAGCTTGGGCCAACCTTGGAGGTTTGGGTGTAGGTGCGGATAATCCAAATACAATCAGGATTCGGGTACAGGATGATGAGGGCTTGGAGGATATCCAGAGCACGACCTTGATCATCTATCCTCGAAATCCGGTGGCGGATGGTCGAGCACAGCCAAACCCAGCGCGCTGTGAAGAGCAGTTGAGCTTTGACGCCAACGGCAGTTTTCACCCCAACCCGAACCGCTCTTTGGCGAGCTACAGCTGGGACTTTGATGGGGATGGGGCCTTTGATGACTCAGGGCGAACCGTGGATCATGCTTATCCTCAGTTTGGTACCTATGATGTCACACTACAAGTCACTGACGACCTAGGTCGTACAGACACAGACGCTTTCCAGGTGGTTGTTGACCAAGGGAATCAGGCTCCGGTAGCGCGTACAGATTTGGCTCAATATATAGCTCTTGAGGGTGAAGTTCTGGTGTTGGATGCTCTCAGTTCGAGTGATCCTGACGCTGCCTGCGGAGACGGGATCAGCCTTATCGAGTGGGATATGAACGGCAACGGCTCCTTCGCCGATGCAGTGGACATCAGCGGGAACTTCAGCAGTGGGCTGCCAGCAAGGCGACGTGGGCGCATTGAGATTCCTTGGAACGATCTGGTTGCTTACATGCAGTGGCCTGCTGACCGTGACACTTTGTTGCCAAACAATACGGTTAATGTGCGCGTGACCGACACTTTTGGAGCTCAAAACGAGATTTCGGTATTGGTATCTCTGTTTGAGGCGAGCCCCAGGCCGGTAGTCAGTCAGAGTCCAAACCCTGGGATGGTCAGCCGGGACAACGGCAATGGGATAGTGACTTTGGATGGTCGAGAGAGCTGGTCTCCAGTACCTGGTGTGGCGGTAACGCGCTATGACTGGGATCTAGACAATGATGGCGTTTTTGAGGTTCAAGATCAGCCGTTTATCCAGTTCATCAACATTTTTAATCCAGTCCCTGAACCGGAAAATGTTCCGGTCGTGACGATAACGCTGCGTGTGACTGACGATGGTGGGCGTCATGCGGATTTGGGATATGATGTGAACTTTGATGTACCGCCAACGGCGCCGACAGCGGATGCAGATGCGAGCGATCCGCCAGAGGAGGGGTATCATATTTTGGCGGGGCGTGGGCTGAGCCTAAATGCGTCTCAATCGATGGATCCAGATGATGACGACTGTGTGCGGTACTACCGTTGGGACCTTGCTCCAGAGGGCGCCTTTGTGGCGGACTTTGAGGCGGATACAGGGGCAGGCTGTGATCAGCCCGGGAAGATAATGGATTTAACCGCAGAGGATCTTGCGGCGCATGGTCTGAACGTCCCTGGGGTCTATCAGGCGCGGCTTCAGGTGGAGGATAACTTCAATCAGAGCGGCGAAGATGACACCGAGATCACGGTCTATCCACTCAACCCAACAGCGGTAGCAGTGATAGATCCGAACCCAGCGTCTTGCGGAGTGAGAGTAAACTTTGGAGGGGGCGGTTCCAATCATGCACACCCGGATGTAAATATCATGGAGTGGCGATGGGATTTAGATGGTGATGGAGCCTTTGATGATGCGGATGGAGCCTCTGTAAGCCTCGCATATGAGAGCTTTAGCTTTGGTGGTGCGATCTCGATTGGATTGCAGGTGGTTGATTCTGAGGGTAATTTGGGAGAGGTGCGTGAGGATTTGGAAGTTTTGGCGGGTAACCGTCCTCCGATGGCTCAGGCGGGTGGATATAGAGTAGATGGTGCGGTAGTGGGTCCCTACACGATAGCGTTGGGTGAGGATTTGAATTTAGATGCAGCAGGTTCTATGGATCCAGATGAGCCTTGCGGTGACAGCATCCAGAGCTACGAATGGGATGTGGGGAATGATGGAAACTTTGATGGCTTTGTAGGAGAAGCGCTGGTGGTAAGCGCAGCGGAGCTTGAGGGGTTGGGCCTTGGGATTGGGACGCATGAGGTAAGGCTGCGGGTGACAGATCGCTTTGGATTAACGAATGATAGGGCGGTTACGCTGAACGTAGTAAACGGGCCAGAGGCTCGTGCGATAGCTTCACCAGCGCGTGCAGGTTGTAGTCAGCTGGTAGAGTTCAGCGGAGAGGGCTCAATGACATATGGGCCAGTAGATGAGGGTTTTGCCTTGGTAGCGTATGACTGGGACACAGATGGAGATGGTGTCTATGACGACATATCGGGGGCGACCTTTGCGCAGCCAGTGACAGCGCAGCCAGATGAGAACGGGCATATAACGGTATCGGCGACACTAAGAGTGAAAGACGCCAGTGATCGCGTTGATTTCCAAGAGGTGACGGTTCAGATAGATGTACAGAATGTACAACCGGTAGCGAACGCAGGCGGTCCCTATCAGACAGGGCCAGTGAACAGCAATTTGGAGTTTACTCTGGTCCCGGGAGTAGCGCTGGATGAGGCGCGTGTAGCGGGAGCTTTCAATAACTGGAGCACCGAAGCGGACCCAATGGTCTGGGATGCAGTCGATGGACGTTGGGAAGCAAGCGAGCTTTTGGGTCCGGGAGATTACACATATAAATATTATGTGCGTCGTCAGGGGCAAGTGGACTGGGAGTGGTGGACAGATCCGAACAATGCGAGGAGCGTAGATGATGGCCATGGAGGATTGAACTCGATCAAGCTTCACGCGAGCTGGGCTCCGGTAACCCTAGATGGACGAGGTTCTTCAGATCCAAATGAGCCCTGTGATAGTGTATCAGAATATAAATGGGACCTGAACTTGGACGGTAACTATAACGACTGGGATCAGGATCTTTATGAAAACTTCATCAATGACAATTGGCAAGTAAACACGGTACACACCGTTCGTTTGATAGTCTGCGATGCACAGGGGGTTTGTTCTGAGCCCGGAGAAAGCATAATTGAGGTGAGTAATGAAGCGCCGCCATCGGGTGAGGTGTTGGAGCCTCGCGCTGGTGAAGCGGGCTGTATTTCAGCAGGGAATCTGCCAGTACGCTTTAACCTGAGTGACCCAACCGGCGATATTGTAACGGTGACGGTGGTGACGGGAGCGGTGGTTTTGGCGACAGTAGATATCGATACGAATGATGATGGCAGCGCTCGGAGTGAGGAGATCATAGTAAACACCGCAGATATTCCAGAGGGGATGCGCGAGTTGAGCCTGCGGTTGGTGGATCCCAAGGGGGGGAACTCTGAGATCAACACCGGTGGTCGTATCCTCTTCGATCGTACAGATCCCGAGGTGACGATCGGGGCGCGACCAGTGGCGGGGACCTGCTATGGACAAGTGCAGGAGCCAGATTTAATCGTGGATGACAACTTGGACGATGCTCCAGTCAGCCGCCAGGAGCTGGTCGAGAATGGTTGTGGGCGTCTATTGCGAGTGACAGTAACGGATGCGTGTCAAAACGAGACCGTGGTTGAGCGCAGTTATCTACTGGCACAGCCTCCCGCTCTGGAGATCACGGGACCAGATGAGGGCAGCTTGGTAGCGAACGCGACTTTGAGTTGGGATGCGGCGCAAGAGGGCTGCGCAGAGATCGTAGGGTCTGAGATATCAGTGGATAACGGGGCGCGGCAGAACTATGCAGAGGGGACGGTGCTCAATGATGGGGGTTCCTATGCGCTCTTCCTCACCGCGCAGGATTGTAACAACGGCAATGAGCGAGAGTTTATCCGCCGCTTCACGGTCAATGGTGCTCCAGTCGCCGTTCCGATAACCGCCAACCATCCAGCGCAACACCCGGTGTTGCCACAGGGCTATATCGTAACCGAGGGCAGTGGTCTTCAACTGGATGGCTCCGCCTCGCTCTCTCCTGAGGCGGGAGACAGCATTGTCAGCTATGAGTGGGATCTCAACAACGATGGAGTCTTTGAGTCTCAGGGTGAGCTGGTCGCCTTTGATTCCTCCAATAACGGGACCCATGATATAGCGCTGAGGGTGACCGATTCTTTGGGCCTTCAGGACACCCAGGCCTTCCAGGTTGAGGTAGAGGATATCGATCCCGTCAGCGATGCTGGAGCACCTCAGCAGGGGACCCAAGGCGTTGAGATGACCTTTGATGGTTCCGGCAGCCACAGCCTCAGCAACGCTGATGGTCTGGGGCTCTTTGAGTGGGACTTTGATGGAGATGGAGAGATCGACGCCAGCGGTGTTGGTTTAGAGAACCCCAGCTACACCTTCACCGATGATGGTACCTATGAGACCCTCTTACGAGTCCATGATGAGGACAACTTCACCGAGGCCACCGTCAGGATCACGATCGCAGATGTAGACCCTATCATTGAGGAGATCGTGCCCCCTGTCGATGTCGTTGAGATCCTCCCCATGACCTTTGGTGTCACGGTCAATCCTGGCGCCCCCGCTGATCCCATGACTCGCTATGAGTGGGATTTTGACAACGATGGCGTCTTTGACAATGCTGAATTTGCTGCTTCTGAGGGCCGTGAGCAGAGCTTCCAGTTCCGCCAGCCTCGCACTGGAGATCAGCATTATGTCGTCTCCGTTACCGTCCATGACCAAGACTCCTCCTCCCTCCAAGCTGATATCGTCAATGTACGAGAAGCCACCTTTGATGAGCTCTTTGGCTATATCGATACACGCTTGGATAAGGAGATCGACGCCGCTGAGGCACCCTTCGATGTGATGATGGCCAACACCCTTGAGCCCGTCCATCAGATCTTGGCTGATGGACGCTGGGCTGAGCGCTTTGAGCGCCCTGGCGTTGCTATGTTCTCCGCTCAGCGCAGCATCGATCGTCTGTCCCTCGCCCAGGACTTTGGCGCCGATTTTGGCCTCGAAATCTGGGCCCTCGCTCGCCAGATGAAGCGCAGCATTGAGCGCCTCAAGGAGACCATCTTGGAGGCCGAAGCTGCTCCACCCGCCAACCACCCCAGCTTGCTCAGAGCACAAAGCTATATTGATGAGGTTGATCGCCTCTTCACTCCTGACTTTGAGGAGCAGGTTCGCAACGATGGCAGCTTGGGCGTTGATTTGGCTCGAGAGGCTGTGGATGCTCACTACTGGCTCATCCACTCCATCGCTCCCTGTAACGCCTATGATGGCTTCCCTCTCCCTGACATCTCTGACCCCCGCGCTCGAACCGCTGCTGCTGAGCCTGTCAATGAGCAGCTCAGTGAAGCTTTCACTACCCTCGCTCAGGACTTCGAACTCTATATCGCTCAAGGTGGAGTTGATGACCCTGCCCCCGCTCGTCCTCGTATCACCAGCGCCCTCGCTGTTCTACAACAGATCAGGGCCTTGATGGCGCTCAACATCTCTGTTGTTTGCCAGGAGGGCCAGGAGTGTATCACCGACGAGCAGGCCCTTGATCTGGAGATCCTCGGCGCTGAGATCGCTCGCGATCTCAACACCGCTGCTGTCGAGGGTGCTTGGGTCCGAGAGTGGCAAAACTGCCTCGTCCTCGGCCTCAAGTTCCGCATTGAACTCTCCATGATTCGCATTGAGTATGTCTGTGGCCCCCGCGTTGCTCTCGCCCTCAACGCAAGAGATATCCAAGACACTGGCCTTGGCTTCCTCAACCAACAGCAGGACGCCCAAGCCCTTGACTACTATATCCATCATGACCAGCAGTGCTTGATGGTGGATGTCTACAACCGTTGCCTCGCTCCCTCCTTTGAGCAAAACCCTTGGCGCAGCTACCCTGCCACCTGCTTAAACCATCAGTGTGCTGGTGATGCTAATTGTCCCGATGGCACCCTCTGTGTTGCCCCCGACGACGCCAATCCAGATAACCTCTTCTGTCGCTACTCGTGCGGAGCTGATGCTGACTGTCCTGAGCGCAGCAGCTACTGTGATCTCGCCGAAGGCTTCTGCCGTATGGGTCAGATCCTCGCTGACGACCCTCGTGATGGTCAGTGCCGCACCGACAACTTCTGTATGCCTGAAGAGTACTGCGCCATCCCGAACGGTTTGGAGCTTGGTGTCTGTCAAGCCGGCTGTCGTGTGGAACCCAACAACTGCCCCTTTGGCTCTCTCTGCGATCCTGAGCTGCGAGAGTGCGTTGAGCAATAAAGCTTGAACACACCCCTCAAGCAGCTCTCTCCTCTGAGCACTTGACCTCAGCTCAGGCTCTAGCGAGACTGAGCTGTGCCCTACTCATCGACACAGAAATCTGCCTTTCTAGACGCCCTGCGCGTCTTCCGTATGTTGGAAGCGGTGGGAGAGGCTCCCAACCTCTACGAGTCTGCCTCTCGACGTTTCCCCAGCCTAAAGCAACCCTTTCCAGTAGATGTGGTCAGTTTTGAATGGCTTTTAAGGGAGGAGTTCATCCAGATTCCCAGGAAGTTATGTAACGACATCGAGCGTTTCCGCCTTCTTGATGAAAAGGCTGAGAAGGCTCGAGAAGAGATCAAAGCCCTCCATCACCAAACCCGGGGCCTGCTTATCCAGAAGCGTCGTCTTGAGAAGAAGGGGGTTCTCAGCTTCAAGGGCAAGAGTTGGGCTCAAGAGAGCCGCAAGGAGGAGATCGATGGAGAGATCGAGGCCCTGATCCTCAAACGCAAGAGAGCTGGAAGCAATATAGATAAGGCTGGAGCCATCTACCAGAAGCTGTTGGAACGTATCTATCAAGATCAGGCTCTGCGCGCAGGATACTGGTTCGCGAAGCAACCTCTCCTGCTCAAGCACTCTGGACGCTTCCTGCTCAACTACCTCAAAGAGATGAACTCCGCTCATTTTCAAGGCCGAACCCTGGCTGAAATCCTGGAGATCGGGCACTCTTTGGCCTGAACGTCTTGGGATGAGATCTTCATGGGGAAGGATTGGGAGAGCCTAGCAGGGGAGCGGGGAAAGCGGGTAGACAGCAGCCGTCTAGGCCGTGCCCTCAAGCTGGGGCGCCTCGCGACCCACTTCACCGGCTCTGTGATCAAAGCTCAATTCCGAAGAAGAGAACCCGAGGTCCTGGCCACAGCGGCTCTCAACAACGCAAAACAGATCGTTGAGGTGATGGGAGAGATGAAGGGCGCTGCTATGAAAGTTGGGCAGCTCCTCAGCGCAGATCCTGATCTGATCGATCAGGCCTTCGCAGACCGTCTGGCTCACCTTCAACGCAACGCGCCCCCGATGACCTTTCTGACGGTACAGGCTCAGATCGAAGCGGCTCTTGATCGCCCCATCTCTCAGCTTTTCCGCTTCTTTGATCCAGAGCCTCTGGGTTCGGCCAGCATCGGTCAGGTTCACCGCGCCCAGCTCTTTGATGGCCGTGAGGTGGCCATCAAGGTGCAGTATCCAGGCATCTTGGACTCTCTGGAGAGTGATCTACGCAACCTAAGCAGCTTGCTGAAGCTGGGGCGGGTTTTTATGAGCCAAGCGCGGGCCCAATCTTTTATCGTTGAAGCTCGCACGAGCCTCCTGAGGGAGGCAGATTATCTGGCTGAGGCAGAGCAGCTCAGCTATTTTCAACACCACCTGGGGGGGCGTTTTGGCCTCCGTATCCCTGCCCCCATCAGGGAGCTGTGTCGCAGCTCTGTGTTGACGATGGAGTTTCTACCTGGAGAGAAGCTGGACGAGGCCCTTCAGAAACTCGACGACCCCCAGAGCCGTCTGGAGATCATCGAGCGCTTCGTAGAGGCCTTTGTCTTTATGTTCCACGATCTGAGACGCCTTCACGCTGATCCTCATCCAGGAAACTTCCTCCTCACCCCTGAAGGAGAGATCGGGCTCCTTGATTTTGGCTGTGTACGTGAGTTCTCCCCTGAGCTGAGTGATGGTGTCCTGCGAGTTCTGATGGCTTTCTGGGATGATGATACTCAGACGATCCTTGATGTTCTCAAGGAGATGGGCTTCTCGCGTCGAGACGCTCCCCCACCCAGCCTAGAAGATCTTCATACTTATCTACATATTATCCTAGAGCCCATCGCTGAGCGCAGACCCTTTAATTTTTATGGTTGGCGTGTTCACGCTCGGCAGCGTGCCTTTATCAGGAAGCACCTGAAGATCCTCAACTTGGTTCCTCCCGCTGAGATGCTGCTCTATTTTCGAGTATTGGCAGGTCTCAAGGGGATGCTCGCCCGCGTCGATGTCGCCAGCGATCTAAGAAAGATCGCTGAAGCCTGCTGCCGACGCCACGGTTATTCGCTTTAGAGTTGAAACTCGATCAGGACACGATCTTGAACCCTGATGGCGCCCATCAGGGCCTTGAAAGGTTTGATACCCCAACGGCTGGGTTGAATCTCAAGGCGACCCTTGAGCCCCTCCTCAAGAGGGATCTGGATCGGTGTTGAACGTCCCATCAACTCCAGTTGTCCTCTAAGCTCTCCAGCTTCCACCTGCCCCTGAAAGCGAATCACAGGGAACTTGGCCGTCTTGAGAATCTTCTTCTCTATGTTGTTGCGAATATCCCTCCAGTCCTTAGCGCTCAGAAGATCTGGAAGCAGTTGGCCCTCACGCATAACACCATCGCCCCTGAGACTCTCAGGCCAAAACTGAGCCTGGATCTGTGAGCCCTCCCGCTGAATACGAAAGCGCTCAAGGGTAAAACGTAGATCATGGGCAAGCTTAGAGAGGAGCCCCTCTTTATAGCTGAAGATCTGGATTGTGCCGGTTTCAATAATATCCATGGATGGCAGCTTAAGAGGCTCCCCTTATTAATACAATATTTCTCTAATTGAATGCCCCAGATTTAGCCCTGTTTGGGGATCCATTCGGGGGGAATCTGTACCCAACGAGGATAGTAGGGCGCCAACAAGCCTCGGCTGCGCAGCTCTTTAAGGGCGTTGATCATCCGCCTGGGGTTGCCTTCAGAGGTGTAGATGATGGGTAGACGGTGCCGATCCTCTAAGATCGCCAGATCTGCCATCATCCGCTTCAATGCGCTGTCATCAAGGGGAGGTAACTTACGGCAGATCCGCTCTAGCCAAGAACCTGGCTTGGGTTCTGGAACCTTGCGCACGGTGAGGATCAAGATGATGGGCAGTTTAGAGCGACGGATCTTCTGAAGAAGCTCCAAGACCGAAGTCTCCAACTGCTCTAAGCCGTCCAGGAAAAGAACGTAAGGTTTTTGCCCACAGCAGATTTTAAGAAAATCAAGGATGCGCCCAGACTGTTCATCTTTGCTCCCAGCAGGAGTAGTAGCCCAGTGAGTGATACTCACGCTCTCTGCTTTGCTGGCTCCATGGCTCTCAAGCCACCAGTTGACTTGTTCCTCAGCAGAGGTGGTGGGCAAGCCCAGGGCGCTGGCGATAGAGAGGGCGATGGAACGCATATTGTGCATGCTTGCCCAGCGATGCCAGTGTCCGTTGAGTTTCCCTGAAGCAAAGTAAGGAGCCAAAAGCTCTTCAACGACACGACTCTTTCCACTGCCGGGCGCTCCATGAAGGATCAACGCTCCCGCGTTGGGCTTTTTGAGCCAGCGTTCAAGCCCCTTCTGAAGTTGAACGAAGAGCTTCCCCTGTCCGATGAGCTTGGGTGGACGAAGAGGCGGCTCCATCGGGAGAAAACTGAGAGACTCCGCTCGCTCTAGGTGACTTGAGCGCTGCCCTCTAAGCAAGTTGATCTCATCATCTGTTAGGTCCTGCATCCGATTCTGAGCGTTTAGATTCTCTGAATGCTCATCGGGCTGGGTGGGGTTGAGGATCTCATAGGTATCATCCAGGGTTGAAACGAGGGCTTCCCTAGCTGCTGCTGCATGGGTAAAACGCTTGAAAGGGTCGGGGTGGGTCATCCTCTGGAGGATATCGCTCAGGCCCTTGGGGGTAGAGAAACCAGGACGAGGATCCAAGGGAGGACAGGGCCGCTCTAAACGCATCATCAGAGATTGAACCGGGCTGGAAGCCCAAAAAGCTAGACGACCGCAGATAGCTTCGTAGAGGACCAGGGCAAAGCTGTAGATGTCTGTCCAAGGTCCAATGCGCCGTCGCTTTCCGGTGGCTTGCTCGGGGGCGGCATAGTCAACCGTGCCCAGCATGTCATAAGCTGAGGTGCCGCTGCGAGCACGATCTTTGAGGCGAGCGACCCCAAAATCGAGGAGCACTGCCTGACCGTTGGCTTCTACCAAGATGTTGTCTGGCTTGATGTCCCGATGAATCACCCCTCGAGCGTGAGCAAAGGCTAGGGTCTCCAAAATCTGATCAGCGATCGACCAAAGAGGGTTCCAATGATTCCAGCGTGGGGTCATCTCATGAAGAGGCTGACCATACTGAAGAGTCATGACAAAGTAGAGCCCTACTCGGGGATCTGAACCAACATCCAACACAGGAACGACTCGGGGGTGATGCAGCCTCGCCATCGCCTCAATCTCCCTCTGAAAGCGCAGCTCTGCCGCAGGAGCATCAGCTACAGAGGAGAGGAGGATCTTGACAGCGACAGTAGCCTGAGTGAGAAGATCATGGGCTTGCCAAACCTCACCCATTCCCCCTACTCCCAGGCGGTTTAGAAGAGCATAGCGCCCCCCAACAAGGAGAGGCTCTTCAGAGTCAGACTTAAGTTTCATTCAAAATCAAAGCTTGCCGATCTCTCGCATGAGCATCAGGCGAATCTCGGTCATCTCCTCCATGGAGAAGCGGATCCCTTCGCGGCCTAGACCGGAGGCTTTTACCCCTCCATAAGGCATACTGTCCACCCGCACCGAGGGCACATCATTGATTACCACTCCACCTACCTCCAGGCACTCGAAAGCATAGAAGCTTTTGTGGATGTCTCGAGTAAAGATTCCAGCTTGTAGACCATAGAGAGAGTCATTGACTCGTAGGCAGGCTTTTTTAAAGTCCTGGAAAGACTCTAGACAGGCCACAGGGCCAAAGATCTCTAGGTTGAGAACGCGGGCTCCTCGAGGAACCTTTTCCAGAAGGGTGGGTGCATAAAAGCTGCCTTGACGCTGGCCACCTGTGAGAAGTTGAGCCCCCTCCTCCAGAGCCTCCTCTACCCAGCGCTCTACCCTTTGAGCTTCACTCTCGCTGATCAGAGGCCCCAAGAAGGTCTCCTCGTCCAGAGGATCTCCTCCCTTGAGAACCTCAGCAGCTTGGATAAGGCGCTCCTTGAGGGGCTCATAGAGAGAAGCATGGATCAGCAAGCGTTGAACGCTGATGCAGCTCTGTCCAGATTGATAGAAGATGCCCATGAGAAGACGGGGAAGTATTTTCTCTAGATCAGCCCCCTCATCGACGATGCAGGCTGCGTTGCCCCCCAACTCCAAAAGGACACGCTTGCGCCCTGCTCGAGCCTTCATCGCCCAACCCACTCCAGGAGAGCCGGTGAAGGAGAGCAGCTTAAGACGTTCATCCTCAACGAAGGCGTCAGCCTCCTCTCGGCGACAGGGCAGGATGCTAAAGGCAGCCTTGGGGAGATCTGTTTGGGTCAAAATCTCAGCCAGGACCAGAGCGCTTATGGGAGTAGAAGAGGCGGGCTTAAGGAGAAAGGGGCAGCCCACCGCGATGGCGGGAGCGATCTTATGAGCTACCAAGTTGAGGGGAAAGTTAAAGGGAGAGATAAAACTCACAGGGCCGATGGGGCGCCGCCTCCAAATCGCCTCGTAGCCCTCCGCTCTAGGAGAGATATCCAGGGGTTGATGCTCGCCATACTGGCGAACCGCCTCTTCTGCGGCGATACGGAAGGTGTCGATGCTGCGGGTCAATTCTCCTCGTGCGTGCTGAATCGCTTTGCCCGCTTCGATGGAGAGCAACCGGGATAGCTCTTCATGGCGGCTCTCCAACTGCTGGACAACCTGATAGAGGATCTTCTGCCGTCTCCAGGCGGGCAGCGCCGCCATCATGGTCTGGGCTTGAACAGTGGCGTTGATCGCCGCATCGATCACCTCAGATGAGGCGAGAGAGACACGGCTGACCTCCTCTCCTGTATATTTGTTATAGACGGGGAGTTCATCGGGGCTGAAATGAGGATCTCCCCCCAAGTAATAGGGATAACGCGACAGCATCGCTCCTCCATGCAACAAGAGATAATCTCTGGCATGGAGACAATATGGAAGAGTTGATTAAGGGAGCAGAGAGTTCAGGGCTCGCTGTACACGCTTTCCAAAGTCCCCCTGTCTAAGCCGCGCTCTGAGCTGCCTGAAAGCCCCCTGATATCGCTCCCCCTCAAAGAGCAGCTGCTCCAGCCCCTGGCTGATCGCCTCAGGGCTCGCCTCCTCCTGAACCAACTCGGGAAATATCCGCGCTCCCATGATCAGGTTGGGGAGCGCAAAATGGGGGACCTTTACCCAGCGTCGCCCCAGCGCCGCCGTCAGAGGACCAACCTTTACAAGCGTGAGAACCGCTCGTCCCCGTAGAGCGGCGTGGAGGCTGGCGGTCCCTGCGCCCACCAGCGCCAAGGTGGAGGCCGCCAAAGCAGCATCAGCGCCCTCATGAATCTGAACAGGGAGCTGTGACTCTCTGAGGAGGCTGCTGAGAAGATCTCTGCTCACTCCTGGTGCTCGACCCAGATGCAGGCTCAGCTCGGAATGGCGTCGCAGCCGCGCCACGGCTTGGAGCTGTAAAGGCAGCAGGCGGCGGATCGCCGCATCCCGACTGCCAGGCAGGAGCGCTAAGCCTGGGTGCTCAGGTAGAGGAGGCGGAGAGGCTGTCGCCAGGGGATGGCCTAGATACTCAACCGGGAGCCCGCGCGCCCTGTACCACTCCGCTTCAAAGGGAAAGAGGCAACCCAACCACTGAACTCGACGAAGTTGTTCAACTCGCCTTGGGCGCCAAGCCCAGGCTTGAGGAGGGGCCAGCCAAGCGACAGGCAAGCTCTGCTCTTGAGCGGCTGAGAGGAGCCGCATATTCATCTCGGGAAAGTCCACCAGGAGCAGGGCGTTGACCTCTCCTAAGCGAGCCTTAAGGCGCCTCAGCGTACGCCACCAGAGCGGGAGGCTCCTGAGCGCCTCTCCCAACCCTCGGGCACTGAGATCTGAGGCTCGCTCCAAGCTGCGCAACCCCGCCGCCTCAGCGCAGGGTCCCCCCAGCCCAAGAGCTTTAAAATCTCCTCCCTTTAAAGCGAAGCCCAGGAGCCGATCTCCTGAAGCTTCTCCAGCGACACAGAGTAGGTTGCGACTCATCCGACGCAGCTCTTTGGCTCAGCGCGAAGCAAACTACGCAGTTTGAGTGAGTTTGGGCTTGGCACCAATGGCCCGTTTGTTGCTGATGGCGCCGTTTCCCGTCCAACAGTGACCGTTTCCCATTTAGAAGGAGGAGCTATGCCTCGCCTTGACAGCATCCCCAAGAGACTCCTTCGCGCCGGGCAGACAGCCATCATCCTTAACAAAAACGCCAAACGTGTCAGCCAAGAGGTGAAATCTCGCATCGCTGAGGTGCTTCCTGAGGCAGACATCTTCTTTACCGAGAGCATCGAGCAGGCCGCCTTTATCACTCGCCGGGTGGTGGAGTTGGGCTACTCCACCGTGGTCACAGGAGGAGGCGATGGTACCATCTTCAACACCATCGATGGGGTCCTTCAGGCTGCTGAGCATCTGGGACAGCCAATCCCCCGCTTTGCGATCCTGCGTCTGGGCACGGGCAACGCCGTCGCTGATTTTGTAGGCGCGGGAGATTACCTAGAGGATCTGAAGTCACTGAAGAGCGCTCGTGAGGGGCAACTGCCTCTCCTGCGAGTTAACGGAGCGCGACGTGCCAGCTTCGTTGGTTTTGGTTGGGATGCCTTTATCCTCAACCGCTATCACAGTATCCGTGAGCAGCTCAGCCGCTTCTGGCTGGGTCGTAAGCTTTTTCAAAGCGCGCTGGGCTACTTCTTCACCTCCGCCCTCTGGAGCGTCCCAGAGCTGCTGATCAAGCGTCCCCGATATCGTATCCGGGTGCGCAATACAGGGGGCATCGCGCTGCGCCTGGATCCAGACGGTCAAGTACTGGAGCGCTTTGCGCCAGGAGCCACGGTCTATGAGGGCTATAGCCGCTTGACCTGCGCAGGAACCACCCCCTTTTATGGCTTCCGCTTTAAGATGATGCCCTTCGCCAACAGCCGCCCTGGCTTCTTCCACCTGCGCATCATCGATAAGAGTCCCCTGGAGGCGCTCATCCAGGGGATGAGGGTTTGGGTGAATGGCCGCATCACGGGTAAGGGGATCGCTGAGTTGATGCTCTCAAGTTGCGAGATTGAGATCCTGGATGGTCAAGAGGCCCCTTGGCAAGTGGCTGGAGATGCTGAAGGTTCTTGCTCCTCTCTGAAAATCGCCGCCGATGGAGCGGTTGACTGCCTCTACTTTCAAGAGTAGGGCTTGAAAGCTTCATCAGGCCGACAACCGGCTCCTCAAAGGAGCCCCTCAAGCGACGTTCCAATCCCTCTCCACAGATGTTAAAAGGGCGCCTACCCTGGAGCCCCCATGCGCCTTTTTAACAGTCGAATCCCACATATCATCCAAGATCTCCTCCGCAGGCTCACTGAGCAGGAGCTCATCGAGATTTTACCCGCCAGCGTAGAGGAGGTGGAGTTAGATATTGAGTCGGTCCTCAAAGAGTATCTACGCTCGGAGCGTGCCCTCACAGAGGAGGCCAAAGATA
Source organism: uncultured Nannocystaceae bacterium (assembly GCA_964384025.1). Lineage (GTDB taxonomy): Bacteria > Myxococcota_A > Bradymonadia > UBA7976 > UBA1532 > CAYLJJ01. The sequence goes on from CAYLJJ010000045.1 coordinate 20,319, forward strand.
TCGCCCATCAACGAGGGCTGGACTACTCCGAACATAAAAAGATCAAGCGGGTCCTGGCTGGAAAACGCCAGTTTGGGCTCTATGATGAGTCGGTGGGTTATATCGCCAATCAACTGATAGAGACCCTCCTTCACACTCGCCATGTAGAGGAGATCTTTGGAGATGACAACGAGCTGCGGGCTGCCATCGCACCGGTTCTTAAGCTTCATATGAGCGATGAAGACCCCCTGGATGCCGAGGTCCGCAAGCGGATCAGGAATCTACAGGAGGGGACTCAGGATTGGGACATCCGCTATCAACAGGTGATGCAGCGCCTTCGGAACTCTCGGGGAGGGGCTTGAGCCGCTCAGCTTGCTCGATCAAGATCAAACGCGCCGCCTCTCGCTCAGCGCGCTTTTTAGAGAGCCCCTCAGCTTGAGCCTGTTGGCTTCCCTGAAAATAGAGGCCTACACGGAAGCGCTTCTCATGATCTGGTCCCTCCTCGCTCAAGAGGCGATATTCAGGGGTCTCTCCGAAGCGTGCCTGAACCAACTCCTGAAGCTCGGTTTTATAGCTGCGCCCTGAGCCTGAGAGCTGCGCGGCGCGGAGGCGAGGCTCAAAGCGGCTCAAGAGGAAGCTTCGTGCCGCTTCGATCCCCTGATCCAGATAGAGGGCCGCCAAGAGAGCCTCAAAGGCATCAGCCAGGAGCGAGGGTTTCTCTCGTCCCCCAGAGCGTCGCTCTCCTTTCCCCATCTGTAAACAGGGACCCAGCCCCAAGCTGCGCGCCTCTCTCGCCAAGCTGGTGGTGTTGACCAGATCTGATCGAAGCTGGGTGAGCCGCCCCTCGTCCAACTTGGGGTGAGCTTCGATGAGGGCCTCAGCGATCAGGAAACCCAGGATGGCATCTCCCAAAAACTCCAGGCGCTCATTGTGAGCCACAAAACTTTCATTGCTGTAGGATTTATGGGTTAGAGCCTGGAGGAGGCGGCCCCAAGTCCCCTTGGGGTAGCCCAGGGAGCAAGCCAAAGCCCCAACGCGATTCTTCACTCCGTTCATTCAGAGTCCTCGATCCAGCCCCCACCCAAAAGCTCGTCTCCTCTGTAGAGGACCAGAGCCTGTCCTGGGGTGACCGCATATTGGGGCTCATAGAAGCGGATCTGAACATCCTCCTCACTCAGAGACTCAACCTCCGCCATCGCTCCTTGGTGGCGATATCGGATCTTGGCGTTAAGCTGACCCTCGGGGAGATCTTTGATCCAGCGACAGCCCTTGGCCCAAACCCGGCTGCGCTTCAGCGCTTCACGGGGCCCCAAGCGCAGCGTTCCGCTTTGAGCGTCGATCTCGGTCACATAGCTGCGAACCCCCGTGGAGATCCCTAGGCCCTTGCGCTGACCGATGGTGAAGCGGTGGATGCCTTTGTGCCGCCCCAACTCTCTATCCTGAGCATCGAGGATGGGGCCTGGGCGCCAAGCGCTCGCTTCGCTGATCTCCTCTACCACTTGGCTGTACTCTCCTTCAGGAACAAAACAGATATCTTCGCTATCGGCTCGGTCCCAGTTGGGCAGCCCCCTCTCCCGAGCCTCCTCCCGAAGCTTAGCCTTATAGCTCTCACCCAGGGGAAAGAGCAGGTGCTTGATCTGCCGCTGCTCTAGACCAAAGAGGAAATAGGACTGATCTTTACTGGGATCAACAGCCTTAAGGAGCCTACCTTCCTGAAGGCGCACGTAGTGCCCTGTCGCCATCTTCTCCGCGCCCTGAGCCCGAACAGCCTCTAAGAGGAGGCCAAACTTGATCAGAGGATTACAGTGAGCGCAGGGATTGGGAGTACGCCCCGCCATATATTCCCTCGCGAAGGTATTTATAACCTGGCTCCGGAATTCCTGTCTCAGATCCAGTACTTGGTGAGGGATCCCCAGATGTGCAGAGATGCGCGCGGCGCTCTCTGTGTCCGCTTCATCAAAGAGCCGTAAGGTGATCCCAAAAAGCTCAGCCCCCTGCTCCTGGAGCCTCGCGGCGACGATGGAGGAGTCCAGACCACCGCTCATAGCGATCGCGATCTTCATCTTGACCAACTCCAACTCTCCACCTCCTGGGAGGGGCGGCTGGGGATCTGTAGCGCCACTCGTGCACCCCCACTGATCGTCTCTGTGATGATCAACCTGCCGCCGTGAAGCTTGGCTACGCGCTCAGCAATGGCCAGCCCCAGACCAGCCCCCCCATAGCTGCGGGTGACGCTGCCATCGATCTGATAGAAGGGCTGAATCACCTGCTCTCGTTGATCAGCGGGGATCCCGAGCCCTTCATCGGTCACAGCCAACTCTAAGAGGCTCGCCTCTCCCTCTCTCTGTTGAAGGAGACGTGCTGAGAGCTGAATCCGCCCCTCTGAAGGGCTAAACTTGATGGCGTTATCCAGGATTTGGCTCCAAGCATCTTGGAGATGCTCAGCGTCAACGAGCACCAACTCCCGAGCCTGCAGCTCAACCTCCAAGCTTAGACCCTGAGCCTCCGCCGCAGCGCTATGCGCCTCCAAGATCGCCTGGAGTAGATCTGAGGGGAGGAGCGCGCTCCTCTCTAAGCTGATCCCTCCCGTGGCAAAGCGAGTCACCTTGAGGAGATTGTCGATAAGTCCCTTGAGGCGCAGCAGAGAGCCGTTCATCCGCTCAAGGACCTTGGCCTGCGCTCCATGGATCGGTCCCAATTCCTCCGCCGCTAACATCTTGGTGTAGCCCAGAAGCGGAGTCATTGGAGTTGAAAGCTCATGGCTCAAGTTGCGCAGCACCTCCATCTTGAGACGATCTACTTCTCTGAGACGCTCGTTGGCCTGGGTGAGGGCACGCAGCTTCTCCTCCAGATGGTCAACGACGCGGCGGTTCTGCTCCATGAGGTGGGTAGCACGATCTGCCTCCTCACCTCGCTCCCGCTTCCCTCCAATAAAGGCGCGCAGATCGCGCACAAAGCGCGCGATCTTGATCGGCTTCATGATGAAACCATCAAAGCCCAGAGCCAGGGCTCGCTCTCGATCTCCTTCGGCGGTGATGGCGACGACAGGGATCGAGGCCAATCGAGGTTCTCCCTTGAGGCGAGTCACCACTTCGTAGCCATCTAAGCCGGGGATGTTGATATCCAGGAGGATGAGATCCACTCGGCTTCTACGCGCCAACTCCAAGCCGGTGAGGCCATCTTCAGCGTCGATCACTTGAAACTGTCGCGCTTCCAAAAGCTTGCGAACCAAGATGCGATTCTCTCGGCGATCCTCAATATGCAAGATCTTCAAAGCTTCCTTAGTCATCGCTCAGGAACCTGGGCTGCGATCTCAGGGAGCAGCTCAGAGAGCCCCTCAAAGGTGTTCAGTTCAGGCTCGGCCCAGACCCGCTGAAGGAGGGCCTCTAAAATCTGCCCCAGACGAGGAGAGGGAGAGAGCTGAAGTTGAGCCATCACCTGCCGGCCGTTGAGCGCCAGCTCACGTACACTTCGAGGGGCTTCTTGAGCTCTCAGGGCTCTGCTTCGCTTCAGTAGGTGGTGCCAGGCGCGAGCTTTGGAAGGTTGTAGAGCACAACTCAGTTTGATCAGTCGAGGCAGCTTGGGACCCATCTGCGCCACAAGGGCGCGCAGCTCAGCATCCCCTCGTGGAGCTTCTGGATCCAAGCCCCAATACTCCAAAATCCCCAAAACCTCTTTGATCTCCTCTCGAGAAAAGCGCAAGCGCCTCAATACCTTCTCAGGATCTTTTAGGGGGCTGAGCAACAGGGTCAAGCGCAGGAGTGGCTCCCTGAGCCTCGCAACTCCCCTGAGGATCGGGATCCACTCTCTTCGCTCTTCAAGCTCGGGGAGGCAGAGCTTCAACAGGCCGGAGACTTTGAGGAGGGTCAGGCCCCGAGCAGCCTCTGGGGCTCCAAGGATCTTAAACAGTTCAGCGCGGATGCGCTCGATGGCGACTCTGCTTGCAGTAGAGAGGGCGCCAGGGATCGCCGCGAGTGTGGCAGGGTCCAGGCGAAAGTTGAGGGTGGTGGCGAAGCGAACCGCGCGAAAAGCTCGCAGACCATCCTCAGCGAAGCGATCCTCGGCTCGCCCTACTGCGCGCAGCCGCTTCTCTTTTAGATCTTTGCGTCCTAAAAAAGGATCACTGAAGCGTTCCTCGATCGGATCCCAGGCCATGGCGTTAACGCTAAAGTCTCGTCGAGCCAGATCCTCTTCTAGGTGCTGAGTGTAGAGGACCAGATCGGGGCGACGGCCGTCGCTATAACTCATATCAACCCTGAAGGTGGTGATCTCCAGAGGCAAGTCCCCCTGGATCACAGTAACGGTGCCATGCTTAAGCCCTGTGGGGATGCTCTTAAGAAAGAGCCCCATCACCTCCTCAGGCCGCGCGTTGGTGGCGATGTCCCAGTCATGTACAGGGCGTTTTAGGAGGCGATCACGCACACAGCCTCCTACCAACCAAGCTTCAAAGTCAGCGTCTTTGAGTTGCTGAAGAGTTTTTATCACAGCTTTGGGAGGAGAGGTCATCAGAACTCCACTGGTATCACCGTTTGAGGCCCAAACTCATCTCCTATCTTAGGAGCTTGGATCAAGCCTGATTCTCAACCTGTCCGCTGAACTTCAGGGCCTCAGCGAGTTGTTCTCCGATAGGCTCCCCCTCTAGAGCCATCAGCAGAGGAAGTAGCTCTTCTCGGAGGAGGTCCAACTCCAGGTCCAAGTTGGAGAAAATCTCCAAAGCCTCGATCCCTACCTCAGCGGCCTGAGTCCAGGCTTGAAGAGCCAAGTCAGGCTCTAGACGGTCTCCACGACGGCGCAGAAGCTGGGACTTGGCTCGAAGGCGCTCCGCGCGCTCCTCCAGATCAGAGTGATCTTCAAGGCTCTCCAATCGCGCTAACCCCAACTCAGGATCCACAGCCAGGAGCGAGAGGATGCGCTCAAGCTGGACAGCACAGCGCAGATCTCCCAGCGCGCGGGCTTGCGGTAGGCCATTTTGAGCCTCACTCTGAGCGCGTAAAAGATCTCCCGCTTCTAAGGCGATTTGAGCCAGAAGCGTTCGAGCTTGGAGGATGCGCCCCACATGCCCAACACGCTTTGAGATGGCCAGCGCGGTTTGAGAAGCCTTTAGAGCTCTATCTTGCTGTCCCATCTTTCGATAGAGCAGCGCCAACTCCCGCTGTGTGTCCGACTCCCCCCCCAGATCATCCAATTCTTGGCGCAGGCTGAGACTCTGCTGTAGTGCTTCCAACGCTGCTTCCTTCTCTCCCTGGGCGCGATAGAGCCGCCCCAGGTTGGAGAGGCTTAGAGCGCAGCCGCGACCATCCTCATCGCCGATCCTAAACTCCAGACTCGCCTTGAGCAGCTCCTCTGCCTGGACTGAATCTCCTTGGAGCAGAGCCAGCTGCCCGAGATCATCCAGAGAGGAAGCAACCCCCGCAGGATCTCCAGCCGCTTCAAAGAGCCCACGCCCCGCCTCTAAGAGGGCTTGGGCGCGCTCAAAGCGCTGCTCATCTCTTAGAATCCGCCCCAGACGGTTGAGCGCCGCTCCAGCCTTGGCGCGATGCTCCAGAAGCCAAGCTCCCGCCAACATCCGCTCAAAACAGGCCTCAGCCAGTCGAGGTCGTCCCAAGTGAGTGTGGAGAGAGCCCAGAGCGTGAAGCACATCCAGGAGGGGAAGGCTATCCTCCATCTCCAGCAGCGCGAGGGCCTTCTCAAAGGAGTCGATGGCGGCCTCGTTGGCGAAGGCTCTTTGGGCGAAGATCCCTGCTTGGATGTAGTGGTAGGCGCTGCGTTTGCTGTTGCCCCCCTGCTGATATTGCTGGGCAATGCGAATGAGCTGTGCGGGGTTCTCTCCCAGCCTCCACTCCATCCACTGAGCAATCACTGCGTGTAAGCGCCGTCGCAGTCCAGGCTCTAGGCCCGCGTAGAGGAAGAGGCGATCAGATTCACGCTCAAAGCGGTACTCCTCCTCATCTGGGAGACTGGAGTTGGGGCTCAAGCTGATGATCCCCAGGGTTCGAGCCTTTTGTAGATCTGGCGGAGGAGGGAGGAGCCAAGCGCGTAAACCTGCCGGTGAACCCAGCTCTGCTCGAGCAGCAACCTTGAGCGCCCCCAACCAGAAGAGAGGACCCACCACCGCCGCGCGGCGCAGCCAGACTCGATCCGCCTCGGGCAGCACTTCAAGGCGACGGCGAGAGGCCTCCTCAGAGGTCAAAGCAAAGCCCAAATCGAGAGGAGCATCAGGCTCGACACCCCAGCTCAACCCCCCTTTGGGCGTGAGACCGCTCTGCTCCAAAGTGTGGGCTGCTTGGAGTATGGCATGAGGGAGCCCACGACTCTCGCTCATCACTCGATCTAAGAGGTTATCTGGGGGTGCTTGAACGCGCCCCAACAGCTTCATCAGGAGCTGAGCGACTGCATGTTCATCCAGAGGCTTAAGGGGCAGCAGCTTGTGGCCATAGTGGCGAAAAAAGCTGGGATCTTGCAGATGGTGCTGCTCCTCAACCTCTACCAGGATCAAGATCGGTCGATGGTTGAGTTGCTCCTTGATCTGAGCCAACAACTCAAGCCCTCCAGAACTGATCTCTTCAAAAGACTCCAGCAAGATCACAAGGGGCTGTGGTTGGAGGCTGAGAAAGCGGATCAACGCTGAGAAGGAGTCCGCGCGGCTGGAGATCTCAGGCATAGGCAGCCCCAAAGGACCCATAAAAGCTGCCAGCCCTCCGAGGAGTTCTTGAGCCTCTGGTCCCAGAAGCTTGAGCCGATCGATAAGCAGCCTCCCGGCTTCCTTCGCAGGCTGGGTCTCATCAACCCCCAATAGGTTGCGCAGCAGGCGACCAAAGGGCGCGTAGGGATCTTTGATCTGCTGTCCGGGTGTGGGGTAGCCCCAGACAAAGCGAATCTCACTGAAGTCATGATCATGCCGCAGGAGGAAAGCTTCCATCAGACGACTGCGCCCAATCTGTGGGGGGCCTAAGAGCCCTGAGATCTGAAGGCTGGAGGTGCGTACGACTCCATTTAACAGCTCATCCAGGGTGGCCAGGGCGCGGGCTCGTCCCTGAAAGGGGGCTTGAGTTGTCCGATTTTCAGAGAGCCGACGGCGGCATGAGATGCAGCGCTGGACCTCAGCCTTGTGGGAGAAGAGGCAGCGTGGACAGATCATAAGGGCTCTCGTTTCAGCGTCTCCAACTTCAGCTTCAGCAGACGATATTGGGAAAAGAAAGAGGCGTGTCGCTCGCGAAACGCAGATTGGTAACACAGCTGGTCGTGTTTCTCTTTAACGCGCCCTAAGATCGTGTTCACTCTGTCAAGCACAACAGAGAGCTGCTCAAAGGGCTTACACAGATAACCCACGGCGCCGTAATTGACCGCGTCAACTGCTGATTCCAAGGTGGCGAAGCCGGTCATTAGAAGAACCTCAGTCTCCTTATCAAGACTGCGTATCTCTTGGATAAGATCAATCCCATCGGCGTCTCCGAGGTTTTTATCGGTGATGACTAAGTCATAATGTCGAGTTTGAAATAGACTCCGCGCCTCAGTACCGCTGTAAGCTCCATCAACTTGATATCCTTGAGAGCTTAATAATGTTTCTAGGAGCGCAACGATACTCTGATCATCATCGATGATAAGGATACGCCAATCCTCTTCAATGGGATGAGGTTCCAGCCGTTTCAGCTTTGAATTGGTCTGTTGCAAACTCAGGACTTTCTCCATAAAGCTTTCATTGAGCGCTGTAACTTGCTTTAGAAGGCGTTCTACTTCAGCGTGCTGAGCGTGTTTCCTCATTGAGTCGCGCACCGCCCTCTTTAGATGGGCGGTGGAGTCACCATGCTTGATTATGTAGTCATCCACCCCCAAGCGGATGGCGCGTACCGCTGAGGCCGCCGAGGGCTCCTCTGTGAGGATGATTGTAGAGAGGTGAGGGATCAGCTGTTTAAGACGCTCTACAGCAAAAAGCCCATCCTCCCCTCCCACTCCTAACTCGGAGATCAGCACCTTCGGAGAGAGCTCTTTTCCACAGGCAAGGGCCTCTGAAATAGAGTCAAAAGCATGGATTAGATAGCCCATCGGAGAAAAGAGGAGGGTGCAGAGTTCTCGAGAGCGTGGGTCATTATCCAAAAGGAAGATCTCTATCTGAGGTTTCCCTGTTGGGATCCCCCCCTTCTCTTTGCTCAGCTGCTCCATCATCAAAGCCTCCAGCCCCCGTTGATTGAGATTTGGAATCTCCCCAATTTTACCCCAAACATAAAAATGCTCTTACTTAATTTTTAGAGCCGCGCCGCGAGTTGAACCGCCCTCTGCTGAACACGGGGATCGAAAGAGCTAAACTCCAGGCCCTGTAGGCGACGTCGGAGTAGGGCTCGTTTGGGGATCTTTGCCTCTGCTTCGAGGAGGGTTTCGAGCTTTTGAAGCGCCTTGAGGAGCACCGCATCTTTGGGGTGCTCTAGGACACGGATCAGAATCTCCACCTCTTGAGGCAGCTCATGCTCTTTGAGAAGGGCCTCAACCGCTCGCTCCAGCTCCTGACCTGAGGAGGCTTTACGGATCCCACGGAGGAGGGCTTGTCGTCCCCCCTCCTCAGGCGCTCCCTCAAGCCCTGACAGCTTCTCTTTGAGATGCGCAGGCAGCTCTCCATCTTGGAAGATAGAGTCTAATTGCCGCTTATAGCGCGCACTGGCGCTGGCGTTGCGAGGGTTGGAGCGGCTGGGCTCATCTCGGCGATGCGCGCTGCGATCATTGCGACGATCTCGATCTCTCCAACTTGGGCGCTCAGACATCTTGGGCTCCTTTCAACTCTTTTGGGTAGATATGGATCGCCAACCAGCGTGCTCCAGAGGAGGTGCTCAGGACTCGGTGAGGCTGCTGGGAGGGGAGAAACAACCACTCTCCAGCTTGAAGCTTACAGGGCTCTCCATCGATCTCTAGAGTCGCCTCTCCCTCTAAGAGCAAGACCCACTCATCTTGGCTCTGTTGGTAGAGATCCTGTTCAGGGGAGTTGGAGCTGATAATACTCTCGATCTCTACATTTTGACAGCGAAGGAGGCGCTCAAAGCGCTCCCCTTGAGGGGGTACTCCTCCCCCTCCAAGTTTGCCTTTGGTGATCAAGACCCCTCCTTAATTAAACCCAACACAGGCTGATGGTCTCATTTCAGAGCAGAGCGGTCATCATTAGGCTGATGATCACAATCCCAGGGGGTGAGGGTCAAGCCCATATGAGCCATCTGAGGCAGGGATGACGTGCGCTCTGAACGTAATCCCTCCTCACTGTGTAGCCCAGGGTTGTGTGCTCTAGGAGCCCTGTCTGGAAAAAAGTGAGGCCAGGAGAGAACCGCTCCTATGTTAGGCTCCGCTGAGATGCCTCTCCTACTCTCTCTTATGCTCTTGAACCCTCAAGCTCTTGAGGAGCTGCTCTATCAACATGGTTGGGGGCGGCCGAAACAGCTGCCAGCCCTGGAGCGCGTAGCCGAGCAGCTCCTCCAGCGGCGGGGCGATGAAGCTACCGTCAAGGCTCAGCTCAAGCTGTTGATGGAGGAGGCGGGGCTTGGAGATGCGCAGGTCAGGGTCTTTTGGATTCCTGGAAAACTTGAGCTGAGCCTCGCTTGGGTCCTTGGGCGTCTGGAGCGCCGCTTCCCTCCGACTCACTACGGTCTGGGGCGAGGGCGAGAGATGCTCCTGCTCCTGCTTCATCGGGGCCTAGAGTGGGCGCCTCTCCCGCGTCGGATGGAGCCTGGACGAATCTCTTTTCAGGGGCAGCTCCGGCGGGGGTATTTTCAGCCCCGCCTGATCCTCTCTCAGCCAGATGGGGAGATCCGCAAAATTTCCATCCAGGCCATCGATCATCAGATCATCTTTGAGTTGGAGCTGAGGCGACGAGGAATCTGGAGCTTTGAATGGGTCGCCAACAGCCAATATGGCCCGGTGGTGTTAAGCAACCATCAGGTCTATGTCGGGGTAGAGCCTCCCTGGCTGCCCACGGTGAAGCTCTCTCGAGAGCGCCCCGCTGTTGACCCCGAAGAGAGGCTGCTCAAACGCATCAATGAGCTTCGCTCCGCGCAGCGACGCTCCACCTTAAAGATCCATGGGGGCTTAGAGCGCGTGGCCCTGAGCCATGCCCAGGAGTTATCTCATCAGGGTCGCTTAAGCCATGGCTCTCCTCAGACAGGGCTCCTCAGCACTCGGATGTTACACGCAGGGATCCGAGCGCAATCGATGGCAGAGAACCTAGCCAAGGCGAAGAGCGCCGATGAAGCGCTTCAGCTCTTTCTGGAGAGCCCTGGACATGCTCAAAACCTCCTCCTCAAGGGAATGACCCACGTCGGGGTCGCTCGCGTGGGCGCTTATTGGGCCTTGGTCCTCGCTCGGCAGCCCTATTATGTCTCTCCGCGAAGGTAGAGGAGCTGCCAACAAGAGATCTCTGAATTCTATCGCCGCGACGAAATCAAATACAGAACTCTACTTTGCATCCTGCTGCATAGCCTTGAGTTGCTTTAAGGTCTCTTGGATCTCCACCGCACCTACCCCTTCAAGATCCCGATACTCAGGATCCAGGCTCAGAAGGGTTTCAAGCTCCTTGATGATCTTCTGGTGACGCACAGGGTTAGAGCGCAGCCGAAGGAGAGCCTGGGATCTCAGATAGTGGCGCTCTGCAGAGGCCAGGGGGGCTTGAAGGATCTCAAGGGCAGCACTGGGGCGTCCCATATTCAGCAGATCTCGGGCCTGAAGTTGAGCCAGTTCAGGATCATCGGGCCAGCGCAGCCGAGCGCGGGCCAGAAACAGCTCTGCCTCAAAGAGCGCCTCTCCTCTCAGAAGAATCTGATGCAGAGAGAGCACGAGGCTCTTGCTCATCTGGGTTGGATCTAGGCGCTCAGGCTGAGCCAACAGAGAGCGCACGAGCTGACGAGGATCTCCCTGGAGGAGCCCCTTTTTGGAGGGCTTAAGCAGCTCAGCTTGATTAGACAGAGGGGGTTGGGGCTCCGCCTGAGCCCAGCTCAGGAGAGCCGCCGCAACCAGGAGGAGTCTGAACAATCCTCGAGGAGCGTAGAGACTCGACGCCCCAGACCCCAAACCTCTTGCTCTGGGGCCAGATCGCTCCAGGGCTGAAGGACAAAGCGCCTGAGATGCAGGCGGGGATGTGGGAGGGTTAAGGGCGCCGTCTCGATCTGCTCTCCTCGCCAACAGAGTAGATCTAGGTCCAAGCTTCTGGGTCCCCATTTCACTCCTCTTCGCCGCCCGTGAGCGGCCTCGATCTCTTGTAAGGCCCTCAACAGCTGTAGGGGCGGCAGCAGGGGCTGAAATCCAAAGACCTGGTTGAGAAAGGAGGGCTGCTCTCTCTCTCCCCAGGGCTCACTCTTATAGAGGGGGCTCTCTATCCCCCTTGTCCCCAGATGATCCAGGGCCTTGAGGGCAGATTGGAGCTGGGCTCTGGGTCTACCCAGGTTGGCTCCCAAGCTGATCCATACATCTCTGCTGATCTCCTCTCCTTGGGGCTTGTATCCTAGAGGCGCTCTCCCCATCCTCTCTTTCATGCGATATCTCCTCTCTCTTAGTCTCATCGCCTGCGCAGGATCACCCCCTCAGCCCGCCTCCAGCCTAAGCAGCTCTCAGCTCCCGGGGGTTGATCTCAGAGAGATCGATCCAGAGCAATCGACGCGCTTTGAGCAGCTCCTCTCTGATGGGATCTGCCCCTGTGATCCAGCGCGTGATCTCCTTAAGTGTGTCCAGGATCAGGACTGTCCGGCGGCGACTAGCTTGGCCAACTTTGGCTGCGATCAGCTTAGAGAGTACTCCTTTGAGCGCAGCGCGAAGCTGCTGATCCAGGAGTATATCCGGCGCCACGTCAACTTCAGCTTCGAGCTTGAGGGACGCCCCTGGAAGGGCGCCGCAGAGGGGCGGCTGTTGCTCGTCGAGTTCGCTGACTTTGAGTGTCCTCACTGTGGCAAGCTTCAGGGGATCATGAAGGAGGTACTCGAGGCCTATCCAGAAGAAGTTCGCCTCTACTTCAAACACTTTCCCATCTCTCAACACCTCAAGGCAAAGAGCGCGGCTCGTGCCTCCCTGGCGGCGCATCGCCAGGGCAAGTTTTGGCCTCTCTCAGAAGCTCTCTTTAAAGCGAATGGGGCGATCAGCGATCCAGAGATCGAGGTGATCGCGCAAGGGTTGGGCTTGGAGATGGAGCGCTTTAAGACGGACTGGAGCGATCCTGCCATCGCGCAACAGGTGACTGATGATAAGAAGGAGGGGAAGAGGGCGATGCTCACTGGAACCCCTGCTCTTTATATCAACGGTAAGCCCTATCGCGGGCGGCTTAAGGCGGCGGCGATCAAGAGCTATCTGGAGAAACAGTTGAGACGCCTTAAAGAAGAAGGCTCTTGAACCCCGCCGCGACCAGCGCTAAGAACACAAAGCGCTGAACAAGGCGCTCTCCACTCTTGATGGCGACATGAGCTCCGATGTGGCTCCCCAGACCGCTGCCTACCGCCAGGATCGAGCCCTCCAACCAAGCGACCTGCCCCACGCTCTGAAAGATCAGCAAAGCGAACAGGGTATAGATAAAGATCAAGGCCAACTTGAGGACATTGCTCTCCAAAAAGTCGTAACCAAAGCTCTGGTTAAAGAGCATCAACATCACCAGCCCCATCCCTGCCTGAAAAAGCCCGCCATAGAAGCCTAAGAGGAGGAGCAGCAACCAGCCTTGGAGAGACTTGGGTTTGAGATCACCTTTGGCTTTTTTGGAGCGCTTGGGCTTAAAGATCATCCAGGCGGCTAGAGAGAAGAAGAGGAGCCCAAAGAGGCGGCCCATAGCAAAAGGGGGCATCAGGACCGCCGTGATCGCGCCCAGGATCGCTCCAAGGAGCACAGGCAGAAGGAGATCTTTAAGGAGGCCCCAAGGGCGAATCCCCTGTCTGTGAAAGCGGAAGATCGCACTGGAGGTTGAGAGCAGGGCCAAGCGATTGCTGCCATTGGCGGTGTTGGCGTCAAGGCCAGCCATCATCAGGAGGGGGAGGGCCAGGGCGGAGCCTCCTCCAGCAATGGCATTGACAAAACCCGCGACACAGCCCCCAACAAACAACAAGAAGAGCAATAGCCAGCCTCTCTTTTGAGAAATTCGAAGGGAGATAGCAGAAGAGGAGGCGCCTGTCTGTGCTTTTACAGCGCGCCCTCCAGGATTTATAAATGGGGTCCTGAGGCCATGGCTTGGGTACAGGACCGAGGCTCTTCAAAGAGGCCAGATGAGAATCCCCCCCATGCTAAGCTCCCCATCGTTTATATCCAATTAGGCCCTAAGGAGCTGCTTGATGCTCTCTTTTCTGCTCGCCCCTCTTATCCTGAGCCCCGTAGGCAGCTCCAATAAAGAGGATGCTTTCTTTGATGAGTGGGAGGGGCGCCCTGTCATCTCCTTAGAGCATATCGTCCAAGGGGAGAGCCAGGGTTCTCAGGATCTCAGCGCCCGCTTTCAGCTCTCTTGGGAGGGCTCCAGGCTCTACATGGCCCTCCAGGTGGTGGATGATCTCTTCCAGCCCGGCAGCGCTCGCTCAGGAGATCGAGCAGAGATCCAATTGGGGACTCGTCGCTTTAAATTGATCCTCAACGATCTGGAGACGCGCCGGCCCCAACTCCGGGAGGGGCGAGGTCGGGTCAAGGGGGCTCGCCTGCGAGGGACCAGCCGTAAGGATGGCTGGGCTCTGGAGCTTTCGATCCCCATCAAGGGCCTGAAACAGGATGAGGTCTTGCCCTTCGCGCTGCTGATCTATGACTCAGATGGAGATCCCACTCAAGTGGAGGCGATCCACAGCTCTCACTCTCTGGATGAGCGGCTCAGGGTTCAAGAACCCAGCTTGATGATCTCCGCTACCGCTGGGCTCTTAGAGCGCTTTCAGGAGGAGCAGGGGCGCAGAGATCCTGAGCTCTTTGAGGTCCGTGCTCAGATCGTTCCGGGTGGCTCTCGGGAGCTGCTGGTGATCACCCCCAGAGATTTGATCCTCCTGGGTCGGGGACTCCCAGAGGGGGCTGAATACCTCTACTTCTCTCCAGGCTGGCGCCAAAACCCTAAGATCGAGGAGGTTAAGCTCAAGGCTCTAGATAATCGTCGGGGTTTGGAGATCTTGGTAGAGCACAGTGAATGGGCCATCCCTGGAGAGGTGCGGGTGAAACATTTGGAGATCTTTGGGCTCCGAGGAGGCTTCCTTCAACGCCTCTTCGGTCAGCAGCTTGGGGAGCAGTATCTGCTCAGAGATGCTCAAGTCCAAGCTGGCTATAAGATCCTCTCTCGAGGAGGTCTCCGCATAAAGCGAGCCCAAGTTAAAGGTTTCAATCCAGGCAACTACCGGCCTGTCGATTCCGCTGCCGAGATGGGGTTAGAGCCGATCCCGCTGCCTTGGAAGGAGAAGCAAGATCCAATCTACCATCTCCAAGAGGGGCTTTGGACACGGCGCTGATCTCAGCTAAGCTGAGCGTTGTTCTCTCCATCTGTGACCTCTTATGCGCTTCTCAACTCCTCTCCTTCTATCTCTGCTCCTCAGCCTCTCTTGTGGAGAGGAGCTTCAATCTATCGAGAGCGCTGCTTTAAAGGAGGCCGATCTTAGAGGGCTCTTTGAGGATCAAGCGCCTATGAGCGCTGATGCTTCATCTGGAGAATCGCCAGAGCATCCCCGCTGTGATCCTGGGGCCCCTCTGCCCTCAGCCTTTGAGCCTGTAGGTGCTCGGGAGGATGGCAGCGCCATCATCCCTGGAGGGCGCTTGGTCCGCCCTAGAGGCCAGCTCCTGCCTCTGGGACGCGCCCCCATCGGCTTAGCGATCTCCCAGGGGAGAGCCTATATCAGCTGTGATGATCACAGCGATATGTCGATCTTGGTGGTCGATCTTGAGCGCGCTGAGGTGCTGCAAGTGCTGTCTGGCTATGCCCCCTTCCGAGGCTTGGCGGTGACCCCAGAGGGTCGCTTGGTCGTGGCTGAGGGGCGTCGGGGTCGTCTGTTGATCTTTGACCCAGATGAGGAGGGACAGCTCAGCCTAAGCCACAGCTTAGATCTCTTCGGTTTCCTTGGAGATCTGGTCCTCTCCTCCGATGGAAGAACCGCCTACGTCGTCTCCAACACCTCCAGTCAGATCTTTGTGGTTGATCTAGAAGCCCTGACGCTGCGAGAAACCTGGCTGGCGGGGACCTATCCCTATGATCTCGTCCTGGATGAGCGCGCTGGGCGCCTCTACATCTCCAACACTGCTGGAGATTCCATCTTTATCTTGGATCTAGAGAGCGGGGAGCGCCTCGCGCGAATCCCCACCCCCAAAGGCCCTGAGGGGATGGCCCTCAGCGAGGCTGGAGAGCTGATCGTTGCCTGCGCTGATGATGATGTAGTCCTGATCATCGACACTGAGACCCTGGATAGGCAGGAGGTGGACCTCTCTCACCACCCCGAGGGTCTGTTGGCTTCCAGCCCCAACGATGTCGCTCTCTCAGCGGGGCGCTTTTATGCTGTTCAGGCAGATCTCAATCAGCTGGATGTGGTCGATCTCTCCTCAGGGGCCTTGATGGGCAGCCTACCCACGGGTTGGTATCCTGTGGCAGTCGAGACCGATGGGGAGCGCCTGCTGATCCTCAACCACAAGGGCTTGGGCGCGACCCCCGAGCAGCTTGACCCCACCGGGAGTCTACAGATCATCCCCCTCCCCAACGAGGAGCGCTTGGCTGAGCTGACCGAAGAGGTGGCGGAGAACAACAGCCGCCCCAGCCGCTTCTTTCCCCAACACTGCGATCAGCTCCTGCCGCTGGGAGCCGATGGGAAGCTGCCCATCGAGCATGTGGTGCTCATCGTCCGAGAGAACAAGACCTACGATATGGTCCTGGGGGATCTAGAGGGGAGCAATGGAGATCCAGAGCTTACCCTCTTTGGTGAAGAGATCACCCCTAACCTCCACGCCCTGGCGCGGCGCTTCAGCAACCTGGATAACTTTCACAACAACCCTGAAAACTCCATGCAGGGGCATATGTGGGTGACCCAGGCAGACTGTAACGACTTTGTGGAGAAGCTGCGACACAGTCAGCTTCCTCTGGCGGGCTATGAGTCTGCCTCGATGACCTCAGCTCCCAACATATTTGAGCACTGCTTGAACCATGGGATCTCCTTCCGTAACTATGGCGAGGTCACCAGCTTCTCCCCTGAGATGCTGGGGCGTATGCGAGACTTCATCGATCCCAAATTCCCCTTCTTTAATATGGGCGTGCGCGATGAGGATAAGGCGCGAGAGGTGATCCGAGAGTGGGAGCTGGGCATCTTCCCTCAATTTATCTTTATCAGCCTGCCCAATGATCACACCTATGGCAGCAGGCCCGGTAAGCCCACTCCAGAGTCGATGGTAGCCGACAACGATCGAGCTACAGGGATGCTGGTGGAGTGGCTCTCTCAGAGCCCCTATTGGGAGAAGAGCGCTCTCTTTATCATCGAGGATGATCCCCAGTCTTGGCGAGGGGATCATGTCAACGCCCACCGCTCCATCTGCATCGCGGTCAGTCCCTGGATCAAGCAGGGTTATCTCTCTTCGGTTCACTACGATATACCCAGCCTCTATCGCACCATCGAGATGCTCCTGGGTCTGCCCCCGATGAACAAAAACGATGCTTTAGCCAACCCGATGTATGACCTCTTCATCGATCCTCGGGAGGGAGCGCAGTCTGAGCCCTTCCAGGCCCTCGCCCTGGCGGTGCCTCATGCTCTCAACACCCTGGAGTCACCCATGGCGCGAGAGAGCATGGAGCTGGACTGGGACGGGATCGATGGTGCTGAAGGTCTGGGTCAGATCCTCTGGCGCATCCGCAAGGGAGCGGTAGAGCCACCAGATTACGCCAAGGGGATCGATCGATGAAGCGGCTCCTCCCACTCTTGATCTCTCTGGCGTGTGCAGAGGAGAGCAGCTCTCCAAGCGCTCAGCTTATCGACGCTCAGCTCATCCTTGAAGCAGCTCTGGATTTGGGAGCCTCTGACTGGCGCCCTCGAGATCTCAAGCTCCAAGATCTCCATTCTCTAGACAGCCTCCCCGATCTGAGGGATGGCGAAGTTGAAGCAGGGCTGACTCTAGAGATGATCCAGGAGGGTAAGGGCTGGCTAAAAGCTGCACAGCCTCATATGGCGCTCCTGGCCTTTGAAGCCGCCTTGGCACGAGCCCCTGAGAGTCAAGAGGCTCTCTTTGGAGCTGCCCTCGCGGGGGCTCTAGACAACCTGGAGCTGAGCTCGATGCTGCTTTCAGTTTTGACCGAGCAGCTCAAAGAACCCAGCCGAGGTCAGCTGGTGGGAGAGTCCTTTCATGCTGAGCTGATGAAGATCCGAGCGGGCTTTCTCTTGGCCCTCCAGCGCAGCCGAGCGGTGGATCCAGACAGCTTAGCCTTTGACGTGGAGGGAGTTTGGATCTATCTCGGGATCCAAGCCAACGCGCTCCTCCAGGGGCGCTTTCGTGGAGGAGATCTACATCTCTTTAGAGCAGCCATCTCTGGAGTCACAGCTCTCTCAGAGGTCCTGGCTACTCAATCCTTTGGTGAGGGTGTTTTAGAGGCGGCCTCTATCGCCCTGGGTGGCTCCACCTCAATGGATCTCCCTAACATCAGCGCTCTGCTCATCGGCATCCTGCGTCCCGATCCCAGCTTCTTAACGCTGCACCCAGAGGAGGGAGCTGAGATCTTTCAGAGCGCAGGTTTGCACTTAGCAGCTGTGGGTTCAGAGCTTAACGCGGCGGTAAGATGGATGCGTCAGGCGCCATCATCAGAGTCAGAGGTTCCGCTGGTCAGCGACTTAGTGGAGCGTGGGGGAGGACCTCATCTCATCATCCGCAGTCTGCTCCAAGGGGAAGAGCGCAATACGCGCAGCTATGTCTTGGATCTTAAAGAGGAGACCCTCGCAGCCCTAGAGCGCACCTCAAGCTCCTTCGCTTCGCCTGGAGCGGCGGTCTCTTGGTCGGACAGCGTAGCGGTGCTCTCGGTGATCCTTCACTATGGCATCGCCTTGGGACTCTTGGAGGGCTTAGGACCCGATCTTTCCGTCCTCCCCAGAGAAGCCCTAGAACTGATGCTTTTTAACCTCATGAACCTGCCCTTGGCTCTGGACTTTGGGCGCTTCTTTCAACAACCTGTAGGGCTGCGACTCTTTCTCCCAGATCTTCACCCAGAGGAGCCAAGATTTCTCATTGAGTGGGAGTGCCCTGAGGATTTAGACACAGCAGGCTATCCCTCGGGGAGTCGAGGCTTTCTCTGTGGAGAGGAGGCTCTCCTTGAAGATCGTGCTCATTTTGAGGGAGCTCTGGAGGCTGATGATCAGGCATTGGGCAGTCCATATTTCTACTGGAGTGACCCCAGCTGGGGAGGGCTGCTTCTCCTGGACTTTGAAGGAGAACAGCGCCTAATGGACCTTCAACACCTCAATGGTATCATCGCCTCTATCCTAAGCAGTTTGCTCTCTCTCCTCTCCTCTCTTCCCTGAGGAAGAAAATAGGAGAACAATTTCCCCTAACGCGTTATCCCCTCTATCCTGAAAAACAAACAAGTGAATGTTTGCCGGTACCAACAGATGGAAAACTTCCCTGTTCAAGAGCAATATCAGATCCTCGCGCGCCTGGGCAGCGGAGGGATGGCTGATGTCTATCTGGGCATCCAACGCGGTGTTCAAAGTTTCCGACAGCTTGTCGTTATCAAGAGAATTCGCCCCCAGTTTGTAGAGGATTTGAGAGCCCGTCAGATGTTTATCGACGAAGCCCTCACCATCGCCTCCCTACATCACCCACATATCGTTGGCATTCACGATCTGAGGCAGCTTGATGAAAGCCTCTGTATCGCTATGGAGTATGTGGATGGAGAAAACCTCACCTTCCTGCTGGGTAAGCTCTACCAGCGGAAGGAGCGTATGCCTCTATCGATAGCTGCCAAAATCATCATCGAAGCTTGTGAGGGGCTTCACGCGGCTCACACCGCCTGTACTCCCGAGGGAGATCCTCTCAATTTGGTACATCGAGACATCAGTCCGCACAATCTGATGTTGGATCGCAATGGTTACCTAAAGATAATCGACTTTGGGATCGCTAAGTCCAGGCTCCAGGCTGAAAAGACTACGCCAGGGACGATCAAGGGAAAGTTCTCCTATCTCTCTCCAGATCATTTTCAGAGCGATATCGACGCACGCAGCGATATCTACGCTCTGGGCTTAGTTTTCTTTGAGATGCTCACGGGACAGAAGGCTGTACGCTCCTCTGAACTCTCCCTAGAGCAGCTGATGGATGTGGTCCTTCACCGTCCTCTGCCCCCAGTCTCTCATATCAATAATCAACTCCCTCCAGACTTGGATCCCATCATCGCCCGAGCGACCGCCAAAGATCGGGAGCAGCGCTATCCCAGCGCGGAGGAGTTGGCCAATGATATTCGAAGCATCCTCCTAAATCATGGAGGTACGGCGACGAATTCTCAGGTGAAACGTTGGTTTCATGAGAATTTTAAAAGCTGCATCAAAAATCGCAAAGCTTTAGAGGCAAGGTTGCTTGCTGAAGCAGATGAAGAGGATCAACTGCGCCTCTGCGATGATATCAGCGCGGTTCGCAGCCAAAGTCATCCTTGTAGTAGCACAGGAAATGAATGTAAACCAATTGTACAGTCCACTGAATTTTCTCAGGTGGTAGCTGCTCAACAAACGCGCTTATTTGATCAGAAAAGTTCACAGCCTATATGGATGTTTGCTCCAGTTCTTTTCTTAGTTACTATATTCTCAGTCTGGTTTGCGATAAATCAGACTGGTTTAAAGAATTCAGATCAGTTTATCGCATCTAATGAGATAGCTGCACTTGGTCCTTTTAGAGACGAAGCCAGTCATTCTGGCATTCAACCACCTGCACATTTAGAAAAAACGCAACTTCAACACGTAGACCCAACTAGAACTGAACAATCAAACCAACCTGCAGATATAGGAGTAGATGCAACACCTGTTTTTATCGTAATAAGGGTTCCCTCTGAACATATTAAGGCTAAAGACCCTCTCAATACAGAGCAGGAGAGAGAGGTCGAAAAGCTCAAGAAAAGCAAGGAGAAAGAGCAGAGGAGAAAGCTAGATCGAGCGCGAAGATCTCGCTTGTTTCAAGAAGCGGCCCGCAAAGCAGAGGCTGAGCGTCAAGCTGAACTCAGACATCGCAGGGAGAGTTCTAAAGCAGAAGAGCACAAGCAAGCTGAGGAGCGCAGAAGAGCTGAAGAGCGGCGCAAAAAAGCTGAAGAGCAGCGCAAAAAAGCTGAAGAGCAGCGCAAAAAAGATGAGTTGAAGAAAGCAGAAGATATTGCTCGTCTGGCTAAGGCGCAAGAAACCAGATATTTGAGCGGTGACGGGGGCTGGTCTGGGCAGCAAGCTTATCGAAGCGGTTGCCTAAGCTGCCATGGATCTTCTGCTTCCAAGATCGCTCCTACCGATATGAGTGATCGATTGTGGGGGCGTTTTCTGAGAAAGAACAGCGCCCATGATCGTCATTACAAAGCCAGCCAACTTTCTAAGCTCTTCTCGCCCAAAGAGCGGAGAAAAATCTATGCCTACCTCAAGGTGGAGCGTAAGCGAATTGAAGACCAAAAGAGGAATGAGGGCGCAGGTTTACCTCAATAGAGCTGTCAAAAGAGGAGGATCATGAAGTGGCATCTACTGCTCCTGGGGTTGTTTCTGGGAGTAGCTTATGGAAAGCCTGAATTCTCAGTCCAGGATCGTCTAGAACGAGCTCAAGGACATTTAGAACAAGCAAAACTGGATATCGCCAAAGCCCTAGAAGCTCGAGATGAGGAGCCTAAATCTGCCCCCAGTGAGCTGTCCGATGTAGAGGACCGTGTGCTCACCTTAGAGGGAGATATCGAAGATCTTCTCTCTGTTCAAGAAAAACTGGTCAAAGACAGCGGTAGGAACAGTCTAAATTGGGATGCACAATATCGGACAACATTTAACAATGTTTTGTATAAAACAAAAGATGAAAATGAGTTTTATGGCAACATATGGAATCATAGACTGCGGCTTAATCTCCTTGCAGAGAAGGGGCCGATACGACTGAACGGTCGTATGGCCGTATATAAAAACTTTGGCCGTTCTGATGAGAATTTTCCTGGTATGGACTCTCGTTCTACGCGCTATCCCAGAGATACAAATGTACGTTTAGAGCGAGTATATTTGGACTGGATTATATGCGAGCGTCTTGGGCTGACAATCGGCCGGGTTGCGACTCCAGAAGGGCCACCCGCAGAACTCAAAGAGAATACCAAGCGTCAAGCTACTTGGGGCCTTCAGATGGTCGAAGCTGAGTTTGAGACCATCTTGCTGACCATCGACCTACGTGATTTTCAAATCAAAAATACCTTACGTTTCTTCTATAGTCCCTTCTTTGATCATGGTACTGTTGATCCCAATAACGATGACAGTCTCTTTACTGGGAGTGATATCAAGCCAACTCATATCTGGGGATTTCTCTGGGAAGCTCAGCTCCCTCGGTTGGGAGATAATCTCTTTCAATTGGGCTTTGTCCACCTGCCCGATTTTCGACCACAGCGCTTCCCCTTCGTCGATGCTCAAGGAACCCAACATATGCCCAGTTATATACCTGAGAGCTTGGGTGAGTATATGATGATTAATAGTCTCCTAGAGCTGAAATCGGTCGCAGGTTTCGATCTCTTCTTGGCAGGAGCGCTGACTTTTTTCTCTCCAAAAGGGAGCATCAAATATGATCTGGGAGGGGGGCAGGTGATGGAGATGGGTCTGGCGACCTTTGGAGAAAACCGGCACCACGCGCTTATGGGCTATGCGGGGGGACGCTACACCTTTTCCAAGCACCTCTATTCTCCTCGTCTGGGTTTGGAGTTCAACTACGGCAGCGAATATCACAGCAACTGGGGCTCTCCCAGTGAGACCCTCCTTAACAAGCTGGGAGTACGGGGGATCGGTTTTGAGGGTTATCTGATCCAACCCCTTGTTCCTCGGCAACTCTTTGCCCGTTTGGGTGCCATCCACCTCTCCCGAGATCATCGAGGAGGTTTCTTAGGTCCCAGCTCTGAGGTAGATGATCAGATCAGCAACTTCTATCTGCTGCTCAACGCAGAGTGGTAAGAGGAAGCGAACTTCGCTAAAAGCTCAGAGATGAGTTTATCTATCGCCCATGCCCTCTTTGAAGCTCTGGACAAGGCCCAGATCCCCCACTGTCACTTTAAGAGCAATGTTCACCTAAGAGAAGCTCTGGCTGGAGAGACCGATCTCGATCTCCTGGTCGATCTTCAGCGAGCTTTGGAGGTGGAGAGCCTCCTCAGCGAGCTGCGTTATCGTCGTGTGCTCTCTCAGGAGTGGGCTTGCTTCTCTGGGATCGAAGATTGGATCGGCTTTGATCCAGAGACGACAAAGCTGGTCCATCTGCACCTCCACTATCGACTGCGTAGCGGTCTGCGGCATGTCAAGGAGCAGCGCATCCCCTGGGAAGCTGAGATCTTAAAGAGCGCTGTATTGGATGAGATCCATGGCGTCAGGGTGACTGAGCCCGCCTTAGAGTTGCTGCTTCTCTTGCTCCGCTTGGCTTTAAAGAACCCTGGACGGTTGAACACAGCTTGGATGCCGGAGCTGCTCTCAGCAGAGCTGGACTGGCTGAGAGCCCGCAGTCGTCCTGAACAAGTCCAGGCTTGGGCTCAGCAGCTCCTACCCAGCGCGGCTGAAGCGGTAGCAGAGGCGCTGCGAGGTGATCTCTCTTCGCCCCGCCGCTTTTACCCTCTACGAGCAGCCCTGCTGAGCTCTCTCCAATCAGAGCGCCATCAAGCCCCTCTCTCAGCGCAACTTAAGCACAAGCTTCAGCGGGCTCGCTTTCAGCGCGCTCGGGTCCTCCGTAAGCTGGAGTTGAGGGGACAGTGGGGCAAACGCCTTCACTCTGGAGGCCGCATCATCGCCATCATCGGCTGCGATGGCTCTGGGAAATCCAGCCTCGCCCAGGATCTTCTAGCTTGGCTCTCCTGGAAGTTGGATGTGCGGCGCCTCTACCTGGGGGTAGGAGATGGAGAGATCAGCTGGTCTACCCGACTGCTCAAGGGGGGAGCGCTTCGGGCTCAGGCCCGACAAGACCAGAGGAGCGCTCAGCGCAGCGCCTCTGCGACGCAGCCCAAGATGGGAGGTTTGAAGCTTAAACAAGCAGCCAAAGATCTGGGTGTTGGTCTACTCAACCTCTCCTTTGCCCAGGAGCGAGCGCGGAAGCTGAGGCGGGCCGCCGCGCTGCGTCAGGATGGGGTGATCCTGATCACAGATCGCTACCCCCAAGATCAGGTTCGGGGCATCTATGATGGTCCCAGGACCCTCCGTAAAGCTCAGGCGACCCCCATCCGCGAGCGCTTTGCTCAGAGAGAAGATGCTCTCTTTGGGGAGATGAAGGGGATCCGCCCCGATCTGGTTATCCGCCTAAACGTCTCAGTAGAGGTCGCCCTGGCTCGCAAGCCCCAGCACAAACGTCCAGAGATCAGCCGCAAAGTGAAGCTGACCCCCCAACTCCATTTTCCAGGGAGTCAGCTCGTCGATCTGGACGCAGAGCAGCCGATAGAGGAGGTGAGCAAGGCTGCGCGTCGAGCCATCTGGATGTTGCTGTGATCTTGGAATTGATGGGCTTACCAGGCAGCGGTAAGAGCTACTTGGCTCATGGCCTGAGGAGCGTGCTCCTTGAGGAGGGTTGGAAAGAGCGGCTGCTCCCCAGGCCCTGGGGCTCGATGCAGAGCCGCCGTCAGCGCCTTAGACGCCTCCTCCAGCTCAGCGCGGCGGTCCCGCTTTTGAGCTTCTCAGCTCTAACGCGCGCGCTCTACGCGGGTCGAGGCGGTCTCGGCAGCCTGCTTCCATTTCTGGAGCGGAGGATCTGGCAACGCAAGCTTTCCCCCCTCTCTGGGGAACTGGCTCTCTTAGATGAGGGCTTTCATCAGAGCATCTGGAGCTTGGGGATCCACGGTCGAGATCCCCAGGGGCTCCTCCTGGCTCCGCTGCTTCGTGAGGCCCAGCGCCCAGATCTGCTGCTCATCTATTTAGAGATAGAGCCTGCCCAAGCAGCCGCTTGGATCGCTCAGCGTCAAGGAGGACACAGTCGTCTTGACCGGCTCTCTGAGAGAGAGGCCCGCCAAACGCTGGAGCGACACAGCAATCTCTTTGAGCATATGGCCGCTGAGATGGAGCGTCGAGGGGGACAGCTCCTCAGGATCCAAGCAGTTGCCCCCTTAGAGGAGCAACTCAAGCTTCTGCGTCCTCTCCTACCCCAGAGCCCTGGATATATATTGAGCGGTCTTCAGGAGATCAGCGCCTGCTCCGCTTAAGAGGCCGCATCTTTTGCCGCTCTAGATGAACCCCGCGAAGGAGGTCAGCGCGCTTTTGGGCGAGGCGCGCGCCCTCTAACTCTCCAATCGAGTGTAGAAAGCGGGAGAGGCGCAGAAAGACTACAGGGTTCTTAGAGAAATCATGGCTCAGGGCCAGATAGGTTTGCCGAGCACCTTCTTGATCACCGCGCCTCTCTTTGAGCTCCGCTAACTTTAGGCGGGCCAGGGCATCTCTGGGATCTTGACGCACCACTTCGCCCAGCTGCTGCTCCGCTTCTTGGAAGCGTTGGAGTTGTAAGAAGGCTCGGGCCAGGAGGAGTCGATCTTCAAAGCGCAGGACCATACGCTGCTCTAGGGGCTCGAGGTGGGCTGTAGCTGCCTGATAGTGTCCCTCTTGGAGTTGAAGCCGCATCAGCTTTCGACGGATTCGAGCTCGGCGCTCACCCAGCTCAAAGAGTCGCTTGAGCTGTTTAAGCTGAGCCTCAGCAGATGAAGCTTGACCCAGGCTACAATCATAGAGGGCTTGATGATCCACCAAGAGGGCAGAGGTTCGACGCTCCGCCTCAAGCAGATGAGCTGAGGCCTCCCCACAGCGACCCTCCTGGAGCAGGCGCATCGCCTGAGCTCGATGAGCTCCCGCGAGATCTTGTTGGAGTGCTTTATCCAGAGGCTCTCTCTCTAAGGCTTTCTGGATAAAGTGGATCGACTCCAGATAGCGGCCCTGCCCGAGGGCATCTCGGCCTCGGCGTAGATCAGGATCAATACAGCCCCAAAAGAGGAGGAGGAGAGGGAAGAAGCGCATAGGATGAAGGCTAACTCCGTTCCTGCCAAAATCCTAAAATTGGAGTCAAAGATGCCAGATCAAAATCGTCTGCTCCGCCCAGGCCCTCGCCCTGATCTCCTGCGGACCCAAGAGGGAGCGCTCCTAAAGCCCCCTGAAGGTTGGAGCCTGCTCCCCCCTGGAGACGCCGCGATTACCCGTAAGCTCAAAGCCAGCGGTCCCTGTTGGCTGGTCCAAGAAACTCGAGGGCGGCGCAAGCTCTCACGGGGGATCTGGGCGCCCAGCGAGCGCATTGAGGCGGCCAAGCGTGCTGTAGAGCGGGCTCGGAGTATGCCGGGCTATGCCAAGCGCCTCGCCAGCGCTCGTCGGGGTCGAGAGCAGAAGCAGGCGCGCTATGTGGAGAGCTTTGAAGCCAGTGTCTTGGCCTTTCTGAATTTTGCCCCTCTCTATCAACAGGAGGCGCGATATCTCGCCCGACTGATCGCTGAGCAGGCCACACCCGTAGGCAGCGGTACCGTCGCTCGCACTCAGAGGATCCCCATCGAGGAGCGGGCTGAGGCTGCGGTGATCGCTTGGATGCGACATCAGACGACCGCCTATGAACATATGCAGGTCCCCAAAGTGAAGGGGATGAGGCGAGCGCTCCGTCGCCGCCTAGCGGCGCGCTCAAGACAGCTCTTGGGGTTTTATCGTAGAGCAGAGAAGATCCCCGATGGTTGCCCGCTCAAGAGCGCGCTTAAGCGCCTTGAGCTACGCAAAGGATAGTGAGCTATCTGCGCTTAAACATCAGGGTGACGCTGGGCGGAACTCCCAAAAGGACCTCAGCGAGATCTGCATGAAAGCCCTCAATGGGCAGCCTCGCTCGGAGCGCTGATACCTTATCTAGACCCTTGATGATTCCAACGATCATCTTGTCATCACGATGCGCCTCGATGGCCTTCTCATGGGCCTCCGTGTCCTGTGCCTGGGAGAGCCCTGCCACACCGATAGAAACGCTGGGGGGGATGGTGACGCTGATCTTGGCGCCCATCACCCGGTAGCCCAAGCTCTCCATGATGGGGCGAATTTCATTGATCTTGGTGGTGAGCGCCTCGATCTCCTCAAAGCCCTTCTCCTTAAGTTGAGTAGCCTTGGGCGCCAGCTTATCGCGCAGGCCCCTCCTCCTCTTCTCTCCTTGATCCTTCATCTTCGCGCTCCATCAACCTGAAGGTTCAGCTTGGTTGTCGAAATGAGCTCCTTTGGTAAACCAGGACTTGCCCACGAAGGCTGCGATGGTCCCCAACAGCGCGACCACCCCCAAGATCAACCACATTAGATAGGGAGATTCCATAAAAGGGACCTCGCCGGTGGCGATGCGATCTCCTACGGTGGGCTCTCCTGCCGGGTACTCTGGGCACCAGCGCTGAAGCATCGGCCCAGAGAGGGCGCTGACCACCATCTTAGCCAAAAAGTAGGGCACCATCGAGAGCCCCAGATAGGTGCCCTCCTGCCCCTCCGGGGCGATCGCTGCGGTGAACTCACTGAGTCGAGGAGACCAGATCAGCTCTCCTATGGTGAGGACCAAGAGGAAGCCGATGGTGGTGTAGTAGGTCCAGGTGGCGACATCGATCCCTCCCATCGGAGGCAGAGCAGGGATAAACATGGAGATCGAAGTGATGAGGGCTCCAAAGACCAGCATCTTATAGACATTAAAACGCTCCAAGAGAGGGATAACCGCCGCGAGGCCGATGATCACCAAGATGGGGTTAAAAGCTTGGAGGGCGCCGACCTGAGCATCTTCACCGATGACCCGGTACCAGAATTTGGGGAAGAGTAAGCCCAGATAGAGGAATACCGCTCTGACCCCCAAGAGCAAGCTGATCAGGATGGTGAAGCGCCAGAAGACAGACTCAGAGAGCACCTCTTTGACAATATCCCAGGGGTTTTTCCGCTCCTCCTCCTTGAGGGTCTCACCTCGCTCCTCTGCAGCTTTCTTCTCCTCTTCCATCTCGACCAGCTCCTCATCGCTGTGAAGCTGTCCAGTGTTCTTGATAAAGAGGAAGATAGATATTAAGCAGAGTACTGCTGTGCCCACTCCAAAGGTAAAGACATGGAAGTGTGGCAGGTCCATGTCGAGATAGACCAGATCGATCAGGAAACCACCACCCGCTGCGCCTACATTCATAAAGAGGTACCAGAGATTAAAGCCTGCACCTCGTGATTTCTTGGTGGTGAATCGACGGTTTCCTGCTTGAAACACGGTGATCATCATCGCCATGAAGGGAGCCATCAGCGCTAAGAGCGCGACCACTAACCAACTGCGAACCTTATGCTCAACGATGTTTTCACCGGAGATGATCGTGCTCTCATGTTCAGCCTGATTCTCTTTGTTGAACTCAAAGCCCAACGCCTCCGCGGCGTCTCCTTTGATGATGAAGGGTTTGGGGTCTTTGATCGGAGAGAAGGAGAGCGCGCCTCCATCAAAGGTGCTGGCCTCGACTCCCTTCTCCTTAAAGATACGCAGACCTCGCGCCGCTGCAGGGCCATTTTTACCTGCACCCAGGACCTTGAAGAGCCCCCTGCCTCCAGAGTGATCGGTCACCGCTAAGCGCCCCTCGATCAGCTCCAGGCTGATTTGGCCTTTGCTCCCCACTTTGACCTTCTGGAGGATATCACCAAGGGTCACGGCGCCTGTGAGATCGATCTCATGACGTTCAGTTTTACGGCTCTCAAAGATCAGATCAGCTCCCGCCTCCTCGTCGAAGGCGATCCCCTTGCCCTTATTGAGCTGACTGAGAAGGGTCTTAGCGTTGAGATCTCCCTTAGCCGCTCCATCGGTGAGGCTGAGCCCAGTACCAGGAGTATTGTAGCCAACCCGGATATTCATCCCTTTGGTTTGCGCTTCGCTCTTGATCCTCTCGATCAGCGCTCCAAGGCTCTCCAGCTTGTCCAAGCTGTCCAACTCTAAGAGCCGTTCCTGTCGATCTTGGATGATCAGCTTGGAGCCTCCCATCAAGCCCTCTCCCTGATTGAGCGAGGCTAGAGCGACACCATTAAGATCGCTGATGATGCGTTTGCCGTTGAGCACTGGCCCTGGCACCCCTTCATGGAGCAGCCCCAGGGCAGCGGCAGCGTCAGGGTTGGCGGGGGTGGCCTCAACGATAATGCGACCCTCTCCACCGCTTTGATCCTCCAGGCGCAGGTTGCGCCAACCAGGACCCACCCGAGCCCGGATACTGCCCCTATTTTCTGGAGCCTCATTGATGCTCTTGATCACATCGCCGATCGTCTGCGCCTCTCCCAGATCGACCTGAAAAACCTTGCCATCTCGGGCGCTGATCTGCAGGTCAGATTGTCCCGGCTTAAGGGGGATCCCTTTACCATGATGGAGAGGTGCCAGCGCTGTCCCTACGCTCATGCGCGTGGGCTCATCTAAATACTCAACCGCGACAACCCCAGCACGGCTGAGCAGCAAGCCAATCATCCCGATATAGAGCGCGCGTTTGATGCCCAACCAGTCGGTGATCACCCCTGAGAAGAAGAGGAAGATGGTGGTCAGCGAGGAGAAGAGCATATAAACCCAACCCGCGCCTGCGTCGGTGAAGCCAAAGTCTTTAGAGAGAGTCACCACCGCGATGTTGAACATGGCAAAGTAGGCCAAGCTGTCCAACATATTGATGAGTTGGAGCCCCCAATACTCCCTACGGGTCTCTTTGAGGACCTTAAAATCCTTAAAATACTTGACGATGGCGCTGTCTGCCTGCTCCGCTGCGCCTTCGCCCCGTTGGCCTTCGCTCATATCTCCGCCTTATAGATCACTGGTTCCGAAAATGAGGAGGGGGCATAGTGCCTAAGAGGAGCCAAGCAATCTAGGAGTTTCGGAAACTCCTCTAAAATCTCAAGATCTTGGGAAGCTTTATCGTAACTTCTCAATAAGTCCGGGCACCTCACAATTTTCAAGATGGGCATAGA
>CAYLJJ010000046.1:0-49149 GCA_964384025.1 uncultured Nannocystaceae bacterium
ACGCTATCCCTGATGATCTCGCTGAGCTCCTCGCTAACGCTCCCAGTGATGAGCCCGAGCCTGAGCCCGAGATCAACCTAAACGCTATCCCTGATGATCTCGCTGAGCTCCTCGCTAACACTCCCAGCGATGAGCCTGCAGCTGTTGAGGAGAGCTATGAGGAAGAGCTGAACCTCTATGAGGAGTTGGCTGATGATCTTGCGAGTTTGATGGGGATCTCTGAAGACGAGACTGTCAGCGTCCCCGATGAGTTCTCTGCGCTCTTCAGTGAGGCTCCAAAGGAGGAGCCCCCTGAAGATCTCTCCGACGATCTTGCTCAGCTCTTGGCAGAGGCTCCTGATCACAAACCTATGCCCCAACCAACCTCAACTCCTGATGACCAGGATGAAGATGAGCTGAGCCTCTACGAAGATCTGGCTGATGATCTTGCAAGCCTGATGGGGATAGAGGGAGACTTCAGTGTTCCCGATGAGTTCTCTGTTCTCTTGGAGCCTTCGGAGGCTCCCAAAAAACTTCCTGATGATCTAGCACAATTGATGGGTATCTCTGATGAGTCTGATGAGTTTTCTGATGATCTCTCGGTCCTCACCCAAAAAGAACCTCAAGGAAGGGACTCGAAGCGACGGAGAGATAACCGCCCAAAAGCCGGTGAGGCCTTCAGCGAGCCTCTTGGCTCTGCTGAGGTCCAAGAAGATCAACGAGAGTCTGGCAAAGAACCCGTTGAGGAGGAGATCGGTTTGGGGGGAGGAGGCCTAGACGGTCTCTTCAAGAGTTTCGTCGATACACTCCCTGAGCCTGATCCCTTTGATCTCCTAGGGCAAGAGTTTGAAGAGCCTGAGGATTGGGATGTAGATGATCCCTATGGAAGCGCCGTGGCAGCCTTCGAGGCTTTGGAGCAGGAGGAGCAAGATGCTCTCTCCCACCTTGAAAAGGCGCTGGAAGCCATCAAGCAGGCTGAGCTGGATGAGGGGCCTGAGATTCCAGATATCATGGAGGAGCTTGATCAGCTCTCAGATACATTCATCCAAGAGTTTGCAGGGCTCTTGAAGCCCCCTGAAGAACTTAAAGAGGAGAGTGAAGATTTCGGCGCGTTCTGGTCCGAAGAGATGTTGGTTGAAGAGTTCACCCCCTTCCCTGATCCGCCGCTCTCTCCTCCCCCTCTAGAACCTGAGTTGAGCCCTGAGCCTCAACCTCGATTTCCTCGCACCCTTGGCAGAGTCAAGATCCTGAATGAAGAGGAGGAGGAGTACGGACATATCCTGGACACCAGAGGCTCAGAGCTGATGTCAGAAGATGTTCAAGACGCGCTGCGCTACACCGCCTGGATCAATCATCTAGAAGAGGAGATCCACGATCCTTGGAGTCGCCTTCACGTGGAAGAGCTCAAGAGGGAATTGCAAACCAGGCCCCTGGAAAAGAGAGCCCCCAAGCTCTTGGTCAAGCGCTCCAACGTTGAGGTTCAGATCCCAGCGCTAAAGCACACTGTCGAGGATCAACTCAAGCGACCTCTGCGAGCAAAGCTAGAGGCTAAGGTAGGCCTGGAGCAGGGGAATATTTTCTACACAGGCTTGTCAAACAACATCAGCACGGGTGGACTCTTTTTGGCGACTCATCAGCTCTTGGAGAGAGGCAGTCAGGTGGATCTCTATTTTGAGATGCCAGATGGTCGCGCGATACAGGTTTTGGGTGAGGTGTGTTGGACGCGGCCCCACAGCGAAGATCCTGAAGCTCTGCCCCCTGGAATGGGAATTCAGTTCTTAGAACTCTCCTCCAGAGATCGAGTGGTCCTAGAGCGTTATGTGGAGACCCATGAGACCCTCTTTTATGATGAAGAGACCGATCTCGTATAGGCAACTCAGTGAGTGTGTGGGCCTACAGGCTGAAGACCTACGCAGTGCTCGGGGATCGGGACTCGACAGCGTCCCCCACCGCTCCCATCACTCTGGCAAATCTGCTCCTGGCCACAGTTCGCCTGAGTATCCTTTCCCTCATCGTCAGGTTGAGGGCTGCAAGGACGAGCGCAGAAGGGAGGCAGATCAAAGACCCCGTCCCCGTCCTCATCCCGAGCGTTGATGGGCTGGAATCCATCCCCATGAACATCCACCCAGATGGGGTTGCTAAAGGCCAGGGGGAAGGGAGCATAGCTGTCGGGCAACTCCAGGGGCTCAAAGAGCGCGCCGCCGCCCGTAAAAGAGGCCAGGAAGGGCTCAAAGGTCTCCATCAGGCTTCCAAAGGAGGCTAAGATCTGCTCAGCACCCAGAGAAATCACTGTACCCATCAAGATATGTCCCAAAGGAGCGCGTTTAAAGTTAGGGCTGAGAGGGGCCTGATCATTGATGCCATAGGTCAGGACCACAAACCAACTGTCTTCCTCTAAGCTTCCCAGACCGATGACAGCATCAAAGTCTACGATCTTGCGCTTTTGAGCCTCTATATCTCCCTCCTCGGGTTCGATGAAGAAGACCCGCTGTTGAAGGCCATTGCGATAGATCTCCACCCGATCCACGCGGAACCAAGAGGGGGTTTGAACGCGGATCTGAGCCTGAACCGCGCCCCCACCTGAGATCACTGTATCTCCAATCCCCCCCTCTCCCTGATCGGTGATGATCTTAAAGTCGATAAAGGGTCCTGAGGAGACCACAGCACGATGCTTGTTCAGGTTGACGTTGAACTCTCGCATATCAGCGTCTGCTGGGCGATCTGTCTCCACCTTTACATAAGTTCGAGGGAAGCCCACTTGATTCTTGGTACTGTGAGAGTCGCTGTTCCCTGTGGCGGTAACATTCATCCCCATATTGAGGAAGGCGAACCAGTCATCCATCATCTCAAAGCGATCAGTGCAGGGCTGGACTCCACAGCCTGTGCAAGCGCCCCTACAGAGATCTGCACAGGTCCGTGTCCAACCTGTACCGCCCTCTTCTGCGGTGATACAGCATTCGGGGCGATGTTGACACACACAGGATTCACAGCCGCAGTCTTCACCTCCACAACCCGCTTCATAAGCCCCTGTATCGTCTGGAACAGCTTCACACCCTGCGATCGCCTTCTCCAAGGAGCAGCCCAGATCGGTCTCAGGAGTTGTCTCTCGGTATGCCTTTAACTCCTCGGGGGTACGCTCCAGCATATAGCGGATGCTCAACTCTTTGAGTGCCTCCAGAGAGAGGCGCTTGCCCTTGAAGAGAGGCAAGCCAGAGCCACGACCCATCTCCGCCTTAAAGCGAAGATGCCAACCACAGTGATCTCGCAAGCGGCTCGCCTTGGTCCGCTCAGCGTCGCTGAGATCTGGAAAATCTAGGCGTGCTTGGATATCAGCGCAGCCCTCTGGCTCGCTCTTCAGCTCCTCACAGACTCCATCAAGCTCTTGGGGGCTCTTGGTTTCGCTGATCTCTGTATAGCAGGTGTTAAAGCTGCGAGCCTCCCAGATGGTAGGTGTCCAGAGATACTCAAAGTGCTTGCCGTTAAAGATCTCCATGGCGTCGAAGTCGCAGGGGGATTCGGCCAGAGCCTCACTGCACATCTCCATACCTGGAGTAACTCGCTCCAGGTTGTAGCCCTTGAGGCCGATCTGAGAGAAGTAACCCAAGAAGCCATCTCGGGAGTGGTTGGTCTGAAGCACAAAGGCTTCAGGGTCTTCAGCGGCCCGTGTGCGCATCTCTCCCCAGATGTCGCTCATTGAGCGCCCCGCCCAGGGGGGGGGATCATGGCTGTGTCCCCGACGGTCGTCATATTTGAGCGGCCAAGCATTTGTGTGACCATACTCCAGAGGTGAGGTCTCCACTCCAACCTGAGTCGCGACCAAGTGCTCCATGCCCATCTTGAAGATATAGGGCAGGAAATCTGTGACATGATCATGGTCTGTAGCGATGAGGACCTCTAGGCCAACAGCGGCGGCAGCAGAGAGACGCGTGAAGAGGGAGAGCCCGCTGTCGGTGCTGGGGCTCTGATGGATATGAAAATCTCCTGAGAGCCAGCCTCGGGTGTTGACCTCCTGGATCAATACCACATCCAAGCTTTCACTCTGCCCCGCCCTAACTTGAAGATCGGAGAAGATCTGGCGGCTGTACTCAAAGCCTCGAGAGGCAAAGGCGTGATAGGAGCCTGAGGGTAACTTAAAGCAGCCCTCCCCATCTGCGCTGTGGGTCTGAAAGCTGATCCCCTCATCCCAGCGTGGATCTCCCAGGGCGGGCTGATTGCTGCCCTCCCAAGAGAGAGGCTGCCCCTGATCGTTCAGAGGGATAAAGGAGAGCAGTCCTGGGAGCAGCTGACCGTGATTGTCGGAGATGCGATAGCAGATCTCTCCGGCTGGGGGTAGGCTAAGGTGAACAATCTCTGTCTCTCCCGCCTTGATCTCGACCGGTACCAGCTCTGACTGACCCCGCTCACGGAGATGAGCCATGATCAGATAGCGCCCGGGCTCTATAGGACCAGAGTAGTCGCCATCATGGATAGGATCCAGACCCAGGTCACTCTGCATCTGGGAGAGGATTCCCGCATCTCCCCAACGCTCCAGGGCCAACCTAAGATACTCAGAAAAGCTTTCAGGTAGAGCCTCATCCCCTTGGCGAGGATCCTTCAATAAGAAGATATCGGCGTGATGGATCGGCTCTAAGGAGCCCTCTTCTAAGACCAAGCCCTTAACATAGCCATAGCTTTGACCCCGCAGCGTATAAACTCCCTCTAAGAGAGAACCAATATCTCCATCTCCCACCAACAGATAGCGCTCAAAGGTGTAGCTTCGGATGCGATCTTGCCAGAGACCATCCTCTCCCTGAACCATCTCCTCCCCTTCGCTGAAGTGGGAGAGGCTGGCGGTAGCAGAGGTGGTGAAGATGGGGATCAGCAGCTTGGAGGGGCGGCAGCTGGCCTGGGGGAGTATCCCCAACTCAACCTCACCCAGGTTGT
This sequence comes from uncultured Nannocystaceae bacterium, assembly GCA_964384025.1. GTDB lineage: Bacteria > Myxococcota_A > Bradymonadia > UBA7976 > UBA1532 > CAYLJJ01. Next base: position 4,903 of record CAYLJJ010000046.1, read on the forward strand.
CTCGCATCGCCTGGGCCTCAGGGCTCTCTAAGAGGCTGTCGTACCAAACCTGAAAATCTCCCCCAGGGGTCTCAAAGCCCTGAATGGGGATCGGCTTATGATCAACGATAAGAGTTCGAGCCAGGGCATCAGCCAAACCCTTGGAGTAGCCATAGTGCTCCTTGAGCCCCTCGGCCAAATCCAGCTCTCCCTCAGGGTTTACACCCAACACACTGAGGCGATACTCGGGACAATCTGCCCCTTGACGTATCTGAGGGTTTCTGCTGGTCATGGCGTAGCTGACATTCTCGCCTCGAGAGCCGATCCAGGGCAGGGCGAAAGGGCTGCCCAGGGTGCCCACTCCGTCCCACATATTGCCGAAGATCTTTCGGTCATAGTCAAAGCCCAAGCCGGGAGAGAAAATATCAGAGTTTCCTCCAAAGAAGAGGAAGTCCCCAGCGACGATACCCGCTTTCCAGCTGGATTTTTTCCAGGATTCAGCGTCCCCCAACATAAGCTTGAAGATATCGGCGCTCTCTCCGAAGGTAGGCATCTCTCCCTGAGCTTCGGCGCACTCACAGATGGGGCAGAGCGCGAGACCCTCCTGTTCAAAGGAGCTTAACTCCCGCTTCATCTCCGCCAACACATAGCCCTGCTCTGAACAATCCAACTCACACTCCAGTGGAGGGCAGTCAGCCAAACGCTTTTCATCAGGAGGGGTCAGGATGATGCGGGTGCGGATGGTCAGATGAGACTCGCCTTGATGGAGGATATAGTCGGTGCTGAAGTCGAAGTCGATCTGGAGGCGGTTGAGGATCCCCAGGAGATCTGCCTGTAGGAAGATCTTGATCAGGTTGTGGAGGCTGGCAAAGTTCAGAGTACCCACCAGAGGCACATCTTCCATATTCAGATCAGCAAGAAACCCCCTTAAAAAACCCTGATTGAGGAACTTGAGAGTGTCAAACATATAGCCTGAGTGCCCCTCCACTCGAACGATCACCTCTCCATCACTCCCATCCTTGACGATACGCACCGTCTCCGCTTCGCCTACAGGTTTGAGTTGATAACCTCCCTCATCTTCTAGACCCAGGCGAGGGCTGGCGGGGTTGACTACCAAGAGGTTGGCCAGCGGAAAGCTCTCTGCGAAGTGATCCCAACCCATGCCGCTTCGCTCTCCAGAGCGCCAGCGGTGGCGATCAATATCGGTGATGGTGCCCCCAAAGATCCCCGCCGAATAGGAGGGGCCGATGTTGGAGATGATCACTCGGATCTGATCATTCTCCATCAGGATATCCCCCAGCTTGCCCTTGGCTGTAGGGCCTCCGATCAGCTCATCTTGACGTTGAATGATCTTGGCTTGAAGCTTGGGGCGCCCATCATCTTGATGGCAGCCAGAGAGGAGGCCGCTGAAGAGCAGGAGTGGGAGAACGGCTCTCATGGCGCTCACCAGCGGGCCTGAAGCCCTAAGAGGGCTGAATCATTCTCAAGAGCGAGACCATGTTGCTCTTCACGGTGCTGATACTCCAGCTGCACCTTCAGATTTGACTTCAGCTCATACCAGCTCAGAGTCCCTGCGAAGATGATCTCATCCCCCTCATCCTCCAGATCTCGGTTGTCATCCAGCATCTCCAGGCGCAGCGCGAGGTTTAGGCGCTCTGGCAGGATCATATAACCCAAGCTGGCGTTGGCGCTGAGGTGGTCAATCTCCACGGGCAGGGTTTGGAGGCTACTGGGCTGCTCTTGAGGCTCCGTGTGATCCCAGAGCAGCTCAGCCAGGAAGTGAAACCCCCAGGCTTTGAAGTGCAGATAACCTGAGGCCCCTGTCGTCTGGATGCTCTTACCATCAACATAGAGGTAGGCCCCACCTGTGGAGAGGCGCAGGCTCCGCTCTGCCTTCAGATCTGCCTCATCCTCACCAACCACCTTGAGAGGGGAAAAATCTAGACGACCTACGAAAGCCATACGCTCGATGCGGTTCCCCAGAGAGCTGCCTACCCCCTTATAGCCTTGATGAAAACCTGATTGGCGTTGTGGCCCATTATAAACCCCCAAGCTCACACGCAGATGCTCCTTCCAGGGCTCAGAGTGTAGGGTCAGCCCCAGGGCTCCACCGGGCGACATCGCATAGGTCCCCAGCGCCCTGTCCAAGTGTGCCAAGCGGCTGGAGGAGATGGCCTCACCATAGGAGAAGGGCAGCGCTGCGAGACCAAAGCGCACTCCTCCCCAGCGATTGAGCTTCAGATTGATCCAGGCTTGATAGAGGGGGCCTCCCATACGTTCCTGATCAAAGAGATCCAGCTCCAGCTTATAGTTTAGAATCTTGGGCTTGAGTTCACCTTTCATTCCCATCCGAGCGCGCCGCAGGCGAAAGCCTGAGAGCTGCATTTTGTCTCCGTTACTGAGCAGGGCTTCCTCTCCAACCCAGCCACTCCAGAGCTGAAGGCGACCATAAAGTTGGGGATTGGAGGGCTCTCCAAGCGCGGGGGTAGAGAGCAGGATAAGGAGGACGACGAGCCGCATAGAGATCTCCAAGATAGAGTGTGCTCTCTCTATTACACTCTCTTTTTAGGGATGCCTAGAAGCTCAAGCCTCCTCAGCGATTTGAACTGGCAGGGTAAAATTCTCGAGTTCGCCCTGAAGCTTCACGGCCATTTGAAGGAACATCACAACGACAGAAAAAGAAGCTCTTAGTCTGGATGAATTACTCCGACGAGGAACTCTCGGATCTGCTCACTTTGCCTGCCGCCTTGCTCCTTGGGCGTATCTACGACCGGCATCTTCCGATCAGGGTGGTGCTTGCGTAGGGTCACGAGGCCCCCTGTATAGCTCAGCATCACACGATCACCAGGTCTGAGATCCAGACTCTTGAGAATATCGGGGGGCAGGGGAATAGCACCGGAGGAGTTGACCGAGACAATGGGCATCTTGAAGGGTCTCCTTCGCAGAGAGAGAACAAGGATTGACCTCTTATAAGGCTTGACGCAAGCTCGCCGATCAAAATGGCGCTCCTCAAAGAGAGGAAGAGAGAGGTGAACGTGAAGCTCGATCATCTTCAAGAGATCATCCAAAAGAAAGGGATCGAATATCTCGATCTCAAGTTCTGTGATCTGCCCGGCTTTTGGCACCACATCACTCTCCCCAGCACCGCGCTAAAGTTGAACCTCTTTGAGCGAGGAGTGGGTGTCGATGGCTCCTCTCTGCCCGGCTTCTCCAGTATCGAGCGGGGGGATATGATCATCCTCCCCGATCCTCAGAGTGCCTTTATTGATCCTTTCTTCGAGCGTCCCACCCTCTCCTTTATCGGGGATGTGATGGATGTAGGCGACGAGATCTCGCCCTACTCCCGCAATCCTCGTCGGGTGGCGCGGGATGCTGAACGCTATCTTCAAGAGCTGCTCCCTGGAACTCAGTTTATCTTGGGGCCGGAGTTTGAGTTCTATCTCTTTGATCAAGTGGGCTTTCATCAGGGCCCCGATGAAGCTTTCTACCGTTTAGAGACCGCAGAGACCTCCAGCTCCCCAAAGGGAGAGCAGCTGGGCTATACAATCCCCTATAAGAAGGGCTATCACGCAGCTCCACCGATGGATCGAGGGGCTGATATACGTTCTGAGATCTGTAGCCTGCTTCAAGAGGTGGGCGTGGGCATCAAGTATCATCACCATGAGGTGGGCGGGGCCAGCCAGCATGAGATCGAGGTCAGCTTCAGCCCCATGCTTCAAACCGCTGATCAGAGCATGCTGATCAAATATTTCATCAAGAACCACAGCTTTAGGCGAGGTAAGTCAGCCACCTTTATGCCCAAGCCTCTCTTCAATGAGCCAGGCTCCGGTCTCCACGTTCATCAGTTCCTTCAACAGGATGGGCGCTCTCTCTTCTATGATGCTGAGGGTCCTGCACGCTTCTCTAAGACAGGCTTAAGCTTCATCGGAGGGGTCCTCAAGCACGCCGACGCGCTCCTGGCTTTCACCAACCCCTCCACCAACTCCTATAAGCGCTTGATTCCAGGCTTTGAAGCGCCAGTAGCTGGGACCTACTCAGTGGGGAATCGTACCGCCTGTATTCGGATCCCCGGCTATCAACGAGATCCTGCTCAGATCCGCTTTGAATTTCGCCCCCCAGACGGGACCATGAACCCTTATTTGGCTTTCTCCGCTATGTTGATGGCGGGCCTTGAGGGTGTTCAGGAGGGCCTTGATCCGGGAGCCGCGCTGGATCGCAACCTGGACACTATGAGTCCTGAGGAGTTGGCTCAAATTCATCAACTTCCCAGCTCTCTAACCAAGGCGCTGGATGCCTTAGAGCGTAACAATGACTTCCTGCTCAAAGCGGGGGTCTTCACCCAAGATCTTCTAGAGAGCTGGATCAAGCTCAAGCGTAAGGATGTGGATGCTCTGCGTATTCGACCCACCCCCTATGAGTTTGAGATGTACTACAGCCTCTAAGGCTTAGAACGACGGCGAGCGCCTCTACGGTGAGGGATGGCTCGGCGTTGGGCTTGCAACTCAAAGCTTAGAGCTTGGCCCTTAACCGCGAGGGTTACAAACTCCTGTCTCTGTCGAGCGGCTTGAGCTTGGCCACTGATCTTAAGCTGCCCTGCGCTCCGCTCGATCTGCTTGACCCTAAGCGCCCAGCCCCCCAGGAACTCCAGGGAAAAGTTGTGTAGCTGGCTTAACAGAGGATCCTGGAAAGCTTGAGGCTGCTCGTAGAAGCCGCAAGTTTCCAAGATACGGGACAACATCGTCTTAGAGGGTCCTAAGAGCACCTCCGGTCCGATCACCACCACAGGCCGCCAACTGCGAATGGGGCCTCCAGGGCGATGATGGAAATTTTTGTCGTGGACGACATAGAAGCTTAGCTTCTCAAAGGCGCCCTCTGCTCCTCGCTCGGTGAGGATACGCCAGGGCTCAAGCCGATGGTTGGCTTGAGCGACCCCCTGTTTCTCCAGCTCTCTCCAAATCATAGAATTCTGTTCTCCTGTGGTGGGCGCAGCCAGTAAGATCCCGAGAAGGCTCCACATCATGACTCAGGTCCAACCTCTGGTCCCGCACCCGCACGACCTACCGTTCGATCAAAGAAGTTAAGCGCCCATTGAGGAACCGCTCGTGCGAAGCGCTCTGCTCCAACCCCTGGCCCAGTGTAAGCGGCGTAATGCTCCGCGAAGAACTCCAAGGGACAGCAGTAAGCGTAGGGCGGGATCCCCACCGCTAGGCTCTCAGTGCGGGCCTGGGGATCAAATTGAAAATACTCTCCATAATGAGCTGTAAAGACCTGACCACCCAGGGCAGGGAGTGGTTGGTTATAATACCAACCATCTGCTTCAAACTGGGTCACGGTGTCAAAGGTCGCTTGTTGACCTCCATTGGCAAGCCAATCGTCCAACCAGAGCTTAGCGTTGATGGCGTTGGCGTCTGAGCCTGTGGTACCCGATTGTACCGCGCCGATATAGCTCTGAGCCGCGTCCTGGAAGCTTAGATTGACCCCCGCTCGATTGACCGCTGTGCCTGCGTTGGCGACTCCAGCAGATGAGATCACCTGATTGACCCACTGTAGAGAGCCTGTCATCATCTTCCACTTGGCTGAGGATTTCTCGCTGAAAGCTGAGAATCCTCCAATCTGTAGGTCAAGGGCGTGGCCCATCTCATGGCGCACCGTCCAAGCGAAGTTCTCCTGGGCCATGGTGCCCCCCAGAGCAGATTCTGCAGCTGGGTTGTCCTCGATCCAACCGATCGCCCGTCGATGAGCGCCTTCATTGACGTGGATTAAGTGGTAGGTCTTACCCGCGACCGCCATGCTGGCGTCTGCCATCTTGACATAGATGATGCCTGGCTCCAGTGAGCCCAATACTGTAGCGGGATCTGGGTCTCCTGTGGTTGGATCTTCGGCGTAGAGGTCGACGCGCTGGGTGACTCGTTGAGCGTCTCCAGCTTGAGCCCAGTCGCCTCCCCTGATCTCAGAACCCACGTTGACGGTGACGCGGGTGTTGAGCCCCAGGGTCTTGCTGCTGCTGTTGAGCCAAGTTATGTCGGCGTAGCCGGTGCTGCCATCCGCCTGAGAGACTTCAACAGCCTCTCCAACTTGAAGCAGCTCCATGTTCTGCTCCTGCACTGGGATGTTGCGACCGCTCTTGGCGACCGCAGCGTGGAGCACTCCAGGATCTTGAGCAGAGTCTTTGCTGTTGAGGGCTCCGTGGCCAGGGCGATTAAACATCCAGAAGCCAAAGGAGCCAAGGTTCCCTGGATCTTGCTCCTCGGCGTAGTAGTTGACCACGTTGCTCATGATCGAGTGCGCATCTGGCAGCTGCTTTAAGGCTCCCCAGATCTGATGCATCAGGGTCTTAGAGGTGGACGCAGCCCCCTCCATAGGTCGCCCCCAACGGGTAACAAACATCACCCCCATATCCTGTGGGCTGCATCTGGACATGTTAAAGGCGATCTCCTCCACTTGATCCAGGGCATCCCGCTCGGCTTGAACAAGAGCCAGACCGCGCGGCGCGGCGTAGATCGTCGCCAACGCAGCTCGGTAGCTGTTGCCATCCGGGCTGGCTTGTAGCGTGGTTAGAGCCCCCTGGATCCCCGCTGCTCGCTCATCAGCAGCGTCATTTATATCTGTACCTGCCCTCGTTCGGGCCTGAAGCCAAGCCCCTAACTGCGGGTTGGTTCCAGCGAAGGCGTTGAGATCTCCATCAGCGGGATAGAGATCGGAGAGGATCGTGCCAAAGATGATTTCTGGGTGAATCTGTCCCAAGTTGGGGCGCAGTTGACCCACCAAAGCGTCATCCCGAGCCACCTCCATACGTTCATCATCCTGGGCGCTGGCGAAGGCCAAACGCAGCTTGGCGTAGGTGCTGCCGTTCTTGCTCAGGTAATCCCTCAGCTTGCGGTTGAGGCGAGCCCCCAGGACGTTCAGCATGTTGATGACATCATCGCCCGTGACAGAGGCTGCGGCCATCACCGCAGCCCAGGTGGGATCACCCACGGTCAGGAGTTGTCGTCGCTGGGTATTGGTCAGGAGATGAAAACCTCCTATCGTCTCATCTCTGTCGTTTGCTGCCGCCGAGGTGGCCATATGAGCATACATATCCTCAGGCCCCGCGCTGGGGCTGCGCAGCGAGGTTGCTCCCGCTTGATTCTGTACATTGGCTTGCGGAAAGTAGCCCACCTGGCCTCGGAGAGCGCCCCTCTCCACATGCACCCGCATATGACCCCCAGGCCGATCCAGGATCCTCAGGGTGTCCCCCACGGAGAGCGCGCCGAGGATCGTCGCGCCAGGAGCTGAGGTCTCTTTGAGATCCCCTGCGGTGCGGACATCGGCCAGCTGAGTACTGTCTTCATGCAGCTCAGAGCGCATCACTTCTGGCGCGGCGAGACCTCCCAGAAGCGGAGCCACAGGAGCACCCGTCTGAACCGCTTGCTCTACAGCGAGAGCTTGAGCTTCAGCTGCTGAGCTGCTGAGCCTTTGGCTCTTGGGAGCCACCGCTTCAGTGCCCGCTGCGCCCTGTTGGATCGCATGGGTCAGCTCATGCGCCACCAAAGGGGCGCTGGGGTTGGCCTCCCCAAAGGCCATATCCTGGCCTAAAGTATAGGCATCCGCCTGAAGAATCTGGTTGGCTTGTCGCGCAGCTGGCCCTGTGTGGGCGCGTACTCCGCCCAGGTCGGTCCCAAAGGTCTGCTCCATCTCAGCGCGAAAAGGTAGGGTTCCACCCGAGCCCTCAAAACCCTGCTGGGCCGTAGACTCCGCTTGAGCACCAGTGCTCATCCCTCCCTTGAACATCAACTCAGCGCTCTGGCTTCGAGCTGAGCTGGAAATTCCAAATTGAGGCAAGGCTGCCCCTGATTGAGGACTCGATGGCTCCGCTGTTTTCTGCTTCTGATCTAAGGCGCTCGTGCTCATGTTCATTCTCCCTAGACAAACATACTGGAGAGTGAACATCTGCGCGTCTAGAACCTTCGGGTCAGGTCCTGGATTTCAGCGCTGAGGCACTCAACCTCGGTATAGGGCAGGTGTTCCCGAGTCAGAAAAAGCAGAAAGCGTAGGTGCTCTCTGAGCCCTCGTCTCAGCAATTGAAGTCTATCTTGGTTTGAAGAACGCTGGAGCCGGGTAAGGAGCGCCTCTTTGGGCAGACGACCTCGCCGATCAGCTCGAAGCCCCTCAAAGAGGGCCACCAGCTCAGGATCGCGCCCCAGGGAGAGGCCATCTCTCTCTGGGAGTGTGCTGCTTGGATCAGATTGGGAGAAGCTCTCCAGAACAGCCCAGATGCGAGCGTAGCTTTCGTTAAAACCCTCAATGATCTCCAGCTCTGGGATAACACGTGGCTCCGCTTCCTGAATCAGCCCCTTTTGGATTAGGTTCTGAGCCGCCTTTAGAGTCTCAAAGTTGCTCAACTCAGAGCGCCGCAGCAGCTCGCTGAGGATCAGTCCCTCCTCCAAGCGCATATAGACTATGGCCTCAGCTCGTCCCAGGCTCTCCAGCTGAGGAGGCGGTCCGCTCCATTCCAGCGGCCATCTTGTCCCAGGCAGGCTCTCCAAAAGCTGACGCTGCTCATCCTTGCGTCGCAGGCCCTCCATCAGAAGATGCTGTCCAGAGAGAGAGGCAAGAGTGGGTAGGCTGGAGGCTTTATAGGAGGCGAGGCTAAACTCACCCCGCTCCTGAAGGATGATGGAGTAGCAGATCTCCTGGATTTGGAGGCGGATGGTCTCCCAAACCTCCTGGACACTGAGGAGCCCCAACTCAAAAAGGACTGCACCCAGACGACGACCAGGGTTCACCTGAAGGAGTGCAAACTCGAGCTGCTCAGGGCTGATCTGCCCTCTTTGAAGCAGGAGGCTCCCAAAGCGGTTTTCAGGAAGGTTGCTGCTGGCCGCCATCACCTCGCCCTGATGAAAATAGAGGCTCCTCTTCAGCCTCCCGTTTTGGATCGAGAGGGCCGCACTGCGTCGACTTTGGCTGAGGAAGCTGATGAGATCTGGAATGAAATCTCCATCGATGAGATGGCCTTGGGCAAAGACCTTTTGTGGATGCTCTCTCTCAGTCATGGGCGCTCCTCTTTGTCGCTGTTTTAACAGATTTCCATCTTTTGTCTCGCGGTGAAGCTCCATCCCTGAAAGATCCAAGATCTGAGAAGTGGCTTAAGAGTGAGGAGATGATTTTGAAACAGAGCCTAAACTCAGAGGAGTTTCGGGGCCAGGTGCAAAGCGCTCGTCTGGAGCAGGTTAAGAGGCAGGGAAGTGAGGTCGCCGATGAGGCCTATCTGCTCTATCATGATCAGCAGGGGCAAGCTCTTATCCTCCGCGACAGCTTTTACCAACGGCGCCTTCAGCTCCCCGTTGAACGCTTTATCCAGGAGCTGGAGCGTGGCTGGTGGGCTTCACGCTGTACTCTGTCGCTTGATGAGGGCAGCCAAAGCTTGGTGGCTGGTTTCTACTGTCACTATCTGGGAGAGCAGGGCTTTGACTGCCTCTTTGAGTTTACTCCCCAGGGTGCCCAACGCGCTTGGCGGCGAGATGCTCGTGGTCGAGAGGCCGCCCTGCGCCTCCCTGAAGATGAAGGGATGTTTCGAGATCAGTTGGGCAGCTTCTTTAACCTGCGGGCGGGCTGGCGTTGGTTATTGGCGGCTCACCGAGAAAGCGGCCTCTTGGAGGTGGCTGAGATCCAACCCGGTTATCTCATTGGGGTTCGAGCTGGGGTCCCTGGAGATCCTACACCAGCAGATCGAGAGGATCCCGAGCTTGAGGCGACCTTCAGTCGCTGGGCGCGCAGGGAGTATGACACCCTGGAGTTCTTAGAGAGCCCCGAGGCGCGTGGTTATCCCTTTCACGGAGAGCGCTATTGGGAGTGGCTGGAGGAGGAGGCGGTAGAGATTCAATCGGGGAGCTTGGACCTCTTTATCATCGCTGACTCCAGCGAGTTTATGGCGGCCCTGAGAGAGCTGGCTGAGAACCGGGAGATCAAGCTGCTCTGGCCCGATGAGGATGATCACTCCAGGATCACTCTGTCGAAGGCTGAGCTGAGCTATGAGCTGGATTTCGCCCTCCCCTATCTACGTTGCCTTCATACGGGTCGCAGCTTTATTCAGGGCGCCCAAGAGTTCTATCTACCCCTCCTTCATGCTATGGAGGAGGCCTATGACCTTCTCCAGCTCCTGAGGAAGCGCCTCAAGGGATATAAGGTCCTCCTCAAAGAGGGTAAGCTGCTGGAGATTCATACACTCCAGGATCAGCGGTTGGGGCGTTGGCATCTGATGAGCTTGGCCGGAAAGCAAACCTTTCGAGGAGAGCGTGCCGAAGAGCAGCTCCTTGAGTTTTTAAGCTTCCCCAAGGGCCGCTTTCAGCCTCGCCCCTTTAGCTTGGAGCGCTGCCCCCTCAGTGGAGAGCCCGCGCGAGTAGAGCGTCTGATCCGTCCCCTTGAGCTGCTGGGTGGTGCGATTCAAGATCTGATGGGGGTTGAGCTGGAACAGCATCTCCTCTGTTATGTTCTGGAGAGCGAGCGCTATAGCAGCCCCATCGAGCCTGGGCCTGGACGCAGCGTGGAGATTCTAGAGGCGGCCTATCAGCGTGATCTTCCTCGTGCCCAGTGCCAACTCTTAGAGTTGAAGATGCTCAACGAGGGGCTCCTGTTTGTGGGCTTTGACCTCGGCTCTCAGATCTTAGAGCCAGCACGAGTTAAGGCTCTGCTCCAGGCCGCCAAAGTAGAGAATGATGGGGACAGGCAGTGGGCTTATGCCTTCTTCCCTGATGCGCTGTTGCTCTCCAAGGAGGCTCTCAAAGGGGAGGCCCTGATGAGAGCTCGCGCGGCAGCTCAGGAGGCGTTATTGCCTCGCTTTCCTGGTCGACTCTGGCCCCTGGAGTTGGCTCGCAGCCTCGACCTGGATGTGGAGCCTGTGGGGCGGGTGGAACTTCTATGATCTCTCTCTTGCTCAGCCTCTGCTTGCTTACCCCGGAGACTCTGGGAGAGGCGCTCATCGCGGTAGGGGCCTTTGATGAACGCCTGGATCTGAGGCTGGAGCCTCCCCCCGCTCCTCCTCGGCGAGGCAGCCGACTGATGATCGGTCTGGGCCTGGGGTTGGCAGTCCTGGGGCTGGCTGGGCTCAGCTTTAGCCAGGGCTGTGAAACTCAGGCGGCGGATGGTCGCTGTCTGGCTCCTACACGCAGCCAGCCTCTCTTTCCCGCCTTGGTAGTCCTGGGATTGGCGGGGTCGATAACGGGCAGTTATTGGTTTTTAAAGGAGTCTTATGAGCAACCATGAAGCGATAGTTTATGGGGTCAACGCTGCCCTCGCCGTCGCTGCTCATCGACCTGATCAGATCCTACGGGTTTTTTATAGCGCTCGCCTCCGCAAGGTCTTACGCCCCCTGCTCAAAGCCACCGCCGCTGAGCGTCGACCCTACCGAGAGTTGCCCTTGGCGGAGTTGGATCGTGTCGCCAAGGGGATTCATCATGAGGGGGTGGTGGTGATCACCCAGCCCCTCAGGTTGAGGTCCCTAGATTGGCTCCTGGAGAAGAGCCCAGGAGAGGAGTGTGTCCTGGCTTTGGACCATGTCGGCAATCCCCATAACTTGGGTGCGATCCTCCGCAGCGGGGCTTGGTTTGGGGCTCGAGCTTTGCTCATCCCCCGAGAGCCTGGGCAAGCTCAGCTCAGCGCAGCGGCCATCCGTGTTGCTCAGGGGGGCGCTGAGCTGCTCCCCTGCGTCGGTGTTGATGAGCTGTTCTATGCACTGAAGGAGCTGAAGGGGGCTGGTTTTACCCTCCTGGCCGCAGATCAAAGAGGGCAGCCTCTGGATGGGCGCTCAATGGAACGGCCCCTTTGTTTAATCATGGGCAGTGAGGGTCAGGGTCTCAACCCAAAGATCCGCGCTCTGGCTCATGCAGAGATCGCCATCCCAGGGACGGGAGCCCTGGAGTCTCTCAATGTTTCAGTAGCGGCTGGGATTCTCCTGGCGGAGGCGTTTCGCTTTTAGTCTGGATCACAGGCATCGCCGACCCCATCATCGTCGCTGTCCTCTTGGCCGGGGTTACTTATCTCTAGACAGTTGTCGCAGGCATCGCCGATCTCATCACCATCACCATCTTCTTGAATAGGATTGCTTATCTCTGAGCAGTTATCACAGGCATCGCCAACCTCATCTCGATCACCATCATTTTGCTGGTTATTAGCTTGATCTATGCAGTTGTCGCAGGCATCGCCGATCTCATCACCATCACGATCATCTTGCTCTGGATTATCCTGAGTAGGACAGTTATCGCAGAGGTCACCAAGGAGGTCACCATCGATATCTTGTTGGTTGGCGTTGCTCATCGCAGGGCAGTTATCACATGGACTCCCATGTCCATCTCCATCCGGGTCGCTCAGATCTGCTGAAAAAAGTACAGGGCAGTTGTCACATGCATCTCCAATTCCATCACCATCTCGATCTTCCTGGCCTAGGTTATCGTGAAAATCGCAGTTATCGCAGAGGTCTCCCAATGAATCACTGTCGGCGTTAGCCTGCTGATTGTTCCTGTTGTAGATGCAGTTATCGCAGGGATCTCCAAGAAAGTCGCCATCGGTATTTGTATTGTTTGGATCCCAATCTAGATTGCAAAGGTCACATTTGCCATTGTTGATACCCGAGGTGGGACCATCTCCTAGACCATCATTATCTGTATCGATTTGATCTGGGTTTGCGAAATCTACACAGTTGTCGCAAGCATCGCCCGAACCATCTCTATCCTGATCTTGTTGACCAGGGTTGTGTACCTCGGCACAGTTGTCGCATGCCGCCCCCAAACCATCATTATCGGGATCGTGTTGCTCTGGATTGGGGCGCCCAAGACAGTTGTCACAAGCATCTCCGGCACCATCACTATCACCATCTATTTGTCCAAAGTTAGCAACACTAGGACAGTTATCATCTCCATCCAAAATTCCATCTTCATCTTGATCGCTGAAATAACGGCACTCTCCGCCAATACAGAATCTCTGGTTACCTGCACGCTCATCGCAGGAACGATTGCATTGATTGCAGTGTAGAATGTTACTGTTTGTGTCAACGCACTCATTTCCACAAGGAGTAAATCCAGGACCACAGCTTGGATCACACTCTCCCTCATTACAGAAAAGCCCAGCTCCGCAAGAGCGATTGCAGCCTCCACAGTGCTGTCCATTTTCATAAGTGTTTACGCACTGATCATCGCAATCTTGCATATGATTACCAGGACAGTCGCACCTAGACCTGATACATTGTCCTCCCTCAGGACAGACCACTCCACAACCCCCACAATTGTTGGGATCATCCTCAATATTTCTACAGACAGAACCACAGAGTCGCTGATTTTCAGTGCAGATGAGTTGACAGCGACTCTCTGAACAGGTCCAGCCAGGAGCACATTCATTACCACACCGACCGCAATGGCTTGGATCTCGACTGAGATCACGGCAGACGTCATCACAGTCCGTCTCTGAGCCGCAGGTGCAGAGGCTCTCCTCACAGCGCCCGCCTAGAGGGCAGACGCGACCACACCCCCCACAATGGTTTAAGTCGGTGCTGAGATCACGGCAGATTCCATCACAGCCCTCTAGATCTCCTGTGCAGGAGATCTGACACTGGCCTTCGTCACAGATGAAGCCAGGAGCACATATCTGACCACAGCGACCACAGTTATTGCGATCATTTTCAAGGTCACGACACCAGCCATCACAGTTGTCCAAACCAAGCTGGCATTGGAGGCTACACTCTCCTCCAGCACACACCTGACCCTGCGAACAGGAGGTCTCACAGTCGCCGCAGAACTCTCGATCTGTCATCGGATCGTGGCAGCTGCCCTCACACTCGATCTGCTCATCAGAGCAGGAGACATCGCAGATCCCATCTTTGCAAATCTGCCCCTCTTCACACGCTCGGTTGCAACCTCCACAGTGTCTTCGATCAAATTGGGTGTCGGTGCAAACCCCATCACAAAGTTCGCGCTCATCGCAGGTACAGCGGCTGTTATCACATCGCGCACCCGGAGGACACTCTTGTGTACAATTTCCACAATTATTACGATCTGTACTGAGATCTCGGCAGATCCCTGAGCAGTTGGTAAGATCTGAATCGCAATTGGTTACACAGTTCCTATTACTACATAATTTTCCATTTTCACAAACATTACCACAACTTCCACAATTAAAACGATCAATATCAATATTGATACAAATACCATTGCACTCACGCATACCGTCATCTTGACCATGAGGTGTGTTTGGTTGCCGACAAGTACATATAGAATTCTCACAGCGACCTCCAATAGCACATTGTTCTCCACATCCACCACAGTTGTTTTGATCTTGGCTTAAGTCTCTACAAATATCATCACAATTCTGGAGTCCCCTTCCGCAGTCGAGTTGACAGACTCCATCACTACAGACTTCTCCTGCCTGACATGTATTTGCACAACGGCCACAGTTGTTACGATCGTGTAAGAGGTCCCTACAGATTTGCGTGCATCCATCAGGGCCACAGTCCTCTTCACAATTGCTTAATTCTCCACAGGAACATACACTGTTGCTGCATTCTCCAAAAATCTGGCAACTTTGAGCACAATCTCCACAATTTCTGGAATCTGTACTGGTATCACGACAAATACCTTCACATTCAGTCAGTTCATCGCTACAATTTGGTACGCATCCACCAGCATTGCATACCTCTCCCGGTTGGCAAAGTCGTTCACATCCGCCACAGTGAGCACGATCTGTCAGCGGATCTCGACAATAGCCACTGCAATCGATCAGGCCCTCTCCACAACTCACCTGACAGACACCCTCTGAGCAGACCTCACCATCACGGCAGCGTGTACTACAGCGCCCACAGTTTTCTCGGTCAATACGAGTATCTTTACAGATTCCAGCACATTCTACCCAATCACCACAAGAACACTGACCATCTTGGCAAAGGCCACCTATTGGACAACGGTTTCCGCACCCTCCACAGTTGAAAGGATCAGTCTCAAAATCTCGACACGTTCCATTGCAAAGATTGAGTTCATTACTACAATTTTCTCTACATTCTCCACTACTGCAAACTGTTCCGTCTTGGCATGGAGTGTTACATCGGCCACAGTGGTCACGATCTGTTTGTGTATCTCGGCACACATCATTGCAAACGGTCAACCCCCCTCCACACTGAACGACACAGCGTCCTTCACTACAAAATCGAGCATCTGCGCATGGATAGTCGCATTCTCCACAATGTTCAACATCATTTGTAATATCACGGCAACTGTTAGAGCAAAGGATCAGAGGTGGTTCACATGAATCTCCACACTTCCCTCCGCTACAAACCTCTCCTAATGCACAAGCATTCCCACATTCACCACAACTGCTTATGTCCGCTTGAATATTCGTACATATTCCACTACAACTCTCCATATTACCAAGGCATCTGCACTCTCCGTTTATACAACGACGATCATCAGTGCAAATGACGCCACAGCTACCACAATTGCTTTCATCAGAAATAAGCTGTGCTGCGTCTGTATCTGTTACACCATTGCAATCTTCATCTCTTGAGATTTCAGAACAAATTTCAACAGTCGGGGTCTTTTGGCCTTCACAATCTCCCCAATTTTTCCCGTTTTCTTGACCAAACTTGCAAGTTTCTAGCCCTCCGACACAGACACCAACTCCATCAGTGCCAGGAGTTCCAGTATAACAATAACGAGTTATCAATGGTTTACCTAGGTTCTTATCGATAAGACCATCACAATTATTGTCTTTCCCATCGCATTCTTCAGCAGTTTCGTCGGGCCGGTTGAATATTTCTGGAGGATCCTTCCAACCCTCAACTCCATGGCAAATCTGCCTCATCTCGGTGCAAACTCCGAGATGGTTGCTGGTATTCGGAGCATCAAGGTCTTCATCAATACTGCCGTCACAGTCATTATCAAGACCATCACAGTCTTCCTCAGCCCAAGGAATATCTGGAAGTGTACTGAAACATGGGCCATTATCTTCCTTGAAGTCAAATATAGCCCTTAGCCCATCTGCTTCGACCGTCTGGCTGGGTTCATCCAAACGAATCAAACAAGGGCCTGTACAGCGAGTTTTATAGTCCCAGGTCCCAGCTTTGCAGTCAGCCTCAGTAAAACCGGAACCAAAGAGAAAGAGGCTGGCCTGCATCACGAAGCCAGGCGCAACGGGGATCACCGCCTCCCCCCTCGGCTCTAAATAACCACTGCCTTTCTCATAATGAAGTGGAATGAAGTAACTCTCCGCAAGGCCAGCGTCCTCCACCTCTCGCTTGATCGCAAAGCAGCCGTTGATCCCCTCCTTAAGGTTCGGATGCAGCGCACTGCGACAAGCACTCTGTGGACCTAGAGCGGGAGGGGTCCCCAAACAGGAGCTGAGGCTGACGGTTACGTTCAAAGGCCCTTGCTCTTCCTCTCCACAGGCAAACAGAGAGCAGAGGCTCAAGCTGAGCGCCCCAAACCGAAGATTCATAGGTCCCCCATAAGTGATTTCAGGGCAATTCTTGCGCTCGTTCCTGTTCAAGATCAAACCCGAATTGCGGCACCTCTCTCTCGAAGATCTGGAATCGCAAAGCGCCGCCGAATTTGACCAATGCCTTCAACGTGCCAGGCGATCTGTTCAGTGAGTTTCTGGTCGTGCGTGATCCTGCGAACTCTTCACGCAGTTCACCAGTGACTCTGTTGGTAGATCATCAGAATTGCTTCTGGATTGGCACCTGAGCCGAAAGCTGAATCATCCTCTCCGAAGGGCATCTGGGCTCATCGTCTCTGCCCAGTCTGCCTTGTCAGATGGGCAGATCAACACTCATAATCATACACCTTCTCCTCCCGTGAGTCCCGAGATGAAGCTCCCTCTGCTGCTCCTCGCTGTGTTCACTTTCATACCTCATAAGAGCAAGGCAGAGTCGCCCAGCAGCCCAGCAGCTCAAGCCCATGACCCCTCAAATCCTCCCATAGACTGTCCACTGCGCAAACAGGGGCTTGAGCCCGCCAGGATGCGAGCCTTCAAGGAGGTTGAGAACTATATCGCCTTCCTTGAACGTCCAGATAGAGCCATCTGGCAGAGACCCGATGAGGTGATCGCGGCTCTCAACCTCCAGGGGACAGAGCAGATCATAGATCTCGGCGCAGGCTCTGGTTACTTTGCATTTCGCTTCGCTCAGGCTCTGCCCAAAGGGCGAGTGATCGCCGCTGATGTTGAACCTGAGATGCTTCGTCACCTATACCATAAGGCGATAGCGGAGGGTGTAGAGAACATCGAGGTGAAACTCATCCAGAAAGATGATCCAGGGATCCCTGAAGGGATCGATCTGATCTTCATCTGTGATGTGCTTCACCATGTCTCAGATCGACCCGCTTGGCTGAGCAAAATCAGCGCTGCGATGAAGCCCGGTGCCAAGCTGCTGCTCATTGAGTTCAAAGAAGGCAAATTGCCAAAAGGTCCACCTGAGTCTCTGAAGATCCCTCGTGATGCTCTCCTAAAGCTGATGGCTCAGGTGGGTCTTCAACTCAGCTCTGAACGCAGCGATCTGCTGCCCTATCAAAGCTTTCTCCTCTTCCAAAAGCCAAAATCTCAAAGTACTAACTTGAAAAATCCAAACAGGGAATAAAGTGAGTAAGGTCACGTCCGCTGCGGCCGCCTAAGGAGGTTCTACCGATGATACGTCTTCTGCTTCTTTTTCTCGCCTTTGGCTTCAACTCAGGGATCGCCAAAAGTAAATATAAGATCAAGGGCGCGAGTAAGCTCGCGACCTTCATCGTCAAGAAGGTTGTCCCCCGCCAGATCCAAGGGCAGCGCCTTGAGCTGGATCTCTACCTCTACAAGCGAGGAGGCCAAGCTCAATCTGATGTTGCCATCTACTGGATCGAGGGGAGGCGCAAGAGCACCCTCTGGCAAGGCCGCGCTCGTTTTGCTGGAACTCGGTCAGGCTTTCGCCGAGCAGTCACCGTTGATCTCTCAGGCAAAAACCTTCAGCGTGGACATCTAGAAGTAGTCTCTCTGAGCTGCGCTCAAAAGCGTTCCTGCAAAAAGAGCCTTAAACTAGAGGGAGGAGATCTGAAGATCACCGGTCGCCCTCAGTTTGAACGCAGAGGAACGAACACCATCTTGAAGCTGGACCTCAAGAACTCAGCGCCTCAAAATATGGGCGCTTGTCGCATCGAATTGATGGTGGCTCGCAAAATAGAAAAGCGCTGGCAGCTCAGAGGTCTCAGAGCAGGTGCTGTCCAGGAGCTGAAGTGGAACTATCCAGAGAAGTTTAGAAATAAGAGGTATGAAGTTAAGATCAACTGCAAAGATATGATCAGTTCAAACAACAAGAACCGTGGGCGCCTGCGTTGATCTCTCCTTAATCTTCACCTTCCTCCTTATCTTTCACCAGATCTTCTGCCTTTTGAAAAAAATCTTTGAACTGATTTCGTAGAGCTGCGCTGGCGTCACTGACGCTCTCTCCCAGATCTCCAAAAAACCTAAAGAGAGGATCTGAAGACTCAGCCAAACGCTCCTTAAACTCCTCAACGCTCTCGGTGATGTCCTTATAGATTTCCCCCTCATCACCCCGACGCGAATATTCGCCAGAGAGGATCTTCTCATAATGCCCAGAGTCAACCCAGTGCTTCAGTTCAGCCAAACGCAGCACAGAGGAGGGGTGACTCTGATGGAGGAGGTTGAGGAGCTTGAGTGCCCCATCTCGAAGATCTCCCTCCTGCTCATAATCCTCAGCTTGCTTGATGAACTCCTCCACGCTCATCTCATCCAAGCGCCGCCCTCCAGCAGTCTTCATATGAATCTGGTAAGCAAGCCAGGGGTCTTGAAGACAGAGCAGCCCTGCTCGATCAGCAGAGAGTTCCGATTTGCGATCCCACTCCTTGAGAGCCATCAACACGCCCCAGATCGCCAAGCTGGCTACCGGGAGACCCAGACGAAAAAGGGCCATATTGAGCATGAGGCGGATCATCGTCTTATAGAGTGCATGCCCAGAGAGGATATGTCCCAGCTCATGGCCAATGACAAAGCGCAGCTCTTCATCTTCTAAGAGATCAAGGGTCCCCGAGTTAAGAACGATAAAGGGCTCATCCATCCCCATCGCGCCCGCGTTGACCACAGGGTTTTGCGCCACAAAGAGAGCAGGGGGCTCCATATCCAGGATCTCACAGCACTCCTGATAGACAACCCAGACGCGAGAGAGCTGCTTCTCTGAGACCCGCACCGCGTTGGCTAAGAAGAGCAGCTTGAGGCTGCGCTCACTGACCACCCCAAAGAGCTTGCGCATCACCTGCTCAAAACCAGGGACCTTTCTCAGGGCACTTAAAGCGGTTCGATCCGTGGGGTGCTCGTAGGCTCTAGGGCCGATTTGTGGGAAGCAGACTCGATCTTTGGGTTGAGGCTTAGACCCCTCTCGATTGCGAGCGAAGATCTCCTTGATGGAGTCTCGTTCCTGGCTCATGCTCTCTCCTCCTGGCTTTGATCCTGAGTGGATTCAAGTTAACTTATGAACTCTGGCGAGACATTTCAAAGGTCCCCTGAGAGCCTGGGGCTCGCGAGAGATGAGAATCGTGCAGATTATCTGCTCGCGACTTTTTAACATGCTTGGGAGATTGAGCAGGTTCAGATGCTGCACAGTGCGCTCAAAAAATATTTCGGCTTTGAGCAGTTCCATAAAGGGCAAGAGGCGGTTATCCAGGATGTCATGGCAGGACGCCCCACGGTGGCGATCATGCCCACAGGTGCAGGAAAGAGCCTCTGTTATCAACTCCCCGCCCTGCTCCTAGATGGGATTACCGTGGTGGTTTCTCCCCTTATCGCTCTGATGAAGGATCAAGTAGACAGCTTGCGCGCCCGAGGCATCCCCGCAGAGTCGATCAACAGCAGCCAAAGCCCAGAAGCGCGTCAAGAAACCCTCCAAAATCTAATGTCTGGGCAGTGTCGCATCATCTATATCGCCCCTGAGCGCTTTCGTCAGAACAGCTTTATCCACACTCTCCAGCGACAAAAAATCGCCCTCTTCGCGGTAGATGAGGCTCACTGTATCTCTCGTTGGGGTCATGATTTTCGCCCCGATTATGTGCGCCTGGGCGAGGTCTTAGAGCGGCTAAAGCCTCCTCAGATTTTGGCCTGCACCGCGACGGCCACCCCGGACGTTCGCGAAGATATCCATAGGGTCCTGGGCTTGAATGCTCCCAGCGTTCATGTCGCTGGCTTCCTCAGGAGCAATCTCTTCTTGGAGACACAGCACTGCAGCGGAGATCGAGACCGATGGCGGCGTGTCCTCTCCTTCCTGTCCAGCGAGATCGCTCGACAGGGCGCATTGATCCTATATGCCAGCACGCGCAAGCGCGTGGAGCACTTCGCTGATCTCTGCGCTGGAGAGCTGGGTGACAGGATGGTGGTTCGCTACCACGGAGGGATGCAGGAGTCTGCGCGTACCGAGAGCCAAGAGCGCTTCATGTCAGGACAGGCACGGGTGGCTGTGGCCACCAACGCCTTTGGTATGGGCGTTGACCGAGCGGATGTAAGAGCTGTGCTCCATCTGGATCTGCCTCGCACTGTCGAGGGCTACTATCAGGAGGTGGGCCGCGCCGGTCGAGATGGAGAGCCCGCTCACTGTCTCCTGCTCTATAACCCCAACGACAGCCGCATTCATGAGTTCCTCATCGATCTGAGTCACCCCAGCCGAGAGGCTTTTAAGGCGGTCTGGTCGATGCTGCATAAGGTCCCTTCCGATCTTCGAGTCAAGACAGATCTCCTGGATGCGCAGGTCCGAATGTTGGACCTACGCTGCTCTACAGATGCGATTCTGCGACAGCTTCAGCGTCTTGATCTTATCCGTTATGAGGGAGAGCGGCTCATCAGCGTCCCTGCTGGTGCCCCCGAAGCGCTACAAGAGTTGGGGATCCCCTTTGAGGAGATCGAGCGACATCGAGGCTATGAGCTGCAGAAGCTGCGGTTGATGCGGCGCTTTATTCACCACTCCTCCTGCCGTCATGCCTTTATCCTAGACTACTTCGGAGAGGAGATGGAGGGAAGCTGCCCCGGCTGTGATCGCTGCGGAGGCAGCCGAGAGGGGGGGCTCGGTGTAGAATCAGGGGAGCCCAGCCCTGAAGAGGCGCTCATCATCCGTAAGGCTCTGGCGGGGGTGGCGCGAGCTGAGGGGCGCTTTGGCCTTAAAAAGGTTGCAGCGATGCTCTTCGGTTCTCGCGCCAAGACCCTCACCCGCACCTCCCTGATCCATCTGAGCACCCACGGCATCCTCAAGGAGTTGGGTCGAGAGCGCTGTGAGGAGCTGCTTTTGCTCCTGATCGATCGGGGCCTTTGCCGAGTGATTGGGGATGACTACCCTCTCATTCAGATCACAGCAGAGGGTTGGGAGTTGATGCAGGGTCGTAGTCTGGGAAGCTTTAAACTGCCTCCCAACTTCAACCCCAAGAGCAAAGAGAGCAGCCCCAGGGGAGAGATAGATCACTCAGAGCTGGATGAAAACTTAGAAGCTTGGTTACGACATTTTCGCTTGGAGCAAGCTCGGATACGAGGAGTGCCTGCTTTTCAGATCTTCCCTAACAGCGTGCTTCAGATCCTTGCCAGTCGTCCCCCTTCAACTGAGCGTCAGTTTCTGTTGGTTAAGGGCTTGGGGCGCACCCGTTGGAGCCAGTTTGGTCAAGCCCTCTTAGATGGGCTTCAAAAGCGTAGCGCTCACCCATAGGATGAAACCACAAAGAGGAGTTAAGCATGATCTACGCTGAGCGCAGGGCAGCCTTGATGGAACAGATGGAGAGCGCTGTCGCCCTCTTCTTCGCTGCCCCTGAGCTGATTCGCAATCGAGACGTACCTCAGCCCTACCGTCAGGAGTCGGATTTTTACTATCTGACCGGCTTCACTGAGCCTGAGGCGGTCCTCCTCCTGGCCCCCAACCAGCCTGAGGGAGCACAAGAGGTCCTCTTTCTACGAGAGCGGGATCAGGAGAAGGAGGTCTGGTTGGGCGAGCGCTTGGGCATCGAGCGAGCGGTCGAGAGTTTAGAGATAGAGAAGCCCTTGCCCATCTCCAGCTTGGAGCAGGAGCTGCCTGAGCTGCTCAAGGGGGCGGCTCAGATCTACTTTGATTTGGGCCGCCACGGCCCTGATGATCAGATCGTCATCCAGGCGATGAGAGCCGCTCGATCTCTACGCAGAGAGGGCGCTGAGACTCCCCACACCATCATCGACAGCGCTGAGCTGCTCCATGAAATGAGACTGTTCAAAGGCCCTGCGGAGCTGGAGATCCTGCGACGCAGCGCCAGCCTAACTGCTCTGGGTCATCGCCGAGCGATGGCGGCAACAACGCCAGGGCTCTATGAGTATCAGCTCCAAGCTCTGATGGAGTATGAGTGGCATCTGCGAGGCTCTGAGCGGGTGGCCTATGGCAGCATCGTAGGGGGTGGTAAGAACGCCTGCTGTCTCCACTACGAGGAGAACAGAGCGCTGCTCTCCGAAGGAGCCTTGGTCCTGGTGGATGCAGCTTGCGAGCTGGACTACTACGCCGCTGATATCACCCGCACTTGGCCCGTGAGTGGGCACTTTAATGAGGTTCAGGCGAGGCTCTATAGCTATGTCCTCAAGGCTCAGAAGGCCGCCATCGCTGCTTGTCGTGAAGGCAAGCCCTTTAACGGTGTTCATGATGCCTCCGTCCGTGTGTTGACAGAAGCTCTCATTGAGTTGGAACTGATCGATGGTCCTTTGGAAGAAGCGATCAGTGACGAGCGCCATAAGAAATATAGCCTTCATCGTTGTAGTCACTGGCTTGGTTTGGATGTCCATGATGTCGGGCGCTACCATCTGGAGGGAGAGAGCCGTCCTCTGAAGCCAGGGATGCTGCTCACGGTGGAGCCTGGACTCTATATCCCTGCAGATGATGAGCACGCCCCAGAATCGATGCGTGGCTTGGGTATCCGTATCGAGGATGATGTGTTGATCACTGAAGGAGAGCCGGAGATCCTCACCTGGGAGGCTCCCAAGGAGATCGCTGAGATCGAAGCTTTGGTGGGCAGTACAACTCTCGAGTTGAGTTAAAGAGTTTTTTAAAAGGCTGAGGAAGGGGGCGTCGACCTCCCAGTGGAGGGAGGGGCCAGGAGGCCGACGGCGCCGAGCCGCTCAGCATATTTTGGACCAGCCCTAAAATCCTCGATCATGGGCGATTATATGAGCAGACGGATGTGACTTAATGTGCCACAATGAGAAGTATCTCAAACATGGTTACATTATGGCGCAGTCCCTGCCCAGGCGACATGGACAGGATAGCCCGCCTCTCGAAAGATCTGGGCCAAGAGCACGGGCTCCTCGCTGAGCGCCAGGATCGCGCCTCCCCAACCCGCCCCGGTCAATTTGGCCCCAAGCGCCCCATGACTGCGGGCCAGATGAAGCATCTGCTCATTCTCTGGGTGGCTTAGACCACAGGCGTTGAGGAGACCTTGGGTCAGATCAAAGAGAAGCCCCAAGCGAGGTAGATCAGCCTCAACGAGCGCATGCTCTCCGGCTACCGTCAGCTGGGCCATATGATCAAAGATCCCTTCGTAGAGATCAGGCGCCCTTTCATAGCGTGCTCGCAATGCGCTGACCACATCTCGTGTCGTTCCATGTCGAGGGACCCAGGCCAGGAGCAGCGGGATAGGCTGCTTGATGGAGAGAGGTCGAAATCGATCATCTTCACGACAGAGGCAACCCCCGCTCAGGATCGTGCGATGATCTAAGCCGCTGGGATCTCCATGAAAGATGCGCTCTAAAGCTAGGGCTCCAGCCTCCAGGGCCTCAGCATCCAACATCTGTCCAGACCAGCAACACAGAGCTTTTAAGAGGGCTACAGAGAGAGCCGCGCTGCTTCCAAAACCAACGCCTAAAGGAAGCTCTCCTGAGAGAGAGGCGCTGAGAGGGGGGCGTTGTAAGTTGAGAAAATCCAGGGCTCGTTCAAAAACTCTTTGGAGGATCCGATGCTCCTCAAGCCCTCGCCAGATTGGACCTCTCTCTGGCGGCCCCTCTTTCAGGGTGACCCGCAACTTGAGATCCAGGGTTGCGGCCAGCGCGGGGCGACCGTAGACCACAGCATGCTCTCCAAAGAGGATGATCTTTCCTGGAGCCTCAGCCTGGATCATCTTCAGCTCCCCTCAGCTCAGCCAAGATCTGAGCCCCACGCTCCGCCTTCACCCCTCCTCGCCGCAGGAGTTCTGCGGCGACCTGATCGACCTGCTCTCCTTCGGCTCCAACTGAGAGGGCCACAGAGCGAGCGTGTAGGCTCATATGCCCCCGCTGGATCCCCTCTGTCGCCAAGGCTTTGAGAGCCCCCATGTTTTGAGCGAGGCCCACCGCCGCCATCACCTGCGCCAACTCCCGAGCGGAGCCCACTCCCAATATGCGCCTGAGCAGCTGAACGCCAGGATGAACTCCAGTGGAGCCTCCCACCGTGGCCACCGCCAGGGGCAGCTCGATAGAGCCTTGAAGCTTGCCCTCCTCTCTCCACCAGCGCGTCAGCGAACCATAGTGACCCTCTCGGGCGGCGTAGGCGTGTGCCCCTGCCTCGATCCCTCGCCAATCATTGCCAGTGGCGATGGCCAGAGCATCGATACCGTTCATGATCCCCTTGTTGTGGGTGGCGGCGCGGTAGGGATCGATGGCGGCGAAGTGATAAGCTTGTAAGATCCCTTCAGCTACTTCAGCGCCAGAGAATCCACGCCCAGCGAGGGCCTCCTCTGGGATCGTGCAGCGAGCCCGAGCCAGACGACGATCAGCCAGATTGCTGAGGATGCGCAGATAGACTCGACCTCCAGTGAGCTGCTCAACAAAAGGCGCGAGGACCTCCGCCATACTATTGACCGCGTTGGCCCCCATCGCATCGGAGCAGTCTACTAAGAGATGAAGAACGATCATGGGGTGGGGTGCTTTAAAGCGCCGCAGCTCGATCCCCTGAGCCCCCCCCCCACGAGCGCGCATATTGGGATGGACCGCATTGGCCCTCTTCAGCAGCTCAGGCTCGGCGGCTTGCAGCAACTCCATCGCCTGCTTGGGCTGAGGAGCCCCAACGAGCTGCACTTGGGCGATCATCAGGCTGGGATCCGACTCCGCTTCAAAGCCTCCATGAGGGCGCAGCAGACGGGCGATATGGCTCACCGCAGCGATGATCGAGGGCTCCTCAACCACCATCGGCACCACATAATCTTGGCCATTGATCAAGAAATTTAAGCCCAAGCCGACCGGGAGGCCCAAAACTCCAACGCAGTTCTCGATCATCTTGTCAGCCCGCGCCCAATCCAGGGCGTTCCCCTGTGCCAGGATCTCCAACTCTGTGGTGTTGAGATCAAAGCGCGCCTGAAGCGCTGATTGACGTTGGGAGAGGTTCAGACGGTAGAAGCCAGGGATTCGAGAGTCGCTCATCTAACTTGGATATGCCCTCAGCGCTTCAAACTCAAGTTGAGAATCTCTTGCTTGACTCCAGAGAAAGTTTCTACTAGAGTTTGCATTCCGCCGGAGTGGTGGAATTGGTAGACGCCCCGGATTCAAAATCCGGTGCCTTAACAGGCGTGTCGGTTCGAGTCCGACCTCCGGTACCGGAACGCCATCTTTTCTAAAGGTGGCGTTTTTTTTTGCTTCCTTCGGGAAATTTCAAGCAAAAAAAAACCCTCATCGAAATGATGAGGGTTTTTTTGAGTGACCCATACGGGATTTGAACCCGTGTTACCGGCTTGAGAGGCCGGCGTCCTAACCGCTAGACGAATGGGCCAGAGGGCAGTCATTTCAAACTGCCATGCTCGGGGACTAGGACTCGAACCTAGATAGACGGGACCAGAACCCGCAGCCCTGCCATTAGACGATCCCCGATCAATCTCTAGAAATAAAAAAGATCTTTGTACTTCCTCCATAAAAGGAGATATTGATTCCCTTCCATCTGTATTTTTTATGGGGCGCATCAGCATGAGCCACCACTACATCAGGAAGATCAACAACAACTTTAAAACGAACACCTCTGAGCTTTTTTTTCATAAAGCGCAGAGTTCTCTCAAAGGAGAGAGGCGACTCAAAGCGATGTTGAGCAATGGATTTAGAGCCTTTCGGCAACCTCACACCCAGATGAGCCCCAAACGCAATGAGTGGGGAGAGGATGAGCGCGAGAAAAAAGCATCGCATCAATGGGCGGTCTTATCCCCTATCTTGGTTAAGAGATGCAAGGAAAAAACACCAGCTCCCCATTTTTTTCACTCCAACGCAGCCCTAGAAGCCTATAACCAGCTCCAGGCCCCTGTCCTGTTGTAAGCTTCCCGGTTGCCAGCGCTGCCCCAGGGAGGCGCTCAGCTTGAGCTTGCTTCCCCAAAGAGAGAGCATCAAGCCCAAGCGGCCCCGGTAGAGGAGCTGCCAAGCGCGACGCTCAGGGAGCGCTTCCCCCTGTTGCCAAGTGTGAGCCCCCCCCAGATCAAGAGCTAAGAGAGGGCGCAGCTGACCAGAAGAGAGGCTCCACTCTCCTCGCAAGCCCATCTCCAATTGCCAAAGCTCCACCTGAAACTCATCCAGATGTTGATACTGGCTCCCCGCGAAACCCAAGAGTCCGCCTAGGCTAAGCGCATCCCACTCCTGGCTGAGACCCAGACGCAGCCCCTGGAGCCAGCTCCCCTCTGCGGTGTAGGGGCTCTGGAGGAGATAACCCAGGTTTGGGCTCAACCGAACATCTTCAGCTTCAGGAGGGCTGGGCTGCTGAATTTGTGCTCCCCAGCTCTGAAGTTGAGGGCGACCCAGAGGAGCACTAAAGAGCTTGCGGAAGGCGTGATGCTCTGCGCCACGACCCCGCGCTGAGGGCTTCAACTCACTGAGCTGAGCTACTTGAATGATGGGATCTTTGGGCAGGCGCCACTCTCGCAGCTCATCAGCGCTGCGCAGATAGAGAGGATCTCTTCCCAGAGGGCGCAGCAAGCTGAGGGGCTCCGCTGGATGAAAATCCATCAGACGAACACCATCTCGGTTCTCCAGGTAGCGATGAGGCCCAGGCCCCACCTCGATACGTCCCTGCGCTAGGCTGGGACGCAGATCTAAGAGCTGGGCGCTGGTTTGGGGAGAGCGTAAATGGATCTGGGGGCGAAACTGAGGGTTGGGGACAGCCACCCCCGCCTGCTTGATAAAGGCCCCCACCTCGGCGTAGCTGATGCGTCCATCTCCATCGATATCCGCCGCTCCTGAGAGCCCAGAACGTAGCAGATGGCTAAAGACCCCCGCTTGGTAGCGGTCCCACTCATAGCTCTCGCGGGCGCGAGAGTCCCGCGTAGAGAGCAGCAGCCCAACATGAGCGGCGCGGAGAGGAGCAACCATAGAGAAGCCCGCCTTGATCCTCTTGGGTCGCCCTCCCGGCCCCCGCGCACCAAAGCCCTGGAAGAGATGGCTGTTACAGGCGTCCAGGATCATGTGGAGGCGATCAACCGGTAAGCTTTCGATGAGCAGGCCCCTTAGACGCTGCCCAGAGAGGCTCTCGCCCCTTCCAAGAGTTAAAGCTCCCTCGCCGTTTCGCTCTACGCCATGGCCAGAGTAGATAAAGAACAGCTCCACCAAAGCATCTCGCGCCTTGGACTCCTGAGCAGCTTGGCTGATCTCCTCAAGCGCCTTCTCTAGGCTTTGCATGTTGGGAGGACGCGCCTGCGTCAAAATCTGAGGGTGCAGCGCCAGGGTGTCTCGATCTGGATGTGTCAGCAGCCAAACTCGCCCGCCCAGGAGCTGCATCAACTCAGAGAAGCGAGCAGCATCATCATCAGCATAGTGAAGGGGGGCTTGATCAGCTTCAGCGGGATCATTGACTCCCAAGATAAGAGCCAGGAGCGTGGGCGCTTGAGCCTCGAAGGGGGGCTCAAGGGCAGGGCTTAGGAGAGCACAGAGGAGCAGCGCGAGCATCAGCGAATCTCAATCTCCAGGGGCCTTGGTTGCTCCACATCGGGGAGGAGCAGCGCTGCTCCTGGTGCTCGCCCGAGCGCCAGGGCCTCGATCTCTCGTACCTGAAACGGCTGGTTGCTTAGGATAGAGTGTAGCCAGAGGCGCCGGCCCTGATAGTCATGAGCCATCGCTCCTGGCAGCTCTCGATGCTGTTCACTCTTCTGCACCCTGATCGCCTCAGGATTCTCCTCTGAGTTTAACCAGGGGGGATGGAACCAGTAGATCCGACCTCCCTCATCTACAGCGTAGATCATCAGATGACTGCGACCCTTGGGGTTGAGGTAGCTGAAGGAGAGGGCGTCTTGACGTTGGATCTCCCGAGCAACCCGCTCTCCTGGCGCGCTGAAGGCAGCGACATCAGCTGAGATCCCTCCTCGTGCATAAAAAACACCGTTCTCAGTTGAAGGGAGCCCTTGAGGATCTTGGAGTTGAAAGAGCAGCAAGAGAGCTGCTGCGGCGGCCAGCGGGAGGAGCAACCAGAAGCGACGAGATCTCTGATGCTGCTCAGCCTGGATCACCTTAAAGCCCAAGCCCTGCGCCAAACGCTCCTTGAGCCCCAAGCCCTCAGGGTCCAAGCTGTTGAGCAGCGCCCAGCGATTATAATAGTCACGGCAGGCAGGGCACTCTTCCAGATGAGCCCTCATCTGCTGCTCCCCAGTTGGAGCGATCTGGGCTTCAAAGTGGTGGTCGATCAGGGCACGTTCTATACACAAACTCATGGCCGAAGCTCCTTCCTCAGAAAGAACCGCTTGAGCATCTGGCGGATCTTCTTCTCTCGAGAGGCGAGGGTGGTTCGAGCCAGCTTTAACTTACGACCCGCTTCATACTGGCTCAGATCAGCCATATAGCGGGCCTCAAAGACCAAATCCAAGGCGGGGCTGAGCCCTTCTCGAAACTCAAGCAGCAGTGCCTCCAGCTCATGCTGGTGGGCCTGCTCCTCAGGGGAGGGCTCCAGGGATGGACGCTCCATAAACTGATCATCCAGGGGCCGCTCTCGCTGCCTCCTGCGGGTGTGGTCGATCGCCGCATTGTGGCTTACTCGTGCCAGCCAGGCGTCAAGACGCCCCCCCTTAAAATTGCTGCGCATTCGAGCAGACTCAATGAGCCGCTCGAAGACTCTAAAGATCACCGTCTCCCGATCCGCCGCGCCTGAGTTTGAGAGGACCCGGTTGACTCTGCGCTGCACCGTGGAAAAGTGGATCCGGTAGATCTCATCTAAGAGCTCTCGATCTCCTCGGTGAAAGCGCGCGAGCCACTCTGGATCGTGGATCTCTCGGCTGCCGTCTGCGGTCGTCTTAATAGACAAAACGAGGGCACTCCTCAGGGTGGACGAGAGAGAATCTACTCCAACTCAACAGGGGCTTCTCCCTGTTTGATTCGATAGCGCTGCCCCGCTCGCAGGAAGAAGCGCTCCTCGCTGAGTTCAGCATCAGGCCAGCGGATCGAGACCTCAGCCCAGCAGCAATCTCCCAGGCCAAAGTGAAGGAGATGACCATCATTGAACAGCAGCTCACTGCTCATATTTTGAACATCGGCGCTGTTGTTAACCCGCTGTAGAGGCCGAGATCTCCGTCGTTATCAACATCCCCAAAGGAGGCGATCTGGAGAGCACGGTCCTCCCCCTCTGCACCCCTCGAGTGGCCAGAAAACCGGAACAGTGGCTCACGTCGACAAAGCACCGTCAAATTACTCCAACCCCAGGTAGATCAGCGACAGGAGAAGTCCCCAGATCCAAGGGAACCTCCTCGTCCGGTTCAGAATCACAGGATGAGGAGAGAGCCGCTGCATTCTGATCTTTGCCTGTGTATGTTTCGGTTTGACTATAGCCAAACCGTGACCGCGATGAGACCCTGAGACCTCTGGTCGAGGAATCGGGGTACGGCAGCAAGGCAGGCGCCAGCGCTGGAGGAGAACTCCAGCAACGCCACCCAGGAAAGATCGACTTCGAAGGCCGACCGGAGCTCAGGCTCTCGAAGCAGACACGGTTTATCAAGGAGGAAGCCATGAAAGACTTTCAAGAGCTGATCGCCCGCGCCCTGGTGGATGAAGAGTTTGGTGCGCAGCTCCTCAGCGATCCTGAGGCTCTGGCGAATGCTGAAGGCGTTGAGTTGAAGCCTGCTCAACTTAAGCAGCTCAGGAGCCTTAACGCCGCATCCCTGTTCAAAGCGCAGCGGGCCTTGGACCGCAAATTCTTAGCGATGGGCAAGCCCAGCTCTTGAGCCTCCCTGTCGATGAACTGATCCCCTCTATATTAGAGGCTCTGGCGAGAGGCCCAGTGGTCCTCTTAGCGCCTCCCGGAGCGGGCAAGACCACACGACTCCCTCCTGCCATCCTAGACGCAGATCTAAAGGGGCGGCTGCTGCTCTTACAGCCTCGGCGGGTGGCTGCTCGCGCGGCGGCGCGACGCATCGCCAAAGAGCGAGGAGTTCGGGTAGGTGAAGAGGTGGGCTATCGTGTTCGCTTTGATGAGCGCAGTGGCCCCACGACCCGCTTGGAGATCCTCACTGAGGGTCTGCTTCTCCGCCGTCTCCAAGCGGATCCTCTCCTTGAGGGAGTGGGCTGTGTGGTTTTGGATGAGTTTCATGAGCGCAGCCTCCAAGCAGATCTGCTCTTGGCTATGCTCCATGAGCTGCGCTGTGAGCTGCGCCCAGAGCTGAAGCTGGTGGTGATGTCCGCTACGTTGGAGCCCGCCGCTGTGGCTGATTTCCTGGGCGCGGAGATTATCCAGGCGCAGGGTCGCAGCTTCTCGGTAGAGCTGCGCTATGATCTTCGCCCCATCTCTAAAGATCCCCTGGAGCGTTTCCCTCAACTCCTTCGAAGCTTAATGCAGGAGCGACGAGCGGGTTGTATTCTGGGCTTTCTGCCAGGAGCTCCTGAGATTGAGCGAACCATTCGAGCGCTGGGACAGCTCCCTGGTTGGGAGATCCTCCCTCTCCATGGAGGGCTCTCAGGGGCTGCTCAGGATCGCGCCTTGGCTCCTCTTAGAGGTCCCAGGCTGGTTCTCTCAACCAATATCGCCGAGACCTCTATCACCCTGCCGGGAGTGCGTCTGGTCCTAGACAGTGGCCTCGCCAAGCAGCCCCATTTTGATCCCCGCGTGGGCCTCAGCCGCTTGGAACGTCGAGAGATCAGCCAAGCGGAGGCAGAGCAGCGGGCGGGACGAGCGGGGCGTCTGGGGCCTGGGATCTGTCGCCGCCTCTGGACCGAGCGACAGCATTCAAGCCGCCCTCAAGCTCCACAGCCTGAGATCCGTCGTGCCGATCTAGCAGGGCTCTGCTTACAGCTCTTGGCTTGGGGAGCAGGGCCGGACTTTCGTTTCTTTGAAGCGCCTCCTGAGCGACAGATGGAAGAAGCGGGGCGGCTCCTAGAACGCCTGGGGGCCACCCAAGGGGGGAGGCTGACGCGTCTGGGTCAGCGCCTCTCTCAGCTGCCTCTGCATCCCCGTCTAGGGCGTGTCCTCTTGGCAGGGCAAGAAGCTGGCTGCCTTCATGAAGCGGCCACCTTAGCAGCTCTACTGGGGGAACGTGATCCTTTAAAGGGGGCTCTAGAGATGGTGGGAGACAGCGATTTGGAGATCAGAGTTCAGGCCTTGGAGGCGCGGCGCTCCCCTCCCGGCTTTGACCCTCGGGGCTTACAGCAGATCCGCCGAGTTCGAGATCAGCTCAAAGGGCTCTTGCCCGGAAAAAACGAATGTTCCTGTGATGATGAGCGCTTAGCCAAGTTGCTGCTTAAGGGTTTTCCAGAGCGGGTCGCGAAGCGCCGAGCGCCACGCAGCCAACGCTTTCGTCTCGCGGGTGGAGGTGGCGCCGTTTTGGACTCCAAGAGCGTGCTCAAAGAGGCTCCGCTGATCCTGGCGTTACACCTTAAGGGGGGTCGTCGTGGAGAGCGCGCAGAGCACCGCATCGGCAGCGGTCTTGCTCTTAGACCGGAGTGGCTCAAGCTGGAGGAGGCTGAAGAACTCAGCTTTGATGAAGAGCGTGGAGTGGTGCAGGGCTGGCATCTGCGCCACTATATGAATCTGGAGTTGGAGCGCCATCGCGCTGAGCTGGATCCTGAGCGCAGCACCCGCTGTTTGGCCCAGGCCCTCTCTAAAGATCCTCAACGTATTCTCAAGCTGAGCCCAGAGGTATTGAGGTTCTTAGCGCGCTTGCGCTGGCTGATACAGCGCAGTCCAGAGCAGGGGTTTCCTGAATTCTTAGAGTTTGAACCCGCTTCGAAGCCGGGGCCGCTCCTTTTGGAGATCTGTCAGGGGCGAAGATGTTTTGCTGAGCTGCGTCACCTTAAGTTGCTGCCGCTCCTCAAGAGCAAGTTGAGCTACCAGCAGCTCAGATCTCTGAACCGACGCGCTCCTGAACAGCTCAAGCTTCCTGGTGGTCGCAGCACCACTCTACGCTACTCTCCAGGAAAGCCTCCAGTGCTCTCGGTGCGGATTCAACAGCTCTTTGGGTGGCGTGAGACCCCCAAGGTTGATGGAGAGCCCCTCCTCCTCGAGCTGCTGGCCCCCAACTTTCGCCCTGCGCAGATCACCCAAGATCTCGCCAGTTTCTGGAAGAACACTTGGCCAGAGGTGCGCAAACAGCTTCGAGGCCGCTATCCCAAGCACGCTTGGCCTGAGGATCCTTTGGCGGGTTAAATATCGATCTTTTTCACTGGCCCCCGACCCCTCTTCTATACCACGCCCCTCCTCACTCCCCCTTACAGCTACAGCGTAGGAGTTGAACTTCTATGAGTTTGGCGCTCTTTGGCCTCCTGACACTCCTCTTTTTCGCAACATGTCCCAGAGCTGCCCGATTGGTTTTACACGGTCGCGTGAAATGATGGGAGAGCTTGGACTCGCCAATGACGGGAAGACTAGAGAAGTTTACGAACACTTTTCGTTATCAAATTTGTAAACGGTTTTGATGAGAATGCTCAAGAGGCTTTGATCAACGGAGGTCAGGGAAGAGGAAATGTCGAGCTATTCGAAGATGGAGAGGAGATTGATTGAGGCGATCCGCTCTGGAGATCAGAAGATGGCGGTTTGCTTTTTAGTGGTTCTGCTCCCCCCGAGTGGGAAGCCTGGAGGCAACCCAAGTCATGACCCCAGATTCACCGGCAGCTCGCCAAGAAAGAACAAGTTGTTTCTCTAATTCGGACAAACCAAAGAGATCTTCACCAAGCAGCTCACCAGGAGAGATCCCCAGAGCAGCTGAAACGGCGCATAGATGAGCTGTGTTCCATTTTCTGTGTCCACGCTCCAACTCATTTAGCCTGCTGTAGCGGAGCGGAAAACCCAAAGCAGCCATCTCTTCATCCATCTTCCTCAGACTCCAACCCCGCTTCTTTCTCAGTTCGATAACCCTTTGGCTGATCTTTTGATCCAGTTCTTCTGTTTTGCTTGACTTCGTTATCACACTTGATACCATAAGGAAGTATGGAGAAGAGAATTTCCAAGCAGTTTGATCTTCAGCTCGGGGCAAAGGCTCGAGCCATTAGGCAAAGTCGAGAGATGAGCTTGGCCGATGTGGTGAGACGTTCTCGGGAGGTAGGGCATCTTCTTAGCAAAAACCGCTTGTCTGAACTCGAACGGGGCTTGCACTCTTGGACTACTCGCAACATCGCTGCTGTGTCTGATGGTTTGGGCATTGAACCCGCATATTTGGCCTCGGCTATAGCTTGATTTCTAGACAGGCAGCAAGTACCTAAAAAATCGCATTCCTCGCTCCAGGCTCCAGGGTTGAGGATAGAGAGGCCGGGTGCCTCGTTCCAGATTCGGAAAATAGCCGTGCTTCGCTTGGGCGGAGATGGAGGTAGTTATGCTGATGTAGAGACAGCTCCTTAATTAAGTTTCCTTTTTCTCAAGCGCAGAGCAGAAATTTGGATTAAACTCAGTTGAGAGAGAAGCTGTAGGTGGCTCGCAGGGCTCCTGTTCTTGATTCTAATTTCAAGTCTTGGGGGGAGGGCTGATTGAAGGATTTAAATAATGGGAGAAATGTAGCTGTTTTTTGTTTTAAGAAGATGATTTGGCATCATCAAAAAATTAAGCAGTTAGAGGATATAATATTGTAATCAGCAGGAATATTCAAAGAAAAGGGCTGCGCTGGATCTACTCGGTTCTCTGAGGCTTATTACTCCTTATCGAAGCTTGTCTTTCTTAATATAACGGAGGCTGTACATTGTTATATTATTGGAACTATTACTAAAAATGGATCTGTCGGAGGGTTTTCCGGGGTAGAAGAATCAGCTGATTTTCTCGATCAAGCTGAGCTGAAGGAGAAGCGATGACAACGGCAAAGAGAGTTCTGGAAGCTCGGCGGGCTCTTGCAATGGCGTCTAGAGCCGGACCAATCCTGATCTTAAGAGACATAGATGGTGTACGCTGGATCTTTGATCAGCACAAAGGACCCACCATCTACTGGCGCCTCTCACCAGAGGGATTGTGTGAGGAAGGCCTGCTCTATCCCAAAACGACGGGCGCCTTCACAGTAGAGGTTTTCGAGGAGCGCTGGAAGCGACTGATGCTATCCCAACGACCGAAGATCAAAGAGAGTACAATGCCCACCGATATAGAGAAAAGGGGCAGGCTGGCTCGTAACCCCTGCGCTTTGAGCGTGTGGGCAGCAGAGTGGAGGATAGAGATTGAGTGGCTTTTGACAAGGAGCGCGGTGGTGGCGATGGCGGGGCTCATCATCTTTTTGCTCTGGCTGGAGTTTTCGGGAGAGAGATAAACAGCAAAGAGCCTCTATCTCGGCCTCTTCAATCAGCGGCTCTAATTTGGAGATACTCCTATCCAAATTGTACCTGCTTACCCCTCTTGTAAACTCGCCAGCAGTGATTGACGCCAAAGTGATAGGGCAGATGTTTGTGGCTGGGCACTGAGAAGATCGCCAGATCAGCGGAGCGCCCTGGGGCCAAAACTCCCGCCCGCTCTTGACGATTGATCGCCCGTGCTGCGTGGATGGTGACTGCCTCTAGAACCTCCCTGGGGCTCATCTTGAGCTGACTCATCCCCAAGGTGAGCATCAGGAGCAGGTTCTCACTCATACAGCTCCCTGGGTTACAATCTGTAGAGAGAGCTACAGGGACCCCCGCATCTAAGAGAGCGCGGGCGGGAGCGCGGGCGTTCTCATCTAAGAAGAGGGCCGCGCCAGGGAGCAGCACCGCTGTCGTTCCCGCCTGAGCCAGGGCATAGATCCCCTCAGGGCTACATCGATCCAGATGATCAGCGCTCACTGCTCCCAAATCAGCCGCCAGCTCAGCTCCCCCACCAGAGCAGAGCTGGTCTAAAAGCGCCGTGGGCTTGAGTCCATGATCTAGGCCAGCTGAGAGGACCTGCTCTGCCTCCTTCAAGCTGAAAGCCCCCTCCTCAATGAAGATATCGCAGAACTCAGCCAACCTCTCTTCGGCGACCTGAGGGAGCATCTCTTGGATCAGCTCCTCTAGATAGCGCAAGCGCCCTCTCGCCGACCTCAGCTCGGGCGGAATCGTGTGAGCACCCAGGAAGGTGGGCACCAGATCCAGAGGCTGGGCATCATTCAGGGCACGAATCACCCGCAGCATCTTTAGCTCTGCAGCGGTGGAGAGACCATAGCCCGATTTGATCTCTGCTGTGGTTACTCCAAAGGAGGCTAGGCGCGCCAAACGGGGCAGAGCCAACTCAAACAGCTCCGCTTCAGAGGCTCTTCGGGTGGCTTGCATGGTGGCTGCGATGCCTCCTCCAGCAGCGGCTATCTTCAGATAGCTTCCTCCCGCTGCGCGCATGGCGTACTCAGCGCTGCGATCTCCAGCAAAGATGATATGGGTGTGGGCTTCAACAAGCCCTGGAGTCAGCAACCGCCCTCCCAGATCAACCCGCTCGGTTCGCTCATCCAGGAGCAGGCCCTTAGGCAACGGCAGCGGACCAATATACTGGATGATCCCCTCTGAGACCGCCAACACAGCCTGAAGGCTTCCCGCCTCCCCCGCCGTAAAGATCTCTCCCGCCCCCTCCAGCAGCAAGTCAACCAGCATCACTTCAACCCAGGCAGCTTGAGATCAGGCTGCTGACGAGCGAAGCTTCGCGCCTCTTCGTAACCTGCGTCTACATGGCGCATCACCCCAGTGCCCGGATCAGCAGTGAGGACCCGTTTAAGGCGCCGCGCTGCCCCCTCGGTCCCATCAGCCAGGATTACCTGACCCGCGTGAAGAGAGTAGCCGATCCCCACCCCACCGCCATGATGAACGCTCACCCAAGTGGCACCCCCTGCGGTGTTGAGCAGGGCGTTGAGGATTGGCCAGTCAGCGATGGCATCGGAGCCATCACGCATCCCCTCAGTCTCCCGGTTAGGACTGGCCACTGAGCCCGCGTCTAGATGATCCCTCCCGATGACGATAGGAGCTTTGACCTGTCCTGTGCGCACCAGCTCGTTAAAGAGCAACCCCGCCTTAGCGCGCTCCCCATAACCCAGCCAACAGATGCGCGCAGGTAGACCCTGGAACTTCACCCGCTCTCCTGCCATCTTCAACCAGCGTAGGAGAGGCTTATCCTCGGGAAAGAGCTCCATTAGGGCACGATCGGTGGTGTAGATATCCTCAGGATCTCCTGAGAGGGCCACCCAGCGGAAAGGCCCTTTGCCCTCACAGAAGAGAGGGCGGATATAGGCAGGCACAAAGCCAGGGAAGCCAAAGGCTCCCTGGAGACCTCCCTCTTTGGCTCCCTGCCTGAGATTGTTTCCATAATCAAAGACAGCGCTGCCCCGCTCCTGAAAGCCCAGCATCGCCTTAACATGTTGAGCCATGCTCTCCTTGGCTCGTTGAACATAGAGCTTGGGATCTTCAACGCGGAGTTGAGCAGCTGCTTCCAGGCTTAAACCTGCCGGGATATAGCCTCCGAGAGGATCATGAGCTGAGGTTTGATCGGTGACCAGATCCGCTTTAAAGCCCATCGCCAACAGCTCAGGGAGAGCCTCAGCGGCGTTGCCAACCACCCCAACGGAGCGCGCGCGACCTTCAGCAGCGGCGGCCTGCACCCGACGGAGCCCCTCAAGCAGCGAGGGAGCGATCTCATCCAAGTAGGCTTCATCTACGCGGCGCTGAGCCCGGACGGGATCCACCTCGATCCCCAAGAAGGCGGCGCCAGCCATAGTAGCGGCCAGAGGTTGCGCTCCGCCCATACCACCCAACCCAGCGCTCAAAATCATTCGTCCCCTGAGATCATCTTGCCCAAAATGTTTATGGGCAGCGGCGATAAAGGTCTCATAGGTGCCCTGAAGGATCCCCTGAGTTCCGATATAGATCCAAGAACCTGCGGTCATCTGCCCATACATCGTTAGGCCAGCGCGCTCCAGAGCCCAAAAGTTCTCCCAGTCGGCCCAGGCCGGCACCAAGAGGGAGTTGGCGAGGAGCACTCGGGGAGCCTCTTCATGAGTTTTAAAGATACCTACCGCGCGCCCAGATTGGATCAGCAGGGTCTCATCACCCTCCAGCTCTCTGAGCGCTTTGAGGATGGCGTCAAAGTCCGCCCAAGAGCGCGCTGCGCGTCCACTGCCACCATAAACCACCAGATCTTCAGGGCGCTCAGCAACTTGAGGATCCAGGTTGTTCATCAACATCCGCAAGGCGGCCTCTTGTGGCCAACCAAGGCAGCTCAGCTCGTTGCCTCTGGGGGCTAGAATGATACGTTTCACCATCCTCAAGGCTCCTCACAGCGATTTAATTCAGGGGCTTAATATGGCAGCATAAGCGACGAAAGTAACGGTTCAAAACGGTCCACATGAAGACAGCTCTCCTCTTTGATCTCGACGGGACCCTATTGGACAGCAGCGGAGATCTGGCCGACTCCGCCAACGCCAGCCGCAGCTATTTTGGCCTCCCTCCGCTCTCGGACAGCGTGATCCTGGCTCAAGTGGGCTATGGTCTAGGTCATCTCCTTCGAGGGCTTCTACCCCTCCATCTTCATCCCCGGCTCTTAGAAGCTCGTGGAGCCTTCACAGATCACTACCAAGATCACCTCTTGGATCGAAGCTCTCCCTATCCAGGCGCCGATCGGCTGCTGCGCCGCTACCCCGGCCCAATGGCCCTGGTGACCAATAAGCCCGCACGCTTCACCGATCCCATCATCCAGGATCTGGGCTGGAGTGAGCATTTTGAGCTGATCCTCTCAGGAGACAGCCTCAGTCAGCGCAAGCCTCACCCCGCACCTCTACATTTTGCCTTGGAGGTTCTAAAAGCACGCCCTGATCAGGCCCTCTTTATTGGTGACTCCGAAGTAGATGAAGAAGCTGCTCAAGCTGCAGGGGTGCCCTTCCTCTGTGTCGCCTGGGGACGCTCTAAGGCTCCTGAGCGTTTGGAGCGCCTAGAGGCACTCTTAGAGCGACAGCTGTGATCCCTTTAGCGATCTTCCTGGGTGGTGGCCTTGGAGCTCTCACGCGCTACGGCGTCGGCCTACTCCTCCCCTCAAGCCCGCTACCCTTAGGTACCTTAGCGGTCAATCTCCTGGGCTGTCTCTTCCTGGGCTTCCTCTCTCAGATCTTCCTTCAGCGGCCCGATCTGCCCCCTGAGCTGCGCCTGGGTCTCACCACAGGGCTGTTGGGAGGGCTCACCACTTTCAGCACTTTTGGCTACGAGAGCCTGACTCTCTTTAATGGTGAACAGCCCCTTCTGATGCTGCTTAACATCAGCGCCAATCTCCTCTTGGGCCTCTTGGCTGCCGCCCTGGGGCTCTGGTTAGCAACCTGATGGAGAGATTGGAAGGCGCTGAGAGTTCCTCCATAATGTTCTCTCTCGCGCCTAAGAGAGGATTACAGTGATGCTACAGCCCAGCAAAGATCCCTTCATACCCTTCGCAGAGAAGATGCTGGCGGAGGGAATCCATAAGCTGGCCATCAGGGCCTTTGAGCGGAACTATCGGCTCCTGTTGAGCGGTGAAACCGGGATGATGCCCTCCTCATCGATCCAGCCTGTCTCCTCTCTACCTGACGTTGAAGCCCTCCCTGACTCTCTCGTTGCTCTGGGCCGCACGGCCCTCAAAGAGACGGTGATCATCAAGCTTAATGGTGGTCTGGGTACCAGTATGGGCCTGAAGAGGGCTAAGTCTCTGCTTAAGGTCAAAGGGGAACTGAGCTTTCTGGATCTGATCGCCAGACAAGCTGTCCTCTCCTCCTCTCCTCTTCTCTTGATGAACAGTTTCTCTACTCAGACAGACTCCATGCGCGCTTTGAGCGCCTATCCTGAGTTAAAGAGCGATCTGCCTCAGGAGTTCCTACAACACAAAGTCCCCAAGATCGATCGTCAAAGCTTATCGCCGGTGGAGTGGCCTGTGGTTGAAGAAACTTGGTGTCCGCCAGGGCATGGTGATCTCTATACCGCGATGGTCACCAGCGGTGTCCTCAAAGCGCTGAGAGCGGCAGGCAAGCGCTACGCTTTTATCTCCAACTCCGACAATCTGGGCGCGGTGCTGGACCTACGCATCCTGGGTCACTTTGCTCAGGGCTCTCTGCCCTTCTTGATGGAGGTGGCAGATCGAACCCAGGCTGATCGTAAAGGTGGGCATCTAGCCTTAAGAGAGGGGCAGTTGATCTTAAGAGAGGCTGCTCAATGCCCAGAGGAGGATCTTGAAGAGTTCCAAAATATTGAGAGGCACCGCTACTTCAACACCAATACAATCTGGCTCAACCTAGAGGCCCTTGAAGAGACCCTAGAGGCCAATGAGGGCCTCTTCCCCCTGCCTCTGATCTGCAACTCCAAGAGCGTCAATCCACGCGATCCAAGCTCAACACCGGTCTATCAGCTGGAGAGCGCTATGGGCTCCGCCATCGGCCTCTTCAAGGGTGCTCAAGCGATCCGAGTCCCACGCAGCCGTTTTGTACCTGTCAAGAGCTGCGCCGATCTCTTAAGAGTGCGTTCTGACGCCACCCTATTGACCAAAGAATCACGCCTGATCCCTTCACCAGAAGCGGCTGTCTCCTCTCTGCCTCTAGAGCTCGATCCTGAGCATTTTAAGTTTGTGACTCAGATTGATCAGCGATTCCCAAAGGGTCCCCCCTCTCTACAGCACTGTACCCATCTAAAGATCAGCGGTGATGTACGCTTTGGAGCTGATGTGATCTGCGTGGGTCGGGTGGAGTTGTTGGCTCAGCGTGGGGAGGTCTTGGAGATCAAAGATGGAACGGTGCTGTCGTAGATGAAACCCAGCGTTTCAGATACCCTCCTGTACGCAGCCCCAGAATCTGACGGGAGCGATCGATGATGAGCAGCCTTCTTCTCCTCTTCCTGCTGGCCAATCCTTCTATTGAAGATCCGCTCCAACAAGCGGTCCTCGCCGGAGATACTGAGCAGGCCTCTAAGCTTGCTGAGACGATCCTCAAGGGCAGCCCCGAGGAGCCTCGCGCCCAAGCGGTGATGGCTCTGGGCAAATGGATCCGTTGGGCTAAGGCTGCCTACTTCTGGGGTCGTAAGCTGAGCACGCCTCCCAGTCGTCACGGGCTCCGCCATCGACGCTTTATGCGTGGCTTGGTCAATGAGATCCCTGGAGCGGGGGATCTCATCATGCAAACCTTGGTGGCCAACTTGCTGAGCTTTGATGCACAACTCGGAGAGGTGATCAAGCACCTGGAGACTGCAGATAGAGAGGAGTTCAGCCTGCTTATCCAACCAGCAGCCTTCGCCTTTGATCTCAACGTGGATGGCAAACTGGATAAGGAAGAGCGCAGCCTTTTTGAGGTCGAGTACACAGCGGAGGGGGCACTCCTCCCTTCAGGAGATCCAGGCCGTCGTCCTATCTTCCGTCTTGATCGAGGAGATATCCGCTGGGCGCTGGCCTATCTCTCTTTTCAGCGCGCCCTGGCTCAGGCTGCTCTGGCCTATGACATCGCGGGCAGCAACTTTAGACAGCTCAGCTGGGGACGCAGCGCCCGATTTAGGCTCAAGGAGCCGGAGCGCATCAAGGTGCAGGTCAAGGCCCTGATCAAGGCGGGCCTCGCTCACTCCAGAGCGGCGCGCTTGGCCTATCTTGAGGAGAAGGATGATGAGCGCGAGTGGATCCCTAACCCCAAGCAGAGCCAACACGGCATCCCTCTCAAGGTGGATGAGCTGCTTTACCAGCGCTGGGAGAAAGCGCTCAGCGCTCTAGACGATCTTGTGGAGAGCCGTACCGCCCTGGATATCGATGAGATCTGTACAGGTGTCGCTAAGCTTTTGGGGCCTCAGACTGATGCAGAGAGCAAGGCTTTTCTCAAACCCAGCGGTCACGGCCAACGCATCGATCTGGGCCGTATGCTCAGCGAACCCCGATCGATAGATCTCAACCTGCGAGGGGTAATCACAGCGCCCAACTTGGCCCTCTCTTTGGAAGCCGCTTTCCCCAACTATCTCAGCAAGGAAAAGCCAGCCTCAATTCTGCCTCGCCTGATCTTTGAGTCCGCCAAAGAAGCTCCTCAGTTCAGGGCGAAAGGTCAACGCAATCTCAAGGGCGCGATGGGGCATAAGGCTCGCTACCTGCTCTGGATCAACTAAAGCTTTTCAACGGTATCTCGCAAAGCAGCTCTTGCCCTTGACCTCCCACCATCGCTTCCAACGCCCCACCGCGATCTTCCTCTCTGTGTAAGGAGCATCCACGCGATAACCACAGCTTTGATGAGTCAGTGAGCGCAGCTCCTTAAAAGCCCCCGCTCGAATCGCTCTTTGATTGTTGAGCAGTCCATCCAAGACCCACTCTAGGCGAGGACGTTGGCGATTGTGTTCAAACCAACGACTCCAGTGCCAGGCGTCCAGTCCAAGATCCTGACGCACGATCTCCACTAAAGCTTGGTGGCAAACCTCAACGAGCTGAGGGTGCTCCAAACCCCAGCTGAGATCGGGGATGCTCTCCGTGGTCCGCAGCCGCCCCATCATCTCTGCGGCGAGGCGTTGTTCTGTGCCTCGTCTCTCTCTTAGGGCTTGGCTCAACAACTCTTGAATCTTGTCAAAGACAGGCCCATTGCGGTGACGATCGATCACAAAGATGCTGATATTGCGAACCCCTGGATCTTTATCAAAGAGGCAATGGAAGATTCGCAAAAGAGAGCCTGGACTGCGTATCGCGGAGAAGCAAAAGACTGCGTAATAACGGATCTCTGGAGAGAGATGCTCACAGAGCACCTCCAAGCCCGCAGCAGCTTGGCGACCAAAGAGGGTGATCGCTTGAAGCACCGCGCTGTGCTGTGCAACCGGAACAGCGCCAGGCTCTTCGCTGTAACGATCCACGCTTAAGCGACCAGGAAAAACCTGAAAGAGCGCTTGCAGTGCCAGCTCTCCCCCCTCCAAGAGGAGCATCTCTGCTTCTCTGCGTTGACTCTCATCTCCCAACTGGAGCTTCTCCAAGGCAGCCTCGATCACTTGATAGGGAGCCAGGGGGATTGGGGTCTTGGAACTGCTCTCCGCGTTCATCTTCTTCGGCTCGGGAGGTTGTAGAGAGATCACACGCCCCAAATCAGGGACCTCAATCACCTCTTCTCTCTCAAGCTGGAGCGGAGGCATGCTTTTTCCAGAAGTGGAACGATCTGAGGGGACCTCAATGGGGGGCTCCAGCTCTCCGGCGGGCGGCTCTTTGGGAAGCAGAGCTGGAAGCTTTCTCTTCACTAAGAGCAACGGTGGATTCTCAGAGAGCGGCACCTTGGGAGACTGTGGATCTTCTACCAAAGGTTGAGGAGCTTTGACCTCCTCTGATCGCGAAGAGCAGCTCTCCTCTAGCAACTCGTTTTCATTTTCAGAGAGGAGAAGCTCTTGATTGAGGGGCTTTTCAAAGGGATCCAAGAAGCTAAAAGAGGGCAGCGCTGATTTTGCTGTGGGCTCAGACGCTTGGAGATCTTCAGAGCCAAAGAGGGGATCAGGAGGTGTTGAGGGCTCAGACATTTGGAGATCTTCAGGACTAAAGAGGAGGGGTGAGGGCTCAGGTGCTTGGAGATCCTGAGAGGGCTCGGGTGCTTGGAGATCCTGCGGAGACCCTGAAGCAGAGACCTCAACTGAATTTGGGACCTGCCAGGGACCGAGATAGGCCAAGCTGCGACCAACACCGGGAAAGGCACGTCTCAGCGCGCTGGCAGTGCTGAGGCTGATGGGCTTATCGCCATTTTCACCCACAAAGAGCCCAACGATATGGAAGCCCTCTCGAAGTGGTTCAATCATCAGTTGCTTTGGAAGAGGGCGCTTGAGGGTGCTGTAGAGCATGTTTACGCCAGGATCATTTTTAGGAGGGCCGATGCGAGCGCTGCCTAAGCTCGCCGCGCGTCCTAAAATGGAGTCTGAGCGCTTCTCCAAGCTGAGCTGCGCTAGGGATTCAGAACTCTGGTTTGGAACTTGAGCAGCAACACAGCACAGCCTCTCTTCCACCAACTTAAAATAGATCCGCGTCTCTAAATGAACGGCGCCCAGCTCCATCAAGTAGGTTCGGATAACTTTAGGGTCTTTTAAGTTTCGCAATGTCCGGGCAGCTTCGGCTCCCCAAGATCCCGGCTTAGACTCCTCGTGCATAGACCTCACCAAATCGCCGTGTCTGAACTTTGATAGATTTAAGGGAATGTAACATGCTCAGCGCCTGCTTGGATCATCACAATCAGGGTTTAAGATCAGGCAGGTCCCGCTGAGATATTCCGCGAGACCCTGGCGTCTGAGGTCTACAATGGCCCAGGCATACC
The DNA here is from genome assembly GCA_964384025.1 of uncultured Nannocystaceae bacterium. Classification (GTDB taxonomy): domain Bacteria; phylum Myxococcota_A; class Bradymonadia; order UBA7976; family UBA1532; genus CAYLJJ01. The sequence goes on from CAYLJJ010000046.1 coordinate 48,417, forward strand.
CCCCCAGCAGCAGGCTGAGACCTAAGAAACTCCCCAAGCCATGAGCTAAGCTCCGTAGAGGCCCTGCGTTCTCCCCCTCTCCGTCGATAAGCCTTAACCCCAAGAGCCACTCACCTGGGGTCCTGCCCCAGAGGCTTCGTAGAAGGATCACTGCGCTGATCCCCAACGCTGGGATAAGGAGCAGGGCAGGCTTGAGACGAAAGAGGTGCTCATGAAAGAGCAACGCCAGATGATCGATCCAGTCAGCTCCCCAAGGAGGCAGCTCCTCAGGCCTCAGAGGCCCCTTTACCCAGAGGAGCCAGCTCAGGAGCAAGAGCAACAGGAGATCCAAGAGGTCGGCCAAGAGTCGCCGCCAGAAAGGGGCCGCATATACGCTGAGCCAAGCTCGTTTCATCGCTGAAGCCTCAACGCGCACCACCCCCTCTCTTCGAGACGAACGGTGAGATTCAACTTCGGATAGGCCTCGAGCACCGAGGAGACCTGATGTTGAAGCAGCCCTCCAAGGATCAGAAATTCGCCCACTTTGGATTGGATGAAGGGTGCATATTTGATCAGCTTAGGGGCCACCATATTGACCACTACGATGGCTCTTGCTGCCCCCTGGTAAGACTCGATGCTCTCCTCCAACAGCTCAAAGGAGACCCCATTCAACTTCATATTCCTACGAGTGTTGTCGGTGGCTTCGGGATCATTTTCTAGGGCGACAGCCTGATGTCCCAAGAGGCTGACAGCG
>CAYLJJ010000047.1:0-47971 GCA_964384025.1 uncultured Nannocystaceae bacterium
GTGGCGGAGCGGCGTCAGGCAGTGCCGGCGTTCTTTCGATCTTTACGGCCCCCCCTGGTCGCATCCCCCCAGCACCCCCCCCCCCCAGACAGGAGTCAAGCTTTGAGTTTGATAGCTCCAAATTCCTCTATATCCCGGCGGGGGTCTTTCTTTATGGGGGTGATCCCTTCACAGATGAAGGCCCAGCACGGAGGGCCCGCCTTGGTCCCTATCTGATCGCCATCTACCCGGTGACTTGTGGAGAATATCGAAGCTGGCTGGAAAGCTTGGATCCAAAAGCTCAGGCTCTACGCCAACCACGGCTTTCACCGGGTGGGCTACATCTTTGGGGGCGGCGAGCTTCCAAGCTCTTTGGAGCCTATGATCCTCATCGTCCAGTGACCGGCATCAATCTCAGCGACGCTCACGCCTACACACGTTGGCGAGCGCTTCAGGAGGGGCGCCTCTACCGTCTGCCCACCAGCGCCGAGTGGGAGAAAGCTGCGAGAGGAGAAGATGCGCGCCTCTACCCCTGGGGCAACTTCGATCCTCTGCGCTGCCACCCAGAAGAGTTGGGGATCTATCGTATCGGTTGCTACTCAGAGGATCGCTCTCCCTACGGCCTCCGCGATCTGAGTACAGGGGTCTTGGAGTGGACCATCACTGCCGCTCGGGAGCAGCCCAACGCCTGTTATGTGCGGGGAGGCTGCTCAGCGCTGAACCTCCACGGCCCCTGCCTCAGCCGCCGCATCGCCTGGGATCCTCGTCTGCCCTCTCCCTATCTGGGCTTTCGTTTGGTGATCGCGGTAGAACCTCCTCAAAAACGCTCCCAACCATCGTTTCGCTCATCGGGCGCAAATAAAGGGCCGTGAGCATCTAAGCCTCGCTCCTCTTGGGTTCTAGAAGCTGAAAAAAACCATCCAGCAAATGACTCCTTCTTGGCTGTCGTCATCGACGAGGCGAATGCCGGAACAGGCGGCGCCTACCCCTTTATAACCACCGAGCGCTGGCTGCTGAGGATTCTGTTCGACGTAGAGGGAGGGGAAGTCTATCTTGAACGCGCTGCTCACCTCGCTCTAATGGAGGGATTTTGAAGCCTCAAATACATACGCACACTTTCTACGGGTCGCTTAGAATCTCTGCCCCCTCAGAGGCTCTCATCTCAGCGCGAGCTGGTTGGGAGCTCCCTCAACCTCCTCCCTTTTAGTCGCTCCGAAGTGCACTTTTCCCTTTGGCTGTTTGCCTGTCTGCTCCTCTGGGGTTGCAGCTCCGATCTAGACGAGAAAAGAACTCAAGAGCCTGATCCCTGGGCCATCCACCCTGAGTTTCGCGCAGATGGGGGAAGCGCTGAGGGCGGTATACAGGGGGCTCCAGCCCTAGAACACCCACCCAGGGAGGAAGCAGAGTTTCCAGATCTTGGCCTTGTCGATCCCCAGTGCGAGCTGAATTGGCTCGATCAGGTAGAGGGGCGGCTTTTGGATGAAGCGGGAGAGGGCCTGGAGGGCAAGGCTCAGCTCTGTATACGAGGTCTCCAGGGCTTGAGTTGCCTCCGTCCCGCTACTGCCAACACTGATGGGTATTTTTTCATCCAGCTCCCCCAGGATAAGCGCTGCCTGAGTGAGGCAACCCTAAGAGCTTTGCTCCCCCAAAGTGGACGGTTGACTGCCTATTGCCCCCTAGAACTGGGCCCGACGAGGCTTCACCTGGAGCCTCTGATCCTCTATCAAACCCAGGCCGCGCGGCCCATAGAGGGCGCCGAGCCCCACTGGTTTCAGTTTCCCGGGGGTCTGCGCCTCCAGCTCCCTCCTGAAGAGCTTCAGCTGCTGGGAGGCGACTATGAGGAGCTGGCCGCTGTGGTTCTATCGGGAGAGAGCCCCGGGCTCTGTAGGGCTGAGGGAGCTACACAACTCTATGCTTTCTCTCCTGAAGCGAATATCCAGGGAGATGCAGCGCTGGTCCTGACAGAGCTCCAGGGCTTCTCTCCAGGACAGCGTTTGGAGTTAGCGGCTCTGGGAGGCTTGGAGTGTCGCTCCAACACGGAAGAGTTGATCCATGAAGGGCGCTGGTCGATCTTTGGAGAGGGTCGTGTCTCCTCAGATGGCCACCATCTGGAGACTCAGGCGCGGATTCCCTGCCTCAACTGGCTCAGACTGCGAACCCTCAACCCCTAAAGGAGCATGAAGATGCGGATCGGCCTGACCTGGAGCCTCCCCTTGCTTGTAGCCTGTCAAGACGCACAGCTCAGCGCCGAAGATTCCCTGGGCGATGGGGGGTGGAGCTTCTCGATAGAGGGGGAACCCTGCCGCAGGAGCGATGACTGTGAGGACTCTTTGCGCTGCCTAGCGGGCATCTGTGTACGGCAGTGCGGCCAGAGCGAGGATTGCTCTGATGGGTACTGTAACCCAGTCCCTGGGAGCGCGATAGGTTGGTGCAGTTATGAGATCGATGCTGTGCCCTCTAAGCCTTCCGGTACCTCTGAGAACCTGCGACTGGACGCAAACTATGCTCCCATCGAGTTTGATCAAGGCCTGAACACAACCCCCTCCCCACCTCTGGATCTAGGAGCACTGCCCTCAGAGGCAGGCCAGCCCCCCGCTAGAGATATGAGCCCTGGGCTCGATCTAGGGCTTGAGGATGCGGCACCTCTGCTCTCTGACGCTCAACCTGAAGCTCCTTGCCGCTACCCTGAAGGGGCGGGGGTGATTCAACGGGTGGGAGAGGTGATGCCCCGACTCTCCTGGCCAGGGGCCTTCAAAGGAGATGGCAGCCGCTTGGACTTCGATCTCCTAGACTTTCACTGTGGAGAAGAGTGGTCGCGTTACGCCATAATCGCCTTCATCATTGGAGCGGAGTGGTGTGGAGCCTGTGCTCAGTATATTCGAGAGTTAGCTCCTCAGGCGGCAGCCATTGGTGCTGCAGGAGGCTTGCTCATCTTCGTCGAGGTTCAGACCGCCGATGAGCGCCCTGCCAGCAATGAGGAGGCTCATTGGGTGGTCTCCAGCCTTGCTGGAGATGCCCCCAGCCTGCGTGTTGGTGATGGAGAGACCCGTCCACGGTCAGAGATTCTTTATAATGCCCCGATGGTGCAGGCCTTCCCCACTGCCTTTGTGGTGAGGCGCAGCGATATGCGCATCATCAGCAATCAGGAGCAGAATTGGGGGACACTGGACTATGCTCGCATTGCACAGGAGGAGGGGGGCCTTGCTTCAGCTATCGATCCCTCTCCTATAGGCTGTGAGGAGGAGGCCTCGGAGCCCAATAACAGCTTCGCCCAGGCCGCCCCCCTTCAGGTGGGGGAGTATTCGGGTGGGATCTGCGATGCTCAACCAGATTTCCTTCGCGTCAATATCCAGAGCAATTGGAGCCTTGATCTCCTCTTCAGCCACGCAGAAGGAGATTTAGATATTTGTCTCATGGAGGAAAACAGCCTGACCCCCATGGTTGTCAACGGCCAACGGCTTTGCTCTCTCTCCACGGATGATAATGAGCGTCTGGAGTGGAGCGGACCTTCGGTAGTCGCGGTGATGGGCTATGAGGGAGCTCGAGCCTCCTACCGGATCAGGCTTCAATGAGGCCCTGGGAGCTGCTCTCATCCGATGAGCCCTGTAGGGGACAAGATGCCCTATCCAGGGACCGCTTGCTACGCCAACACCTTCTCATCACGGCGGGGCCATGACCAACACCAATGAGGTTTTCCCGAGGTCAAAGTAATGCCCCAGGCTCTCTCCACTCCTTGCTTTTGTGTTCCCTGCAAGGGTTGTATAAAAACAACAAATTTGACATATCGGAGAGTCGCCTGAAGGGATTTCACCTCCAAGCGACTCTCCGTTCTATCTCAGTTCAAGAAAATCAGATGGTTGTTTCAAGACACAGCCAGAGTGAGAGCTCAGGGCTGGTTAAGCAGCCCTCCCGTGTTGGACTCAAAGAGCAAATCTTCTCGCCCAGGCATAGGCAGCATCTGAGAGGAGCCCAAGCTCCAGCTTAGACCCAGACCCTGCTCTCCCAGAGGGACTCCTAGATCAAAGCGAAAGATAGAACGGTTGAGCTGAGGCAGCAGCAGGCGGAGGCCCACGCCCACCGCCTGACGCCAAACAAAGGGGGCCTGCTCCCGACCACCGTAGAGGCTGCCCGCGTCATAAAAGAGCACCCCCCCGAGGTGCAGAAAGGACCAGATCAAAGGAGCGCTGCGCCACTCCAGATTGCTCCTTAATCGCTGAGCATCAAAACCCAAGAGCGCCGCGCTGGGATAGCCCCGCAGGCCGTTATCTCCCCCCAAAGAGATCAATACGCCGTGAGACTCCTCCCCTCTAAGGAGCCAATCTGTACGCATAAAGAGGCGACCGTAAGGGCTCATCGGGCTGGCCATCCTCCAACGCAGGAGCAGGCGACGATCTACCCAACCCTGCTCCAAACCTCGCGCCTCCAAACCCAGGCCCAGATCCAATAGACCGTCCTCCCAGAGGGCCTCTGTCCAGCTGAGAGCAGCTTGAGGCAGCAGAGCGTTTTCGGTGGAGCCCAGGAGCGTTGAGGGCAAGCGGCAGCCCAAGCTGATACTGGGACCCAGGCGTAGATCCTCGCTTAAACTGTAGGCGGCCAGATCGCGCCAGCGTCGATAGCGCCTCGCAAAACCTCTCCAAGCAAAGTTGGGGTAGATGAGGCGACGATCCTCAAAGAGCAGGTTGCGCTCAAAGGAGGCGCGATGAGCCTCAGGTACCTCCGCGCCCGCGCTCATCTTGCTTTGACTGAAGCCCAGGCCCACAGAGAAGCGCTGCGTGAAATACCCCTCAAGCTGCCGAGTCATCAAGAAGCTAAAGCTTAGACTGCGCTGCTCCCAGGCCATCGGGATCTGCTCCACTTGAGGATCCTCCTCGTTGCCTGTCTCTGGATCATCCCAGAGATAGACCACGCCCCCTTGAAGATAATGGAGGCTGCGATCTGAGTAGGAGAGCGGTAAGCTAAAGCCCCAGGGCTGGCTCAGGTTGCGAAAGGGCTGAGAAAGCTTTACGTTCAGGCTGATCCCCTCATAGCTCTGATCTCCTCGCTGGAAATGCAGCTTGAGAGACTCATTGAAGCTGAGATCATCTCCTAAGAGGCGATGATCTGCGTAAAGCTCCCCCAACTGATATCTCAGAGGATCCATCTCAAAAGAGATCGCCGCTTGTTTGTTGCGGCCCAGGAGGTTGCGCTCAGTGAGCTGAAGGTTCAAATCATCAATGGTCCCCGCCGTCAACTGAAAGCTGGACTCCAGACGCAGGCTCCAGAGATCTCGAGTGAGGAGCAGAAGCCCCAACTCCTCAGCACCTCGGGGACGCACAGGCAGGAGCACGGCAAGGCTAAAGATGCCCAGGTTGCGGAGGTTTCGCGCAGACTCCTCCATCTGCTCCTGTCGCAGCGGCTCCCCAATCTTAAGGAGTAACTCGCGGCGAATCACCTCCTCCCGGCTGAGGCTGTGGAAGAAGTTGAGCTGAGGAGGGACCCACTCTCCCTTTACAAACACCGGTAGACGAATCAGCTTGATGAAGCCCAAGGGCTCTCCCGGCTTGGGCTCGACCCGCTCCAAACCTTCAGCCTCTAAAACCCTCTGGATCTGCTGGGTCTCATAGTTTGATGGGCTCAAGAGGAGCGGTATAAGGAGTAAGGGGCTCACCCCGATCTCCAACGGAGCCCCTGGCCCTCTAAGAAGCTTTGATGGCTCTCAGGGAGAGGCGCCCTGAGCCTGAGTCCTCGACCATTGACTGGATGTTTAAAGTTGAGCTGAGCAGCATGGAGGAAGATGGCGCGGCGCGTCAGGCGAGCAAAGTTGCGGCTGATCTCGGTTCCTCTCCCATACTCTCGATCCCCGACGATGGGGCAGCGCCGCCAAGCCATATGAGCCCGAATCTGATGTAGGCGACCCGTCTCTAACCGGCACTCCAGTAAGCTCAGTCCTCCGCTCTGCGCCAGCGTGCGATAGTGAGTGATCGCCTCCTTAGCGCCCGGCCCTGAAGCCAACAGGGCGCGCTTACGCCCTCCTTCTCGGCTGACCCTCAAGAGGCTCTGTAAAACCCCTTTGGGAGGGCGCAGCCGCCCTTGCACCAGGGCCAGATAGCGCTTCTCGATCTTGCGCTCCTTAAAGGCGATCCGCAGCACATCATAAGCTTCAGGACTCAAGGCGATGATCAGCAGGCCGCTGCTGGGTCGATCCAGGCGATGGAGCAGACCAAAGTCCCGCCGCTTCCCTAAGTTTTGAAGACGCGCACCATGACGCGCAAAGGCCCCGTTGAGCACTGTATCTCGCTGGTGCTTGAGACCGGGCTGGCTGGGGACGCCTGGGGGCTTGTTGATGACAAAGAGGTCTTCATCTTCGTAAATGATCCCCAAGGAGAGGCGCGAGTTGGGCTGGATAGAGAGCTGCACCCCCCCAAATAACATGTGCGGGCTCAGATTATCAGCGAGTCGTAGGGCAGCCTTGAAAATCTTCCCCATATTTTGAAGATTCCAAACAGATGTTCTTTTGAATATATTAGCGCCCCCTTAGCGGGACCTTGTTGGACATAGGGAGATCAAAAAAATGGCTGAGCTTTTCTCTGCTGAGTGGATGCAGAGCTTTCAAGAAGCCTGGAACGCAGAGCCCAAACTCGCGGGCGCCCTGGAGAAGATCAGCTTCTCCTCACGTATCGCTTATGGGATTAAGGGAGCGGACCAGCCTCTTGGAGTCCTGATCGTTGAGAATGGTCAAGCGATAGAAGGCCGCAGCTATCAAGAAGGAGAGAGCCTGAGCTGGGATATTCGAGGCTCTGAGAAGGATTGGAATAAATGGCTCAAGAAGGGGATCGGCTTGGTGGGTCTGGGGATGGCCTACACCACCGGAAAGATGAAGTTTGTGGTGGGTGACTATGGTGCGATGATCAAGGACCCCCGTATGGCAGGCCCCTTCATCGAGAGCTTTTCGGTGATGGCTAAGCTTTCATAGGATCGGACGCCTCCTGAGCTTCAGCGAGCAGCTTCTGCTTCTGCTGCTCCAACTCTACCGCTTTCTCTCGCAGCTCACGCACCAAATCGATGAGAGCCTTGCGGCGATCTACATTGGCGGTTCGCGCCAACTCTCGCCCCCTCCAGTGCAGCTCCACCATATCCCCCCGAGTGCTGCGGGTCAGCTCCATCTCGTGGGTGATCTCTAAGAAACGATCTAGGTTGGCTGCCCTTAAACCCAGACGGGTGCTGAGCTGACTGACCAGTAGAGTGCTGCCATCCAGAGAGTCCAGAAGCTTGTTGACTTTGATGGAAGTGAAGAGCTTGTTGGGTGCAGAGACCCGCGGAGTTGCAACCATGGGGGCCGCCTCGGAGCTCTCCAGCTTGCTGGCCTTGGGGCTGCGCTTCTTGGGCGTTGCCCTCTTCTTGGGGGCGCTGCTCTTCTTAGCTCTCTTGCTGCTCTTCTTCCTCTTTTTGGCGCTCTTTTTCTTTTTGGCTCGCTCCTCACGAGCTGCCGCCTTGGCTAAGATCTCCTGAAGAGTCACTCCAGGGGTTGGGGCGACTCGGCTGACCCCACGCTTTTGATCTTGGATAAGGCGTTCTAGGGTGCTTTGAAACTCATCATGGAGAGAAAGGGCACCCTCCTGAAGCTTGAGCACCTTACGACGAACAAGCTCCTTGCGCATCTGCTCAAAGCTCAGATCCCAAAATTTAAGCGCGCCTCCGGTGAGCTGCCCTGAGATCTGCTGTTGAACACTCTCTAGGCTGATGGGTCCTGGATTGAGGATGACCGCCTGGACCAGGAGTCGCTCAAAGGTCTGGGTGATGCCCAATCGCCGCCAGGATTGATCGTTGAACTGTTTGATGGACTCGGGCCTCACGATGATCTCCATTGTCTGGGGAGGCTGCGGATGTTGCCAGAGTTTGAGCAGGTGCTCAACCGCTTCTGCTCTCAGGGATCTCGGCCAGGAGACGAAAGCCCAGATCTAGAGCGACTCGATCGGCTGCCTGAGTGTCTCTAAACCACAGCGGACGCCCCTGTTCTCCCCCTGTAAGATAGCTGCCTCCACGCACGATCATATGAGGGCTGGTTCGTCCGGGTATAAAGCTGGAGGTCCACTCTCGTACCCCTCCAGCGAGATCCTGAACCCCAAACGGAGAGCGATCATATCGAGCGTAGCCCACCGGGGCAGGGAGCGGATCAGACCAACTGTCAGGGCAAACAGCGTAGCGATTGACCCAATGATCTCCCCAGGGAAAACGGCGCCCATCGCCTCCCCGTCCCGCCTTTTCCCACTCTTGCTCCGTGGGAAGACGCACAGGCAAGCCGCTCCACTCGCTGTACCAGCGGCAGTAGGTCTGGGCGTTATTCTGAGTAATGCCCACCACAGGCATCTCCTCACTCCAGGAGCTGGGAAGGTTTAAATCAGAGGGCCAGAGCGGCTCTCCATTAGGGCGACGAGGGATCCAGAAGTTGATCTCCTGAGGGCGAGCCAAGGAGAGGGAGCGAAGAAAGTGGAGATAATCTCCAGCCTTCACCGGCTCCTCAGCGATAAGGAAGTCGTTGAGGGCTTGACGACTCAAACCCCGCCCCCCCCCAAAGCAGAAAGTCCCAGCAGGGATATGAACAAAGCCCTTGGGGAGCTGCCTCCTGTGAAGCATACGGAAGCGGAAGTGGCTCAGCTTCCCAGGCTCAACCTCCACCGTCGCCAGTAGAGACGCGCAGCGAGCTGCCTGGAGGTTGATCTGGTAGAAACCCGCAGGCAGCTCCTCGTTGATGGGAGCCACTCCCAGATCTTCAGCCGTGCTGGGCAAGAGCCTCCGCTGATGCTCCACAAAACGAGAGAGGTAGATAGAAACCCCCTTGGGGCGCGCGTCGATTCTCAACCTGCCCTTATCTGAGAGCAGGGGGAGCTGCTTCTGTTCGTCCAGCTCCTCCAGGATTTGGCGATAGTATGCGCCGCGGATATGATCCCGATCCTCTCGGGCTCTCATCAGGTGCAGGGAATAGAGATCGATCAGCAGGCGACGAGCCTCCTGGTCTCTGGGCGCTAGATCTAAAGCTCGACGCAGGCAGCTCTCGGCCTGGGCAACGCTCTTGGCCAACTCAACTTCTAGAGAGATCACCTCGTCTTCTGCAGCCCAGAGGAGATCTCGTGCTCGGGGAGGCTCAAAGGGATCACTGCTCAGCCGTGCGGTCTGGGCCCTGTCCCGAGCTAGGGCCAAATCTTCTAAAAGGTTGTGGCGATGCCTCAGCGCGGCGCGACCCTCTCGGATCAACATCTGCAACTCGGAGGAGGGTCTCCTGAGCGCCAAAGGCGCCTCTAAGAAGGCACCGATCGCTTTAGATAGAGCGCCCGCGTTTGGATAGCGATGCTCCTGCTCTCGCTGGAGGCAGCGCATGCAGATGCGCTCAATCTCTGGATGAATTTCTCGCTCAGGCGCTCGCTGTCGGAGGGGCTGCACCGACTCTTTGAGGACTCGCTGGATGATCTCTTTGTTGCTCTTCCCTGAGAAGGGCGCCTTGAGGCTCAGCAGGTGGTAGAGAATCGCCCCCAAGCCATAGACATCTGTACGCAAGTCTACGCTTTCGATGATGCCCATCGCCTGCTCAGGAGCCATATAGGCGGGGGTCCCAATGATCTGCCCAGCGACGGTCTGCCAGCGCTCGCTGGAGGAGCGTGTAGAGCGGGTGGTTTGACCGATGATCTTACAGAGCCCCCAGTCCAAGAGCACCACCTCTCCAAAATCCCCCACCATCACATTGGAGGGTTTGAGATCGCGATGCACAACCCCCTGAGAGTGAGAGAAAGCGACCGCTTGGCAGAGCTGATGAAAGATGTTCAGCAAGCGTTGAGTGTTGAACTCCTCCGCCTCTGTCCCTCCTCTACGCAGCAGCGCGATAAGCTCCTTGAGGCTCCGACCTTCGATGCGCTTCATCACAAAGGCGAGCTGCCCGCGCAAGCGACCGATATCGTAGATCGGCATGATGCTGGGATGCTGAAGCTGCCCGGTTACTTGAGCCTCCTCCAGGAAACGCAGCCGATCTAAATCGCTCATGGAGCCGCGACGCAGGATCTTGATGGCCACCGAGCGACCCAGGTGTAGGTCCCAGGCGTTCAGGATGCGCCCCATCGCTCCACGAGCCAGCTCCCCCTGAAGCTCAAAGCGAGGGGTGATGTCGCTCAGCCGAGCGATGAGTTCATCGACGCTTGGCTCTCTTGAGTTCTTCGCGGGGGGGGCGCTCCTTGGCTGAAGCTTCCCCGTTGATCGGTGGGTCGGGGACTGCTCTCCTGTGCTCCTGCCTTTGAAGAGGAGCTGTTGGATCAGCTGAGGTCTTACTCCCACCTCACGGAGAATCTGCTCAGGGGGGTAGCGACCTGAGCGGAGCGCAGCCTCCATCGCGATTCGCGCAGAGTCATCAAGCTTAAGTTCTCGATTCAGGCGCTCGATGAGTTCTCCAATATCTAGCATGGAAGGAAAATAGCGGAGCTGTCCCTCCAAGAAAAGTTTCAACTTTCTTTAATCTTACGCCTCCTTCAGGCTTGGAGAACTCAACATCCCTTCTCAGAAGATTTCATGTATCGTCACCCTCTCCTCGCTCTCGCCCTCAGCCTCACGCTCGTCGCTTGTGGAGAGCCCAGCCAGAGCAGGCGCTGTGAGCCCGCTGAGGGCTCAGGTTGTACAGGAGAGGAAAGCTGTAAGGTGGATGCCACAGGGAGACCCATCTGTAGCCGCGATGGGGAGGTCTCAGAGGGGGGACTCTGTGAACTCCCTGAGGACTGCGCCGAGGGTCTGGGCTGTCTACGCCTCTTTGGTCTGCCCCGCTGTCTGCGCTTCTGCCACACTGAGCTTGATCCCGTAGAAGCATGCAGGGAGAGCTTTGATGAGGCCAGTACAGGAGAACTGGGCGAAGTCGATGACCTCTGTCCTGGCGCTCTCGCTCTAGAGCTTGATGGAGCGCCGGTCTGCCGCCACCTTTTCAGCGAACATGCCCGCTGTATCGCTCAGCTCCCGGATCGTCCTGATATTGGGATCTGTGCTTTCCCCTGTGACCCAAGCATTGAGCAGCCTGGCTGCCCCAAAGGGAGTCGCTGTGATCTCGCCATAGAGGCGGAGATGGCGGTCTGCCAGCCAGACTCTGAGAGCGGCGCTCGTGAAGAGGAGCCCTGTGGCCCTGCTCAGCCCTGTCAAACAGGTCTGCTCTGCCTGCCCTTTGGTCCTGATCAACGCTGTCTCCGCCCTGCTTTAGAGCAACGCTGTAGCTCCACTGAGCTGCGTACGTTGGGTTTGGCCCGTGATCCCATTCATGGGGGGCGCTACTCCGTCTGTCTGCGTTGTCTCCCGATAGGTCCCTTTCAAGAGCGTTGGTTTCGTCTCTGTCCTGAGCCCCAGATTCTCAGCGAGGGCTGCTCACAGCCCATCCACTTTTCTCTAGAGGAGGTGGAGCGCATCATCATCGCAGCCCTCAAGCTTAAGCCTGGCGTTGATCGCTTCGCGGTTGGTGTTCAAGCTCAGCTGGACGGCTGGCGCTGGCCTGATGGCAGCCCCCTTGATCCTCGGCTCTGGGCCGAGGGACAGCCCACCTATGGCGCCTGCGCTCTCCTGGATGACAAAGGCCGCCTCCACAGCGCGGCCTGTGATATAGACGCTCCCGTACTTTGTGGATGGTGACATGCTCCTCTCTCTGCTCTCTCTTCTTGGGGGTCTGGTCCTCTTGGTCCTGGCCGCAGATTGGCTCGTGGACGGTTCCACTGCGATCGCCAAACGCCTCGGGGTCTCGCTCTTCGTCGTTGGACTGACGGTGGTGGCTTATGGGACCAGTTTTCCCGAGTTTGTGGTCTCTCTGATCGCCTCTCTCAAGGGTTCGTCTGGTTTGGCGATCGGCAATGTTCTGGGCAGCAATATCGCCAATATCGGCTTGGTGATGGGGCTCACCGCCCTGATCGCCCCCTTCGAAGTCAAGGACGTGCGACTGTTTAAGATGGAGCTGCCTCTCTTGAGCTTTGTATCGCTCTTGGTCGCTTGGTTCTTCTTCTATATGGATGGTCAGCTGGAACGTATCGAGGGGCTGATCCTCCTGTTCTTTGCGCTCCTCTTCACCTACCTCTCAGTCAAGGGACCCAAACCAGAGAAATTTAAGGAGGAGTCGAAGGCGATCTCCTGGCCGATGACCCTATTTAAGGTGACGCTGGGGATCCTGGGGCTCCTCCTCGGCGCTCACTTTATGGTGCAGGGGGGCAGCGAGATCGCTCGCCTTTGGGGGATCAGCGAGCGGCTCATCGGCCTCACCATCGTCGCGGTAGGTACCTCGCTGCCTGAGCTGGCCGCCAGCGTCGCTGGCGCGCTCAAGGGGCACCCTGGCTTGGCTCTGGGCAATGTCGTGGGGAGCTGCTTCTTTAACCTGAGCTTTGTCCTTGGGGGTGCTGCTGTTATCAGCCCGCTCGGGGTCGCTGGCTTCAGTGAGATCCGCTGGGATCTGGGCGTCATGCTCAGTCTCACTCTACTGATGTGGGTGATGCTCAGGACCGGACGACGCATCATCCGCCTAGAGGGCGCTCTGCTGTTTTTGAGTTACGTCAGCTTTATGGGTTTCCTGATCCTGACAGGGACTCGATAAGCTGTTCCCGCCTTGAGAAGCAGAACCAAGACTGAGATCTAGAGATGCAGCTCAGCATCCCCGCAAAAGTCTTTGCAGCCTTCCTCGCTCTCCTGCTCTGCTTTGGGGGGGTGATGAGCTACACCGTCTGGAGGGTTTCTCTCCTGGGAGAGCAGGTCGCTCTGCTTCAAGAGAGCCTGATGCCTCTGAGCCCCATCGTCGCTCAGATCCGCGGAGAGCTGCTGGGTCTTAAGCTGGCTTTAGATGCCCCCGATCCCGCCAGCCTGCGCCGTAACGTCCATCTGGCGCGTCGAGTCCATCCCTATCTAGAGGGGATCGGACAGGGCTTCCTCCAAGTTCAGGATCACCTTGATGTGTCTGGTCTAGAGGAGCTGCAGCGCAGCTGGGCACCCTTAGAGCGGGATCGACAGCGGCTCTCTAGAGCGACCACAGTCTTCTTTGATCAGGTCGAAGCGGAGGAACCCTATGCCTCTGCGCGCCTGAGCAGTTTAAGCGCGCTCCATAATCTAGGGCGCTCTCTGGCTGAGTTTCGTCTAAGGTTGGAGCAGCTCACGAGGGCTGCAGTGCTGCGCTTTGGGAGTGAGGAGCAGCAGCTTCGCTGGGGGCTGATCTTCTTTGGGATCGCCGCCATGATCATCGGGGTGGCCCTCAGCATCGGCTCCAGTCGTTTGCTGCGCCCTCTGGGCCCTCTGCGCGCCGCTGTAGAGCGCATCGCTCAAGGAGACTATGAGGCGCCGATAAGCATCAAGGCTCCCGGAGAGTTGGGGGCTTTAGCCACCGAGGTCGAGCGGATGGCTCAGGCGATCCGCAGACGTGACGCCCGCCTCAGAGAGCAGCAACAGCAGCTCCTTCACCGAGAGCGTCTGGCGACGGTGGGACGCATGTCTGCCCAGATCACCCATGAGCTGAGAAACCCGCTCAGCAGCATCGGCCTTAACTCTGAGCTGCTGATGGAGGAGCTGGATCTCCTTGAGGCAGACAGTCGCTCTGCTCAGAGCCTCTTGGAGAGCATCATCTGTGAGGTGGAGCGCCTTAAGGAGATCACCGAGGAGTACCTGCGCTTCGCCCGCCTGCCTCGCCCTGAGCCTCAGCTCTTGGATCTCAGGCAGCTCGCTCAAGAGCTACTGGAGTTCCTCCGGGGTGAGCTGGAGCAGGCTCAGGTCCGCGCGCGGGTCGATCAGGAGCGGGCCGCCCGTGCGGCCTTCGCGGATCCCAACCAGCTCCGCGCGGCCCTCCTCAATCTGCTGCGCAACGCTCGGGAGGCTCTAGAAGCTCAAGGTGGGGGGCATGTGGTGATCCGTGTGCGCAGCTTGGGAGATTGGGCCAGTATAGAGGTGGTGGATGATGGCCCAGGGATGAGCCCCGAGGCCCAAGAGCGGCTCTTTGAGCCCTTTTTTAGCACCAAGGAGCGAGGGACAGGGCTGGGCCTATCCCTGGTCCAGAAGATCGTCCAGGCCCAGGCGGGAGAGGTGGAGGTAGAGAGCCAAGCGGGCAAAGGCACGCGGGTGCGTATCTGCCTCCCCCTCGCTGAGGAGTCGATCGTATGAAGGTGATGAGCTATAACATCCGGGTTGGTGTAGAGAGCAGCTTGGAGGCTCTCGCTGAGGTAATTCACGCTACAGGGGTTCCTGATCTGCTGGCGCTTCAGGAGGTGGGGGTTCACTGGAACATGGGAGATCGCCTTGATCAGCCCGCTGCCTTGGCGGCGCTTCTGGGCCTTGAGCATCACCAGTTCGCGGGCGCTCTTAGAGATGAACAGGGGGGTGCCTTTGGGATCGCCCTCTTGGCGCGCTGGCCCTTAGAAACTCCTCAAATCCAGAAACTTCCTCGGGAGCGAGATGAGCAGCGAGTCCTGCTCTCAGCGCAACTCTTGGCTCCCGAGGGAGCTGTTCAGATCTTCAACACCCACCTCTCTATCTTTGAACCGGAGCGGTTGGAGCAGGCTGCCTGGATTAGAGAGCGTTTGAGGAGCCAAACTGGGCCGCTGATCTTAATGGGAGATCTCAATGATGAGCCGGAGAGCGCTTGTTTGAAGCACTTTGGGGGTCTGGATCTCTTGGACTGCTTTGATCAGGCGGGAGAGGGGCCTGAGGAGACCTTCAGCGTGCTCAGCCCTACCCGTCGCCTTGATTACATCATCCTGGGGGGAGGGCTTAAGCCCATCGGGGCGCGGGTGCTGCGCGCTGCCCACGCCAGCGATCACTTCCCTCTCCTAGCTGAGCTGAGGCGTCCATGAAACCTCTTTATCTTCCTCTTATTCTGCCTCTCTGCTTGGCCTGTGAACATCGGAGCAGACATAACCCTGGAGGGCGGGCTCAGGGGAGCTTGGAGCAGCCCCCCAAGCCAAATCCCTCAGGCTCTGGATCTCAGTTCAGCTCAGAGCCCAGCTTTAGGAGGAAGGAAGCCAAGAGAGAGGAGCCCAAGAGTCTTCTGGAGCAAGCTCAAGCCTTTTTACGTGCTGGAGATCTGAAGCGAGCCTGTACAACAGCTCAGCGAGCGGAGATTGAAGGTGATCTGGAGGGAGCGGCGATCCTGGCTCAGTGTGAGTGGCGTAGAGGACATATTAAAGACTCCGCCGACGCCTGGGCCCGCCTCCTCAAGCATCGTCCTCAGCATCGAGAGGCTCTCTATGGCCGTGCCCTGGCTTTGCTGGGGTTGAAGAGGAGCGGGGAGGCTCTCGCGCTCTTGAAGAGATTGCCTTCTAAAGATCTGGATGTATCTAAACTCAGGGCTCAGGCTTTGGAGCAGCGCGGGGATCTCTCAGGCGCCTTGAGCGAGTATCGGGGGATTTTAAAGCAAGTACCTGGAGACTCTAAGATTCAACGCAGGCTTGGGGATCTGCTGTTGAGGAGTGGGCGCTTAAAGGAGGGGGCAGATCTGCTCAAGCAAGCCGCGCCTGCGTTTCGAGCCGATCCTGAGTTTCAGCTCCAGCTCGGTTTGGCTCTGGGGCATAGTCAAGATCTAGAGGGAGCGGAGAGAGCCCTTGAACAGAGCCTCTCTCTCAGCCCAAACTCCAAAAGGGCTTTGCGCAACCTCGCCAGCCTTCGAGAGCGACGAGGAGATCAAAAGGGCGCGCTGCGCGCCTGGAGAGCTTTGATGGATCAAAAGGGTGTGGATAAGGCGAAGATCGGCTTGAGGATCCGCCGCCTAAGCTTTGAGGGCTTGAAGGAGAAATAATGGCTGTCCTGATGATGAAGCGCCCAGAAGGCAGCGAGGAGAAGTTTGATCTGCGACCTCTGACCACGCTGGGACGGCACCCAGAGCAGATGGTGCAGATCCTGGATCGAGTAGTCTCCAAGGAGCACGCCCTGATCACCTTGGCGGGAGGAAAATATTGGGTCCAAGACCGGGGCAGCCGCAATGGCACCTTTGTCAACGGAGTCAAGATCCAAGGTCGCACCCCTCTCAAACATGAGGACACTCTCACCCTGGGGAGCACCCAGCTTCGCTTTATCAAGCTCAGCCCCAAAGAGACCCGAGACGCTTTTCATCAGGTGACGATCCAGAGAGATATCGACACCGCGATCCGCAGCCGCCTCCAGGCCCCCAGCGATGATTTTCTACCTGAGCGTGAGTTGGAGGATGAGGCGATCTTGCGCAGCGACTATGAGAAGCTGCGAATCGCCTTTAACCTCAATCAGGCCCTGGGGACTGAATTGGATATCGATCATCTGTTGGATCGTATCCTAGAGAAGGCTTTTGAGTTCACCAATGCAGATCGGGGCGCGATCCTCCTGATCAATTCCGAAGGGGTTCCCGAGCCCAGAGCGGTAAAGAACCGCAGAGACTCAGAGAAGTTGGCTCTCTCTCAGACCATCCTCAACGAGGTGATCGAGCACCACTATGGTCTGCTCTCCAGCGATGCCACCATTGACAGCCGCTTTGGAGCCGCTCAGAGCATCATGATGCAGGGGATTCGCAGCACCATGTGTGTTCCTCTGATGTATGAGGGGCAGCTCTTGGGGCTGATCCATTTAGATACACGCATCGCCACTGGGGTCTTTCATGAGAAGGACCTGAGGATCCTCACGGTCTTCGCCAACCAGGCCGCTCTTAAGATCGCCAACGCCACGCTGATCAAGCGCGCTGAGGATGAAGCGATCGCCCGACACAACCTCTCTCGGCTCCTCTCACCCAACCTCGTGGATGCGGTGGTTAAGGGAGTCATTCCGATGGAGGAGAAGGGAGGTGAGGAGCGGCAAGCGACGATCCTCTACCTAGATATCCGAGGTTTCACCGCAATGACAGGGCGAATGAGGCCCCAAGAGATGGTCTGTATGCTCAATGAGTATTTTGAGATCATGGTGGATATCATCTTTCACTTTGAGGGCACCCTAGACAAATTCATCGGAGATGAGATCATGGCGGTTTGGGGGGCTCCGGTGGAGCAGCCCAGACATCTGGAACAGGCGATGAAAGCTGCCTTAGCGATGATGCGCGCCTTAGAGGATTTTAATCGCTTCCGAGAGGCCAATGGAGAGCAACTGATTCAAGCGGGCTGCGGCCTCAACTCAGGGAGCGTGGTGGCGGGCTATATGGGCTCCTCTCAGACCCTCTCCTATACAGTTATGGGGAGTACGGTGAACCTAGCCGCGCGGCTCTGTAGCCAAGCGCGACCGGGGGAGATCTTAGTGAGCGATGCGGTGGTGGAGCGCCTGGGAGAGGCCCTGGTATTGGAGCCTCTGCCCCCTGTGGCCCTCAAAGGGATCGGAGCGCAGGTGCCGATCTATCGCATTGAAGCTTTTAAGGAGGCTGAAGAGGTCGATTTCACTACGAGCCTCTCTATGGCTTAGGGCTCAAGGTCTACAATTGACACTACTCATATAAATCTATGCTGTTTTTTGCAAAAAAACGCGAAGGTTCGTATGTTCACATGAATTCTCACAAATAAGCACTTTCTGGGCAAAAACACTGATACCCATGATCGCCTGATTAATCACAGGCGAAACCATACTCGCAATGAGCAGAGATACAGTCAAAAGAAGCACACTCTTCATCTACGGTACATGGAGAGCCAAGGCTCTTGAGGGCTTGGCATCTATTGTTGATGCAGCCTGCTTCATATCCGCAAGGTTCGCTGAATTCATCGGGTTCACAGCGTTCACCAAGGGCAGGGATTCGCTCACAGCGCCCGTTGTAGATATCATTATTAAACTTACAGTATAGGCCCTCGGCGCAGGGGTTGGGGGTGCCAAAAGCGCAGCGCGCGCCCAATGGGGCGGGTGTAGCGCATACACCCTCATCACCGCTGAGCACACAAGAGAGGCCCTCTTGGCAGGCGTTGCCGCCGATATGCATCCCGCAGGCTTCGTTGAGGCCCTGGGCGAACTGCTCCGAGTTGGACCGGCAGGTCCCCTCTACCCCCTCGCCCAACAAACAGAACAGGCCCTCCTGACAGGCATCGCTCCAAGCACAATCACCCCCCTCGGGCTGAGCAGGGCCGCAGATCCCAAGGACGCAGGAGAGCCCCCATTCACAGTCGCGGTTTGAGAAGCAGGCCTGCCCCTCTGGGTGGCGTGGTTGGCAAACGCCAAAGCAGGGATCCACGATGTCGCAGAAGCCATTATCTGCGCAGACCTCATCCATCACACAGTGGGCGTTGGTGGGCAGCGCGCCAGCAAAGAGATCACGACAAGTGGGAGGAAAACCCTGATCGAGATGACGGCAGGGGAGCATCTCAAGCGCGTCGAGGCAGGCCTCCATATGCTCAGGGTGTTGAACCCAGAGGCTCTGAGCGGTCCAAGCTTCTGCCATCCAGACGAGATCCAAGGCGCGGCGTGCCTGTTGCCCTGGGCTGCAGCTGTCATAGGGGGAGAGGCGCAGCCCCGCGCGGCCAAAGCAGGCCTTACGTCGTTCACATTCGATGGCAGCGGCGGCTTGAGCGAAGCCCTCGATCCAATCGGAGCCGCCGTCAGGCTCTGGGGGCTCAGAGTCTGCTGTAATGGCGTCTGAGATGATGGCGGAATCTAAGACGATGGCGGAATCTGAAACGATATCCGATGCCTGCACCACCGCATCGGAGATTGAAGGAGCACGAATGTCAAAGTACATCGGGGGCTCATCTCCTTCGTCATTGTCATCACAAGCGGTAAAGGTGAAAAGCGCGAGGAAAAGGCTGAGACGCATGGGCTCTCCGTAGCTAAGCGAGGCAAATTTTATAACATCAACGAGGTATCCGGTCTGCTGCTCCCAAACCCCCAGCCGAGGAACTGCGCCTCCTTGCGGGCTCGTAAGCACCCCATCGATTTTTAAAGGAGTTGCTCAATAAGTTTGCATGCAACTGCTTAAGCGGTTATATGGTCCTGCTCAAGCCGCTGCTCTTCAAAGGAGATCTCAATGCGCCCTTTGGCTGCCACCTTTAAGGCCCTCTCTGAAGAGACGCGCTTACAGATGCTCGGCCTGCTCCTTCAGGAGGGCGAGATGTGTGTCTGTGACTTTATGGAGGTGTTGGAGATCAGCCAGTCTAAAGCTTCTCGCCACCTTCGACGCTTGGTCAGCGCTGGGCTCTTAGAGGATCGTCGTGAGGCGGTCTGGGTCTATTTTCGTATCCATGCTCAACCCCAAGCCCAGCAAGCGACTCTCCTGACGCTCCTCCCCGAGCTGCTTGAGGGGCGGCTCTCTCCTCAGCTGTTTGAGCGCCTCAACGGCTGGCGGAGGCGCAAAGCTGAGGGGGTGCTCTGTTTAAAACGAAGCACCGCTGAGAAGTTACGATGAGAGAGCGCAATAAGCTGCTCCTGATGTTGGGGATCTTCGCGGTGAGCTGGAGCCTCCCGCTGGAGAGCCCCCGCTTTATAGAGGCCCTGACTGAGAGCCTCCATCTGCTGCGCTGGTATGCTCAAGAGCATGTGATCCTCTGTCTCCTACCCGCCTTCTTTATCGCAGGAGCCATCGCCGTCTTTCTCAGCCAAGGTGCGGTGATGAAGCACCTTGGCCCTCAAGCTCGGCGCTTGGTCGCTTACCCTGTCGCCGCGCTCTCAGGCGGTATCCTGGCGGTCTGCTCCTGTACGATCCTGCCGCTCTTCGCCAGCATCTATAAGCGAGGGGCGGGCCTGGGTCCCGCCAGCGCTTTCCTCTACTCTGGCCCCGCCATCAACGTGATGGCGATCATCCTCACCGCCCAAATCTTGGGCTTTGAGCTGGGCATCGCGCGAGCTCTGGCGGCGGTCCTCTTCTCTCTGCTCATCGGCTTGATGATGGCCCTCCTCTTTCGTAAGGAGGAGAGCGCTCGCAGCACAGCCGGGACAGTTCAGATCTTGGAGTCGCTCGGGGGGCGACGACCTGGACAAGATGCTCTCAGCTTCGCCGCGATGTTGGCCCTGCTGATCTTCGCCAACTGGGCTGAGCCCAGGGTGGGCAGCGGCGCCTTCTGGAGCGCCATCCACTCGGCTAAGTGGGGCCTCACCGGCCTCTCGCTGCTCCTGCTTTTCTTTGTGCTCTGGCGCTGGTTTGAGCGGGATGAGCTTGAGGAGTGGGTTGAGTCAAGCTGGGACTTCGCCAAGCAGATCATGCCGCTCCTCTTCGCCGGGGTGTTGGTGGCAGGCTTTCTCTTAGGCGGCCCCGATGGTGGACAGGGGCTTATCCCTCAGCGCTGGGTGAGCGAGATGGTGGGAGAGAACAGCCTCTCCGCTAACCTCTTCGCCTCGGTGGCGGGTGCCCTGATGTACTTCGCGACGCTCACCGAGGTGCCGATTCTCAAGGGCCTGCTCAACGCGGGGATGGATCAAGGTCCCGCCCTGGCTCTTCTCCTGGCGGGGCCGGCACTCTCTCTCCCCAATATGCTGGTGATCCACAGCGTCTTGGGCGTCCGTAAGACCCTGGCCTTCAGCGGCTTGGTGGTGCTGCTCTCCAGCACCGCAGGTTTGATGTATGGATCTCTCTTTTAAGGAGCCTAAAGATGATTGAACTCAAAGTGTTGGGGACCGGCTGCGCTAAGTGCAGGAAGCTCTATCAGTTGGCCCAGGAGGGGATCAGTCGCGCTGCTCTAGAAGCGACGCTGAGCAAGGTAGAGGAGATCGATGAGATCTTGAGCTATGGAGTGATGATGACCCCCGCGCTCCTGATCAATGGTGAGCTTAAGTCCAGCGGCCGTCTGCCCAAGGTCCAGGAGATCGAGGCTTGGATCAAGGCTGCTCTTTAATCTTTTCCCAGGAGCATCAACATAAACTCGGTGTCGTTCATCTTGCTGCGAGGTGCGTTACGGCGCGCTCCACGGTGAGTCTCTACTTCATCTAAGAGCTTCCAGTCCGCGAAGCTCACCTGACCGCGGTTGCGCTCATGCAGCAGCTCCCCAATGGCATTCATGGGAGGCAGCTCACGGGCGAGCACCTGCCCCGCCTTCCAATCCTTCAGCATCTGAGCGACCACCTGCGCTGAGGCTCGGCGATGCTTACCGATCTGACCTTGGGGGCCATCCTTGGCCCAGCCTACGACATATTCGTTGGGTAGACGCTCTTCCTCAGGCCAACTGACCACGCGGCCCTCTACATTGGCGATGAGCTTACGCCGCTCGTCAAAGGGGACCCCCTGGATCGGTCGCCCAAGGAAGCCGATGGCACTGAGCATCATCTGCGTTGGGCGCTCCTCAAAGCGACCGCTGGGCTTGGGAACAACGCGGCCCTCCTCGTTCAAGCTGGGCTCCATAACCTCTACCTTCAACCCTCGAATGCGCCCCTGCCGGTCTTGGAGGACCTCACGCACCTGACGCCAAAAGCCGATGCGCAGCCGCGCCCGAGGTGCTTCTGGAGCTGGGCGCTTCAGATAGCCCTGGAAGATCTTCATATTTCGATGGGCCGCGTGACGAGGGCTGCTCTTAAGCTGGGCCTCGCTGAGAGGATCCAGCTCCATATCCTCGGGATCGATGATGATCTCTAGATCTTTGATCTTGCCCAGCTCGGCCAACTCTTTTGGGGTGAAGGTGGCTTGGGCGGGTCCCCCTCTGCCCAGGAGCAGAACCTCTTTGACTTGACTCTTCTGGAGCGCCTTGAGAGCGTGCTCTGCGAGATCTGTCTGCACCAAACTCTCTGGATCATGGAGTAGGATGCGGCTGAGATCCCCAGCAACATTGCCATGCCCCACGACAACAGCTTGTTCTCTATCCAAGAGGAACTGAGCTTTGCTGTAATCGGGGTGGCTGTTGTACCAACCCACAAAGACCATCGCCGGAGCGCAGCCCTCGGCATACTCTCCAGGGACCCCTAAGCGGCGGCTGGCCTCATTACCAACGGCGTAGATGATCTGGTCATAGTGAGCCCGCAGCTCATCAGCTTGGAGATCTCTCCCCAAGGTCACGTTACCAAAGAAGCGGAAGTTCTCCCTCTCTGCAGCAGCCTCATAGGATTTGGTAATCCTCTTCACTGACTGATGATCAGGCGCTACACCGGAGCGAATCAAGCCAAAGGGGGTCGCGAGGCGCTCAAACATATCGATGTAGACCTCAACCTCCTTCTGTCTCATTAGGGACTCTGCAGCGTAGAAGCCTGAAGGACCAGATCCCACAATAGCGACTCTCAGAGGACGGCTCTCTCCCGGAACGCTCATTCAGCTCTCCTTAGAAATTTGGACCATGGAGGATCGGTGGGCTTGCTTCGGAGATCAAGCCCCACTTCCACAGAGCCCACCGCTCGCTCTCGTTTCGTGCTACTTTTCAGGGATGCTGCTCATTCTTCTTCTGCTTCTCAACCCCCGACCTCCCGTTGATCCCCCCCGGCTCTGGATCGCTCCTCTCTCCACCGCTGAAGAACCTGGTGCCCAGCTCCTAAAGAAGAGCCTAGAGGCTCAGATCCGAACAGCGCTGCGCAAGAAGCCTCGGCTGCGGATGATCGGCCCTGAAGAGCCCCTGCTGCGTTTTAAAGCGGGAGAAGAAGATCCCCGAGTTGAACGAGCGGAGACTCTACGGATCCAGGGAGAGCGCCTCTTCGCCGCGCAGCGCTGGGCTGAGGCTCGGAGAGATCTGAGAGACGCCCTCAAGCTCTATGAGCTGGCTCTGCCCTCGGTGCATAAACTAGAGGCTCTGGCGCGTTGTCTAGCCTGGCTGGGTAGCCTGGATCTGAGAGAGGGGGAACAGACCCGCGCTGATCTCAGGTTGCGTCATGCAGGCTTACTGGCCGGAGATCTCAGCCTCTTTGAGGCCCTGCCTGAGGAGAGCCGCGCGAGCATCCAACGCCTCCTTAAGAAGAAGAGAGGGAGGCGCTCTCGGCTCAAGATCCTCAGTGAACCTCCAGGCGCTCAGCTCTTTATCGATGGGGTTGAGCAGGGGAAGACCCCCCTGACCATCAAGAGGGCTTGGCGTAATCAGCCCCTCTATGTGGTCATCAAACATCCTCAAGCGGGCTGGGCTGGAACACGCTTTATCCCTAAGAAGCGCCGGGAGACCCTTAAGCTACAGGCTCGTGAGTGGCTGGGGGAGCCAGAGGTAAAGCCGCTGCCCCCAGGGACCCTCATCGCTCTACGGCAGCAGCTCGCTGGGGGGGACCTAGAGTCAGAGGAGCTTCAGGAACACCTCAAAGTCGCGCTCCTCCATGCCCCCGCAGACTATCTGCTCTTTAGCCATATCCAGAAGGGAGAGGGGAGGCTTCAGCTTAAAAGTTTGCTGCTCTCTCCGCGCGCACGGAGCCTCCTTCAACTCCCCGACATCAAACTCCCTGGGAGCGTCTCAGGGCTCTTTGTCAGCGCTCTGAGCCTCGCTCAGAGTCTAGACGCCAGCTTAGATGGGCTGGCCAAACAAGCGACGGCGAAGCCGCTGAAGCGGCGGAGGCCTCGCAGAGCGCGAAAGAAGCGCAGAAAGCACCGAAAGGGGAGGAGATGAGTCGCAAAAAAGCCCTGTCTGTCCTTGATCGTCTCAAGCCGAGGGAGGCCCGCAGCGTACTCACACGCCTGCTCTCAGCGCACCCTGAGCTGATCTTTGAGGCTGAGGAGTTGGCTCGCGCCCGCCTTGCTGAGCAGGGGGCTGATGAGTTCGCGCAGAGCTTTCAGAGGAGCTTGATGCAGCTCAAGCTGCCCAAAGCTCAAGAGGGAGAAGATCTAGAGGAGCAGCTCTGGAAACAGGTTCTGAAGATCAGCACCCCTTTTATCCACGATATTCAAAGGCAGATCGGCCTGGGTCTGGAGGAGAACGCCCTAGAGCTGTGTAAAGGTGTGCTTCAGGGGCTCTATCATACTCAGGCCTTTGAGCAGGTCTCAGATTTTAAGAAGGAGGTGGTGGCTCTGTTCCTGAGCCGCTGGGCAAGAGCCCACAGTCCCGGACGAGAGCGTCTGAGGCCCCCCTTCCCCATGCAGTTTGTGGATGAGGAGATGCCTGAGTGGCGAGGTTGGATAGAGCACTGCCTTAATAAGGAGGCTTAAGCTCCACCTCCTGAGTTTCAACCTCGCGACTTTGATCGATGGCTGGAGAAAGCCTCAAGAACAAAGCTGGGCAGTGAGCAGGCTTTTCGAAGCTTACGGTCCAGGTGAATACCCACGAGTTCCGATGTAGCCAGCTCTACGCCCGTCTCAGCGTTGCGCATACTGTGGAAGAATCGGATCGACTTGTCCCTGATCTCAAGGACCCTAGACCGGATCACCAGCAGATCACCGACGAGCGCCTCTGCCTTGTACTTGATGGTCTGCTCAACAGCGACCATGCCCTTGTTCTCTTCGCGGATATATTCAGAAGTGATACCCAGAGAGGAGAACAGATGCCAAGTGCCCTCGTCGAACTTCGCGGTATACCACTGCACGTTCATATGGCCCATATGGTCAAGGTGAACCGGATACACAACTCCTCTATATGTTTCAATCATATGTTCCATCAAATCATTTACCTTTGAATCTTGGTTTGAGTAATCAAAGTCTGGGTTAATCTGCGTTGCAATAATTGTGCAATAGATCGAGATAAAGAAGGCTTGGATCCTATTGGCGCCCAAAGACCGCTGTCCAGACTACGCCAAAGCCTGGACTCATACCGATACCAACACGGTTGGAGTGTCCTCCCATGAGGTTCTGACAGTGCCCTGGAGAGTTGAGCCACTGCCCTAAGGTCGCCTCTACGTCTCGATTGCCCCCTGCGATATTCTCTGCTGTATAGCTCCCCTGAAAGCCCTGCTCATTGACACGCTGAGCAGGTCCGCGCCCATCCAGGGAGTCATGATCAAAGTAACTCTGCTCTGCCATATCTTGAGAGTGCAGCCGGGCCGCTCGCTGGAGCACAGGATCCATACTCAAAGGCGCGGTGGAGGGCATCTCAGCTCCACCACAGTTATAACCTTCAACTCGCACCGCGTTGATGGAGTTCATCAGCTCCATCTCGGCGGTGGCCTGCTCAGCAGGCCAATCTCCACAAGGACCACAGTCCTGGGGACAGCGCTCACAGCCCTCCTGGCAAAGCCCATCTCCACAGACAGGCTCCGGCCCCTCTCCGCCTCCAGAGCAAGCACGCAGCTCCGACTCACAGAGCTGCTCACAGCTCTGCTGACTGTCACAGCCGCTCCTCTGGAGGCATTCAGAGATCCCTCGAACCTGCTCTTGGGCCTCCTGACCCCCGCGCGAGAAGCAGATCCGCTCACAGCTCTCCAAGCCTTCACAGGCAGGGAAGCAGTCATAGATCTCTTCACAACTTAAACCCAAGCGACCCCAACAGTTGCTCAGCTCATCATGGCATTCTCGATCGCAGCTGTTTTGCTGCTCACAGCCGGTTTGCTCAGCGCACTGGGTGATCGCATCAGCCTGGGCATAGCCCTCCCTAGAGGTCTCCTCTACGCAATCATCGACGCAGGGCTCATCCGTACAGGACCAAGCGCACTCATAGAGCTGCCGGCAGCTCATCCAGCCCTCAGGCTGTAAGCGATAATCAAGCTCCTCCTCAACGCGGAGATCAAGCTCCTCCTCAACAGCAACATCTGGAGCCTCACAGCCAACACAGAAGTCAGGGGGGAGGGGTCGGGCATCTTGAGGCGGAGGGGCTTGAACATCTCGAACCGGGAGAGAAAACTCGGACAACCCTGAACCATCGTGGAGATAGACACCAAGATCCAGAGGAGTCAAAGGGAGTGGTCCCAGCTCTTCCTCTTGGGGTTCGCTTTGATCTTCATCATCCAGCTCTCCCAAAGCGGAGAGGGAGCAAGCAGAGAGAGAGAGGCACCAAAGGAGTAAGATGGCTAAGAGGTCACTTCGCATGGAGTCTTTGTAGCAAAATTGCTTAAAGGAGCGATAGCTTCTCCAGCGCTCTACAATCCCACACACTGTTCATTGACTTCAGGAATCTGCTCGACCAAGCGCTTGAGGAATCAGATAGGTCAGTCATCATCAGCCCCACCACCAACTCCATCTCAATCTGTAGTAAAATCACTCAAAGGGGCGATAATCTCTCCAATGTTCTACGAGCCTAGGGTGAGGCTCTCCAGAGTGACAGCCCACACCCTCGCAGAGCCCCGTGCTCTCCAAGCTTTCACCATCTTTGAGAGGGCCGTGGTAGTTACCACCATCATGGCACTCTCCACACTGCATCAGGATGCCATTATCCCCTCCAAGATGAACAACATGGGCCTGAGGAGGAGCTTTATAGAGGCTATCCATATGGCGCAGAGGGTCGATGATCTCTCCCGCTTCGTCGGAGACCTCGATATGGCAACGTCCACAATCCTCTGCATCGCCAGGGTGGGGGTTCGGAGGAGGCATCCCATGGCAGGCGTCACACTCCAGGCTTCCCGGCTCGGTCCAGGGGGGGCTTTTGAAGGTCTCAATGCGCAGCTGGCTGCCGTGACAATAGACGCTGCATCGCCCCTCCGCGTCCACGCTGCCCTCCGCGTGGACCACCGGGAGCCCTGAGAACTCTACGTCGGCAGGACGCTCCTCATCGATATGTCCTGGAGCATCGATACGCTCTGGGACTACATGACAGTGGCTGCACTTGACCCGAGCATAGAGCGCTGGGGGAGACATATGGACCGCGTGAGCGCCCACCCCTGGTTCGCGTGGATCTTCAGAGCCATTGAGCGCGGGTGGTGGGGTTTGATCCTCATGGTTGCCATGACAATCTCCACAGCGCTGCTCCGCAGCGGCGTCTGCTTGCCCTTGATCCGCACCAGACTCAGCTTGTGCTCCAGAGTCCTGAAGCCCCTTATCTGCCGAACTGTCTCCTTCAGAAGGGCCACAACCCAGAGCGAATAGCGACAGCGAAAAGAGTAGATGGTTTCTGCTCATTTTTCTCTCAGAGTTATCTTAATCAGGCTCTCTATAGTCCTGAGCAAGCCTCTGTAACAAGGCAAGGGTGTGCGTTCCCTGCTTCAAACGCCGCCCCTCTAATTCCAAGAGAGGCCTCAGGCCAAAGAGGCTGTTGCTCAGAAAGACCTCATCGGCCTCAAAGAGCATCTCAGGGCGAATCTCCGCTTCCTCTACCGCCTCAAGCTCCATCAGCCGTCCCCGGATGATCCCCGGTAAGGCCCCATGCTCAACCTTGGGGGTGAGCAGGGCGCCCTTGTAGATCAGAAAGAGGTTGGCGGTGCTGGCCTCAGAGATCAAGCCCGCTGGGCTCCTAAGCAGAGCCTCCTCCACACCCGCTCGCTCCGCCTCCATCCGCGCCTGCACCCAAGGGAGCCGAGAGAGGCTCTTAAGCCGGGTTAAGAGGCCAGGGCTCAGAGGCTCCGAGGCCCAGATGGCGCGAGCAGGAACGCCCCAAGTGGGGAGGCGCCCACGAGTGATCATCAAGCTGGGTGTTGGCTCCTCAGGAGGCAGCAGCCCCCGAGCGCCTGGACCCCGGCTCAGCGTGAGGCGCAGCGCGGCTCGCCCTTGAGCTGCCATCGCCTGAAGCGCCGCCGCAATCTCAGCGTCGCTCCAAAGCAGCGGTAGGCGCAGCTCCTCAGCGCCCTCGCGGAGGCGTCGTAGATGAAGATCCAGATGGACACCATGACCCTCTACTGTCATCAGAGTCTCAAAGAGACCATCCCCCAGGGTAAAGCCCCGATCCAGAGGAGAGAGCTTGGGAGCCTCTTCAATCCTGCCGTTAAACCAGACCCTCATATCATCTCCAGGAAGCGGGCGAGGAGGCGATCACCTAAGGGAGTGAGGATCGACTCTGGGTGAAATTGGAGGCCATAGAGAGGCCGATGGCGATGGCGTAGACCCATGATCAGGCCATCTGCCCAGGCGCTTGCCTCTAGGGCTCCATCTGGGGGAAGCTCAACCGCGAGGGCGTGATAGCGTCCCGCCTTTAGGGGATTGGAGAGCCCTCTAAAGAGCCCACGCCCATCATGTTGGATCAGGCTGGCTTTGCCATGCATAGGGGGGCAACGCCGCACCTCGCCCCCACAAGCTTGGGCGATCGCTTGATGCCCCAGACAGATCCCCAAGATGGGGATCCCCAGCTCCTCTCTCAACAGCTCAAGGCAGATCCCCGCCTCCTCTGGGCCACAGGGGCCTGGAGAGAGCAGGATCGCTTCAGGCGCGAGGGCTTGAATCTCTGGGAGCTTGATCTGATCGTTGCGGTAGACCTGCACCTCACGCCTCAGCTCTCGGAGGCTGCGCGCCAGGTTAAAGACGAAGGAGTCATAGTTGTCGATGACCAGGATCATAGGAGCGCGAGAAGCCGTTGAGCCTTGAAACAGAGCTCCTCATACTCCGCCTGAGGATCAGAGTCAGCGACGATCCCTCCCCCCGCCTGGACCCGCGCTTGAGCACCCTTAAGGATCAGGCTGCGGATGATGATACTGCTGTCCATAAAACCATCTGGCCCCAACAAGATCAGGCTGCCACAGTAGGGGCCGCGGCTGTCCTCCTCCAGCTCAGTGATGATCTCCATCGCGCGGATCTTGGGAGCGCCGGTGATCGAACCCCCTGGGAAGCTGGCCCGGAGCAGGTCAAGGGGGCCTCGCCCCGGCTCCAGCTGCCCCTGAACAACGGAGACGAGGTGCTGCACCGAGGCATAGCGCTCTAGATCACAGAGGCGCTTCACCTGGACGCTGCCTGGGGCACAGACCCGCGAGAGATCATTGCGCATCAGATCGACGATCATCAGGTTCTCAGCGCGATCCTTCTCGCTTTGGAGCAGCTCCTCTCCCAAACGTTGATCCTCCTGTGGATCGGCGCCGCGAGGGCGAGTGCCCTTGATGGGGCGTGTCTCTACCGCACCCCGCTCTACCTTGATGAAGCGCTCAGGGGAGCTGGAGAGGAGCTGGGCTGAGCCCATATTATAGAAGCCCGCGAAGGGGGCGGGGTTGGTCGCACGTAGACGCTTATAGAGGCCCCAGGGCTCCTGCTCAGGGAGCTGAACATCGAAGGCCAAGCTTAGATTGGCCTGGAAGATCTCTCCCGCGCGGATGGCGTCGATCACCTCCTGGATCTTCTGTAGGTATTTTGGCTTGTTAAAGCGAGGACGCCATTGAGCCAGAGCCTGAGCTTTTGGCGGGGAGGGCTTGGGGATCAGGCTGCGCCTCTCCATCTCCAGGAGAAGCAGGGCTGCGCGAGCTTGAGCGCGTTGGTCTCGCCGCTGAGGATCAGACTCCGGCCAACCTTGAGAGATAAGCCAAGCAGCCTCTCGTTGATGATCCCAGGCGATAAGGAGGTCATAGAGCCCCAGATGGAGATCATCCAGGGGCATGCTCTCCTCGGGCGCTCTGGATAGGCTCTCAAAGTGATGTCCCAGCTCATAGCCTAAGAGCCCCGCCGCTCCCCCTTGAAAAGGAGGCAGCTCTACGACCCGCTCCAGGGGCAACTCTAAGAGCCCCTCTAAGATCTTGAAGGGATCTCCCACCAAAAGCTGCTTGTCCAGCCAGAGGCGCTCGCCTTTGGCGCGCAGCTCAGCGAAGGGCCAGATCAACAGGTAGCTGTAGCGCCCCAGCTCAGGATGCAGCAAGGCGCTGTCAAGGAGGAGGGTCCCCCGCTCCTCAGCGAAGCAGGCCGCGAGCAACTCAGGGGGCTGGTAGGAAAGGCTGCGAATCATCAAGAGTTTGGGGTAGAGATTTTAGTTGCTCTTTTTTACAGGACGGTAGGGTTCCAAGAAAGAGGCCAAGTTGGGGGCGTTGCGGGTCTGGAGGTAGAGCTTGCCACGACCGCTGAAGTGACAGATCAGGCCCTCACCGCTGAAGAAGAGGCCCTTATAGCCACCGAACTTGCCGACGCTGTACTCAAGGCTCTCCTCAAAGCCGATGATATGCCCTGTATCACAGATATAGCCCTGATCCCCCACGTCGATCTCATGGATAGCACCATAGCTGTTAAAGAAGACCTCGCCTGGGCCGGAGAGCTTGAGCATAAACATGCCCGTGCCGCTAAAGAAGCCCTTCACGCCTCCAAACTTGGTGTCGATCTGAAGATCGCCGGTGTGAGCTACATAGGCCCCGCTCTGAAGAAAGAACTCCTCTCCCTCCTTCAAGCGACGACGACCCAGATCCCCCTCGGGGGCAGGAGCCAGCATCAGCTCCTGATCTGAACGGGTGGAGGTATAGGTGTTTTGGAAGAGGCTCTCTCCTCCCATCATCCGGCGCTTGGCAGCGGCTAGGATACCCCCCCGCATACTGGTCTTCATCTTAAGGTCGGCGCTCATGGAGACCATGGCGCCCGCCTCGCTGACCACCTGCTCATCGGGACCTTCAAAGGTAACACGCAGGAGGCCAAAGTCAGGGGATTGAAGGATCTCAGCGCGCATCTCACTTCTCCTTTGCGGGCAGCCTGCCGCCCACCGAACCACCATACTCAGCGGGATTGCGGCTCTGGATATAGATCCGACC
Source organism: uncultured Nannocystaceae bacterium (assembly GCA_964384025.1). GTDB lineage: Bacteria > Myxococcota_A > Bradymonadia > UBA7976 > UBA1532 > CAYLJJ01. Next base: position 30,247 of record CAYLJJ010000047.1, read on the forward strand.
ACGCCCCCTCATGCGCAGCACCAGCCCCTCACCGGAGAGGAAGCTGGAGATCCAGCCTGAGCCCGCCTTGACTACCTCATACTCAATCCCCTCGGTAAAAGCGACAAGGTGTCCAGTGTCGAGGATCAGCTCTCCATCCAGATCAACGCTATCGATGGCGCCAAAGGCGTTGATCAAGACCGGCCCCTGGCCTGTAGCGGTGATAAAGAAGAGGCTCTCTCCACTGAAGAAGCCCTTGGCGCCCTGGAACTTGGTGTCGATCTCAACGCTGTCAGGGGCGGCTACATAGCTGCTGCCCTGAATAAAGAGGGTCTCCCCAGTTTGAATGGGGTGGACCACCATATCTCCACAGAGGGAGGGGGCTAAGTTGACCTCGGCGGGTCCACCTTTGGCGGTGAAGGTGTTGGTGAAGAAGCTCTCTCCGGTGAGGGCACGCTTGAGGCCGCGCCCGACGCTGCTGAGAAGCCCGCCCTTCTTTTTTTGGTTGGGGCCCTCTGTGGTGGTGACCACATTGCTGCTCATGCTGACCATAGCGCCAGACTCAGCACGGATGCTCTCTCCAGGCTCTAAGAAGACCACTGCGAGGGTGTGAGCTGGACGATAGTTGACTTGGATATCCACAGGCTCAACCCCTCAGATAGGGCGTGATGAAGCCCACAAGGGCTCCAAGGTTACGCGACTGTACATAGACCTTTCCCTGGCCTGAGAAGTGACAGACCAAACCCTCACCCGACATAAAGAGGCTCTTGAGGCCACTCCCTGCTCCTTTGATCTTATAATCTAGGCTGGTGTCAAAGGCGACGATGTGGCCTGTATCGACGATATATTCCCCGTTCACAGGGACCTCGATCACTCCACCATAGGCGTTTAGGAAGAGATCACCGGAGCCGGAGCAGAGTAGATAGAAGGCCCCCTCACCTCCCAACAGACCCCGAAGCCCAGCGAACTTGAGCCGGGTATCAACCTGACCTGAGCTGGCTAGATAGGAGCCCGCCTGTACCATCAGCTTACTCTCCGCCTCCATCTTTCGGTGGATGATCTCACCCGACAGGCTGGGGGCCAAGACCAGCTCCCCCCCTTGAGTACCGGAGAACTCATTGATAAAGGCGGTCTCTCCTCCCAGCACCTTACGCATAATGGCGACGAGAAATGCCCAGATTTTACGAAAGAATCCCGCTGCACGCCCAGCGTTGAGCCGCGTGCTCATCTTCAACTCAGGACTGCGACTGACCATCGCCCCCGCCTCAGCTTCGATGCTCTCCCCTGGTTCAAGCTGTATTCGAAGCCAAGCGAAAGCGGGTCCATGCTCTATGGTGTGCTGCATAACGCTCCTCTATAGATTTAAGCGACCGCGTGATTAAGAGGGGATCTTCGATGGGATGCCAATGAAATTTCGAAAAAGGAGCGCTCAAGCTGAGGGCTGAATCCCAGTGAGCAGCTCTCCAAGAATCTCACCTCGGTAGTAGAGCCAGACCCAGATGACATAGGTCTCTCCAGGCCTGAGGAGACCCGAGGGGATCTCCAGTTGCCGCTCCCGATCACCCTGAACCAAGATCAAGTTTTTCTCGGGCTCCGCCTTCCTCATATGCTGCTCATGCTCAGCCAACACATTCTTCTTGAGATCAACCAGAGCAAAGCGCCATCGAATCTCCTCGATCCCCTCCTCATCGACGATGGCGATTTCATAGTGGAACTCAAAGTTGAGTTGGCCCTCTCCAGCCTCTAAGAGTTGTAGCTCTGAGGAACTCATAGAGAGACGCATCTCTCGAGTCCCATCAGGGAAATCCTCCTTGACGATCTGGCAAGAGAGCAACAGGAGGAGGAACAGGAATATATATGCTCGGGAAAGCATCTCTTCTCTCTTGTCAGGTTTCTCGTTTAGGGGGCGGAGCTTCTATTTTCTGGACCGCTCTTTTGATCTTCGAGAGAGACGCAGACGTGAAGGCTGGCCAGACAGAACGGACCCGCAGTCCCAGAGCTACAGTCAGCATCTTCACGACAAACACAGTGTCCATCCGCGCAAATATTTCCTCTCGGGTGAGGGACGCAGTCCTCATCACCGATACAGGGGCGACATCGGCCTCGAATACAGATATCTCCAGATGGATGATTTGCACAATCTCGATTCCTTGAACAGGGTGTACATCTCCAACCGAGGCAAACAAATCCATCAGAGATACTGGAACATTCATCATGATTTGTGCAGATGCCACAGGAGCCCTCTTTGCATAAATTTCCAGTTGGATGGCCGCTGCAATCATCGTCATCCTGGCAAAAATCACATCGCCCAGATGAGCAAAGATTGGCATCTTGAAATTCGCACTCTTCGCTGTTGATGCACCCCCTACAGATCATCTCGTTCAGATCGCAGAAAGCTTCTATAGAGTGGGGATCACATCCCATATTGTCTCTTGGATCACAATCTTGGCATTGGGAGTCGACGCAGAGCTGTCGAGCACCACAGTCAAAATCGCCTCGGCATTCTACGCAGCCCCCAATTTGATGATCACAGAAGGGGCGTGCTCCCTCACAGGGTCGCTCCTCACCACAAAGGCAACCGCGCATCACACAGCGAGATGAGCGCAAAGGATCACAGCCCTGCATACAACCCAAGCAGTTCTCTGGGCTGATCTCCTCACAACGACCCTCACAGCAGACCGCATCTTCGGGGCAATGCTCATCGGAGCTACAGCCCACACAGAGGGGCTCTCTTACTCCCTGCTCGCAGTAGGTACTCTCAGGGCACTCACCCTGCTCTCCACATCGACAAGAGCGCCCCTGGCAGCGATCTGCGCGATCGTTCGAACAGCCTGAATCATTACAGCGAACACAGGGACCCTCGGCGCTGGTCTCCATACAGCGGCCCTCACAGCAGAGCTGCTCTGAACCACACTCTTGATCCTCTGTGCAGAGGCAGCTCCCCTCTTCACAGCGTCGCAAACAGGCGTCGCCCTCTCCACAGCGACACTCTCCCCCCTCGCAGCGATCCGCGTGCTCTCCACAGCTGTGCTCGCAGCGCCCACAGCGCTCTAAGGTATCGAGGGAGTAACATCGACCCTCACAACAGCTCTGATCCCCACAAGTTTCACCACAGGCTCCACAGTTCTCTGGATCATTAGAGAGATCCCAATCCTCATCGATAAAGCCGTCGCAGTCATTGTCCTGACCATCACAGCGCTCAACCTCACCCTCTCCAGGGAGGCAGGCCTGCTCTACTCCCGCGAGGCAGTGAGAGGGGGTGCTGTTTTGAAGGCAGCTCCCCAGACCGCAGCCCAGGGAGAGATACTCCTCATCGATCTGACCATCACAGTCATCATCTCGACCATCACAGTTGCTATCAGAGTGTCCAGTTGGCTCACAGGGGAGCGCTTGCTCAAGGCCCTGGTCTGAGGAGAGGAGATCGTAATCTGCCTCAGCGCTGCCTCGATCCTGAAGATCTTTTGAGAGATCTGCTGGGGAGCTGTCTTGGAGTTGGGATCCAAAATCCCTGTTAAAGCTCAACTTCTCAAACTCCAAACAGCCCAAGAGGGGGCAGAGTAGAGAGATCCAGATCAAGGCCCTCTTCATCCAAACTCCTTTCAGTCCAGAGTTTTCGTTGTAGACCGCAAGCTATCACGCATCTTTGATGATTGAACAATCAAGTGTTGAGCCTTAATCCTGCGCCCGATATTGAACATTGGAGCCAAAGTAGGTAGAGGAAGCACCCTGAGCAAAAAGGAGGTTCATGGAGGGCATCATCAAACTCTTGAGAGGCGCTTGGCGCAAGCTCCTCGCCCTGGATGAGAGCCCACATAAGATCGCTCTGGGGGTCGCGTTGGGGACCATCGTTGCCTATCAACCCATCGTTGGGATTCAAATGGTGGTGGGCGCTTTTGTCTGTCGCCTCTTTGGAGCCAGCATCCCCGCCAGTGTCCCGATGGCCTGGATCACAAACCCTCTGACCATCGTCCCGGTCTATTATGCGACATATCAAGTCGGGATTGTCTTTACAGGGGGGGAGATGACCTATGCGGATATTCAAAGGATTATGGATCAGATCGAGGCGCTGGGATTCCTGGGAGGGATCACTGAAGGCTGGCGTGTCCTTAAAGGGATCTACTGGCCTCTGATCGTTGGAGGTGCTGTGGTAGGATTTATCAATGGTGGAATCTTCTATGTTTTGGTCTCTTGGTTAATAAAGAGATACCGTTCACGCCGCTCACGCGCCTAAATCTTTGCTCAGGTCTCCAACAGAAAACGGTCGGGCTCGGAGAGCCGCTGGCAGAGGGTGGTGATAAAGCGCGCCGCCTCTGCTCCGTCGGCGATGCGATGATCAAAGGCGAAGGAGAGAGGCAGGATCTCACGGATGAGGATCTCCCCATCACGTACAACAGGCCGCTCCTGGCTGCGTCCCATCCCTAAGATGGCGACCTCAGGATAGTTGATCACCGGAATCAAGTGGGTCCCTCCCAGCGGACCTACATTGGTGACCGTAAAGCTGCCCCCTTGCAGCTCAGAGAGCGCCAACTTCCCCTCTCGACCTCGCCTCGCCAGCGCTGCAATCTCCTGAGAGATCTGAAGCACACTCTTTTGATCAACATCGCGGATCACGGGGACCAGGAGCCCCTTGGGCGTATCCACAGCGATCCCGATATGGATATAGCGCTTATAGATGATCCGCTCTCTGATCGGATCGATACTGGCGTTGAAGGAGGGGTGCTCCTTGAGCCCCGCCGCCAAGGCCTTGATCAGAAAGGCCAACAGGGTCAGCTTCTCCGTTGAACTCTCTTGCTGTCGGCTCCTCTCTCTGCGCCGCAGCGCCTCCAGGAGGCTGACATCCGCCTCATCCATATGAACTACATGGGGGACGATCAGCCGGGTGCTGACCATCCTGTAGGCCACCTTCCGGCGGATTGAGCGCAGCGGCTCCTCCTCGATGACACCCCAACGTCCAAAGTCGGGCAGCTCAGGCAGTTGATAGAAGGGGATCGCGGAAGGGGAGCTTTCTGTAACTGCGGTGCTCTTGGGCTCTGGCGGTGTTGGGCTGGCCTCGGGCGCAGGTGCTCCCTGGACAGCTTTAAAAGCTCTAAGATCCTCAGGGATCACGCGACCCGCTGGGCCTGTACCCTGAACCTCTCGAAGATCGATCCCCATCTCCCGCGCCAGCCTACGGGTGGCGGGCGCCGCGGGGACAGGCCCCCGAGTTTGAGAGGGTGGTCCAGGAACAGAAGCTTCTTGAGTTTGAGGAGATTTCATTGAGGCGCTCTTCTGGAGCGTTTGTGGGGCCGAGTTCAGCTGAGGAGGCTCAAGCGCTCCTGTCTCAAGGCTGACGATCACATCACCCACGCTGAGGATCTCACCAACAGCGCCCTTGAGGCTCAACACCCGGCCCGCCTTGGGAGAGGGGATGGTGACAGCGGCCTTATCGGTCTCGACCTTGATCAGTGGCTCATCCTCGCCGATCTGATCACCCTCCTGTACACACCACTCTAGGATCTCAGCCTCATGGATACCCTCACCTAGATCGGGCAGTCTAAACTCGTACACAGCAACTCCAGCCTAAAAGTCCAGGGTCTCTTGGATCGCTCTGATGATCTTCTCTTCATTGGGGAGATAGTACAGCTCTCTCCCAAAATAGGGGGTGACCACATCATATTGGGCGACGCGGCGGATGGGAGCCTCCAGATAGAGGAAGACCTGCTCATTGATCCGTGTGATGATCTCTGAGGCGACCCCAAAGCTTCTGGGCGCCTCCTGGACGATCACACAGCGTCCCGTCTTCTGGATAGATCGAGCGATGGTGCGGCTGTCCATAGGCGAAATGGTCAGGAGATCGATCAGCTCGATCTTGAGGCCCCTCTGCTCCAAGCGCTTCACCGCCTTGAGGCTGGGGCGCATCATCGCCCCCCAACTCAGCACGGTGATATCCTGCCCCTCTTGAACTACCTGAGCCCGACCGATCTCGCCCAGCTCCTCCTCTGAGGGAACCTCTTCACGGAAGGCGCGGTAGCTGTGCTTTGGCTCCATAAAAATGACGGGATCAGGATCGCGGATCGCAGCCACAAGTAGGGCGCGGGCGTTACGAGGCCCCGAGGGGATCACCACCTTGAGGCCGGGGATATGTCCATAGGTCGCTTCAGGGCTCTGAGAGTGATGTTCCAGCGCTCTAACACCACCACCATAAGGCATACGAAGCACCAGAGGGACACTCCACTGCCCCTGAGTTCGCGAGCGGAGGCGGGAGGCGTTGGCCTCAAGCTGAGTAAGTGCCAGGTAGGAGAAGCCTGAAAACTGCATCTCAGCCACCGGGCGGAGCCCCGCCAAGGCCATCCCGATGGCGCTGCCCATGATCGTGGACTCCGCGAGAGGGGTGTCCAGCAGGCGCTGCTCTCCAAACTCCTTCTGAAGATCGACGGTGGCTCGAAAGACTCCTCCGTTGCGCCCTACATCCTCCCCCATCACCAACACACGTTGATCTCGTCTCATCTCCTGCTGAAGGGCCAAGTTGATCGCCTTGATCATCGTCATTTTAGGCATCGTGGCGCTCCTCAAGCTTCAAGCTTCGATTGAACTCAGCTTGCTGCGCCTCGATCTCCTCATGTCGGGTGCCAAAGAGATGCTCAAAGGGAGCATCTAGAGGAAGATCATGTGAATGTTCCAGCTCATCTACGGCTTGAGCGATCTCCTCTTTGATCTCCGACCTCAAAGCCTCCTCCTTGGCCTCATCCCAGATCCCTTTCCCCTCTAGATAGCGTCGGAAGCGAGGCAGAGCGTCACGCGCCCACCACACCTCGGTCTCCTCTTTCTCGCGATATTTGCTGGGATCATCGGCGGTGGTGTGCATGATCAGGCGGTAACAGCGCGCCTCGATCAGCGAAGGGCCTTCACCTCGGCGGGCTCTCTCCAGGGCCTCCTGAGTGGCCTGATAGACCCCCAAAGGATCATTGCCATCCACCTGAATACCAGGGATATCATAAGCGATCGCTCTCTGAGCGATGCTCTTTGAGTTCATCTGTTTCTCTAGGGGGACAGAGATCGCCCACTGGTTGTTGACACAGAGGAAGACGACGGGAACTTTCCAGGTGCTGGCGAAGTTGAGGGCCTCATGGAAATCCCCTTGAGAGCTGGCTCCATCTCCTACAAAGGCCAGGACCGCCGAGCCCTCCTCACCTTGATACTTCATCGCATAAGCCAAGCCGGTGGCGATGGGCAGCTGAGAGGCGAGGACAATGGCGATAGGCAGGGTGCGTTGCACATTGGAGGGCATCAGGTTCCCCTCCTCGTAGCCGTTGTAATAGAGCAGCTCTTTAGCGAGGGGAACCCCCCTCATCAGCCGTCCGCCCAGCTCTCGGTAGGTGCCCACAAACCAATCTCTCTCCGAAAGAGCGAGGGTCGCTCCGCAGACCACTCCTTCATGACCGGTAGAGGGAGGGAAGGTCCCCAGCCGACCCTGGCGCTGCAGCTTAAGCATCCTTTGATCAGCCTCTCGGGCGAGGAGCATGCTGCGGTAGAGGTAGAGCAGCTTCTCTTCGCTTAAAGAGGGTTCAAGTTCATGGTCAACTTCAGCATTTTCATCAAGGACTTGAAGATGGAAGATTTCATACTCTCCCAATCTTTTCTTGGGCATCTCTTCTCCTTTTATCTATATCCAAGCCAATCGTGTTCTGTTTTCCTAGATAAGCATGAGCCCCTATATGGCAAGACACATTTGGAGGTTATATGGATTCGGGCAGATCGATTTTGTGTCACCTCAAAGGGGTCCTGGGTAGCTGCTCAATGAGCGCCCACTCTGGTGAATACCAGATGAACAGGCACCTATTTTCCTGGACCGAAGTGATCGGTTGGCCGCGATCGTCGCCATGCATCAACACCGCCAGCGAGAGGCCACGCCCGAGTCTTGTACTGCCAATCATTTTGTGGGTCGAAGGCATCCAGTATGCGATCTTGCAGCGCGTTGAGGGTGGCGGAGCTTGCGCCGTTGGCGCGGGCGCGCTCATATTTTTCGATAATTCGTGTTTGCCACGCTTCGTAGGACCACGGAGAGCAGCGCTCTCTAATGAGCGTGAACGCGGTGGGGACCACGCCAGCTTGCGCTGCGGCTTGCAAGCGGTCGTGGCCGTCGAGCACTACGTGGCAGTCCAGGCCGGTGATCCACGCCAGCAGGATGGGAGGCAAAGTACCCACTTCGGCGTGCTTACGCCAAGCTTTGACCCGAGCAGCATCGGGGAAGCTCGGATCCCGCAGGGCGAGCACATCGGCGGCGCCATTGAGGCCCCAATCTACATAGCCGTGGTTGCTGGGGTTGAGGGCGTTCAACAGGTTGTAGATGGGAGGGGCGCGGCGCCGGGGATCCTCGCCAGGGCTCCAGGTGGGGGTGATGATCCACTGACCCGCTTCAAGCAAGTGGCCATCGCGCAGCGCTCGAGCATAGTGGCGAGCCCAAGCAGGGTGGTTGCTGGGAGCGATGCGGCGCACGGTGGGCCATGAGATAGGCGGCAGAATGGCGACGGTCGAGGGAGCGCGCGTCCAGTGAAGCCCTTGAGCATAAGGCTCTATCTGGGCCCAAAGTCGGGGGCCATCAGGCAGCCGAATCCTCAGCCGATGCCCTGAAGCGACTTCAACACACAGACCAGCGCGCTTCAGTGGAGGGGGCACTGTAAGTTGCAGCGCGCTCCATTGAGCGCCCACGCTGCGATCTTTCCAGTAGATCTCCCCAGCGAAGCTCATCTAATCCCTCAGCTTGGTAAAGCGCGAAGAGCCCAACAGCTTGAGTGAACATACTCCAAAAACGCCACGAGTGTCGTTAGGTCTCGGCTGGCCCTTGAAAAGCGGAAAGCCCCAGTTTATTCCAGCACGGAAGAAAAGAGAGGAGCTGCCTTATGCCCAGCGCACCCAGCCGTGATCTACAAACCTTCCCTAACCCCAAGCCCTCGCGGAGCTATGAGATCCGCTTTGACTGCCCTGAATTCACCTGTGTCTGCCCTATGACGGGGCAGCCTGACTTCGCCACCGTTCAGATTCGCTATATCCCTGATCAGCTCTGTGTAGAGCTCAAATCCCTCAAGCTCTATCTCTGGAGCTTTCGTGAGGAGGGGCATTTTCATGAGGCGGTGATCAATCGCATCCTCGATGATCTACTGAAGCTTTTGGATCCTCGAGAGATGAGCGTCGAGGGGGACTTCGCCGTTCGGGGAGGGATCCGCACGGTGGTAACCGCCCAGCATGAGCAGGAGGGCTGAGCTGAACTCAGCCCGCGAAGAGAGAGGGGAAGCGCGTCAGAAAGGCGATGGCGCGCTCCAGCTCTCGAACATCCAGACACTCTCCAATCTTATGGGTGTTCTGCTCTTGGCCTGGACCTAAGCCAAACATCGCGGGGTGCTTAACAGCCCCAGAGATGACCCAGTTTTTGGCCGCTGAGACAGGGATGGAGTGGTCCTCTACCGGTACGGGGAAGCCCACGCCATCGGTGGAGAAGATCCAACGCTCTACGCGGGGCTGACGGCGCAGAGCGCCAGGACCCTCCGCCTCCATCTCCTCACTCACTCGGGGGCTGATCACCTCTTCATAAGCGCGCACCGCTGCCTGAACACTGGGGTGCTCTTCAGGCGTGACCCAGCCTGGATAGATGGCGGGGTTGCCAGGGAGATGGCCGGTGTGGGTGGGCTGCTCGTAGCGAGGGACGCGAACCTCGACTGAGAGCCCCGCCTCTCGCGCCGCCTCCACCGCCTTGAGACTCTCAATATCACCGAGCGCCTGCGTGGCGGTCTCGCCGATGGTCAGGCGGCGATCAAAGCGAAAGAGAAAGCGTTGCGGGACCGCGCAGTCGCTGGGGGTGTCCAGCTTGGCCCAAGAGGCGGTGCGGGTGCCATGACCCAGGAAGGGATCATCCAGGAAGCCATCACGAGCCTCATAAGCTTCAGCCGCCTCCTTGATGATCGCGCTGCCATACTCCAGAGGGTTAAGACCCTCCCAGGGCATTGAACCATGGCAGGAGCGCCCCTGCACCTCGACCTCGATCTGCATCCGGCCCCGCTGTCCTCGATAGATCCCCAGGGCACCCTTGCGGCCATCCCCGGTGCCTTCAGTGAGGACCACCACGTCAGGGATCATCTCAGGGGGCGCGCCCGGCAGCACCTCCTTCACCAAGTACATAGGACCACCCCCATCATTGTCCTCCTCAGCCACGCTGGCATAGGAGCGGATGATCACCCCCCGCAGCGCACCCTCAGGAGCCAACTCTAAGAGCAGCCGGGTGGCGAGGGCTTGAGAGACGACACCCCCGAGCTGATCAGCAGAGCCGCGCCCAAAGAGCAGCTCATCCCAGCGCTCCTCCGGTGGCAGGTAACCCATCTCCTCCTTGAGCTGTTCAGCTTTTAGGCTCTGGCGATCAAGGAGGCCATCGTAGGCATCCACTCCACCCAGGCCAGGACCCCAGCGCTCACGAAGGGCGGCCACGGTATCGCTGTGACCATCGAAGTAGATGATCTTCTTCTCTGCCCTTGGGATCCCATCTTCAGGATCCTCCACCGTCCAGACGAGGTTGCCAAAGGCGTCGTAAGCTACATCCTCAGCTCGGCGAACCGCCCCATGTCTGATGATCCACTCCCTGAGATAGTCTAGACGGGGACGCTCGTGGTTGCTCAGACCGCAGAGGGGATCCCCCCCCTCCTCCACCGGTCGGTCTACAAAATCCGCAGGGACGCGAATCAGCTCAGCCAGGAGAGCACGAGCCAGGGGCAGATCACGGCTCGCCAACTCGATGATCTTTTGAGAGAGCTCCATCAGAGCCCTCCTGCTAAGCCCTGAAGATGTTCAGCGAGCTGAGGCAGCTTAGCGGTGGCCAAGAGCGCCATGATCACATAGAGCTTCTTCTGAGCCTCCTGAGCCAGATCCATGCGAAAGCGATCCATCACCCCAGGGCTGACCTCATCGCCGATATCAGCGGGGAGACAATGCATATAGAGAGCGTCCCGGGTGAGCGCCATACGGTGCTCGTCGCATATCCAGCTGCGGTGCTGAGCGTTGAGGGCCAACATCTCCCGCTCCACCTCAACCATCTTGGCCGCGTCAGCGCCTACACGCTCCTTCATCAAGGTCATCGGGCCCCAGCTCTTAGGGTAGACCACATCGGCGCCCTCAAAGGCGGCGTCCATATCGTGGCTGATCTTAAAGCTGCCCCCAGAGATCTTGGCGTTCTCCTGAGCGATCTTAAGCTGGCTGGGCAGCAGCCCATAGCCTTTAGGGTGGGCCAACACCAACTCAACGCCCATACGGCTCATGAGAGTAATGATCCCCTGAGGCACGCTGAGGGGCTTGGCATAGGAGGGAGAATAGGCCCAAGACATCGCGATCTTACGACCTCTCAGATCCCCAAACTTCTCTCGCAGCCAGAGGAGATCAGCCAAGCTCTGGGTGGGGTGATCGACATCACATTGGAGATTGACGATGGGGACCTTGCGCTGCTCTCCGGTCGCCACCAGGTAATCATCGATCCCCTTTTTGATGTCGCTCAGGAAGCTCTGCCCCTCTCCCAGGATGAGATCATGGCGAATGCCCATCGCATGAGCGTTCATACCCAGCATGGCGCCGGTCTCCTCTGCGGTCTCACCATGAGAGACCTGAGTGGAGCTGCCATCGACGATGACCGGACGCATCCCCAGGCGAGAGGCCGCCCCCGCCCAAGCAGACTTGGTGCGGGTGGAGTTATCAAAGAAAAGAGCATAGGCCAGTTCATTGGGAAGGAGATCCAGGCGAATCCCAGCGCGATCAAAGCGCTGGAAAGCATCGGCGACTGAGAGCAGGGCCTCCAGGGCTTCAGAGTCATATGACTGGGTGGTCAGCATACTGCGGCCACGAAGGGCCTCAATGGCAGCGGCGTTAAGGTTGAGCGCGCTCATCTCTTCTTCTCCTCTTTCAAAGCTCTCTAACGATTCGAGTCCCCGCCTCCCCTCGGAAGGCAGCCTCTAGATCTTTGGGGCGGCAGATCGAGACCGAAGCTCCGCCCCGCTCCAAGAACTCAACGGCGGCTTGGATCTTAGGCCCCATGCTCCCAACGGGGAACTCTCCAGCGGCTTGATGATCACGGATCTCCTCTAAGCTCACATCCCCCAAAGCCCGTGCGCGCTCCGTCCCAAAGCCGATATAGACCGCCTCCACCTCAGTGGTGATAAAGAGGCGCTCCGCCTTGAGGATATTGGCCAGAAGAGCGCTGCTGAGATCCTTGTCGATCACCGCTTCTAGGCCCATCAAATCTCCTCGACTGTCAGGGGCGACAGGGATCCCTCCACCCCCACAGGCGATCACCGTCGTCCCTGAGAGCAGCAAGCTTTGGATAGAGTTCAATTGAAGGATGCGCTTGGGTCGAGGGGAGGGGACCAACCGGCGCCAGCCCCGCCCAGCGTCCTCGCGCATATGCCAGCCATAGGAGCGCTGGTGTTCAACAGCCTCTTCCGCGTTGTAGAAGCGGCCGATCCCCTTGGTGGGCTGCTCAAAGGCGGTGTCTAAGGGATCCACCTCAACCTCAGTGACCAGGGCGATAACAGAGTGAGGACGTGTACAGGCCAGCCGCAGCTCTCGCTGGATCATATAACCCAATGAGCCCTGGGTATCAGCCACCAGGGCATCTAGGGGGACATCATGCATCTGATGGCTTGATAGTTCTATTCGGCGCTTAAGGAAGCCAACCTGGGGGCCATTGCCATGAGTCAGCAGGAGTCGCTGTCCAGCGTCTAGGAGCCGCGCGATGGGTCGCACCGCCTCTGCGGTGACCGAGAATTGATTCTCAACGCTGGGCTCCTGCCGAGGATCGAGGAGAGAGTGGCCGCCCATGGCGACGACGGAGAGTGGCCCCATAGAGCAGCTCCTGGTCTAGAGAAAAACCGATGGTCCTTAGCTTAAAGAGTCACCTATTTCAACTGGGAGCGCTTCTGAGCCCGCCCTTTGTGGGCAGATAGTCCAGCTCAGCGACAGCTCCGCTTGATCACCTTAAGATCGCTCTGATGCTCAGCCTTAAGCTGTTCTTGGAGCGCTCGATCGGGGAGAGGGCGCTTGGGGTTATGAAAGAGAAAGCCCAGACGAAGCTTGAGCGCCTCTTCTCCGCTGAGGTTCTGAGCCTGACTCCAACGTTGCTGCTGTCTCTCAGCGATAAGAGCGTGTAAGCGAGCCTCTGCCCGCTTGAGCAGCAGGTCTTTTAAGCCCCGGCTCAACTCCGCTTCGCTCTTCAAAATCCTGGGATTGTCAGAGAGCCCCGCCTTGGGCTGGGCAGCGTGGCTGCGATCCTCAACGCTGCGCTCCTCCTCCAGCCACTCATCCCCCAGAGCGAGGCGCTGCCTACAGCGGCGCTTCCAATGATCCTCAAGGTATTCCAAGCTCGCCGGGATCGCCTCCTTGAACTCCATGGGCTCTCGGGAGAGCGCCTGCTGCAGCTGCTTGGTTTGCTGCTTGAGCTGTGATAGGCGTCCCTGAAGGCCCTGGAGGCGCTCAGCGCGATCTGAGCGCTGCTGCTCCAAGAGCCGTCGTCGAGGACGGAGCCGCTCTAAGACCAGCTCCGCCTCACGGCGTAAGCGTTGCTGGTGGCTCAGCTCCTCTGGAGAGATCTCCGCTCCTGAGCTCCTCATCCTGGGAGCAGCTCGGAGGGCCTCTTGGAGACGAACTTGGGCCTTCAGTAGCCGAGCCACCGCTTTGGGCTCTTGAAGCGCGCGCCGCATCTGTCGAGCGGCTTCACGTAGAGCTTTGCCCGAGCTGCTGTGAAGGAGCCGCGCGAGGTCTCTGGGGCAGCGCTCTCTGGGGCGTCGCGGAGAGCGTGCTCTCCTCTTTTTGCCTTTGGCCCAAGGCCTCTTCTTAATCTTGGACTTAAAAAGCTTAGGTTTCTGCTTGGGCTGCTTGGGCATCTGCTCCCAGAGCGAGGCGATCGCCTCCAGATTTCGAGCCGCCGCAGCCCGCGCTGAGCGCTCCTCCTTGAGGCTCCTTCGCCAACGGGTGGTGGCCTTTGCGAGCGCTGTTCGCTGTCGCTCCCAGCCTGACTGACAGCCTGGGAGGCAGGGGTTCAGTCTGCGACTCTCTTGATCAGCCTGCTCCATACGCTCCGCCAAGGCCACGCGCTCCTTGGCCCGCTTGAGGATCTGAATTCGACGCCGCTCTGCTTCCTTGATGAGCCTCTTGATTTTCTTTAAACGCCCCAACACTCGACGCCCCCACTCACAGGCTTTAAGGCGCTTCTCCTGCTTTAAGAGGCTCTTGACCGCCGCCGTGATGCCTCGGGTTCCCTGGGGAACCTGGCTCTCTTTATCCAGAGAAAGGCCATGCGCCCTGAGCGCCTCTCTCTGGCTGGCTTGGAACCCCTGTCTGCGCCGGGCTTGGGCCCGCTGAGCTTGGTGCTGGCTCAGAGCCTCCTGCTCTCGCCGCTTCAGCTCTTTGAGACGCTCTTCAGCAGATCTCCAACGCTGGCGCTGGAAACGCTCCTGATCGGCTTGAGCCGTTTGAAGCTTGGCCGCTGCGATGTTCAGCTCCCTCTCCAAAAGTCTTGAGCGAGCCAGCTCCCCTCGAAGCTCTGATTTTAGACGCTGATGCTCAGGGTTGGGGCGCGTGCGATAGCCCGCGATATAGGTGATCTCTCGCTGCTCCTGTTGATGCTCCAGTGTGCATTGGGGGGGCTCTAGCTGGAGTCGGACCCGCTCCGAGCCGCGCTGAAGCGCCTCTAAAGGCAGGCGCGCTTGTAGCGCAGCGGGGGCACCGATGATCTGGAGGGGGAGGCGGCTCTCTCTCTTGAGGCGTTCTCGAAGATTATCCCGCCTGTAACAGCTCTTGGGCTCCTCTCCCAAAGCGAGGAGCGCGCTCCACTCTACAAAAGCCCTCGCCCAACGCCTCTCCTGCTCTGCCCTCTGAGCGCGCTCTCTGCGCCACTCTCGCTCTCGCTCTACCAGAGCCATGAGGGCCTCTCGCGCCTCAGGTCTGCGCGCCGGATCCTGACGAGTGATCAGCATCAAGAGACGCTGTGCCTCCATAAAACGCTCCGCTCCCGCCTCCTCATCTGCTCGCCTCGCGATCCAAGCAGCTACGGTAGCCTGTTGTCGCTCTCGCTGAGCCTCTGAGTCCTCACAGGCTCTAAATTCGGAGATAATTCCATAAGCCTGCGAAGGCTGATTCTGGCTGAGCGCTCGCTGTACCTGTCCTTGGAGCCCTTGGTTCAGCTCCTCTCGAAGCGGCTTGGCGGCGGGCAGCTTAATATAGCCTCGAGCCCGCGCCAGCTCACTACAGGCGACCGCCAAATCCCTCCTCTGGCTCTGCGCACGATCCAGATGCTGTTGAGCGAGATGCTCAAGGCTACGCTTCCGGCCTCGCAGGAGGCGAGGCTCCTTTGGCTGCTCTTGAAGGCCCTCCTCAAAGAGCTGGAGAGCCTCCTTGGGGCGACCCTCATCTAAGAGCTGTTCTCCACGAACAACGAGGGGGGTACAGGATGGGAGAGAGAGGAGGAGGAGAGGGAGAATCAGGCTGCGCATATATCTTCCATTTTTTCCCGCTGGCCGACCGAATGATCCTCTGAGTCATTCAGCTCACCAAGCAAAAGATCCATCCGCACGATCCGCCCATCTCCCAAGCCCTGAACTCTTCGCCAACTCACCAAAGCCAAGAGAGCCAATTCTACGGTCATCCCCAGCCAAGCGCCTTGGGCGCCCCAACCCAGACCCCAGGCCAAAAAGAGCGCCGTAGGTACGCTGATCCCCCAAGAAGCCAGGGTGGTGATCCACAACGCATAGCGGGTGTCTCCTGCGCTGCGGAGCGCGTTGAGCTGAACCATTACCAGAGCGTCAAAGAGCTGAAAAGCAGCCGCATAGCGCAACAGGATCACGGTGATCCCCACGACCTCTGGATCGGCGCTAAAAGCCCGCGCCAGTTGCTCTCCTCCCAATGCAAAGAGGAGACCACAAGCGCCCATCACCCAGAGCGCTAAGGCGCGCGCTGAGTTCACCGTCTTGACCGCTGTTTGTAAGCTCTTAGCTCCCAAGTAGCGCCCCACCAAGACCCCCCCTGCCTCACTGATGCCATAGCCCGGTAAGAAGGAGAGGCTGATGATGTTGATCACGATCTGGTTGGCCGCCAAGTGCGCCGCGCCCACCTTTGCTAGAGCAGTGGTGAACACCAGAAAAGCAGTGGTCCCGCTGAGCCTCTCTATCCCCGCTGGGAACCCCAGCTTTATGGCGCTGCGCAACACCTCAAGGCTGGGCAGGCGAGGCCTTCCAAGCAGAACCCCATAGCGTAAAGCGTAGAGCAGGGTCATCAGCCCCAAGCTGATCACTGTCGCCAACGCGGCGCCCTGCTCCTCCATGCGAGGAAACGGCCCCCAACCGAAGATCAGCAGAAGATCAAGGCCGATGTTTAGGGCGTTACCCACCAGGCTCACCCACATCCGCGTCTGTGTATCTCCCAAGCCCTGGAGGCCGCCCATCAGGCCGACGCTCAACAGAGAGAGGGGCATCCCGAATACACGGATAAAGAGGTAAGTATCCGCCGCTCGATAGACCAGGGGCTCGTCAGCCATATAGGGCAAAGCCCAACGCAGGGCCATCCAGAGAAAGAGCGCAGCCAAGAGGCCCGAAATAAGGCCAATGAAGATACCCGCTCCGGCAGCGCGCTGAACGCGCTCTTTATCTTTTGCTCCGTCAGCAGCGGCTACCAAGCTCTGAGCCCCCATGGTGAGGCCCCGAAAGAATGACATCGCTGTGAAAACCATGATGTTGCCCAGGCCCACGCCTGCCAGGGCTTCGGTACTCAACCGCCCCACCAAGAGGGTGTCCACCACCCCCATCACCGTGTAAGAGAGCATCCCCACGGCCAGGGGCCAGGCCATCTGAGCGACCTCTCTCTTTCCACCTTGCATAGAACAACTTCTCCTCTAGCCCTGCGAGCATTGAGTTGATGAGAGCTGCGAACAGGCGAAAATGATGGGAAATATCCGGATCAAAAAAGGCCGGTTCGCGCTCACGAACCGGCCTCTCAACCAGAACTTTGAGCACTCTTCAGGGAGTAATCTCCCAGTTACCTACAGGCATCTGGATTTGAAGAGTGAACATCAAGAACCTTGGTTTGAACTTAAAGAGGCGTTCAAACTGTCAGGAGGAGGAGGAGAGTGTCAAACCTTTCTGAAAGGCTCTTTAAATTCAATGTCTTATGGGCAAACAACAAGGAGTCATCCCGCAACCGAGATCTTCCTGAGCGAGGGCAAAGCCCGGTCGACATTGAGGCTCAGCAACGCCGATGCAGTAACCGTCCATCTCCTGACAGCTCTCGCTCGCCATCTCACAGGCGTCGCCGATCCCATCTCCATTTTCATCCGCTTGATCGGGGTTAAAGGTCTGGGGGCAGTTGTCTTGCTCATCGGGGATCCGGTCATGGTCGGAGTCCTGGTTTGGATCTTCACAGCCTTCATCTACCTCGCCATCGCAATCGTTGTCGGTGCCATCACAGATCTCTGGCCTGGGCTCCTGACCATCTTCACAGGCGCCAGGCTGTTCACAGGGACCGAGATGGAGTACAGATACTCCAACAGAAGCAGCATAACAGGGGTTGTCATAAGTCTCAGCATCGCAACCACATACAGGACGGAGTAACTCAGGACAAGCTTCTGGGCGGGGTTCGCAGACGCCCATCATATCACCCTGTCCACACTGAGCCTCTAAAGAGAAGCGACAGTATTGGCCTCGGGGACACTGAAGTCCCAGAAGTCCGCCACACTCCTGAGGCTCTTCAT
>CAYLJJ010000048.1:0-47254 GCA_964384025.1 uncultured Nannocystaceae bacterium
GGCTCGGGCATCTTCACCCGGTCTGGGGTGTCCACTCAAACGTAGCAAGTCCACTTGGGATGGGGTTAGCCAACCGGACACGCATTGAAGGTCACCAGTGTCTGGGAGAGGCGATGTCACTTGGGCACCATCTCCTCTTGAAGCAACCGCCAAAAAACCATCTTTTCCTCTTTGGAAAGCTTTTTAAGGATCGCGGGAAAGCGACTCTCCAATAAGCTCCAAATCCCATCCGCGACATCTGTCTCTGCAGAGACCTGGGGAGGATGTCGGGTCCAAAATGCCAAGGCGTCTTCAACAAAATCAAGAGGGGGCGTGAAATCGTATGGCCTTTCTTTAAAAAGGAGAACCGGGTCTAGATGGTCGACAAAGGAGAGGATTATATCGATAACTTCGTCCCTCTCCATTTTGGCATAGGGCTTCCATTCTACAGGCAACGATCTTTTGAACCTTTGGAAGTCTCTTTTTCCCCAGCTCTGTCTTGCTATCTGAGTGATCGAATCGGCGAGCCGTGATAAAAGTTTTTGCCGGATACCATGCAATACTGTTCGTTTTGCGCTCTCTTTGAGATGCATGGAGCCCAAAATGGCTTTTGCTCCCACTGCACCAAAAGTACAACCTCTATCCTCTTCATACTTCTTTCGTTCAATAACGCTCACAAAGCATCCTCCATCCAGTCTCAACTCGCATAGGTTAGAAAAAGCAAATGAATGAGACAATGCAATTGCACCTTCATTTCCAATAGTATTGCGGTTTAAGTGAAGAATTTTCAATGTTTGCAGAGAATAGGTGTTTGAGAGCAGTTCGATTGCATAAGAATCCATGCGATTTTCACCCAAATACAATGTTTCCAGCTCTGAGAGAGCAAAAGATGAAGCTATGATATGGGCAAGATCGCCATTCCATTGGTTTGAAAAATAACCGCAAATCCCATCTAAATTAAGCAAACGAAGATTTTTTAGACCAGAAGAAGAGAGAATCCAGTAAATTTCACTTCCTGACAGGTGACATCGCGGCAAATGTATTTCATACAGTGTCTGGAACAGTTTTCCATTACTCAGAATTTGTCCTGATTTGTCTCCAAGGTATATATTTTCGAGATAGAGGACTTTCAAATTGGGCAAAGCTTCGGTATTGGCTAGATTCTGAAGCCCTTCATTTGAGAAAGAACCATCATAAACACAAAAATGTGTTAATTCTCCTAAAAATGGGGAGATGAGGATAATACCTAGTCCTATATCATTTAGTGAATCGTAGGAGAGACGGAGCTCTGCATCGCCTCGAAATAGGAGCCTTCGTGCTTTTAAAAGATTTTCAGAGGCTTGTAGTCGTTTTAAATCCTCATGATCTGCGATCAAAAACTCAAAAGAGTCAAAGACCCACAAATAAGGAGATTTACTCCTCAATTTTGTGAATTTTTCGATGGAAAGCTGCAAAAAAGGGGTGTATTCACTTTGAACCTGCAAGTACTCTCTAATATTGTTGAGCGCTAAATCTTTATCTTTGAGATCATCAGGTATCCATTCATCAAAGAGACCACATATTCTCTCCAAAATTGAACGCCTCTGATGAACATCTTGGGAAGAGGTCAGCATCAAGAGTTTTTGTGTTTGGGCTAGGAAATCATCAAGACTTAACATGGATGTTTATTCCTTTTAGATCCTTATCCCCATCGCCTTGGATTATTTAAATGCTAAACCAGGGATAATTTCTTGTTTTTTTGAAGATGACTATTTGACTCAGCCTGAATCTCGACTGATGCTGATGAGTCCTCATCGGAGCAGCATTTGCTTGGAATGATCACAGCTGATGAATATAGGAGTAGCTCTTTCCCCGGAGCCTTTTCACAGCTTGTCAAGGTATAGAACACTGTGGCTGTACCAACTCCTTGGTTGTTGGTTGTAAAATACCAGGAACTGCTGGAGGGTATCCTTACTCTGAAGAGCTGCTTTGGGCCTGGACCTCCGCAGGAGCCCTCCAATCTGAAGTCCCCCCTCTTATCTCCATATGGTTCCAAATCCCAGATACAAGGTTCCGCGCTTCACTCAAAAAATCTAGAGGTTCAGGGCAGATGGAGGAGCCAACATCCCCAAGAGATCCTCGCTCCTCTAGAGAGGCTGCGTCCCCCTCAGAGATCAACGCGTCTATCTCTGGACCTTGATCATCAGACATGGGGGGGTGGTCCAATAAAACCTGCTCATCTGCTTGAGAACCTGAATCGAAGGAGAGCCCATCCTCAGCTGAGGTGCCTTGGTCGACCAAAGAACGTTTATCAGATCGAAGACCCACCTCTTCTACGATCCACCCATCTCCAAGGTCACCTTCTGGCTCTCCAGACTCTTCAACACAAGCCATCTGAGTGATCAGGAATATTACAGGTAGAATCAGACGCATGGTTCTCCTCTCCAGACACCTCGGGAGCTTCCATCTTCACCCTACCCGGTGAGGTTCTCAGCAGAACACCCACCCCAAGGGGGCTGAACGCTTTTGAGCGAGGCACGCTCCAGAGAAGCACCACTTACCATGTAGAGCGCTTATGGTTCACGAAGATCAAGGCTGTGATGGAGGCTGTTAGGTTCACCAAGGGCGCAGACCCAAAAAGGGACAGGCTCATGATACCTGTCTCAGAGGGTCCCGGAATTCCTCGATTGCCCCACAGGAGCAACCCTATCGAGTTGTTCAGCGGAGGTGAGGTGCGATTGCCCTGAGGGTGATCCTCTCCTATCAAAAGATCTGAGCTCGCAGCGTTCTCCCCGAGGGGTGCTTGTCCGCCATAGCGGACGAAGCTATACAGCCAAGCTCCTGGGCTTGAGCCTACGGGTGTCAGGATCGACGGCGAAATCCGAGACTCCACTGAAAAGCGGGGATGAGGACTTCAAAAAGGCAAATGGAGAAGCGTAGTTTTGAGGGATTGAAGTCGGTTCCCCGTCGCGAGATGTTGTGGTTGTAACAACAAAACAACCACAACAAAGAGCCAATGTTGAACCCAGCAAACTGTGCAGCCCACCACAAGATCCACATAAGCGCTCCAGGAATCCACGAGTGCCCGCGTTGCGGTGTTTACAGCCTCTCGAAGTTGGAGGGGTGCAGAAAGAGCAAGAGAGCCAAGTTCAGATTGAAACTCCAGAAGAGGAGCTGTGCTTAGCTGCCTGAGAACCATTTTAAGTGTAGATCTCAGAGGCCACAGCCACGGGTAAGCAGCGCCTTTGGGGCGATCTAAAGGGCGATGGAATAACAGGCTCAGCCTTTGAAGAATTCCTTACCTGGGGACCCAATCGAGCCTTGAATGCTCTTTGCAGCGAAGAGCCCTCCTGTTAGCTTCCTCTTCTCTCTGAGTTTTTGAACAGGAGAATCGATGAAAGCCCTGATGCTCCTCGCTCACCTTGATATAGATAAAGGCTCTATCGCCAACAGGCTTATCGTCGATGCGGTGAAGGATCGCCTCGATGTCCGTGATCTTCAAGCCCTCTACCCCGACTTCAAGATCGACATTGAGGCTGAGCAAGCCGCGCTACTGGCTGCTGACCTCATCATCTTCCAATTTCCCTTTTATTGGTACAGTACTCCAGGGATCCTCAAGGAGTGGCAAGACCAAGTCCTGACCTATGGCTTCGCCTTTGGCTCGACTGGAAACAAACTGAAAAATAAGGAGTTCCTTATCTCTTGCACGATAGGAGGCTCAGAGGAAGCCTATCAGCCCGAGGGTTACAATAAATTTAGAGTGAGTGAGCTACTCAGGCCCTTAGAGCAGATGGCAAATCTGACCGGAATGAAGTTTCAACCACCGATCCTCTCTTATGGTATGGTCTTTATTCCTGGCGTTTATAACTCTGAGGAGGTGGTTGTAAAGCGCGCTCAAAAACACGCCGATCAGCTGCTGGATTGGCTCAAAGAGAAGCTGGGATGAACTCTATCGCAGAGTGGCTTGTAGCGCTTGTTTGATGCTGCTCATGCGATCCACTTGGCTCACATCTAGACCTTTGCTCCCTGTGTGCTGAAAAATCATAGGTCTCTGTCGCCTGTGATCATTCGCCGAGGGACTCTGGTTATCTTCCTCACATCTGCCCTACATGAGCGATATAGGATCTCCTTATGACCAAACCAAATCAGCCCTGTTTTATACGTCGTCCTCTACCTGAGAAGATCCAGGGTGTTCATCTCATCGGTATCGCCGGTGCGGGGATGGGCGCCTTCGCCTGTATGCTCCAAGAGTTGGGGTTGGAGGTACGAGGCTCCGATCAGAATGTCTATCCTCCGATGAGTGATGTGCTCCAAGAGCGTGGTATCCCTTGGATGGAGGGCTGGGCAGCTGAGCATCTGAGCTGGTCTCCAGATCTGGTCATCGTGGGCAACATCTGCCGTCGCGATAACCCTGAGGCTCAAGAAGCGGAGCGCCGAGGCATCGCCCTTTCTTTCCCTCAAGCTTTCGCAGATCTCTTTCTCCAGGATCATCGCCCCGTGGTCGTCACTGGGACACATGGTAAGACAACGACCACCGCTCTCTGCGCCCAACTCCTAGAGCACTGTGGTTTGGAGCCTGGGCTCCTCGTTGGGGGGATCTCGCTCAACTTCAACAGTAGCTATCTGCTCAGCTCTAAGCCGGGAGCGCCCTTCCTAGTAGAGGGAGATGAATATGATACAGCTTACTTCGATAAAGGGCCGAAATTCCTGCACTATCGCCCCTCTATCCTGATCCTAAACAACATCGAATTTGATCATGCTGACATCTATGACTCTCTGGAAGAGATCATTGAGAACTTTGATCGCCTGATGGATCTGATGGGACCGGAGACCCTGCTTATCGCCAACTGGGACGATCCCTTGGTCAGGGAGCGCGCGGCGCGTTGCCGAGGGCGGTTGCTCTTCTACGGTTTTGGGGAGGGGGCTGAGCTGCGCGCTCGAGAGTTCAGGACAGATGTTCAGGGGGCGCGCTTTCTCCTGGAGCAGAGAGGAGAGCATCTCTTAGAGATACGCTCCCCTCTGGCAGGGAGGCACAATATCTGGAACACCCTAGCGGCCTTCGCCGTGGGCCTGGAGTTGGGACTCAGCCTCGAGGCGCTGCAGGAGGCGCTCTTGGAGTTTAAAGGGGTCAAGAAGCGTCAGGAGGAGCGTGGTGAGGTGGCTGGGGTGTTGGTGATGGATGACTACGCTCATCATCCCACCGCCATCCGTGAAACCCTTGAGGCTCTGCGGGCTCGCTACCCTGGGCGGCGCCTCTGGGGGATCTATGAGCCCAAGAGCAACACCGCTCGCCGCAATATTCACCAGCGAGAGTACGCTGAGAGCTTCCGGGCCGCAGATGAGGTCATCTTGGCGCGGCCCTTCAAGAAGGAAAATCGCTTTGGAGAGGAGCAGAGGCTGGACCTGGATCGTCTGGTCGCTGAGATCAGCGCGAACGGGAGCCCCGCTGAGTATCTCGATGGAGTAGACGCTATCTTGGATCGCTTGATGCGAGAGCTTAGGGCTGGTGATCTGGTGGTTTTTATGGCCTCCAGTGGGTTTGGAGGCATCCATGAAAAGCTGCTGAAGCGACTTAGGCTGAAGGCTCTGGGATGAAAACTCTGCTTCTCTTTGGGCTGCCGTTTTACCTCAGGGGTGTCGTTCAGGGAAGGATGCTATAGTCGTTTTCTGATGCCCATCTTGAGGAATTTGACGATCTTCATCGCCAAGAAATAGATAGAAAAGGTGCAGGAAGTACAATAATTTGGGTAATTCTTATGAACCTTTACATTCAGTGCCATATGCAGGACTCATGGCTGACGAGACAGCTCTTGATGGCTGTAAGCAATATGTGAATGATGCCTTCTTCACCTGGAGCCGCTGATCTACAGAGTCCTAGAGAGCTGAGGAGAGAGAGAACGCAAGATGAGCTTATCGAAAGAGCGTTGGGAGCAGAGATATCAATGTGGAGAGATCCCTTGGGATCGAGATGAACCAGATCCTCAGCTTATAGAATCCTTGGAGCGTTGGACACCCCCCCGAGGTCGAGCCCTTGTTATCGGATGTGGCACCGGGATCAATGCCATCTACTTGGCCAAGCGAGGCTTCCTGGTCACGGGCTTGGACATCTCCTCTAGGGCGATTCAGCTGGCCCAGGCGCGGGCCCAGGCGGCGAAGCAGAGCCTCGAGTTGCAGACGGGAGATTTTCTTAGAGAGGCCATGGCTCCAGGACCCTTTGAGTTCATCTGGGATCGGGGCTGTTTTCACAGTTTTAGGGAGCCTGAGGAGCGGAGCTTCTACGCCGCCCTGGTGGCCCAGCGCCTCAAGCCAGAGGGCCTCTGGATCAGCCTCATTGGCTCCAGCGATGGTCCTCCTCGGGATCAGGGTCCCCCCCGCCACAGCGCTCGAGATATCATCCAGGCCACAGAGCCCCATCTGGAGATCCTAAGCCTGGAGTCGATCTTCTTTGGCAGCAGCGGCTTTAATGCTTGGCGCCTCGTGGTCAGCAAGCGAAAGCTCTATCTTTAGAACTGCTTAGAGCGCAACAGCTATCCCTCATCCCTGACGCTTGCGATTGGGGAACTCATGATTGTGGTCGAAGGGTCAGAAATCCTGATCTGTTTCATTGCTCTTTTAGAGAAAGGCTGTTTTTTCAAGGCAGATGATCGGCGCTCATCCTCAATGGATCTATATCTGTATTAAGTTGAGCAGTTACTTGATAAAGTGATCCTTCATAAACTCTGTCGACGTAGCTCTTTTCATCCTCTGTATACCTAATCTGAACATCGTAATCAGATTGCTGGGGGCGCTTAGCGCAGCGATACTGGACGATAAACCCTCCTGGATCTTCTGCTATTACGTCCGTTGCTCTTAATCTCCACTGGAAAATCTTTCCGTTATATGTTTCCAATAGTTTTTCTCTCTCAGCTCTAAATTCTTCCTCCTCAAGCTCGGAAAACTCTTGGTCTATATTGAACTTTTCAGATAGATGGGTGCATGATTCTCTGAGGAACTCGTATCGACTGAGTGCTGAGAGACGCGGCGCTGGAGCAGGTGTTCTAGAGAACCATTTATAATGATCAAACCGCATCTCAGACTGGTCTAGTTTGATGATGACCAGGAGAAGAAGCCATGAAAATGAGACCATCCTTGAGATCGAGCTGTGCCCATCACGTAAGGTAAACCATACAAAAAACACAGGTAAAAAGAAGATCCCAAGCGCAAGGAGAATGCCGACTTCCCGCTCTCTTCTATAATTGATGTCTCTAAATCTAAAATTATGGGATACAACCTCTACCTCGCCTAGAGGGATAACAGTGATATCCTTGCCACAGGCACTACAGAATCTTGCGTTGTTCTCATTTTTGCCGCCACAGTTCGAACAATACATCGAGAATCTCCTACCAGTACCCTGGGAAATCCTACCACCTGCTCGGTTGTAGGGTGATCTCTCAGAGATATACACCCCATATTCACACCAACCCTGTATCTGGTTTCAAGGATCTTTTGATTTTTCTGCTTTGAGACCATCGGAGGAATCGACCATAAGATGCCGGTCGCTTCATGAACGATCTTATTGGGACTCGCTTGATCCTCTATCGCTGAGATAGAGTCGGAGAGTCGTCTTTTGAAAATAGGATCGAAATTAGCAAATGAAACTCCATAGTTTCATTGTCGAAATTATATTGCAATTAAATACAGATGGATTTATATAGAGCAGTCTGGTTTCTTCGGAAGAAAAAAAAATGTCTTTCTCGCAATTATTTACTGAAACAATAAGGAACATAGTTATTTCGTGCGTTTTTGTTTTCTTCAGCTTC
Organism: uncultured Nannocystaceae bacterium; assembly: GCA_964384025.1. GTDB lineage: Bacteria > Myxococcota_A > Bradymonadia > UBA7976 > UBA1532 > CAYLJJ01. Next base: position 7,758 of record CAYLJJ010000048.1, read on the forward strand.
ACAGCAAGGACCGGATATAAGGCGATTGCTATGCCGGTTGATGTGCCAAAAACCGCAACATCTCAATCGCAAGGAGAGAATGAACTGGCGAATGTTGAAAGCAAACGGGTGGTAGTACGAGCACGGCGAGTCGTTCAAGCCTATGACAAGTCTCGCTCTGTCGATGTTATACCAAGAGAGCGCTCTGAGAGAGCGGTAGTCAATGACCTTGGAGAGATGTTGGAAGAGGTCGGCGGTGTAACTGTTCAAAAGACCACGCCAGCTTCTGCAGTCCCCATCTTACGAGGGGTAACTGGCAATCGGGTGCTGACGATGTACCACGATATTCGTTTGAATGATGGCCTCACACGAGCGGGAGGCAATGAGCTGCTCCGTTTGATCGATCTAGAATCGGTCGATGCCATAGAAGTTGTTCGAGGACCAGGCTCTGTTCGTTATGGTTCCGATGCTCTCGGCGGTGTAATCCGTGTCATTCCCGCTGATGTTGTTGCAAAGAGAGGGGAGCCAAGCAGGTGGGGGAGCGGTGCTCAGCTTAAAGGATCTACATCCAACGCAGGCACTCAGGCCCGTGCTTATCTCAGCGCCAAGAGTCCTTGGTTGGGTATGCGCGCATCGGGTACTTATGGTCGCTATGGTGATATGAGCGCAGGTGGTGGTCTGGAGCAGGCCTTCACCAGCTATTCAGAGTACGCGGGGAGCTTTCGGCTCAGCTTACCTATCGCGGGTAGACAGCATATCGGGCTCGCGCTCCACTCGGCTCAGGTGCTTGATGCGGCTAGACCAGCTAAGTCAAAACCGGGTGATGTCAGAAAGCTCCCCCTAAATGCAAAGGAGACCGGATATGTTTGGTATCGCGGAAAGAGGATCTACCGAGGGTTAAACATTAATGCACGAGTTGGTGTATCGCGTCGACGTGCTGAGCGGTCACGAATCCGTGAGGAGAAGAGTGACCAATTTGAGCATGATGAAGTTCGTTCGCTCTTTTTTCGTATAGAAGCTGAGAAAATCTGGTGGCCTGGCCCAGAATTGCTCATCGGCATTGATGCTGACTTAGAGAGTATCACCAGCGGCGCCAGTGAGATTAACGATGGTGTTTCTACCTCCTTAAATCGAGGCCGCTATGTGGATGGGAGCGATTATGGTCTCCTCGGAGCCTTCTCGCTCTTGCAGTATAGGTGGGGAAACACAGCTCAAGTCGCGGCTGGTGGGCGTGGTTCACTCTCGCTCTTCAACCTGCCCACAGATCCCCTCTTTCCTGTCCAAGGATCCACCGAAACCTCCACCTTTGGTTGGGCAGCGACAGCGGGTATAAGCTATCTCCCTGTTGAGCAGCTGACGCTGTCACTCAACGCTCTGCGTGGCTTCAGAGCACCCAACCTGGAAGATCTTCAGGCCTTGGGTGAAGGTTCCCGCGGCTACTCCATCCCTCCAGGGACGCTAAAGCCTGAGATCTCGACGACCCTGGAGCTGGGCGCTGCACATTTGAGTGACATGTTTCAAGTCCGCGCCTACCTATATGGAACGCTCTTTGAGGATGAAATCATACGCATTCCGACCAGCTTTGAGGGAGAAAGCCTGCGCGATGGCTCCCCCTACATCACCAGAGCCAACGCTCGCTCTACCCAGTTAACAGGCTTTGAGTTGGGGGCTCGTAGAAAGCTGGGCGCTCTTTGGCTCGGCCTGGGTGTATCGGGCACACTCGGCAGCACTGAGCGAGGTGATGAAGAGGAGCCTGCGTCTAAGATTCCACCGATCACAGGGAGCGCGTCTGTCAGTTACGACGCGCCTGAGAAGAGATGGAGGCTTGAGTTGATCGGGCGGGGCGAGGGACCGCAGCCACGCCTCAGCCCAGCGGATAAGCAAGATGTCAGGATCTGTTTCTATGAAGAGGTTGGCTGCGATAGGACCAAGGCTTGGGCCACTCTGGATCTACGGGGCGGTTATCGTTTGGCGAAATGGGCGCTGCTGTCGCTCGAGGCAGAGAACTTATTGGATGTGCGATATCATCCCTATGCTTCAGGTATCGAGGGCAGTGGTTTGAGCATCAATGCCTCGCTCCGCTTGAGCAATTAGAGTCCCCATGAATACCATCGATCGACCTACCATATTTCGAACCAAGCAGATGAGTTGACGAATCTTCGTTGATCCAGAGGTGCTGCGCTCCGCTCGGAGTTTGAGAAGCTGCAGCTCTGAATAGGGAGAAACCCCTCTAAAATTCTCCACTTGATCGATGCCCTCTGTACTATGCCCCAATGTGGCTGATCCTCCTCACCATCCTCTCCTTTGAAGCTGACCGCCTAGAGCGGGAGGGAGAAGATTGGCGAGGGCAGGGGTTGCGGCTTTGGACATCTGACTATGCGCTGCGAGCGGAGCACGGCTCGCTCTCCCCTGCTCCTGACTGCCCTCAGGGTCTGCTTCAGCTCAACTCAGGCGCGCAAGCCCTCCAGCTTAAGGCGATATCCTGGGGGAGCCTCCAAGCAGCGGGGGCACGGCTCTGTCTTCCAGATGGTCCCTTTGAGCTGAAAGGCTCACGTTGGGAGGGGAGACGATTAAAACTTCAGATGAAGCAGCTTCGCTGGGATGCAGGGCAGATCAACCTCCAAGGGCTTCAACTCAGCGCCTGCCGTTGTGCTCCCCCGCTCTGGCAGCTCAAAGCCCCAGCGGCTCAAGTTGAGGATCAACGCCTCAGCCTGCAATGGCCAAGCCTCTGGCTCTTCAACTTGCCTGTGTTGATTCTACCCCGATTCAGCCTCCCGCTCTCGCGACGACAGAGCGGCCTGCTCCCTCCCCGTCTGGCTTGGAATGCAGAGGAGGGCCTTTATGGAGCACTGCCCCTCTTCTGGGCTCCTCATCAAAGCCTGGATTTTACCCTGGCGCCGGGCTGGCGCGCAGGTGCTCCTCAAGGAGGGCTAAGGCTTCGATGGGCCCGCAGTCTAGAGGAGACAGGCTTGTTTTCTTTAAAGCTGCGCAAGGAGGAGATGCTTATCTCGACTCAGGGTCTCCTCTCCCCTGGCCCCCTCTATCTGATCCACAGAGGAGATTGGGCCAACTCTAGAGAAGCTTGGCAGAGGCAGGCTTGGGGTCTTCAAGGACATGGTCTAGATCATCTGAGCTTGCGACTCTCCAGCAGCCTCCCTGGAGAGTGGGTGAGCGCTGGTCTGCGCCTAAGTGCGCTTCGAGATCTCAGTCGAGAGGAGGAGGCGCGAGATCTACAGCTCTGGCTCAAAGCCGAAGAGGGGCCTTTGAGCCTGGATATGCGCTTTGATCCCCAGAATTTTCGCCTGGATTCTCGCGCAGATCTAGAGAAGCGGGGCGGCTTGGGTCCGCTCGGTTGGCGAGGTCGAGGTGGTCTCTGGGGACGCTTCGCAGAGGAGGGGCGTCGGCTCTCAACCTGGAGTCAGGCTGATCTGAGCCTGGGCGCTCAGCGTCGCTTTGGACAGCTCTCCCACCGAATCCAGCTTCTCAGCGGCCTCGCCTGGAGTCGCGTGGGGGGGGATGGCAGACAAGATTCTCCCTGGGAGCGTCCTCTAGCAGAGCGAGCCCTTCATCTCGACCTAAAACAGCGGCTCATCAGCTCTGGCTGGAGCGCTGAACTCTTGGGGTCTCTGCGTTGGCGTGATCCTTCAGGCTTGGAGCCTCAGGGGCTCCTGGAGCTGGATCTGGGCTGCTGGCGAAGCCGAGCTGAGTGGCGCCCAGGCTCAGCCCTGGGACAGCTTGAGATCCCCATCGCGGCTGCTGAGCTGCGTTTGGCAGCCCTGCGCAGCCAAGAAGAGGAGCGCAGTAGCCCGCTCGCTTCAGCGGGGCCACTGCCCTTCCTGCTCCAACATCAAGGGGATCTCAGCACTGCGGCTGCGGGCTTGAGCTTCCCTTGGGATTCCTTCTCCCTCTCAGGGGATTTTCTCTTTGATCCCGACGGTCTCCTTGGCTGGGAGGGGGTGATGGTGTACAAAAATCCCTGTGGATGTTGGCAGATCAAACTGGGAGCATTTGGGCGACGCCATCGGGCGGGTCCAGATCTCTCTCTTAAGCTGAGCCTGGATGGGTAAGAGATTTTGATAAGCATCATTGAGTGGCTTCGTTTTCGCTTTGATTTTAAGCCTGAGGGTGGCGCGCCCTTTGGCCCCTTTGAAGCAGGAGTTTTGGTTATCAGCGCCCTGGGCCTCTCTGTGATGCAGTTTGGGGGCGCTGAATCATTCTTTTATCAGCTGTTTGGGAAACATTTCTGGAACCATGGGCAGTGGATTCTCTCCGATCCTCGTATGCATCCATACTATCCGATTTTCAGTTTATTCCATTGGGTTGGATTCTGTGTTATTGGTTATTTTATAACACCTATTATCTATATCAGGCTTAGCAAACAGCGTATCTCAGATTATTATCTGAAATTTTCAGGTTTTTTAGAGCATATTAAAGTTTATGTTATTCTTTATTTTATCGTAATTATCCCTGTAATACTTGTTTCCTTCAGTAAGGACTACCAGCAAATCTATCCTTTTTATATTCATGCAAATCGCAGTATATTCGACCTGATCATTTGGGAATTAGCCTATGGTGTACAGTTTTTTGCGTTGGAGTTTCTCTTTCGTGGTTTTATGTTGGAAGGTTTAAGGCGCAACATCGGCTATGGTGCAGTCTTTGTGATGTTGGTGCCCTACTGTATGCTTCACTTCCCTAAGACCCTCTCTGAGAGCCTGGGAGCGATCATCGCGGGGATCAGCTTGGGCATCTTGGCGATCCGTTATCGTTCTATCTGGGGTGGGGTCTTTCTTCACTGGGCGATCGCCATCAGCATGGATCTGCTCAGCCTGATGCAGGGTTCCGGTCTGCCCAAACAGTGGATGCCTTAGAGCAACCTGAGAAGCAATCCACCACCTCCACACACCTGTGAGGAGCATGGCATATTGCAACTTACGGCGCTCTAGACTCAGCGCGCCTCTGTACGGATCCCACACTCAGGGAAACGCCGACCTAGAATCAGAGCCCGCGCCTCACCCACCAAAAAGCAGGAGCCGGTCACCAAACTGAGCCTGCCTTTGGGGCGCTCCCTGAGCGCCTGCGCTACACTCCCTGGTAAGCTCGCCCAAGGGTAAAGGGGCAGCAGCTCCTCAGCCTTTAAACGCCTGGGATAATCAGGAGTGACAAAAGCAACGCTCTCCGCTCGCTCTAGGAGAGGTGCAAGGAGCCCAGCAACATCCTTACCCCGCATCGCTCCAAAGATCAGATGGATCGGCTCCCCTTGCTCTTCCAGCCATCCAGCCAGAGCTTCAGCTGCGGTAGGGTTATGAGCACAATCCAGGATAATCTCCCCAAAACGTTCCAAGCGCCCAGGCCAACGCGCCTCGCTGAGCGCCTCAGGGTCAGGTTTAAGGCCCAGAGCGCGGGCCATCGCGAGGGCAAGTTGAGCGTTTCTGATCTGGTGAGCGCCAGGGAGGGACAGCGGAGGGAGTGGCTCCTCAAAAGAGATCGCCTGAACCTCAGGGAAACAGCTCTTCAGAGCCTCCAGCGCCTCTCCCTCACAGCTCGTCAATGCAGGTCGTCCTGTCCGAAAGATGCCCGCCTTCTCTTTGGCGATCTCAGCCAGGGTGTTGCCCAGGATGGCGGTATGATCCAGACCCAAACTGACCACCCCAGAGACCTCAGGTTCGCAGACATTGGAAGCATCAAGACGACCCCCCAAGCCCACCTCCCAGATCGCTATATCTACCTCAGCCTCAGCGAAGGCCAGGGCGGCGAGGCCCCAGGTGGTTTCAAAGAAGGTCGCTCTCTGAGCCTTTAGAACCCGCTCCGAAAGCTGCAACACGGTGGAGGGCAAGATGGGGCGCCCATCTACTCGGATCCGTTCACAGTAGGAGATCAGATGGGGAGAGCTAAAGAGCCCAACGCGCAGGCCCTCTCGCCGTAGAAGGGCTTCCAGAAAAGCCGCCGTGCTGCCCTTACCATTGGTCCCCCCTATCAACACCGAGCGATAAGCGCGCAGGGGATGGTTTAGGGCAGCTTCCAGAGCGCGAGGCCCTGAGAGGTCTAGCTTCTCTCCCAAGCGGTTGAGGCCAAAGATCTGTTCAAGGCGCCGTTTATAGTTTGGATCAAGCTGCTCCAAGGCCCTCAGGCTGTGGCTCTCAGGAGAGAGTTCCTCTTCCAGGCGCTGGAGATCCTCTGGATGGATAACCTCATACCAGGGGGGCAGGAGAGCATAGGGGATCTCAGCAGCCTCTAGCCTCGCTTGGCTGCACGCTAAGAGATCTGTAGAGCCCCACTCCATCCCCTCAAAGAGCGTTGGTAAAGCTACACCCTCTTGTAACCCAATGAGATAGCAGCTTCCGTTTAAAGTAGGTCCCAGAACCACAGGAACCTCCTTAAGGAGCTGAAAGCCTTGATCGACATAGTCTGGAGGCAGCGTTGGAGAGTCAGCGCTCAAGAGCAGGAGATCTCCCAATCGAGACTCCCGCTCTAGAGTCCAAGCCAGCCCCTCATCTCGTTGAGTCTCCTGAGCGCAAGCAAGGCCCTGCCAGAAGGGGTGGGTCAGGTCTCCCGCTCGCCAGAGGCTGAGGTGGCGTCCAGGGCGTTGATGTCGGCTCAGCGCATCTCGAAGAAAGGCCGCGTAGAGGGCGCTGGCTTCCTCTGGAAGGCTTCGTAGCTGGCTAAGCTCTAGGGCCTGGGCAAAGAGGGCGAGGCGCTCGCTCATCGCAGAACCTCAACATCAATGGTACAGGGGATCACTGCGTCAGGGATCAAAGAGGGCTCCTCTCTGTTTGGGATGGTGCTGAGCCTCAGTGGGCTCCTCGAAGGCTCTTCTCAGCGTGGATGCCTATGGCGTTCAGCGTGAGCGCCTACGGCGTAGGAGGGGGAGGAGGAAGAGCAGCAAGAGCCAGGGGGCGCCACCAGAGTCCGCGCTGCGACAACCACAGCCCGCATCATTAGAGCTGCCTTCAGCAAAGCCACCGTCGTCAAGGCCAGCGTCAGAGTCGCTCTCAGAGCCGCCGCTGCCCCCCTCGCCCGCTTCACCAGCAGAGCCTCCAGCGCCCGCCTCACCGCCAGCTTCACCACCTTCACCGCCCCCGCCTTCACCACTCTCGCCGCCCCCGCCTTCACCACCTGCGCCTCCACCACCACCGCCTCCCTCCCAGGGAAGAGGCTCTGGATCCCAAGCCATAACGCATTGGGCGCTGCCATTGGGCGCGATCTCACAGCTCTCTCCAGGAGGACATTCAATGCCAAGGCAGCCGTCAGCGACGCATTCGCCAAACGCACAGATCTGACCATGTGCGCAGCGCATCCAGGAGCAGACATCCTCGATACAAACGCCCTCGTTACAGAGGTCGCCATCGCCACAGTCGACTCCGTAGCAGATATCCTCTTCACAGCTGCCATCAAAGCAGAGATCACCCTGGGCGCAGGAGATCACCGCGCAGCTGGGCACGCAGAGGCCATCGCGGCAGAACTCTTCAGCACCACAGTTGCTCGAGAGACAGGGATCCGAGATGCACTCATCGCGACAGATCTCACCCTCAGGGCAGCTGATGAGGGCACAGTGATCCTCCATACATTCGCCCAAGAAGCAGGCCCAGTCAGGGGGACAGTTCATCCCCTCACAGGGATCGTAGCAACTCCCATCACGACACATCATCCCCCAACCACAGAGCACATCACCGCAGGGATCAACACACCAACCATTCTCACAGGTCCGCCCAAACTCACAGATCTCGTTGTCGCAGGGGTTGACGCAGATGCCCGCGATACACTGTTGATGCTCCTGACAGTCTGGGTTCTCATCGATCTCCCCATCACAGTCATTGTCCTCGCCGTCACAGCCATCCAGAGGCAGGGCTTCGCAGGTACCACAGGCGTTCCTTACCCCCTCGTCGATGACACCATCACAGTTATCATCATGACCGTTGCAGAGTTCTGGGCTGGGCTGCTGACGAGGCATACAGACAACATCACTGGGAGCACACTGAGTCAGGCCATAGGCGCAGAGGCCGAGCTGTCCAGTGTTACACTCTTCGCCAGTGCCTGGAGCGTTGTCGATGATGCCATCGCAGTTGTCATCTACACCATTGCAGATGTCGATGATGCTGTCGGCGTCAGAGACGCAGACGATCAAGCCATCAATGCACTCGGCGTGGCCCGCCCCACAAGCCCCCTCATCCGCCTCACAGACTCTAGGCAGATCTGGAATATCTTCATCTACAGAGCCATCACAGTCATCATCCGCCCCATTGCAGATCTCAGGGTGCCAACCACCCAAGCAGTCGTCACAGAGGTTACCCGAACCGTCGTTGTCCACATCGCCTTGCTCAGCGTTGGGGACCTGTGGGCAGTTGTCACAGGCGTCGCCTACACCATCTCCATCCTGATCCATCTGCTGAGGATCAATATGGGTGGGACAGAGGTCACAGCCATCAACCCAGCCATCACCATCGCTGTCCGCATCGCTAAAGTGGGGCAGGTCAGGGCACTGATCACAGGCATCACCACGGCGGTCATGGTCTCGATCAAGCTGGGCAGGGTTGGGGACATCGGGGCAGTTATCGCAGGAGTCTGTCCGACCATCGCCATCTCGATCTGAGCGATCATCTGGGCGGCAGGGGTCACAGGCATCGCCCACGCCGTTGTTGTCGCCATCAAGCTGGCCTGGGTTGGGTACGTCTGGGCAGTTGTCGCAGGCGTCACCCAACTCATCAGCGTCTCGATCATGCTGATCTCGACCCGCGACCGCTATACAGTTGTCACAGGCGTCGCCATAGCCATCCCCATCCTGATCTCTTTGGTCTGGGTTATTGACGCTCGGGCAGTTATCGCACTCATCAGGGATGCTGTCTCCATCCGCATCATGGTCGCTCTGGGGTTGACAGCTGTCACAGAGATCGCCGATGCCATCCCAATCTAAATCTCCCTGTCCAGGGTTGGGGGCGTCAGGGCAGTTATCGCAGCTGTCCCCCACGCCATCCCCATCTCGATCTCCCTGAGGCCCTGAGCTGTTGGGGCAGCTGTCGCAGCTGTCTCCTACGCCATCCCCATCCTGATCTCTCTGATCCGGGTTCATCAAACCTTGGCAGTTGTCACAAGCATCACCGACGCCATCTCGGTCTGTGTCCATATTTCCGTCGCTGGGCTGCATAGGACAGAGGTCACACCCATCAACAATGCGGTCACCGTCTGTATCCTGGGCACCAAAATGCCGTCGATCGGGGCAGGGATCGCAGGCGTCGCCGCTGCGATCTCCATCGCGGTCAGACTGATCTGGGTTGATCACATCACGGCAATTGTCGCAGTCGTCGGGGATCCCATCGTTGTCGGTGTCGGTTACATCATCAGGCTCGCAGAGATCGCAGAAGTCACCTACGCCATCACCATCTCGATCCCCCTGGCCGGGGTTGCTGCTCTCTGGACAGTTATCACAGAGATCACCCACCCCATCAGTATCAAAGTCGCTCTGATCGGCCCCAGGGACCTCAGCGCAGTTGTCACAGGCGTCCCCAATGCCGTCGCCATCAGTGTCGCGCTGGTTGGGGTTAGAGAGCATAGCGCAGTTGTCACAATCATCAGCAACACCATCGTTATCCGCGTCCCGATCGTTGCGAGGGATGCAGAGATCGCATGGATCACCCACGCCATCACCATCTCGATCATCCTGGTCCGGATTAAAGAGGTCAGGGCAGTTGTCACAGTCATCAGCAACACCATCACGATCTAGATCCTCGTTGCCCGACTCAATCGAGCCAGGGCAGAGGTCGCAGCGATCACCAAAGGCATCCCCATCCTGGTTGGACTGATCAGGGTTGGGGGCGTTAAGGCAGTTGTCGCAGGCGTCACCTACACCATCATCATCTGTGTCCGCTTGAACCGGATCTGGACGTGCAGGGCAGAGGTCGCAGCCATCCACCCAACCATCTCCATCGCTGTCTACATCGCCAAAGTGAGGACGATCAGGGCACTGGTCACAGGCATCACCACGACGATCATGGTCTCGGTCGCTCTGATCTGGGTTATGGGTGTCGGCGCAGTTGTCACAGGAGTCAACAACACCATCATTGTCTCGATCACTGACATCACCCGGCGTGCAGGGGTCACAGGCCTCTCCAATGCCGTTGTTGTCGATATCTGCTTGATCCGGGTTGGGCAGGTCTGGACAGTTGTCACAGAGATCGCCCAGGCCATCGTTGTCTCGATCATCCTGATTGGGCGCTGCGAGCAGCTCACAGCTGTCACAGGCGTCACCAACACCATCGCCATCCGTGTCGCGCTGGTCTGGATTGTTGAAGCCGATGCAGTTGTCGCACTCATCCATAAAGCCATCGCCATCTCGATCAACTTGGTGCAGAGGAGTGCAGGTATCACAGAGATCACCGAGACCATCTCCATCTATATCCCCCTGACCGGGGTTGGGCTGGTCAGGGCAGTTGTCACAGGCGTCACCGATGCCATCACCATCTGCATCCTGAGCATCTGCTGAGGCGAAGCCTGGGCAGTTGTCGCAGAGGTCACCTACGCCATCTCCATCGCGATCTGACTGATCCGCGTTGGGGAGGTTGCAGTTGTCACAGAGATCACCGATCCCATCTCCATCGGTGTCGAACTGGTCGAAGTTGGAGTCGGTGATGCAGTTGTCACAGCCATCTACCACCCCATCCCCATCGCCATCAGTCTCCCCAAAATGGGGGATGTCTGGGCAATCGTCACAGAGATCACCGGTAAAGTCTCCGTCTCGATCGCTCTGGTCTTGGTTAAAGTCGGCTGGACAGTTGTCACAGCTGTCGGCCAAGCCGTCCATGTCAGCATCAGCCATATCGTTGGAATCGCAGGGATCACAGGCGTCTCCACGGCCATCGCTGTTTCCATCAAGCTGTCCTGGGTTGTTGATCGTTGGACAGTTGTCACAGATATCACCAATGGTGTCCCCATCTGCATCCTCCTGATTGGGACCCGCTACACTGGGACAGAGGTCACAGGCATCACCGATGCCGTCCCGATCCAGATCGCGCTGATCTGGATTATTCACTAAGAGGCAGTTGTCACAATCATCAAAGATCCCGTCTCGATCAGAGTCGATCTGCATCAGAGGCTCACAGTTGTCACAGAGATCGCCTACGCCATCCCGATCACTGTCTGCCTGATCTGGGTTGAGGATGGTGGGGCAGTTGTCGCAGCCATCGCCCAGGCCATCTCCATCCTGATCCTGTTGGTTGTCTACATCAAAGGGGCAGAGGTCACAGGCATCACCGGCGCCATCGCCCTCTCCATTGCGTTGATCTGGGTTGATGATCTCAGGGCAGTTGTCGCAGGCATCACCCACGCCATCACCATCGCTGTCGCTTTGAGCCGCATCAGGCATCGCTGGACAGACATCACAGCCGTCGATGATGCCATCCCCGTCGGTGTCGCTGGTCCCAAAGTTGGGGCGGTCAGGGCATTGGTCGCAGGCGTCACCCTGGCGATCGTTGTCTCGATCGCTCTGATCGGGGTTGGGGATCTCTGCGCAGTTATCGCAGCTGTCCATATGCCCGTCGTTGTCTTGGTCGCTGTGATCATTGATGTCGCAGGGGTCACAGAGATCGCCCACACCATCGTTGTTCTCATCCTGCTGCCCTGGGTTCATCAGATCGGGGCAGTTGTCACAGAAATCACCGATGAAGTCGCCATCCATATCGTTCTGGTTCAGGCTGGCCACCGCCACACAGTTGTCACAGGCATCACCGAAACCATCTCCATCTTGATCACGCTGGTCCGGGTTGTTGAACTCAGAGCAGTTGTCACACTCATCAGGGACACCGTCACCGTCGCGATCAGCGCCTGGGTTTAGAGGGTTGCAGCCATCACAGGCATCACCCACCCCATCTCCATCTCGATCCCCCTGGCCTGGATTGGGATGCCCTGGGCAGTTGTCACAGACATCACCGATGCCGTCACGATCCAGATCACCTTGAGCGCTGCCCACCTCGCTGGGGCAGAGGTCGCAGAGATCGCCCACGCCATCGTTGTCCAGATCTGATTGGTCGGCGTTGGGCTCATCAGAGCAGTTGTCGCAGGCGTCACCCACGCCATCACCATCCAGATCGTTTTGGTCTGGATCAGGCTGCATAGGGCAGCCGTCGCAGGAGTCGGGGATACCATCGCTGTCTGTATCTACATCGCCCTCAAAGGGGACGTTGAGGCAGGGATCGCAGGCGTCACCCAGCTGATCACCATCGGCGTTATTCTGGTTGGGGTTGGCGACCCCTACACAGTTGTCACAGCTGTCCACCACGGTATCGCCATCTTCATCATTGGGATCTTGGCGGTTACAGGTGTCACAGGCATCCCCCAGCCCATTGCCATCTGAATCCATCTGATCAGGGTTGAAGGTGTTGACACAGTTGTCGCAACGATCCCCCACACCATCACCATCCATATCCGCCTGATCATCCCCCACCCAGTCGGGGCAGTTGTCACAAGCGTCACCATGCTCATCAGCGTCACGATCCTGCTGATCCGGGTTGTTTACATCGGGGCAGTTATCACACTCATCTGGGGTCCCGTCCCGATCCTGATCAGCACCAGGGTTAAGCGGCTCACACAGATCACAAGCATCTCCCTGGCCATCATCATCTCGATCAGCCTGCCCTGGGTTGATGATGTTGGGGCAGTTGTCACAGACATCGCCCAGGCCATCCCCATCGGTATCTCCAGGGATAAAGCCCACTACATCTGGGCAGAGATCACAGAGATCACCCTCGCCATCTCCATCGCGATCAACTTGGCCCGCGTTGGGGATGTCAATACAGTTATCACAGAGATCACCTACTCGATCACCATCTTGATCCTCCTGGAGGGGATCGTGAATGGTCGCGCAGGTGTCACAGGCATCTACAAAACCATCTCCATCGGTATCCTGATCCCCCCAGTTGGCGACATCGGGGCAGAAGTCACAGAGATCACCCTGACCATCTCCATCCTCATTCTCCTGAAGGGGATTGTGAACATCAACGCAGTTATCACAGACATCGCCGACCTGATCTCCATCCGTATCTGTTTGATCCAACTCGATAAAGTCGGGGCAGTTATCGCAGAGGTTGCCGATCCCATCCCCATCGCTGTCGATCTGAGCTGGGTTGGGCACCGTGGGGCAGTTGTCACACTCATTAAAGAGACCATCGCCATCTTCATCGAACTCCTGATCAGCGACACAGGGTTCACAAGCGTTGCCGATGCCATCTCCATCGCGATCCGCCTGATCAGGGTTGGCGTCAAACATACAGTTGTCACAAGCATCTCCAATACCATCCCCATCCTCATCGCCCATCCCCTGATAGGGGTCCTCAGGGCAGCCATCACAGAGATCCCCATCCCCATCCCCATCTCCATCCAGCTGATCAGGGTTGGCGACATCGGGGCAGTTATCGCAATCATCAGCGTCTCCATCACCATCCCGATCTCCTGCAGCGGCGTCACAGATGTCACAAGCGTCGCCCACACCATCACTGTCTCGATCAGACTGCCCTGGGTTGGGCTGGTTGACGCAGTTGTCGCATTGATCCCCAACCCCATCACCATCTCGATCCTCCTGCTCCAGGGCGTTGTTCTCTGGGCAAACGTCACAAGCATCCCCAATAAAGTCGCCATCCTGATCCCCTTGACCGGGGTTGGCGTGATCTGGGCAGTTATCACAGCCATTGCCTAGACCATCGTTATCAGGATCCGCAGGATCTCCACCTCCCAAATCGGGGCAGGGATCACAGCGATCACCCAGGTTGTCTCCATCTCTATCGGCCTGATCTGGATTGGGGATTCCAGGGCAGTTGTCGCAGGCCTCTCCTACACCATCTCCATCCTGATCACCCTGTTGAGGATCAGCATCGATGGGACAGCTGTCACACTCATCGGGGATCCCATCTCGATCAGAGTCCGTATCATCGAGCCCCGCATCGTCAGGACAGGCATCGCAGAGATCTCCAAAAAGATCCCCATCTCGGTTGGATTGATCACGGTTGGGGATATCGAGGCAGTTGTCACACTCATCTCCTGAGCCATCCCCGTCTCTATCGGGGACCAGATCGGGCGCTCCCGACCAGAGGAGAGGGCAGTTGTCACAAGCATCACCAAAGCCATCCCCGTCCAGATCATCCTGGGCGAAGTTGGGCACATTGACACAGTTGTCACAGGCGTCGCCTACGCCATCATTGTCCCGATCTTCATTAGCAGGATCAGCACCATCAGGGCAGGGATCGCAGACATCACCGATCTCATCACCGTCCCGATCTGCTTGGCCTGGGTTCTCTGCTGCGGGGCAGTTATCGCAGGAGTCACCGATCTCATCATTGTCCCCATCCCGCTGGTTGGCGTTGGCGTCCTCAGGGCAGTTGTCACAGGCATCACCCACTCCATCTCCATCCTGATCATCAGCAGCACCATCAGCGTCCTGGGGGCAGGAGTCACAGAGATCACCCTGACCATCCCGATCTTGATCCTCCTGGTTTGGGTTTGCGTTTTGAGGGCAGTTGTCACAGGCATCTCCACGCCCGTCTCGATCGCTGTCAGCCTGATTTGGATCGGAATCATCAGGGCAGCCATCGCAGAGATCTCCATGTCCATCTCGATCTCGATCGGCCTGATCTGGATTGGCTACATTGGGGCAGTTGTCCTCATCATCACAGAGATCATCCCCATCTGTATCCAAGCAGATCCCACCCACCGAGCGCTCCAAAACAAGGAGGCAGTAGGATTGTCGAGCGAACTCGTTCCAGGAGTTGCCATCCAGGAACTGACCGGTGTCTCGTTGGATGCTCATCAACTGGTAGGCGTAGTCAAAGTACCAACGAGCAGGCTCTCGGGCGTGATTATAGTAGCCCGCCCCCTGGTTCCCCCAGAGCGCAACACGGCGCACCGTCGCGGGGTTGTAGTTGACTCGACGATTGCCCCAAGCGGGGGCCGCCCCAGCGGCCAAGGTCCCTAGATCCAGGGTGCTTAAATTGCCCCCATTGGGTTGGATATTGGCTACCTCAAGCAGCTCATAGGCCTTAGCCGAGGACCACATATAATAGTAGTAAGCGTGCCCCGCTTGTCCCTGATAGCTGTAGTGCTGCCTCAGCCAACGGATAAAAGATTGTGCGCTGTTGTCGTTGATATCAGCGCCACCCACGAGCTGAGCCCAGAGCCCTGAGGCGGTCTGCTGGTGGGTGGGATTGTTTCCAGCGCGGTAGCCATGCCCTCGTTCTCCATTGCCCAAGTTGCCCGCTCGCGCATTCTGAACATAGCCATTGCGGCAGCGAGTGGTGGCATTCTCAAGTTGGGCGAGGCGCCCAGCATCACCATAGGCGGGGTTATTGTCGCTAAAGACCGCTCGGGCCGCGCCCAGACCCGCCACCACAAGCTGGGTAGTTGAGGAGTCGCTACAACCTCTATTGCTATAGCACCAATAACCAGCGTTATTTTGGTTGGATATGATGCGATCAAACACAGCGTTTATCGAAGCTTTAGCCCCCGCCTGATCAGGCCCTCCAGAGCGAATATAACGGGAGAGGGCCATCAGATCCGCGCCATCACGGTAGGCATAGAAGCTCGCTCCCCGAGAGCGGCTGATGATATAGCCCATCACTCGATCAAGGCGGGCTTTATCTCGAGGGAGGGAGTTGTCATAGCCCACACGATCTGCGTTTGGATCTGAACTCTCACGCCTGTCTAAGAGGGCGATGGCGGTCAAACCGGCGGCATTGCCCGCTGCGCTGTTGGCGTTAAAAGCTCCCCGAGAGTTGAGATACTCAATGCCCAGGTCAATCGCCCGGGTGACATCCTCACTGAAGTTGGTAGGCTGCGCGACAGCGGGTGGTCCCAAGACCGCGAGCAGCAAGATAAGGCCCGTTTTCTTCAGCATTTATACTCCTCTCAAGAGATCTTCTGCAGAACGCATCTGCTCGTGATCTCATGCAACAGGGAGGCCTGTCGAGGAGGAGTTGTTTTTTCTATGATCCTGGGGTGTTGCAGGGAGGAAAAGGGCGGAAGCCTGGGGACCTCCAGACGATGAGCTTGGGGTCCCAAGACCCCAACAAGGCCCGAGGATCTGTCCAAAAATAGAGGCTGAGGTGACTTTCTCGACACCTCCGTTTCACGGATGAAGGAATGGAGCCTCTAGCGCCCACGCTGCAACAACTACAGTTTTTGCCGCGAAAAGCGGTTCAGATAAGGATCAGCGCTCGATATCTCGCTCGATCTTCACATGGGTGTCAGCGAGCATCTCAATCCCTAGATCTGCGGCCTCCAGCACCCCATGCAGCGCAGGGCGATCTTCAGCTGCTCTCAGTGGGTAATCTATTCTGAATCTATTGTGTGACCCCTGAGTTCTGCGCTGTTTCGAGCTGATGGAGTGTGTAGAGGGATGATGATCAAAACGCAGCCATCGAGATGCCGACGATGACCAAGGCAGATCACCACCTCATCGCAGCGACGATACTCATATGCCATCCAATCGCGTTAGACCTGCATATATTGATGCTGACCTTTACTACCCCAGAGATGAGGGTGCCAAGAAGCTTTATGGAAATATGATCTATGGTACCATAGTCGTAAATTGACCTGGCAGAGTAATGCTAATGACTCCTAAATAATTACACATTAATTTGCATGAATTGTTAAGAGCGGGAGAACCACCAACCAATACGGTGGGGGCACCCGGTATCCAGGGAGCTGACGTTGCAGGGATACAGGGAGCTGGTGTAAATATAACCGGCGGCGGTCGCTTAGTCGCTGGATTGGCTGGACTATTACACATACCGAATGGCATAATATTTACCATCGGTTTATGATCCATAATTGTCGCTGCCGGTTTCGAGTCTGCCATCACTCGTCCAGTTGGCAATACCATCAATGATGATGGAGCAACGCCAAAAGAACACATGCACATTCCTGTTGAAACAACTTGAATACCCATTTATTATTTTTCCTCTTTATTCCTATATGGGGCATAGCTGTACCAAAACCCCTTATCTACTATTTAGGATCCAGTACGTGGCAGTTGGGATCAAGGCAAATCGCTCCTAAAGAGAGGAATCTCAAGCACTCCCCAGGAATTACGCACCTGCTTGGCCTAGAGTGGGGGGCGTGCTACTGCGATGAGGGGCTGAGCTTCTGGGCGCGCTGCTGAGCCATCAAAGCCACCCAACCAAGTGAGTCGCCTGAGCCCCGCTGTGCGCAGCGCGTGATCCAGCTCGGCGCGACGCAGTGGGTAGAGTGGGATTGAGTTCTCGATAATCTCCGCACCTGTGATCAAGCGAGTCTCAAAGTTAAGGTGTGGGCTCTCCACCGCTGGATGATAGCGACGCTCAAAGCGCAGCCCCCCGCGTTTAATGGTTGGGAGACCATCGAGACGCTGCGTGAGGATACGATCATAGTTGATGATCTGGAGAATAAGAGCACCTTTTGGACTCAGCGCGCGGGCCATGCTCTTGAGGGCTAAGGCGATCGAGGCAGGTCCGTCGAGATGTACCAGGGTGTTGCCGAGGCAGAGGACTACATCAAAGCAGGCTGGTGTGAGGAGTTCGTTTAGGTTGCGCATATCGCCCGCGATAAAGCGGACACCCTCTGGGGCTCGAACCTGAGCGAGACGCAGCATAGCCTCATCAGGCTCGACGCCGAGGATCTCATGACCCTCGCTCGCCAAAGCGCAGGCGAGTTCACCTGTGGCGCAGCCAATATCCAAAAGGCGGTCACCCGGTCTGATCCGCTCGCGTAGGAAACGGAGTTGGGCAGGACGAAGAGGGAAGATCGTGTCATACCAAGGAGCGATAGAGGTGTAGAAGGACATGAGAACTCCAATCGATGAGTGAGGCGACTCAGAAAAGTCACGTTCAATCCATAGGGAGGCGAAGGTCTAACATGATGAGCAGGTCGCCGGATCCAAACCGCAGATCTTTGCTCACTGAGCTGCTCTTTTCTGGATCATCATGAGCACCTCTCAGGCGAGAGCTGTTCGAGAAATACAGCGATATTGAGGTTATGGAGCAGAAAAAAATAGAGATGCTTGGGCTTATCTGGGTTCGGACGGCTACTCTGCTCCTATGCTCAGCGAGAAAATAATCCATCTCTGCGTCACAGGGGGCATCGCCGCTTATAAAGCGGTGGAGCTGACCCGCGCTCTCCAGAAGGCTGGAGCTGCGGTGCGCGTCGCTATGACGCAGAACGCCGAGGCTTTTATCGCCCCTCTTACTTTCCAAGCGATCAGCAAACATCCAGTGCTTCGTCGGACCTTAGACCCCGCTGAGGAGATGGAGATTGGACACATCGCCTTTGCTCAGAACGCTGAGGCCCTCATCGTTGCCCCTGCGACGGCCAACATCATCGCCAAAGCCGCCTGCGGGATCGCGGACGATCTGATCTCCACCGTGCTGCTGGCAGCGACCTGTCCGGTGATCATCGCGCCCGCTATGAACCAACATATGTACGCCAGCGCGGCCCTACAGAGGAACCTAGAGATTTTGCGGGAGCGCGGTTTTTATATCGTACCCCCCGACTCAGGAGAGCTGGCCTGTGGTCAGAGTGGCCCTGGGCGTCTCAGCTCCAGCGCGCAGATTCTGGAACACTTAAACAGGATCTTTCAGCCTCAGATCCTCAAGGGTCGTCATATCTTGATCAGCGCGGGTCCTACCCGAGAGTGGATCGATCCGGTGCGCTTCTTGAGCAACCCCTCCAGCGGACTCACAGGCTTTCTTTTGGCAGAGGCTGCGAGGCAGGCGGGTGCCGAGGTCAGCTTGGTTCATGGCCCTGTCTCACTTCCCCCTCCCACCGGAGTGCGGATGATCCCTGTGGTCACCGCTCAAGAGATGTACGCGGCGATCATGACAGAGAACTCAGTGGACGCCATCGTAATGAGCGCTGCGGTAGCTGATTGGCGACCCGCTGATCCTAAGAAGCAGAAGCAACGCAAACAGGAGGAGCCCATGCTGCTCAAGCTCTGTCGCAATCCAGATATCCTGGCGGCGCTGGGGGCTCGAAGAGGAGAGGAGCGCCATCCTCTGCTTCTGGGCTTCGCAGCTCAGACAGGAGACCCTCAAGCAGCTGCTCAAGAGAAGCTGCGAAGAAAGGGGGTTGATCTCATCGTCGCCAATGATGTCTCTGAGCCAGGCTGTGGCTTTGGCGTTCAAGGCAATCGAGTTTGGTTGGTCTCCGAAGAGGGGATTGAGGCGCTGCCTCACCAATCTAAGGCAGCCATCGCTCATCGCCTCGTGACCTGGATAGGAGAGCACCTTCAATGAGCAGCTTCGGAGAGGAATTAAAACGGTGGGTGAGGATCACCCGCGCTGCTCTAGAGTGGCACCTGGAGGGGGGCGAAGAAGCTCTGCCGGTACCAGAGGGCTGGAAGATGCCCAAGCTGAAGAACAGCGTTCCTCAAGCTCCCTCCCTACACAGCTCCAAGGCTCAAAATCGTGCTAAGCAAGCAGCAGTAAAACCCCCTTGGCCCAGCAAACCCGAGCAAGCCCCGAAGCCCTCAGCTTTTGTAAACCCTGACATGAACCGTCCAGATCCTCCCCAAGGAGCCACACCTTTGGAGTTGCCACCGTTACCCAAGATCCCCCTCGCTCAACTTGGAGTGGTGATCCGCGCTGAAGCTCCCATCTCTTGGAGTGAGCCTCCGCCCCCCAGCGCGCTTCAGGGGAGAGCGCAGGAGCAGAGTGAGCTACAGCCTTCAGAGCAGATCAGCTCCCAACAGCAAGAGCCTCAGCGCCCAGAGACCCCCTCGACGCAGCCTCCTCTTCAGGGGGCCCCCGCTCAGGCCGCCGCGCTCCAACTCCTGAGGGATGAGATGGGGGATTGCCGCGCTTGCCCACGCTGCCAAGAGCGCCAAGAGCTGGTCTTTGGAGTTGGGCGCCCTGATGCTCGCCTCTTCTGTATCGCAGAGAGCCCTGGAGCTGTAGAGGATGCCCTCTCTCTGCCCTTTTTAGAGCGCGGAAAGCTGCTGGCGAGGATGTTCCGCGCCATGGGCCTCAGGAGAGAAGAGGTTTATCTGAGCTATCTGCTCAAGTGTCACGCGGGTTCAAGGAGGGCAACCCCCCAGGAGATCACCGCCTGTCTACCCTCTCTGCGCAGGCAGCTGGAGATCGTTCGGCCTGAGGTGATCCTGCTCTTCGATGAGGGCTGCGCCCGTGTACTCCTGAATACTCAGGAGACGCTGCCTCGGATGCGAGGTAGATGGTGGAAGGTTGGAGAGATCGATACGATGGTGACCTTCCAGCCCAGAGATATCCACAACGCCCCCAACCTCAAGCGCAATGTCTGGTTGGATCTCCAAAAGATCATGCAACGCTTACGGCTCCCTTAGGAGAGTTTAGAGATGAAGGAGATAGAGGCTCGGCAACGACGCCATATACTCTACACCTGGACCGCTCAAAAGAACGCCCGCCCTCTTCATATCGCAGGAGGAAAAGGTGCCTGGTTTCACGACGAGGAGGAGAACTGGTGGCTGGATTTTGAGAGCCAGATCTATAACGCCAACGCGGGGCATGGTGAGGAGCGCATTATCGCCGCCATCCGGCAGCAGGCTGAGCGCTTGGGTGTAGCCAGCCCCGCTGCGGTCTTTGAGACTAAGGCGCGCTTAGGAGAGGCTCTAGCGGAGATCACGCCGGGAGATCTCAACCACTTCTTCCTCTGCCTCTCAGGAGCAGACGCCAATGAGAACGCCCTGAAGATTGCTCGCTTGGTCACCGGGCGTCAGAAAGTGATCGCTCGGCGACGCAGCTATCATGGGGCCACCATGGGAGCGCTCTCGCTGACGGGAGATTCTCGGCGCTGGTCGGTAGAACCAGGCCTCTGGGGTGTGCTTCGCACTGAAGATCCCTACTGCTACCGTTGTGTCTTTGGGAGCTATAAGGGTGAGGCTTGCTCCCTACAATGCGCCAATCATCTAGAGCATGTGATCAAGATGGAGGGTCGAGATCGTATCGCGGCGGTCTTCCTTGAGGGGGTTACGGGAGCCAATGGGGGCTTTATACCCCCTTCAGGTTACTGGCCCCGTATTCGGGAGATCTGTGACCGCTATGGGATCCTCCTGGTGAGCGACGAGGTCTTCAGCGGCTTTGGCCGTACCGGTGAGTGGTTTGCGGTGGATCATTGGGGGGTGGTCCCCGACATAATCACTATGGCCAAGGGCCTCACAGGGGGCTACGCCACCTTGGGAGTGGTCGCCATGAGCGAGGCTATCGCTGCTCGCTTTGAAGATGAGAAGCTCTGGTGCGGGCTGACCGGCTATGCCCATCCCATCGCCTGCGCCACCGCGCTGGCAGCCATCGAGGTCTACCACAGCGATGAGCTGATCGAGCGAGCCGCTCAGCTCAACTCAGTGCTTCAAGAGGGCCTTGAGGAGCTGATGCAAAAGCACAGGTTGATTGGAGATGTGCGCAGCATCGGCCTCTTTGGCACCATCGAGTTGGTGGTTGATCGAGAGACCCGCGAGCCCTTGGTGCCTCATGAAGGAAAAGGCAAATGCCCTGAGTTTGAGGCGCGGCTTAAGGCTGCTTTTAAGAAGCGGCGTTTACATATCCCCTTCCGGGGGACCTATCTCTTTATCGCCCCACCTCTCTGTATCTCTGATCGAGATCTGAAGCGGGGTCTGGAGATAATCGACAAAGCTCTGACCGAGGCGATGAAGGAGGGCTTGGAGTGAACAGCAAGAAACTTTTTAGGGGAGCAGCTGAGGCTCTCTATGATCTCTTTGATGGGGCCACCATCATGTGCGGGGGCTTTGGACTCTCGGGGAACGCGGAGAACTGCATCCGAGAGTTGGCGGGAAGCGGCGTGAAGGATCTTCGCGTGATCAGCAACAACATCGGCAACCAGGGCCGTGGTCTCGCGGTGCTCTTAAAGCAGCGACAGATTGTCCAGGCGGTCTGCAGTTATATGGGCGGCAACCCCGATCTTCAGGAGCAATATCTCGCTGGAGAGGTGGAGGTGGAGCTTTGCCCCCAGGGCACTCTAGCGGAGCGTATCCGCGCGGGCGGAGTGGGGATTGGTGGCTTCTTTACACCTACTGGGGTGGGTACTCTCATCGCTGAGGGGAAGGAGGAGCGGCTCTTGGATGGCCGTCGCCAGATCTTTGAGACAGCCCTCAAGGCGGACTTCGCCTTTCTACGCGCTGAGTATGGCGATCCCTTTGGGAACCTACGCTTTAAGGGCACCACCCGCAACTTCAGCGCCTTGATGGCGATGGCGGGCAAGATCACCGTAGTTGAGGTGGATGAGCTGCTCCCTCTGGGAGCGCTGGGCCCTGATGACATCCACCTCCCTGGGGTCTTTGTCCAACGCATCTTCCAGGGTGAAGAGTATGAAGACCCCATCGAGTACCGCACCACCCGCCCTCGCTTAGAGGGGTAAGCCCTTTAAGTGGAGCCATTCTACTCCAATCTCAGGAAAAAACGCTTGGCTCATCTCCTGCTAAAGATCCTGCGCCGAGTAGGAGGAGTCCACCTATGAGAGCGTTGTTGATCGCGTCATTGCTGCTTCAAACCAGCCTCTCCTTCGGGAAGAAAGAGGGGAGGGTGGTTCAAGTCACCAAAGGCGAAGTGATCCTGGATTTGGGGAACGCCCAAGGTCTGAAACCGGGGGATACTCTAGAGTTTTACCGCCGCTTGGTGGTCAAGCACCCCGTCAGCAAAAAGAGCATTGAGGATCGCTTCCCCATCGGTCGCGTCGTGGTTCATGAAGTAGGTCAGCTCCTCAGCATTCTACGCGCTCCTAAGGGCCTTAAGCGCCCTCCAGCGCTTGGAGATTATGTGCGGATCTGGAGTAAACCAAAGGAGACCCCTGCACCCAAAGTCCCGACCCCTGAAATCAAGACGGCTCAAGATCCAGAGGAGGAGCTCCTTGAACAGATCTTCAAGGGCTGTATGGGGGCCGCGCTCAGCCAGCGGCTTAAGCTCTGGCAGAGCTATCTAGAGCGTTTCCCCAAGGGGCGCTATCTGGATCAGGTGGGCAAGGAGATCAACCTTCTCCGTGCCTTCCAGGAGCAAGCTCGTGCATCTAAGAGCCATCCAGAAATAGAGTCCAAGAAAACCGCTTTGACCAGCCGCTTTCATGGTCCCAAGAGTGTAGAGCAAGGGCGGAAGCTCTCGATGGCCTTAGCGGTGCTTCCCCCTGAACGCGTTAAGATGGCGCGGCTGTTTTGGCGACCGAGGGGAGGGGCGGTATGGAACGAGGCGCCGATGGTGCGGGATGGGTACTACTATTTTCAAGGGCAGATGCCCTCTGAGGCCCTCAAGGAGCCAGGACACCTAGAGTATTTCATTGAGATCCTTCAGCAGGACTCTAGCCTCCTCACCGTGGTGGGTGACTCCGAGAAGCCTCACAGCCTCCAGGTCCTGCCTCCTCCTCCAGGAGAGGGTAATCCGGGTCCCAGCAGCTTGAAGATCGAAGCGCGTATGGTTGACTTCAACACTGGCGAAGCGGCTACAGATCGTTACTTTCAGTTGGAGTCCTCTTACACCTATGGAGTCAGGTGGAGGGCGCTCAAGCGCATCGAAGTGGGGATTGGGCTTATCGATGGTGAGGGGGGAGGGACAGAGGAGATAGATGAGGGGGCTCCCAGTCACTCTCTCGCCCTCAACTATGCTTTCGTTGAGGGTGAATTGGGCTTTGGCGCTTGGTTTGGGTTGGCCGGACGGCTCTACACTGGGAACCACCACGCCACAGAGGATGGTGTCTCCGAGAGCGTTGGAGGAACACAGGCGCGGATCCGCATCGGGAAGCTGGAGCACACCCGCTTGGTCTTGGGTGTACAGGTCATCAGCGATCTGGGCAGCAAGGCTTTTACAGATATGCATATCGAGGTCTTTGAACGCCTGCCCATCAGGGCCAGCGTCGAGGTGACAAACCTCCCCGTCAATGAAGATCTCGGCGTCCGCCTCACCGTGAAAGGGGGCTACCGCCTTTGGTCTGGGCTGCTCCTCAATGGAGAGCTTGGCTGGAACGCCCGCACCATCAATCACCACGGTCTGACCCTCGGTGGCGGCCTTGGCTTGGACTGGTAGGAGCTTGACATGACCGCGCTATTTTTTCTGCTCTCTTTGACAGCTCCCGTCTCAGCCTCCGGTTCTCTACCTCTTCGCGTCCTACACACCCCCGTCATCAGCGCCCAGGCGGGAAAGCCTCTCCAACTCCACGCCAAGGTACAGGGAGATTGGAACTTCCAGCGCCTGGAGCTCAAGGTGCGGCGCCCGAACCAAGCCTATGAGAGCTACCCCTTTGCGCGCAGCAAACGGAGCTGGTATCGCGCAGACCTTCCCGCCCAGAAACTCCAGGGACCTCAGCTGCAGTACTACATCAGCTCTCTGGGACGAGATGGTCAGCGCCGAGCACACTTCGGCAGCGAGGAGCGGCCTCAGAGCATCGATATTCGAGGGCGCAGCACGGCGGACGATATGGAATCTCAGCTGCGACGCTATAACGGGAAGCGCTCTACCCTGAGCGTAGGAGGGCGCTTTGCACTCTTTGGTGAGCGTAGAGAAGGACGTTGGAATGAGCTGAATCAGCGCGAGGAGCTGCGCACAGAGAACTTCAGTGATCGCTACTGGGAGTTTGATCTGGAGTACAAATATCGCCCTTTGAGCTTCCTCCACGATATCCGCATCGGGATGAACGTGATGCGTGGAGAGTGGCCTGAGGTTGATGGGGAGGCCCTCTACGATGAGGAGACTCCAGGCGTAAACTATGGCTATGGAGAGTTGAACATCGAGATGCACCGCTGGTTCTCCGTGGGAGCTCGTCTGATCTTGGGAGCCAGCGCTGAAGGCTTCGTCTCTGGCTTGGCGGGGATCCTGCGGGTGGGAGATATGACTGGGGTTCACTTCGCCTTAGAGCAGGAGGGGATCAGTGATCTGGGTAGTCGTACTGATATGCGTTTTCACTGGAACACCGTACCCCGCTTCCCGATGGCCCTGGGCATTGAGTTGAGTGACTGGCCTGCTGAGAAAACAGAGGCTGCCAACCTCTCCTTTGATCTGGGCTGGGAGTTAAACGAGGCTTGGCTTCTTCAAGTCCGTATGGGTTCAGCCAATCGCCGCGAAAGCTTTACGCGGGGCTGGCTCGGTGGCCTTAGGCTGGGCCATAACTTCTAAAAATGGCTACCAGCCTTCGAGTTTGAGCTGTCGAGGCCAGCGGCACCTTAGAATGAGATGATGAATCTAACTCCTGCCCTCGCCTTTGCATTCTCTGAACTTACCCAAAAAATCAAAAACAGCCATAAATGGCTTTATTTAGCCGCTACAGTGTCTACTTCTTCGATATTTTATACACATGAAACCAAAACCATGGTTATCGGAAGTCAGTCCATCATAAATTAGACCAGAATTATCGAATTTAGAGATGTTAACTTTGCAACTGAAGATTTTTTTAGTTAAAGATGAATGTTCTACTGCGCCTTGAGTGCTCAGTCTTTAGATGATCTCAGAGGGGAGAGTTTTTAGAGGCCAAGCGAGTCGCAGGATCACCCAAGAGGATATAGGCCGCGAAGTCTTGCCGGGCCATCCAGAGCGTGGGCTCAGGGCGCTCCTGCGCTCCTGTCAACGTGATGATGCGAGTGTCATATCTCTTGAGAGAGCAACCCAACTCAGCGAGCATCAGCCCCACTCTGGGAGACTTTCCATCTCTGATCCTCATACGAATTAAGGGATCTGAGATGCGACGATGAAGTTCTAGATCGCTGCCCTCCACGGTTGGCTCTACCAAACCATAGGTCCAAGCCAAATCGATGTGGCTGACCACCCCGACGGGTCCATGGGGGTTGGCCAAGGCAGCTTGAGGCAGCGCTGAGATAAAGGGCTGCTCGCTGAGGCTCATCAACAGATAGTCAATCTCAAGCTCAGCGACCCCCATCTCTTCAAGCCAGCCCCGAAACACGCTCTGGCTGGGGACCCCAGCGCCAAAGCAGGCCAGATAGAACCAGAGGCCACCCGGCAGAAAGCAGCGCTCCCGTAGATTCTCAGCGGTGACAAACTCAGAGCCAAAGCTCATCGCCCCTTGCAGCGCCCATCTCTGCGCCTTGTCATTTGGACAACCCATCCCATGGCTGATGGAGAGCAGGAGGTTGGGATCTGAGACGGCGGGATCTTCAAAGAGCGTCTCAGGGCAGGGCTCCCCAAAGCTGGACTCTGAGAGCTGATGGACCCCCCGAAAACCAGGGAGCGGAGCCTCGCTCTCAGACTTATCGAGGTATTTGAGAGCAGGTTTGAGCAGCTGCTCTATACCGATTTGAGTCGCTTGGCTCCCATCTTCAACGCCATAGAAGAGCATCTCTGGCTTGCTCCGCCTGTACGTGCTCTTCTCAATCTGAAGCAGCTTCTCAACATAGGCTCTGTAGTCTTTAAGAACGGGTTCACGATTGGGGCCGGGATGAGTAAAGGCCAGACGACCCACCATCGCATGTCCCGTGAGGCTGCGCTCTAGAGCGATGGGCAGCTCATGTAGGTCCCCAACCAAGAGCAGATAGCGTGGGCGTTTGTCCATATGAAGGCTCCAGTAATGCTCACTGAGCCATCTTTCAACCTGATCCATCTCATGGATCTCATCTGCGCTCACTTTCAAAATGACCGCAGACTCAGCCATCTGCTGCTCACGCCACTCAATCAACAGCCTGATGGCGCCAAGATAGGCTTCTGCTCGCTCCTCGACGACGATGATCCCCCAACCCATATCTCTGACCGAGTTGGTGTCTGTCCCTCCCGCCAACTCCCTCTCTGGAGCCCCTTTACCGCGCCGAGTCACCTCATGCTGTCCTTGAGGGGTTGGGCATCTGGGAGATGAGAGGCCCTGGGTGTTGGCCAATAGGGGATAACAGAACGCTTGAGCCTCTCTATCCTGATGGGCGCTGGGAGCGCGACGCCTACCGCGCTTAAGCTTACTCTCCCCCAAAGACTTAACAGCACTCCCATCCCACTCCAACAGAGAGAAGCTGAGGCCACGAGCCCAGGGCTTGACTAAGACAGCGGTAAAGCAATGTTTGAGGTGCTGCTTGGCGACGCCCTCCATCCCTGGATCATCTTTGAGGCTCTGAAGGAACTGGTCCCAGACCTCCACTGGGGCCTCGTGGTCTGGGAGCTGAATCAGGGGGATCCAAGTACCGGTGTTGGCATAGACAACGCGATCCTTTTCATACCAGCGCGCCGCATGGCTGTGGCCCAAGATCACCGCGTCACAATCATACTGGGCTTGTAGACGGCTGGCCTCCTTGATCTCCTCCTCACTGGCCTCCCGAGAGAAGAAGCCTGAGCTGCTCTCTCCTGCGGTCCAGCGATGCAGACGCGCATAGGCCCTCAGGGCCTTCCGGGCCAAGCTCTTTTGATCAGGTAAACTCAAACCCAGAAAAGAGAAGGTGTCGCTCGCCCATTGAGCCGCCATAAAGCGCCACAGCAGCCCCAACAGCTCCTCATTCATCAACTCAGCGACCTTCCCAGGCGCGACCGCTCCAGCAGCTAGGAAGCCGCCCTCAAAGTCAGGCTTGAGCAGGTCCGCGAAGCGCAGCCCCGCATCCTTGAGTGGGTTGAGGCCCTTCTTCACCAAGTGGGAGCCTGCGGAGTATCTGAACTTATGCCAATGCTTAGGGTTGAGGAGCCGTGAGTACTGCACCCGGTTGCTTGAGTCCTTATGTTCCCCATGTGTCAGCAGGACGCGGATGCCATTCTCCTCGATAAAGGTGGGCTGATCTCCCATGGAAAATTCGCAGCCATCTAGGGTGTTTAAGAACAGCGCCTGAACTTGGGGGAGCGCCAACTCAACATCATGGTTGCCCAGCCGAAAGGTCAGTTGGGGGATCTCTTTCATCACTCTAAAGAGATCCTGATTGTGCTCCAGGATCGCTTGAGCCTGCCTGAGCGCGCGCTCCTCATCCAGACCTTCAATCGGCTCATTGTCCAAGAGGAAGTCGATCCCGTCGCCGTTGATGATCAGGTGATCTGGCTTGATCTCCTGAAGCATCGCGGGCAGGGCATCCTGGCCCGCGAAGATCTCATATGGGCCGCCATTGCCTAAGTGTAGATCGCTGATGATAAGGGTCTTCATTGTCGCTCCCATGCCGCCTCTGAGCATCCTGACAAGGGTCAGGGTTGATGTAAATATGGCGCCACGCTGTGAAGCGCTGATATACCCTGGGGGGGAGGATCTTGATGTCGCAAAAAGAGCTGACTGTTCGCCTGGAGGCTTCTGGCTCAGGCTATAAGATCAATTACTATCTGAGAGGTGGTCGGGCGGAGATCCTTGAACAGCAGGTGGAGCTTCCTAAGATTCTGGGCGCTCTCTCTCTGGATGGGCTTCATAGAGATGCTCAAGAGCGTCTCCATGTGGGGGATGCGCTCTATAAGCTGCTGTTCCCTGATGAAGCCAATCTAATCAATGTTTTTAAGTATTTAGGAGAGAGTCGGGCGAATACAATACAGCCCAATCGCTACTCAATCCGGTTACGCATATGGACCAGTGAGCCTGAGCTGCTCTCTCTACCCTGGGGTCTTACATCCTGGGATGGTCAGATGTTGATCTATGGACCAGCCCCCTGGACTTTTGAGCTGTCTGATCATTTTCGACCGAAAAATGATATCGAGTTGCTCTCACCCGCTTCTATCTTGCTCATGTTGCCTCTGAACAGCCCTGCTGATAATAAACACCCTGAGTTTATCAGAGGACGCCTGACCCAAGCAGAACCTTCCTATAATTCAACAAAATATTTTATAGTTGTTCACAGTTGGGACGAGGCAAAGGCAGCCTTAAAGAAGTCACCTCAACTCATTTATTATATTGGACATGCTTCTCAGGAAAACAATGAACCTGTCCTAAATTTTGATGATGAATTGATCAATCCAAAGTCCTTTAGAGATGCTTTGAGCGATTCTCCCCCTAAAGCAGTGTTTTTGAATGGATGCGGTAGTGGTCAGGGTGGACAGGCAAATTTTGGACATCAGTTGGTCGCTTACATTCCAGTGGTGATCAATCAGCTTAACTTAATTGATGTTGACAAAGCTCAGAGGCAGGGGAGTGAGTGGCTAGTCAATATGCTGCTTGAGGGGCTTAACCCTGTTAAGGCGATCCATCATGCTCAGACTCCCGCAATTCAGAATGCTATCCATGCTCGATTTAACTCTTGGACTCTGCAAAGAAAATCTTCATCTTCTCTGTTAAAAGTCGACACCTGTCACCTCCTTGATAGGATCTCACAAAGAGCGCAGCTTCGTATGGCGGTAGATGCTCTCCTAAAAAAAGAGCGACGTACTCTGGCTGTAGTCGCGACCAGTCCAAAGATTGAAGGAGCGCATCCAGAAGAACTCAGTAATCTTTTAAGATCTGATATAGCGAGAGAGAAAGTAGACCAAGTTCTCATTCATAAGATAAAAATCCAGTTTCCACGAAGGAGAGATGCTCTTCATCACAGCTTAGAGACTCAAATTAACCAAGCTTTCGATGCTCCATCCGGGGCTGATCTCGTTAACTTCATCCAAGAGGTAACACCAGAAGCATCATCAGAAATACAGGCCATTCTTTGGCTTGAATTCGGTATTTTTGGGAAAGACTATGATAATCGTTCTCTCAAAAAAAGTGACCTTTTACATTGGCTCGATAAAATCAGGACTTATATCGGTCAAAACTGCCCAAAAACTGTTAAAATTATCGCTTTCCTTTGCATTGTTTCAGGCAAGTCAAAGGCTATAGGAAGTATCATCTCTAATTATGTAATCGAGAATCATACACCTTCTTTTATTTGTAAGGCGCTGCCACCTGTTGAACATGTCTCCAGGGAGGAGCTTGTTGAGTTCTTTCTGACATCTGGAACGACTAGATGTGACCCCTCTATGCGCGTCAGTGCGATTAAAAAACTTATGGAGATATGTAAATGTAAAGAGGATGAAAGCGTAGCCTGCTACAAATGCTTATGTGATGAAATTGACTATGCTGAACATAAAGTTGGTTGGAGAGAGTATACAAGTGAAGACAAATCGGAGGCTCTTGATGATGATGAGGACCTCGGATGATTAACTTCATAAATAAGAGACAAGAACGCGGTGATTTGAAGAGCCTAAGCACCCGCAGCTCTCCCAAGAGCCTCTTTGATCACATCGAATCCGCTCCCCTCTTCCAGCCAGGAGAGAAGCTGATCGACGCCATCAACGTCGCTTTAACTCTGGGTGCTCCTCTGCTGATCACCGGAGAGCCAGGCACAGGCAAGACTCAGCTCGCTTGGTATCTGGCTTGGTATTTCAGGATGGGCTCAGATGAACTTGATCCGAAGACAGGGCGCCCAGGCTGGAGCCAAGCGGTCTACCCCCTCGCGGTCCGCTCTACCACCACCACCCGTGACCTGCTCTATGAGTTTGACATGGTCAAATATTTCCGAGAGGCCAACCGCTCAGAGGGCCAGCGTGTTCAGCGGAAGGACTGCGTCAACAAGGGCCAGCTCTGGAAAGCCTATGAGTCGGATCGCCCCAGCGTGATGCTCATCGACGAGGTGGACAAAGCCCCTCGTGACTTCCCCAATGATCTCCTACATGTCTTAGATCAACGCTGGTTCGAGGTCCCTGAGATCGAGGATAAAGGTCGCCCCCTGCGCGTCACCCCCTCTAAAGGCTCCAAGCCACTGCTGATCATCACCAGCAACAGCGAACGCCGCCTCCCTGAGCCCTTCTTGCGTCGTTGCATCTTTCATCACATCCAGCTCACTCAGGAGCTGGTCAACGCAGCGGTTCAAGCTCGAATCAAGGCAGGCGCGCTGGGTGGTCTGGCTCCAGGCTCCTTAGATAGAGCGATCCAACGCTTCTGGGAGCTGCGCAAATATGGGGGCCTGCGTAAGATCCCGGCCACCAGCGAGCTGCTGCTCTGGCTCTCCATCCTGGGCACGATGGGCGCCAGCCTTCAGAGCTTGGGCGCCCCTCTGGCTGAGCTGCCTGCGCTCTCGGTGCTGATCAAAGACAGCGACGACCTCCGCAGCCTGTGAGAGCCTCGGCCCTCGCGACGCTCTATGCTCATCTTCAGAGCGTAGATCTCAGATTGGGCGTCACCGAGCGCCTGCGGATCGAGAGCATCTTGGAGCAAACGGGGGAGCTGGATCGTCAGCAGCTCGCTCATATCCTGGCCGCCATCCTGGTGAAGCGCGCCTCAGATCAGCGCCTCCTGGATCAGGCCCTTGAGGCTTGGTGGAGCACGACCATCCGGCGCCAGCCCAGCTCAGAGCCTCAAGCTCAGAGGGAGCGAGGTGTAACGCGCCCCCGTAGACTCAAGCTCAGGTGGTCTCTCTGGATCTGGCTTGCGCTCCCGCTCTTTTTGCTTATCTCACCCCCAGAGGCCCTCTGGCCGACGCCCTCTCCTCCAAAAGCACTCCCTGAGACTCAAGTTGAGCAGGACACACCGGTCAAAGATTTCGCTGAGACCTATAGAGCGCATCAGTTTAAAATCGGCCCTGCGCCTTCAACCCCGCCTCCCTTGTATTGGGACTTTGGATTGATGCTGCTCAGCCTCGCGCTCCTGCTCTATCTCTTCTATCTCAGCCGCCGTCCAACCCCCATTGATGAGCCAGGGAGCCTCCCCAACCCAGATGAGCCGCTCCCGCGCCCCATCCCCTTGCTGCCTGACGCCAGCCCAAAGCCTCGCTTTGTGGTGGGTGCTGAGCAGGACGCCTTGGTCTGGGGCATCGGGCGCTTTGTCAGCGAGGAGGAGACCACGCAGCTTGACCCTGAGGTCTCGATCCAAGCCACCCTCCGCGTAGGCTACCCCAGCCCCCGCTATCAGCGGGCGCGGCATTACCGCGAGGTGTGGCTCTGGGTGGATGATTCGGCCCGCCGCATCTATCCAGAGATCAGCTTGGTTCAAGAGGAGATCATCGAAGCGCTCCGTCGCGCGGGCTTGCCGATCAAGCTGGCTTACTTTGGAGGCGTCCCTGACAGCCTTCGAGGAGAGGAGGGGCCGCGCTTTACGCTCCCAGAGGTGGAGGAGCAGCGCGGCGCTGTTCGAGTCGCGCTGCTCACCGATGGCAAGATCTTAGATCTCCGCGCCAAGCACCCCAACATCGGCCCAGCGACCCGACGAATTCTGCGTGACTTGAGCCTCTGGCCTGAGCTGACCTTTGTTGACTTCTCCCGAGGGCGGCATGGCTTAGCGCATCTGCTGGCCCCCTTTGAGCTGCATAGCATTGAGCCGGAGCAGCTCGCGCTCTGGTTGGGAGAGCAGGCCCTTGTTGCGCCCGAAGA
This sequence comes from uncultured Nannocystaceae bacterium, assembly GCA_964384025.1. Lineage (GTDB taxonomy): Bacteria > Myxococcota_A > Bradymonadia > UBA7976 > UBA1532 > CAYLJJ01. Next base: position 39,932 of record CAYLJJ010000048.1, read on the forward strand.
GGAGGCTGACCTTCATATCTGGGCGGCGGCCTGCGCGCTCTCGCATGAGCCGCTCCTCCCAGAGACCGCTCTACAGCTCCGCGACCACCTCCCCGGCCTAGAGGCCCAGCCCTGGGGGCTCAGTCGCTTACCTAAGGTGCAGAGCGCGCCTGGAGGGCGCTTTGCCTGGAGTCACCGGGATGAGGCGAAGCTGATCAACTGGCTCTATCTCCTGGAGAGCGGGGAGCGCTCCCTCTTTGAGAACACACGGCAGTTTTGGCGGGGGCAGCTCGCCAAAACCGCCCTCAAAGCAGATCACAGCGTTGATCGTCATCATCGCGAGGATGGGATCGCTCTGCTTGATCTTTGGGAGATGCCTGCGAGGGCGCTTGAAGAGGCCGCTGAGCGCCTGTTTGAGAGGCGTGCGCATCTGGGAGAGTCTATTCGAGATCGTCTAGAACGACTCCTGCCTCAAGACTATAGACGGCTCCTGCTTCAAGACTATAGGGGAGAGAGCAAAGATAAGGGCGTGCTCCTCCTCCCTTGGAGTTGGGGAGATCTGGGAGCCCAGAGCCGAGAGCAGCTCCGTATGGCGGGCCTAGGCCGCGCCTTCCTACAACTCCCCAGCCTCGATCTACGTCGCGCCTCTCGGCTCTGGATGATTGGAGCTATGGCCGCTGGGCTCCTGCTCTCGGCGCTCTTGGCCCTGTTCACCGCCCAAGAGATCCCTCCCCTAGATGAGCCGCAGTTTGAGCTGTCCGATAAGAAGTTGATCCAAGAGGCTCGGCAGCTTGATGAAAGCTGGACAGTGGAGATTGGGACGCCACGTCGTCTGGAGGTTCATAGACTTGAAGCGGGGAGGCTCATCACTGAAGTCAACTCCATCCAAGCCGACTGCCAAGAGCAGAGGGGCAAGGTCACGCTCTGGCGCTGTGGATACTCCAACCAGGTGCTGCGGCCCCACCTAGATGAGCGTTGGCCGCGCCGCAGCTTAGCCATCGTTCAGGGCCTGGGCCCTCAAGTAGAGCGCTTTGTCGCCAAGCTCTGGGACTCAGGCAGCGTCGATATGGTGGCTCAGGGGGATATAGAGCCTGCGGAGTTGTTCAAGGCTCTAGGCCCTCTGCTGCCTCAAGATCAACTGTTGGCTTTTACTGCTCAAGAGCCCTCTGTTGAAGGGCCCGCCCTGGGCTGGATTCCCGGCAGAGAGTGGGGCTTACTGATGCTCTCGATTGGCTCAGGGGAGTTGAAACCTTTGGCAGAGGTCTGGACAGGGGCTCAAGTAATACGAGGTCCTCTCTGGGCTCTGGGAGAAGAGCGCTGTCCAGAGACACGCAGCTTCTCCGATGGGCGCTATGTCCGGGTATGTGGAGGGCGCTTCCAAATGGGCTCTGAGGACAAAGAAGCTTTTGATGATGAGAAGCCAGCGCACAGGGTCAATCTAGATGGCTTCTGGATAGGTGAGACCGAGGTGAGCAACGCCCAATATCGTAAGTTCAAACCTGGGCACAGACCAGATGAAGAGCCTCAATGGCCAGTGAGCAGGGTCACCTGGGATGAGGCCAAGAGCTATTGCACCTCTATTGGAGGGAGGCTGCCCACTGAGGCGGAGTGGGAGTATGCCGCGCGAGGCCCTGAAGGGCGCAAATACCCTTGGGGAGAGGAGAAACCCAGCAAAGAATACGCGATTTTTGGTGACTCGAAACCACGACCGGTTGGGAGCTACCCCAAAGGGCGAGGCCCCTTTGGAACCCTAGATCAAGCAGGGAATGTTTGGGAGTGGGTCTTTGACTGCTATGGCCCCTATGAAGCTGTTGAAGTAGACAATCCCCGCGTTGACAATGACAATTGTCAAAGGCGTTCCCTGCGCGGGGGCTCGTTTGACTTCGAGGCCTGGCACCTGCGCTCTTCCTTCCGGCTCAGGAACTGGCCCTGGTTCCAGAACAGGAACTTGGGCTTTCGTTGTGTCCGTGTCCGGGGCCACGAGTAGGGTACTCCGCGAAGCGGATGACATTTTTTTTGTTAACACATTTTTGTCAGTTTAAGATAAGCGGAGCCTATGAAACCCCTCTCCCTCGCTCAAGCCGCAGCGCAGCTCAATAAGACCGAACGACAGCTCCGCTATCTCATCCAAACAGGCCGCCTTGTGGCTGAAAAGCAAAAAGGTCGCTGGTTGATCAGCCCTGAAGCTCTCAGGGAGCACCAAGATGCAGCCCCCAGAGCCAAAGCCAGCCAAAGGCTAAAGCGAGAGATAGAAACAGCTTGCTCAAAGCCCATCAGCAGCAAACCTCTAGCCTCAAGCACCCCTCCTGAGGCCCCCAAATCTACCACCAAGGGAAAACGCTACTCTCTTCGAGATATGAAAGCTTTTCAGATCGCTCAGCCTCTCCTCCAACGAGCTGAAGCGACTCTGGGGACTGAGCATCAAGCCTGTCAGGCGCTCAGAGAGAACCTGCGACAGCTCGCGCTGGGTTGTCACCGCTTTGACTACAAAGAGAAGCAGCGCGCCTATGAGGCCGCCCGAGATGCCGCGAGCCTCGCGGTTTGCGCGCTCTATCTTGAGCCCACGCCAAAGGTCGCTGACTTGGCAGAGCAGATCGAGCAGGAGCTGATGGCAGCTTTAGTGGGCCTGATCCGTCGGTTGAGCCGGAGATCTTCATGAAACCCTCACCTGTACTCCTCCCTGATGCTCTTGCCCTGACAGAGTGGATCTTGAATCAGTTTGAGCAGAGCCCGGGTGCCTTGGCTCAACGCTTGAGTAGCAACGCTTTGATCTTCAGTGAGGCGGTGGTCTTGCTCTTAGATAACCCTGGACGCTTGGAGCAGCTTGACATCGCTGAGGAGCGCCTTGTGAGCCTGCGCCTCGGTCTCCGCCTCGCTGAGCGTCTGGGGCAACTCAGAGAGCGCCAAATGCTCCACGCTCTGAAGTTGGCGGATCGTGTACACCAACATATTGAAGCTTGGCTTGACGGGCTGGGGCCTGCATAATGAACTGACCGGTCGAGGCCCCTGCGCGGGGGCTCGTTTGACAACGAGGCCAGGAACCTGCGCTCTTCCAACCGGAACAGGAACAGGCCCAGGAACCAGAACAGGAACTTGGGCTTTCGTTGTGTCCGTGTCCGGGGCCACGAACAGGCTGCGCTCTTGTACCCTGCAGACCGGTCCGGCCACCCTCTGGGTGCCCGCTTTGTCTGCCCCCTGTTCCAGTAGGCTTCGGCTGATCGTCCAGGCGGGCTTCTCTTCTCTCTCTTGAGGCCCATGCGATCCATCTCCACAGGCGCCTTTGAGCGCATGAGCAGCTTCCCCGCCCTTTGGAGGGGCTACCAGCAGGCCCAGAAGGGCAAACGGCGTCAGCCCAGCATGGCCCGTTTTGATCTCAACGCGGATCGTCAGCTTTGCCGACTGCATGAGACCCTCCAGGGGGGTTGGTATCGGCCGGGTGTCTTTCGCCTTAAGATCATCTCCGAACCCAAGGCCCGGTTGATCGCAGCTCCTCCGATCATCGACAGAGTGCTACATCACGCTCTCCTCAATGAGATTGGCCCCAGCTTTGAGCGCCGTTGGATTGATCAGAGCTACGCCTGCCTTAATGGGCGGGGTACTCACCGCGCCCTTCAACAACATCTAAGCTACACACGACGCTATCCCTGGCGATTGGCTTTGGATGTTCATCGTTACTTTCCTTCTATTCATCACCCTCGCCTTAGAGCGCTCTTGGCTCGGCGCATCACCTGCCCTCGCTTGATGGAGCTGATCGATCAGATCATCTCCTCTGGTGGAGCTGTCTATCAAAGCGCTTTGGCTCAAGAGCTATTGGGGCTCTGTGCAATTGATCGAGGGCTCCCCATCGGGACTTGGTTCAGTCAATGGTCTGGGGCGCTTTATCTGGACGGCTTGGATCATCTGATCAAGCGTAAGCTGAAGATCCCTGGTTATCTCCGCTATGGCGATGACTTGGCATTGTTTCACGAAAGTCCAAAACCGTTGAGGATGGCGCTTGAGAAGATCAGCACTTGGCTGGAACGGGAGCGGGGCCTGAAGTTGAACCCCAAGCATGGGGTGGTGGAGCCAAGCCGACGGGCTTGTAACTTTTTGGGGTGTCGAGTGAGCCCTCATGGTGTGCGCTTGTCCAGGCGGCAATGGAAGCAAATACGGCGGAAGCTGCGAAAAGCCAAAGTGAGAGGACCAGAGGCTTTTGAGCGCACCGCGGCGAGCTATCAGGGGATGTTACAGTCTGTCTTTTGCTGACAATTTGTTGACAATTTGCTGACAAAAAAAATGTCAACCCGCTGCGCGGGTACCCTGCTCGTGGCCCCGGACACGGACACAACGAAAGCCCAAGTCCCTGTTCTGGTTCCTGGGCCTGTTCCTGTTCCGGTCGGAAGAGCGCAGGTTCCTGGCCATGAAGTCAAACGAGCCCCCGCGCAGGGGCCTATAAGTGTCATTGTCAGTCGATTTGTCAATTGTTGTCGTTTTGTCAGGCAGCAGTGGATATGAGGGGAGGCCAGCCCCCCAACACCACTCCCAGACATTTCCATGAATGTCATATAGGTCCCAAGGGTTGGGCTTCTTCTGAGCGATGGGATGTTTTTTATCGCTTGAATTCTTCCAAAACCAAGCATAGTCACCGAGCTGCTCAGCGTCATCACCAAAGCTATAGCGCGTCGTTGTACTCGCCCGACAAAAATACTCCCACTCCATCTCGGTTGGGAGTCGATAGCCGCTGGCCTTGGGGTCCCAGGCGACATCAACTCCATCGATGGTGTAGGCAGCCTGAAAGCCAGCCTCTTCAGAGATGTGATTACAGAAGGCGATGGCGTCAAACCAACTGATATCTGTGACAGGGAGATCTCCAGCTTCATCCAGAGCGTGTTCAGGCTTAAAACTACGATATTCTGTATTGGTCATGGGATATTGCTGAACCCAGAGAGGGCCCTCTATCTGAGCCTCAAACTGTGGTTTTTCCAGAGAGGAAGCCTCACCATCCTCATCCGAGGCCCCCATCAGAAATGAACCTCCCGCCAGCTTAACCATCTTGAGGAGATCCACCGGCTCATCAGGCAACGCGCCCACCCAGCCAGCCTTTGAGGCTTGGAACGCGCCCAGCCCCAACATCGCCGCGCCTCCTGCGAGGCGCCATACAGGTGGCAGGGTCAAGGCTCCAAAGCCCAGTCCGCTGAGCCCCAATCCCAGCCCCATGGCCTGTTTGGGGGGCAGGTTGTCCACCCAGGACATCAGGGCCTCAAGTCGCTTCTGCATTGAACCTCCTTGATGGTTCATGGGGTCGGAGCGAGTGGGATCACTGGCCTATCCTTATCGGATAAAGCGCTCTTGAGAGGAGATCTTAAAACCAAACTCACCGAGATGACAGGAGAGGGAGCCCTCATCTCCAACGGCTGAGGCCACACCACACCGCTCTAAGATGGCTACTCCTCCACCTCGTTAACGAGGAGGGTCTCAGACTCGAACCAAGCGGGATCTGCCGTGCAGTCCGACATGTACAGCTCATCGAAGCAGTCTGGGATCAGCTCTGGGAGGCGGGTTCCCCTCACGATGGTCCCATCGACCATTGAGGGGGATGGCTGGCACATGACCCTCTTCATCGAGGCCACACAGGCCTTGTGCGCTATCACAGAGTCTTCGCGCCAGCCTCCCCTTCGCCCTGCGATCGTTCGCGTGTTGGATGGAGAAGAGGATAAGGAAGTGGTTGACCAACTCGTTGATATTCGCGCGATGACGATGGGTCATAAACGGCCAGCGCCACAGCCTGCGGCTGCGGCACCGGCAACTACGTCGCCTCCACCCGCAGCTTTGCCTCCGTTACTCTCCTGCAGATCAGCGCTTGACCGTGCCCATATCGACATAGGCGCCATCCTGCATGATCACAAAGGGGCGCTCCTCAAAGCTCAGCTTGCCTTTGCCATCATGTCGCAGGATCTGCATCTTCCCAGCGCCATAGCCCATCGGCCCTCGGCGGTAGTAGTGCGCCTTGAGCTTGTAGGGGGCCGCCTTGGGATCATGGATGGTGAAACACTCAGGGCCATAGCCGGTGGTCACGTCGGCATAGAGCGTCCCACCCGAGGCGAGGCTGCGGCGCGAGTAGTAGGCGTGGTTGAAGCGCTTATCGAAGATGTGAAAATCGACATCATTGGAGTCGGTCTCCCAGGTCAGGACAAAGCGCATCTGCTTTGAGCTGTCGGGGTGCAGGTTGTGATGCATCAAGCGCTTCTTGATCTCCTCAGCGCGCTTGGGCTCGGCGGCGATCCAGGCGGCGGCGATGAGCTGGGCGTCCTCTTGGAGGATGCGGACCACGCCAGGGAAGCGGTTCTCGATGCGGCGGGCGCTGATGCCGGAGAGGACAACCTTGAGGGCCTCCTCATAGCGGGCCAAGCGCACCAGGACCATCGAAAGCTGATGATAGATCGAGGGGTGATCAGGGCGCTGCTCCAAGGCGACCTGATAGTCATCGGCGGCCAACACAAGCCCAGCCTCTCCCAACATCTCCAGCCAGTTGCCCGCCAGACGGCGCATGTCGGCGCGGGAGGGGTAGAGGTCGAGGATGCTGCCGAAGGCGCGCGCGGCCCCCGCTCGGTCCCCTGCGCCCGCCAAGCTGCGACCCAGGGCCACCAGGGCGAGGAGATCGCTGGGATCCTTGACGCGCCAGGCCCAGGCGGCCTTGAGGGCCTTCTTGGCACGGCCCTTCCTGAGCAGCTTGTCGATCTTGGCCATCTCACCGGAGAGCGCGGGGCGGCCCTTCTCAATGTCGCGCAGCTCCCTGCGGCCTTGACTCTCCCCGGTCGGCGCGGCGATCTGCTGAATGGGGGCTGGGGGAGCTGGTGGAGGACGGCGAACAGCGATCTCAGCAACTCTTCGATCTCGGGCCACTCCTGAACCCGCCATTATGCTCTTGTCAGCCTCCGATAGAGGATCCATATCAACGCCGTCCACGATTCCATCTGAGTCTCTATCTTCCGGCATCGCGGCGGGCGCGATCACTGGAGCGGGCATCATCGCGGCACCTCCCATGGGAGCCCCTCCGCCACCATCCAAGGCGCCCATCAGATCATCCACCTCAGCGGCCTCCTCCATCGGCGCGGCGTCTCGGGTACGAATGGTGCGCACACCCGAGGCGCTTGCACCAAAACGGGGTTTGTCATCGGCAGGAAAGGCTCTCGTCTGTTTACGAGGTCCACGACTCCCGCGCCTGGCGGTTCTCCTGCGCTCCTTGTGCTCCTCTCGCTTCCTCCTCGCGACAGGGGGGGGCTTGTTGACCGGCGGTGGGGGGGGCACGATGGCGATCTCGCTGCGCTTGGCCAGCTCAACGCCGGTGGCGCCGAGGGTCAGGAT
>CAYLJJ010000049.1:0-46996 GCA_964384025.1 uncultured Nannocystaceae bacterium
CTTGGCGCTGTTGTTGGTGTTCTTGGCGCTGTTGCTGGTGTTCTTGGCGCTGTTGCTGAGTATGGCTCTGAGATGTTGAGAGTCGATCGATCCAGGCCTTCAACTCAAGGCCCTTTTCTGGAGCCACCATAAAGACAAAGCTGGCGAAGCCGCGCAAGCTGGCGAAGAGATCCTCTGAGGCTCCCCAGCGCTTTCCTTTAGGGCCATCTCTCTCGATCTGGAAGAGGGTAGCACGGAAGCGTCGGAGCAGGGCTCTAGGGACCCCTACTCGCTGATTGACCACCAAGCCTGTCACCTCCTGCCTCCGCCCACTCCACTCTACTCGGGTCTTCTCCGGGTGGACGCGAAAGCCCTCCTCCTTGACGATATAGTTAATGCTCTGGATCAGCTTGCCTACAGCTCCCCCTCCTCCTGAAAAGCTGAGATCATCAGCGTAGCGCGTATAGCGATAACCCCAGCGATTGGCCAAGCCGCTGAGGCGTCGATCCAGGCGGCGACAGAGCAAGTTGCTCAAAGCAGGGCTCGCAGGAGAGCCCTGGGGCAGGCTGCGTGCCCCTGTCCGCAGGTACCATGTGCGGCCATCCAGCTCAATCTGAGAGATCTCCGCCTCGGTGCAGAGCAGGCCCAGGATGACTGCGAGGCTTTCGCTATAGCCCTGTTTGTGAAAGAAGCCCCTGATACGACGATAGCTTATACTGGGGAAGAAGTCGGCCAGATCCAAGTTGATGAGGCAGCGCTGTCCGGTATGAACTTGAGCGTTGCTCAGGATACTGCGCCCAGGTAGGAAGCCATGGGCCGCCTCATGAACAGGGATCTTTCTGAGAATCTCGTCCAGAACCCAACGCTGTGCCTGCTTAAGTCGAGGCATAGGCGCTGAGATACGGCGTAGACCACCGCTCTTCTTGGGGATGGCAAAGCGGATATAGTGCGTTCGCTCTGAGACCTTGCGTTCAAAGGCTAAGAAACGCAGCTCAGAGAGCGTGATGCCCATCGCCTGAGCCAGCTCTTGGGCTGAGGAGAAAGAGGGCAGCCCCGCCTTGTTCAAGCGATCCAGATCAAGCTCCTCTTCACTGAGCCTCTGAGATACATCAGGTCCCAGATAGAGAATCTCCTGGGCTTTACGCGCTTGCCAAAGCTGGGCCTTTTTTCGCCGAGTCTCCTCTCTCTGCAGCTTTAAGAGCGCGCGGCGTTCTCGTGATTCCTGCATCCGACGCTTACGGATCGCCTTAAGGAGCGCCTCTCGGTTGCGGGTTCGCTGAGCCTCGGTCTGGAGACTACGCATCCGACGGATGATCTCTCCTCGACGCTTCGCCTGAGCGGGGGGAAGACCTGGAAGCTCCTCCCCTTGTCCCCAGAAACCCAGGCGGATCATCTCCTCGAGGATGAACTGCTCCTTAGAGGTTTGACGAATACGCTCGTAGAGTTCTTGGCGGCTTCTTGGCTGGGTCATCTGGGATCAGGCTCCGCCGCGCCGATTTTGCAGCGCTCCTAAGGGCCCGCGAGAGACTCTGAACTTCTTTTCGAGAGTAAGGATGGATCGCAGCACCCGTTTCTATCGAAAAAAAGATCCCTGGGGAGCGTTTAGAGTGTCTTCGAACCCCTCTCGGGACTGGACCGTCTCAACTCATATTGGCCCACACCCCTACCGGCCTCTTTGTCTTCAAGGAAGACGCACCGCAAAAGGCCGGTAGGGGTGTCGGGCCAACCAGTGACGAGCGGGCCAGTGATGCATGCTGGGCCATAGGGCAAGGACGGCGATCCACCGCCCGGTTTGCAAAACTTGCTCTGCTCGCTCCCCAGGAAATCTCAAAGATCTTCTCAACGAAGGCCAAATCTTTCAAAACGCTTCTGGCTCTGTTTGAGCCGAAGCGCCAGCATATGCTGACAGGGGCCTTTGAAGAGCTTGTTGTGGCCATACCAGCTACAACCGCACTGCCCTTCTGTAATACGTTGGTCTGCATCGATGATCAAGCGAGTGTTATACTTTTTTCCATCCCTGATATGACCATTTAAATGCAGATACCCCTGCGGGTCGCGACGCTCTTCTGTGATCCATACTCTGTCTGCATCTAGAGTACGCCGAGCGTTCTCTTCACGCTCATTTGAGAAGCGCAGTTTCTTCATAGGCAAGGGATCCTGGCTCAACTCTCGAGCTCGATAGACTCCCTTGTTGAGATCAAAGATGGCTCGCCCCGCTTGACTATAAGCGCTCAGCGCCCCCAAGACAGTAGCACGCTCCAAACCCATCTCTCTCGCGAGGGCCTCAGGATCAGCGCGCCAGTCCCGACGTAGAGTCTCAAAGATCCTCTGCCGAAGCCGGGGCTCTACCTCGGCCCTGGGGGCCATCAGATCAAAGTTTCCCGCCTGAGACCAATCATTGGCGGTCCAGCCACTGAGCCCCAAGGTAAAGGAGAGATCCCCCAAATCGGCCACATAGAAGCTGGGCATCCCGGTCCCCAAGAGCTGAACTCGGAAGCGCCGTGCGATGGGGATGAGGCGCTCCAAGAGATAGAGGCGTCTACGGCCCCAGACTCGAACCTCATGCTCCTCAGCGCCACTGTAGATGGAGCGAGGACACTCCACTTTGATGTTCCAGGGCTCAAAGATGACCTGAACAGGCTCTCCAGGCTTGAGAAGATAGCGCATGGAGCGCGGCCCCTCTCGCTCCTTATGCCTGCGTAAAATAAAGAGAAAGTTGTGAATATCCATGGGGTGTAGGTCAAAAGAGATCATCGGTAGAGACATCGCCGAGTTGACCTGAAGGAAGCCTCGTACCCAGGAATCTGGGAGGTCGATCTTCAGCTCCTTAAAGCTCTCAGAGTTGCTGATCTCACTCTGGGTTTGAACTTCAAAGCCGGAGGGATCTACCACAAACTCTGTTTTTTTATAGCTGCGGATCTTCTGAAACTCATCGTAGAGTTCTGCGCTGTAGTCGATATTGGTTGTCCCACAGGCAAACTCCCCGATGTTTTTAAACACCTCGTAGTCTACGCCCAGGCGAGCATAGCTGGACTCATCCTGGCTAAAACACTCAAAGAAGATCTCATCTGGATGAACCGTGATCACCGGATCCAGTACATACCAAGCGTTGTAGTCACGACGGTAGAGACGATCAAAGTAGCGAGCTTGAGCTTCATAATAGCCTTTGCGGAGGTGCTGAAAGCGCTGCTCCAGCTGAGTCAACTCTACATGGAGCTGCTGAAGCTCCTGTTTCGCTCGCGCCCCGTGGGCGAGCTGCTCGGCCAGCTCACGCTGCTCCTCAGCTTGCACCCAGATCTTATAAGCCTCTCGATCTTTGGGCCGCCAGCGAAGATTGGAGACCACTACATCATTGAGAGCGCTGATCGCCTCACGAAAAGGCAGGCCCTTGCGTAGCTCTCCGCGAAAGAAGGTAGGATCTCGCCGGGTGTCGGGAGAGAAGGAGAGCTGGCTTCGATCAGCGCGGCTCTCTACGGCGCTGCTGCCGCTGTATCTATAGTGAAACTCCACCTCGTACCTCCATCTCAGAGACTTTGATGGGGAGGGGCAGCTCAGGCCAATCCCCATGGATCTGAAGCATAATCTCCAAAGCAGCTGCCCGATCCCCAACGGCGATACTGGCAGAGTGTCGGCCCATCAATTCCCCGATAATTCGAGCAGAGCTTTCGCTCTCTCGCGCCTCCGCTTTGAGAAAACGGAAGAGGCGGCGCTTAGCCAAGCCCCCTTGGTTGATCCTTGAGAGCACCGCGCTGAGATAGGGGCGAAGCTGCTCCAAGCGCTCAGGGTGTCCCGCTGCGTAGCCCTCCAGATAGTTGCTGACAAAGAGCTGAAGGGTGGCTGAGGGGTGTTCACTAAGCTTGAGCATAAACTCAGGGCCCTCCTCATCCCGGAAGTAGCGCGTGATCAGCTGCCGCCCAAAATGCTCAATCTCCGGCTTTACGCTGTCGCAGAGGGCCACCAGGGTCGAGGTGGGGAAATCCTCAGCGCTGAAGTGTTCAGAGCCAAAGTAGTCGATGGCGAACCGTCGGCTGTCTTCCCAGTCGGAGTCCAGGATGGGCAGCGCCTCTGTGAGATCAGCCCTCACCCGTTGAGGGGCTTGGCGATACATGTTCCAAGCAGCTTCGCGAATTCGATAGATCTCGTGGTTCCCCAGGCGCGCGATCTCCGCCATCTCTAGATCTTCAGCCCTGAGTAAGCGCCCTAAGAGGAGACCCCCCAGCTCCTGAGCGAAGCTACGTTTAGAGTCGATCAACCGCCAGATCAGCTCCTTGGGCAGCCCTTCCAACGCGGGCCCCAGATCCTCAGCAAGCATCTTCACCAGATCTGTTCCAACCCCATCAGCCAAACGGTGCCGTAAGAGGGCACTCATCAGCTCAATGGCCAGATCTTCAGCTCGCTCTCGGTTCTGCCAGAGCATACGCTGTAAGTTGGGGCGGATCTCCTGTCGAAACTCCGCCTTGCTGTGTAAGCAGAGCGCGATGATCAAGCTCTGGTAACTAAAGAGCTGCCCTGGAGAGAGCTGCTTTATCAGACGAAGACCCTGGGCCTGCACCGAGTGATGCTGAGCATCCAAGAGCGCTACCAACTCCTCCTCTTTGGGAGAGTGTCCCTCTCGGTTGCGAGCCATCAGGATCTCAGCGCCCAGCTTCTGGAGGCTCTCACGAGGATCTCCTAAGAGATCCCGTAACACAGATGTTCCCAGATCGATGAGTTGGCGAGGGAGCTGCCTAGAGAGAAACTCGATCAGCCCTCGATCCCCTTCTTCTGGAGCCAAGGCCATCAACAGGGAGATGATCCGCGCTACCAAGATCTGCTTGGACTCCTCTGAGAGCCGGGCGCGCTCCAAGAAGCCCTGAGCATAGACCCGGTTCTCTTTTTGAGGACCGCTGAGCAGATCCGCGAGGAAGAGGGGCCGCTCCATAAAGTGGTGGCTGCTCTGTTCGATCCAACGTTGGGCCTGCGTGCGAGCAGGGCCATGAACGCTGTGGGCCACCGCGATGACCAGATCTAGATCAGGACGGCTGGGATCATAGCGGCGTTGAGCCCACTCAAAGCCAAAGCAAGCGGTTTTCTCATAGGGAGCTTGAAGGAAAGCCTCCAGATCCTTGGTTCCCAAGCTGGCACAGAAGAGAGGCTTCTCCTCGAGAATGCGCAGCGCAAAAGCCTGTACAGGCTCACAGCGGCTCCCTCGAATAAGCGGGATCAATGCTTCAAGCTGCTGTCCCCAGAGCCAGGGAAAAGCCTCTTCCCGTCTGGGTGGCGTTGAGAGAAGCTCCCGTTGTTGTCGTCTACGCCTACGCCGCCTCTTGGGAAGAGGTTGGCGCCTGGGCTGCTCCTTCCAGTTTAAAGAGCTGCGCCTGGGTTTAAACTCTGAACTTTCGTGGTAGAGGAGGTGGTTAAAGGTCCAGAAGTGAGAGAAGCGTTCGCGTCCACTGCCTCGCCGAGCATCCTCATCTTTATACTGAAGCAGGGAGGCTACAGCGATGGGTACATAGCGATCTGAGCCGATATCTCCCAAACGCTCTAACACACGCCAAGCTCGCCGCCGGAAGTATTTTCGGGTGTTGTGGCTATAGGCTACTGGAGCATCAAGGCTTCTTAAGTTCTCGGGGTTGAGGCGTTGGGAGCGACCATCGATCTGGACCCAGTGGCTGTAGATCCCTCGCCTATACATCGCGAGTCCGCGCTCAAAGCGAGCGATGAGTAGACCCAGGACCTCAGCATCTAGGCGAAACTCAGCGGACTTATAGATCCCTCGGATGAGCTTAAACCAAGGAGGCCGTAGAGGCGCCACAGCCAAGAGCTTGAGGAGAGCTGGACGAGTTTGCTCATTGTCGATCAAGTAAAGGGTCCAGAGAATCTGTAGCTTATGGCGATCTGGCTCCTTGAGATGCTCAGAGAGCGCCGCCTGAAAATCTTGGGGTGGGCCGATACGAGCCAGCTCATTTAGGGGCGCGGGCAGCTTCCGCAGATATTGAGTCAAGAGCCGTTCCCGCTCCTGCTCTCCGCTCAGCGCTCGCAGAGCCTCCTCCAACATCCTCCGTAAGTGGGAGGGGATGTTCCGAGCGCGGTAGAGCTGGTTGAGACGTCCCAGCACCTCGAGATCATCAAGCTGAGCGCAGCGCCCCAGTGCCCAGATGGCGCTGTAATCCTTGAGACCATAGCCTCCTTTAAGAAGAGGCAGGATCAAAGGAACTGCGGCTTGAATCCTCAGCTCTCCCGCTCTCCAGATAGCGCGGGAGAGGGACCAGCCCGGCCGAGGCAACCTGCGCTGCCTGTGATCACGACGCTGAAGTCTCTGTTGAGGTCGCTCCCCTTTACGAAGACGCTCCAGGACCGCCAGGGCGCGGGGATCGGAGAGGGGGGTCGCTGGGGTAGCCCGAGAGGAGCTTGCTGGAGAAGCAACTCGCCCCGCCATCGGCCTTGGAGGCACTTGAACCCCAGAGCCCTCCTCTTCTCGAAGAATATAGCCCTTGCGAATCTGCTGATCTTTGAGGCGCTCGTAGATGCGCTCCGCCTGACTTAGAGAGACCGGCGCTAGGGTCTTAGAACCATCTCGCAGCTGTGCGCCCTCTCGGCCATAGCGAAAGTTGACCACAAAGCGACCGCTGCTGACTTCACAGAGGTCGATCTCGTAGATCTTGCGGCGACTCCCCAGCCGAAAGATAAGTTGAACTTGTTTGATGAGTTTCATTTGTAGATCCTAAGAACTCAGCTTCTTGATCCAACCTCGGCTGCGATAGAACTCTCCTCGGCGACCCTCATGAATCTCCTCGACGACATATCGCGCTCCCTCCACACGGAGGTTCCTGGGGAACTGAACATTCCATGTCGGATTATAGCCCTCGGAGAGCACTCGAACCTTAAGCTTCCCTCTCAGCTTGAGGCAGTGGAGGAGCACTCCCTCAGCACTGTCGCTGGTCTCCTCTAAGCGAGTCACCGGGGCCGCCGCTGCGGTGACGCTGGGCGCCTTGATGGAGCGGAAGCTGCGCTCCTCTCCCCGCTGAGCGGCGCTGATCGCCTCTTCGCTTACATCGATACAGGCTAGGGCCCCTGTGGTGGTGACGATATAGAGGCGCCCTTTATGAAACTGCATGGAGTAAGCGGAGCCACAGCCGGTGGCCATTTTCCAGGCCAGTTCACCCTCCTCAGAGAAGCAGTAGATGGAGGAGCGGCTGTCCCCTGCAAAGACCCACTTCCCATCCTCAGAGGCAGCGCAAGAGAAGACGGCGGTGCCTACATGATAGACCTTGCCCGCCTCACCGCTCTTGCTGAACTGATAGACCTTGCCGTTACTGCAACCGGCGTAGATGCTCGACTCCTCCTGCCAGCCAAAGAGGACATCGCTGGGGAGGCGCTGTTGCCAGATGAGCGCGCCATCTTCCCAATCATACATCGTCAGGCCCTTGCTGTGGCCATGGTAGACTCCAATCTCATCACAGCGAACCATCCAACCCGCGCGCCCTGGGGATTTACAGCTCCACTGAGACTCCTCTTCATGGTTGACGGTGACCACTTGCCCATCACGATCAGAGATACCCAAGACTCCATCGCGAATATCCAACCAAAAGATATCGATCTCCTCTGAGATCTCATAGGCCGCCATCGGCATCTTGCTGGTTAGATCGTAAACGGTACCGTTGTCACAGCCAGCATAGAGCCACTCCTCATCAGCGACGATACACTTAACACCATCGGGTAGCTTATATTGCCGCTGAACCTGCCCCTCGTGACTCAGAGAGAAGATACGCCCAGCTTCATTGCCTACCCAACAGCGCTCATCATCGACACAGACTCCAAAGGCAGCCTTACCTGACTCAAACTTCCAGATAATGGGAGATTTGGAGCTGATCGTTGAAGCTCGGCTCTGGATACTTCGCCGTGTGATCGCTCTCTTCTTCCGCACTCCTTGAACAGCGGGTTCATACCCTCCCCGCTTCTTGGCCTTAATCTTCTTCGCTGCAAAGGCCAGGGCTTTGGCCGCGCTCGCCTGATCGTAACTGCGCTTCTGTCCATTTGTGCCGATACGGCCGTAGCGGATCTGCACTTGGGTACCCTCTACGATGACCTCATAAAATTTGTGGGCGACACCCTCATCTTGGGAGAGTTCGAGATAGGTTCGCTCAGCCATGATCACCTCCAAAGAAGCATCCCAGCATCCCAACACCTCCTTGTCAATGTGGGATTCAAGTTCAACTTAAGGAGCTTCCAGTCAGCTGCTGAACAGGCGGTACTTCCTCTAAATACTCAGCGTCCTGACAGTATTTTGAATGTCTCACGCTCTCTTCTGCGGGCTTCTAACTCTCCAGCCTCAGCCTGAGCGCTCTGGAGATCCTTCAGTTAAGGAAGATCGATTTTAGTGAGCAGATCTCACTCAGTCTCTATGCGGTGATCCCGACCCTGCTCTTCGGTTTGCTCTGCTCTGGCTCAACAGCGGGGCGACACAGCAGCGTGGTAGCTGGGATCATCGCGCTGCTCTTTGGTCTCTCTCTGTAGGGGTAATTCGTAGACAACTCAAATAGAGGAAGATCAACGCCACCCCCAGGACACGAGGGGGCAGAGGACCCCTGAGGATAAGGAGGAAGGGGCTCAGAATGAGGAGTGAGAGGGCTACAAGCAGCCTGATCTTGAGATAGCCTCGGAAGAGGGGTTGAGGTTCTCTGATATAGAAGGCAGGCCAGATCAAGATGATGTCCAAGGGGGTGAAGCTGAGCATCAGGAAGTTGCTGCGCATGTCAGGCCAGCTCGTCCAAGCGTGAACAAAGAGCAAAAAGCCGCCAAAAAGGGCTGCGCTCCCACTCCAGAAGATCAACATCCAGGCCCGAAGCTTAGGTCCCCCCCAGATGCGCAGATAGAGGCTCAAGAGCAGCAGCAGCGTGGCGAAGATCAGCAATACAAGCTGGGCGATGTGAGGCCAGCCATCGGTAGTATCAGCCCCTCTGCGAAGGTACTCTCTCTTGGGGGTTCCCAGGAGAGGCCCTAAGCCATCAGGGCCTGGGATCTGAACTTGGCTGAGCGCCTTGGCCAGATAGCCTGGGCGATAGGACATCTCCCAGGCGTTGCGCTGTGCGTCCATCTCGATTCCAGGTACGATCTCGATCAGAAAGAGCAAGATGAACTGCTTTGAGAAGGCGATCCGTACATCATCGTGATAGCTCAGGCCGCTCTCCTGATGAGCAATCTGAGCATAAACAGCTCCTCCTGTGTACTCATCCAAGTAGTCTCTCAGGCGGGTCGCACAGTTATCCCTGAAGGTGTCATAGATATATTCTCGATGCTCAGGCATCACGTCGCGCTTGACCCGTCTCTCCAAGCGCTCAAGCTGACCTGGACTGAGCTGAACAGGGTAGCGTAGGACTGTTCGATCTTGCTCGATCCACTTTTTAAGTTGGTGTTCCCAGAGCTTCGGTTTGCCCCAAAAATGGGTCCGCCCGCTGAGAAAATCTGTGATGTAATTGGGACGGTTAAAGTTGGTCATCCCAAAGTTGTAGAGGATCTGCTCCTCCCCCTCGCGGTAGATCAACAACCCCGCGTGCCCATAGAGGCTATAGACCTCTTCACCGGGCTCGACGACCACCAAGTCAGCCTTGGGGGGAGCTGCCAGGAGCAGGAATAGAAGGATCTTCGTCATCTCACCTCCGAGGAGGGAGCCTAATGGATCCGGGCATCTCAGGGGAGCCCATGAGAGAAGCTTTGGGGAAAAATGCTCAGGGCGTGGACTCTCATCGCTGAGAGGAGCCACGCGAGGCTCAAAAACAAAGCTGGCCGGAGGGCTCTCTCCTGGATAGCATCCGCGCTCTAAGGCCCAAAGAGACCAGGGCCATAAGAGATCAGGAGCCCCTATGAGCGAAAATGAGCTGATGCAGAAGATCGTCTCCCTCTCCAAACGGCGAGGCTTTGTCTTTCAATCCTCGGAGATCTATGGGGGTCTCAAGAGCGCCTATGACTACGGACCCTTGGGGGTTGAGCTCAAACGCAACCTGATGAATGAGTGGTGGCGCCATATGGTGCATAGCCGTGAAAATATTCTGGGCTTGGACGCCTCCATCATCATGCACCCCAAAGTCTGGGAGGCTTCAGGGCACCTCTCCGGTTTTAGCGATCCTCTGGTGGATTGTCTGATCTGTAAGGAGCGTTTTCGCGCAGATCAAGCCCCTAAGGTAGAGGCAGAGGCTGAGCTGACCCTGCTCTTCGCAGACAAGGGCCGCGCCAAGGTGGCCGAGAGCATCATCCGCGAGCAGTTCAAGCTTCAGCCCAGGCGGCGAGGCAAGCAGATTTTTGGTCTCAAAGCGGGAGAGCGTGGTTATATCTGTCCCATCTGCAGCTCTCCTCTGTTGAGCGAGGAGCGTCAGTTCAATCTGATGTTTAAGACCCATATCGGCCCCGTAGATCCCATGGGACAGGTCGCCCAAGCGATCGAAAAGGGGGCCTTAGAGGGTCTTCAGGGTTTAGAGCTACGCAAGGCCCTGGATGGCTTGCTTAAGGAAGGGCAAGTTCATCTTCGCCCTGAGACCGCTCAGGCGATGTTTGTACAGTTTCAAAATGTCCTCCAATCTCAGGCGGCTAAGATACCCTTCGGCATCGCTCAGATGGGCAAATCTTTCCGTAATGAGATCACCGTAGAGCACTTTATCTTTCGCTCAGTCGAGTTTGAGCAGATGGAGATGGAGTTCTTCTGTGAGCCGGGCACAGATGAGGAGTGGTTGGAGTATTGGAAGGAGGCGCGTATCGCTTGGTGGCGCGACTACGCCAACTATCCTGAGAAGTTTATGCTGCGGAGCCACGAGCCTGAGGAGCTGGCTCACTACGCTAAGGCTTGCTATGACATCGAGTATCTCTATCCCTGGGGTTGGGGCGAGCTGGAGGGGATCGCCAACCGCACAAACTATGATCTTCGCAAGCACGCTGAGCACAGCGGCGCACGGGTGGAGTACTTCGATCCAGCCCAGAAGAAGAAGTATGTCCCCCATGTGATCGAGCCCGCCGCAGGGGCCACACGAGGGGTCTTGGTCTATCTCCTGGACGCCTACCACGAAGAGGAGGTAGAGAACTCCAAGGGCAAGCGCACGACCCGCGTGGTGATGAAATTCCATCCCCGTTTGGCTCCCTATAAGGTGGCTGTGCTGCCCTTGGTTAAGAAGGATGGTATGCCGGAGAAGGCGCGGGCGGTTGTTAAAGCCTTCCTCGCGCGAGGGATCCAGGCCAAGTATGATGAGCAGCACGCCATCGGTCGCCGCTATCGCCGCCATGATGAGATCGGCACCCCCTGGTGCCTCACCATCGACGGTCAAACTCTTCAGGATGACAGCATCACTATCCGAGATCGAGACAGCATGGAACAGCGGCGCATCTCTATCTCTGAGGCGGTGAAGGAGATCGAGGAGATGTTGCGGGGCTGATCAGGGCGAGCAATCCTCCTCACAGCCCTGCAGATCGCGCTCATAAGCATCACAGATGCCATCTCCACACCAGCCCCCCTCAGGCTCAGGGTTGCAGTCCCGAGGACAGAGTCGAGGATTTTGGCGCTCGATGGGTTCACAGATCTCATTCCCACAGGGGTGATGCCCGCCCGCCCCTCCTCTCCCACAGTTCCCAGCCCCATCTGGGTTGCTGGCCCCCTCGCCTGTCAGCTGGATGCGCACCCAGCGCTGCCGTTCACGGATAAAGGCGTTGAGGTTGGGGTAGCGATCCACCATCGGACCATCCGGGGCCACCGCCTCCTCAAACTTCTCAAGCGTAAAGAAGAGGCGCTCATCTGCCTCTACAAAGGGGCGGATCAGCGCGCTGGTTTCATCAATATGGGCGCTGAGAGCCTCTGCCTCAAAGGGGCCATCAAGGAACTCCTCAACCAGCCGATGGTAGCGTTCTAAGCGCTCTGGACTCTCCAGGAGACGAGGCACCAGAGGGCGAGCCTCAGGCGCTCCGCAAGTGGGCTCATCCATATAAAAACGCAGCAGTTCATCAATGGAACATTGGCAGGTGAAGTTTCCGAAGGCCTCGTTATAGTCCCAGGGCAGGATCTGGAAGATCCCCTCCTGCTCATAGAGGTAGTAGTTGTGACCCATCCCCAGATAGCTGTCCAGGTTGACCAGGACAAAGTTGGCTGCCAAGTAGCGGAGCGCCTGCTCAATGTCCAGGCTCTCACCGAGGAAGCCCTCTCGATTGATGGCGTGGATCAAGCTCATAAAGGCGCTGTGATCGGTCTCCTCCTCATTGCTCTTGATCTCCGCGCTCAGATAGTGGGGGTCGTAGCTCTCTCCCAGATACCTCAGATCTCCAGCGGGGCGCTCCGGCTTATAGAGATCTCCATCTTCATCCGCGAAGTGAGCCCTGAGGAAATCCTTATCGATCACCTCCACCAGGGTATAGAGGCCCATATGTTCATCGTTGATCCAGAGATCTACAAAAGCGCTCTCTGGCGCGGGGAGACCAAACTCCCTCAACGAACGGTAAGCAATATGTTCTCGCATCAGGCTGGGATCCTGATAGCCATTGTTGAGGACAAACTTCTTCTTATCCATGAAGCGCTGTCCATCGACGTAGCGATCAATATCGACCTTGAAGCTATAGCGGTCTCCATCACGACTCTCCCAGATGCGACGCAGGCTTGAGAAGCCCTTGGTACGGATAGCGACATTCTCGACTCGCTGCCCATCCAGCTCTAGATGAGCGGGGTGATACTCCTCCTCAATGGCGTGAGCTAGGATCTGCTCCCAAGCGTCTGGCTCGGTCAGCTCCACATGCACCTCGCTGACCCGATCTGCTTCAAAGAGGCTGCGCTCTGGACCAGAGCCGAGATAGGCTTGGTTTGGCGCCTCTGGACTGGGCTCCAGGAGCTGTAAAGAGCCGGTTCCATCAGGGAGATGTCCGAAGCTGCTGCCTCTGACGCTCTCCTCCTCGCCCCACTCCAGGCTGTCGATCAAGATGCCATCACAGCTCAGTTTGAGGCTGTCTGCCTTCCCCAACTTAAAGGGCACAGAGGGCTGCTCCGCCGACTCCTCATCGGGATCCACGGCATAGATGCGCAGGAAGCCCCTGGCTGGGATCTGAACCGAGGGCAGCGGCGCAGGAGGGTGCTCTGGGTTATCATCCTGGGCTGTACAGCCCTCCAATGAGGCGCCCACGGGGCTATATAGCTCAAACCAGTCACTGCCCTCCTCAGGGCGAGCACAGATCTCATTGATCAGAGGACGATGGGAGACTCCAGTATCCAACCAAAGATCCAGAGATTGAACATCTGTTGAAGCGATCCCTTGATCGAACGACACCAGGCCATCGAGATGGGCATCCGAGAGTCCTTGATCAGAGAGCACGCTGTCCTGTGCTTCAGGATCAGCCTCAGAGTCAGAACCTCCGCAGCCCCATAAGAGGAGCAGGAGGAGAGAAGATCGCCATGTCAACATCTTTAACTCCCGGTTTTCTAGATGCTTATACTGCGCTTGAGCCCTGCGCAGTATCAAGGCGATGTTGACAGCCCTTGGGCTTGATCCCTCAGAGCACGAAGAAGATAAGATCCTGAGCTTCCTCGGGGATCGAACAATCATGTGGGGAGGGCTCCTGGAGCTGCTCCAGGAGGTGGTGAGCCTCAGCGAGATAGCCATCCCGCGCGATCTTCGGAGAGGCAACCCTCGTTGGCGCCTCAACCCCCTTAAGAGCTGCGGCTAAGTTTAGGAGCGGACCATCCCGCTTTGTCTCTTTGTGCCACCAGCGACCTGCGCGTATGTCAAAGTGATAGAGCCCCAGGAAGCGCTGCCCATGCTCCGCCACAAAGAGGATGGCGTCGAGGAGGAAGTCAACCTCAGCCTCGCTCATGATGTAGTGCAATCCCACCCGCACCCAGCCAGGCTTGAGCCCCTCATAGCCACCCAAGATCACTTGGCAATAGCGCTCAGAGGTGCGGCTGTCGATGCCCAAGAGTCGATGGCCATAGGGCCCCGCACAGGAGCAGCCCGCCCGAGACTGGATCCCAAAGAGGTCATTGAGCAGGGCGGTGACAAAGCGATGGTGCAGATAGCGCCCATCCGCCTTGATATTAAAGCTTAGGATCGGCAGACAGCGCCCTCCACACTCAGGGCGGAGCAACTCCAACTTGGGATGGTTGGAGAGGCGGAGGATGGCGCGTTTAAGCCAGCGCTGCTCACGCGCGGTGATCGCTTCAGCCCCGAGGCGATCTTTGAGCGCAAAGACTAAGCCACAGCGAAGCTTCTGGATGATCCCAGGTGTGCCTGCCTCTTCTCTTTGGCTGATATCATCGCTGTAGACATGGCCAAGGGGAGAGACATAGCGCACAGTGCCACCGCCAGCGGTGGTGGGCACCTCTAGAGTATAGAGATCACGTCGAAAGATAAGCACACCAGGGGTATCGGGGCCGCCGAGCATCTTATGAGGCGAGATAAACAGCGCGTCGATCGCTTCTTCGGGATCTTCTGGGTGCATATTGATGGGCACATAGGGAGCGCTGGCGGCGAAGTCAAAGCAGGCCAAGCCCCCATAGCGGTGAAAGATCCTGGCGATGGCGTGAACCTCGGTGAGCACACCGGTGACATTGGAGGCTGCTGAGAAAGAGCCGATGATCTGTCGTTCTGGGGTGGCCTCTCGCTGCATGGCGATCATCGTCTCAAGGGCCTCGAGGGGGATAAGCCCCTCATCGCTCATGGGGCACTCAACGACCTCAGCGACTGTCTCTCGCCAAGAGATCTCATTGGAGTGATGTTCATAGGGTCCTACGATGATGAGGGGAGGCTCGACTCGGCCGATCGCCTTGAGGGCCTTCAACTTATCGGCTCCAGGCGCGATCTTGAGCCGGAGGATCTCCTGAAAGCGCGCGATGGCGCCGGTGCTGCCCGTGCCACAGAAGAGCGCTACATCGCGCTCATCGGCGCCGACACCCGCCTTAACCATCTCGACCGCCTCAGCGCTGCGCTGGGTGGTCCGCCGCCCTGTGTAGGAGTCTTCGGTGTGGGTGTTGCCATACTCCACCAAGGCGGTGCGGCGCAGGTAATCCTCGATAAAATCCAACGCTCGCCCCGAGGCGGTGTGATCTGCATAGCTGATCATCCGTGAACCAAAGGGGCCTTCAAAGGTGGAGCGTCGACCGATCACCGCGCGCCGGAGTTGATCAAAGATCGCTTCATCTGAGAGCATCGGATCCTCCTAAAAATCGGTGGGTGGCTGTGAAGATGTAGTGATTTGAAGGTTTGAAAGCCAAAAGCCACATACCACCCGTTCAGTTTTCGGTCATTGATAGTAATATCAGCATCTTATCGCAGTTATGCAATTCACCCCCCCATCAGAAGACTTGGTGTAATTTAAGTCTCTGTTATTAATCACAGTTGCCTGATTGTGTGGGGTTCGGATGGACGAATTCGAGTGGCTGATTATCGGAAACGGAATGAGTGGGGCATAAGCCATATCACTCGAGGTTCTAGTTTTCAGTTGCATACAGGCACATTGTACGCTGCAGCTCGATACTATGCATTGAAAATGAAAGCTGGCTTCAGTGAAAATTTTGTGTGTTCCAACCGTTGTAGTAGCCGATCCCGATCGCTCTAAAGCGACACCGCATGATGTTACAGTGGTGAGAGAGGGGTGGACAGTGACCCTCATCTCGCCCTGTCATATAGCTCTGCATATTGCTCTCTGGGCTACCTGGGCTGTTGCAATTCTGCCCTCCGGGGTGATCCTCATGAAAGAGGCCCCGACCGCTGCCCATCTGGATGCTGTGATTGCGAGCGTGAGCAGACCAGATCAGATCATAGGCGAGCGGAGTGTGGCACTCCGGTTCCCCCTCAGCATCATGCGTCGCGCGAGTCCAGTTGACCAGCTCATACATGCGACACTCATCAGCGCTGGGCTCAAAGCGAGCCTCAGGCTGACCATCTCCATCCACATCGTAGTTGATCTCCCCTCCTGTACAGACGTTTGCTGTGGCTACACAATCCAGACCTGCTGCGTTTGAGGGGGTAAAGCCAGGCTCACAGGCGCAGATCGGGATTGTTCCTCCGCTGCTGGGCTTCTCCAAGCATTCTCCACGACCGCTGCATTCTTGGCCATCACAGGGACCTTCATCAGCGACACAATGTAGCCCCTGAGCGTGATAGCCAGCTTCACAGTCACAGCGTGCTTGACCTCTATCTGAGACACATCGACCCTGACCATCGCAGTCAACCCCATCACAGGGATCATCAGGCAGGCAGCCAGGGCCAGAGAAACCGGGATCACATTCACATTCTGGAGCCATACGATAGATACAGTGGGCGTTGAGACCACATTGAACCCCCTGGCAGGGATCCAAGCAGGGTCCTCCGTTGGAGATATAACCTGGCTCACAGTGACAGTAGCTCTGTGCCTCTTCTAGGCGACATTCACCTCGTCCACATTCAACTCCAAGACAGGGGTCAAAACAGCGCCCCTCCTGAAAGAGCTGTCCTGGCCCACAATCACAGAAGGGGAGCCCCCCTTCGATGCGGCAGATACCTGTATCACAGCTGATCTCCGCACAGGGGTTGACGCAGAGATCTCCCTCCAAAAAGGCACCCTCTTCACAGACGCAGTGAGGCCCTTCAACGCAGTGACCGTAGCCGCAGTCGATGAACGTACAGGGATCAATACAGCGCCCCCCCTGTAAAATGGCCCCCTCTTGGCAGTCACAGCGCGCCTCACCCTCCTGGGCTCGACAAAGCCCCAGGCCGCAGTTGAAGCGCTCACAAGGATCTACGCAGAGGTCCCCCAGGGAGAGCGCGTGCTCATCGCATCGGCACTCTGGGAGACCCTCTACGACGCTACACTCCCCTCCTGAGCCACACTCTATTCCCCGGCAAATCTCTTCAGGATCGACACAGATCCCTGAGATCTGCTCTGCCTCTGGAGCGCATTCACAGTAGGGCTCTCCCTCGCGAAGGTGACAGCTCCCCAAACCACAGAGGTGGTTGAGGCAGAGATCCTCGGAGATCTCACAGCGACCCTCACGCAGCTCAGCGCCAGCCAGACAGAGACAGAGAGCATGCTCTCCTTCCTGTTGACAGTGACCTAAACCGCAGTCGATCCCCTCACAGAGATCAGGCTCCAGGAGACCCTGATCTTTCTCGAAGCAGGCAGGACCATCACAGGCTCCAGGAAGATCACCCTCCAAACTTCCATCCAATAAAACGCGCTCTGCATCTGAGAAGAGAGAGGGCTCTACTCGCAATAAACCTTCACAGGCAAGCTGAAAACTCCCCAAGAGAAAGATCGATATGGCATGAACTGAAAAGAATCTCACAGTCGGCTCCATCTCTAAGGAGTAACGTAGGTCCAAAGACCGGTGTATTGAGCTCCAAGCTGTGCATGGAGACTCTTCCATCTATGTTACTCTCTTAGTTCGGGGTCGTACATACCCGGATTACGCTATGATCCAAGCTTGTACGGGGCAAACAGCGCTGATCCATACCGCAGGTCTGATCTACACAACACACCTCAGCGCAAACCTGCTCAACACAGTGCCCACTCTCACAATCTGAATCAAGCGCGCAGGCCTCCTGAGTGGCGCTCTCTCCAGGGCTAAAGGGTAGGCAGGCGGTGCTGATCTGACTCGATCTCTGCTCGCCGCTCCGTACGGGGCCTGTCACCTGAGCACAGCTTGTACCTGCAGGGCATTCGCTGTCGGTGCAACACAAGTCAGCGCACTGACCCGAACCGCCTCCGTTGGGCACACAGATCCCACTGGCGCAGTCCATCTCGCTGCGACAGGGGCTGCCTGTACGCCCGGAGGCTACCACGGATATGTCACAGGTGCTGGTCATACCACCCCCGTTTGTGCTTATCCAGCGACACACAAGCCCACCACAGTCCTGATCATTACAGCACGAGCCCTGACACCGGTTTCGGGCTTGGTCGCACATACCGCTCTGACATGAGTTTCCGGTGGGGCCGCAGGGCTGACCGCGCTGCGCCGTAAAATCGAAACCGACAGGGTAGATTTCGCTCGGCAGGCAGACACGCACCCCATTGTTGTACATGCAGCCTGAGCCGAGGGGACAGTCGCTCTCGGCGCAACACAGTTGAGCGCAGACCGTATGTGCCTGCCCGTTGATGGCCACGTTGAGGCAGATGTTGCTCACACAGTCGCTGCTTCGCTCACACACCGCGCCGAGCTGACCGCTCTCTTGTGGCACACATACACCACTGTTTTGATCGCAGGATTCCCCATCATTACAGCCTGTTTCGTTACAGTGCGGTGGGGGCTCAAGACACTCACCCGTCATATGGTCACATGTCTGTCCTTCTGGGCAGCCCGTGTCGCCGCAGTGTGTCTCCTCAATGGGCTCGCAGGTGTGAGTCTCAAGATCGCACTGCACACCTGGCGCGCAGTCGATGTTGTGGACACATTCGTAATCAACCTCGATCCCCTCATCCTTCACTCTCTCATCCTGCGGGCGGGTGTCGATCTCAGCGTCAAGCACTGCGTCACGAGCAGCGCTCACATCGGGAGGCAAGGGAGTTAAGCACTGCCCACTCAAGCACTCATCACCATGCACTGGGCAATCGCGATCTTCACGACAATCAAAGGCGCAACGCGCGTTCTCGCCACAGTACAGCCCTGGAGCACAGTCGCTGTTGAGCCGACACAGGTTCAACGCCGCGTCGCGGCTAGATGAGCTGGGCGTTTCACCAGCGCTCGTGTCCTCACAGCCGCTGAAGATCGCGGCTGAGGTCAAACCCAGGAGGAGCAAGCGAATCACAGAAGATCCCCCGTTTGCTTGATGTATGAAGTAGAGATCCTACTTCTTGACCCTCTGCTCTTGCGAGTCATGCGATACTCTCCAGAGTGCCTGTAGGCGCCCTTGTGGTGATCATTCGATTCGCAATCATACTCGATACAGATTGTGTAGCCAACGAGCACCGTGGCGAAGATGGAGGGAAAGACGCGATGAACTTTCAACGAAGGATGGTGGTGTTTTTTTAAAGAACCGAGCGAACTCTTCCTCTGGCGCAACAGCCAGAGGAAGCGACGCACGCGATATCCCCACCCTCAATGTTCAGGTACTCAAAGACCGCCTGATGCATGATGCAGGTGTTGACTGATGCTCTGAAGTAGAAAGGTGGCTGACCATGTTCAACCTGTTTATCTTGATTGTGAGCCTAAGCGCTTGCCCCAAGCCCAACCTTAAGGCGGGACGAAGCGAACTACATGAGGCAGCGATTTTGGGCGATCTGGACTGCTTAAATCGCCTGCTTGAGAGCGGCGCCTCGATGGAGGCTCTTGCTGGAGAAGGGGGGCGATCCAGAGGTTAAGAATCGGCAAGGTTTGACTGCCTATGGCCTTGCTTATAAGAAAGGCTCAAAGAGGATGCTTGAGGAGCTGAATAAGCTCGGAGTTAAGCGATGATATGAAGCCAAACCAAAGCCATCCACTCTCTAAAAAATGCAATATCAAGCCCGAAGAAGCATCTCAAGAAGGCTCAAACAGCTAGAGAAGCTCCTCAGCCCCAAGTTACCCTAGCAGTCCATTAAGCTCTGTTTTCAGTGGAGTTGACCTCCGAAGATGCTCAAGACAGGAATCTATCTTCCACCACCTCTCCTCTCCGCGCTCCCCAAGGAGGGGCATGCCATCATCGAGGCCAGCGCAGGCACAGGAAAAACCTACACCATCGAGCATATCGTGGTTGATCAAGTCTTGGCGGGGCTGCCCATCGAGTCGATCTTGGTGGTTACCTTTACCGAGAAGGCTACCTCTGAGCTTAAGGCGCGGATCCGCGCGCTCTTAGAGGCGGTTCTGATGAGCCCACCAGGGGTCGCTGAGGAGGGCTCCGCTTGGCTCATCGACGCTGAGGCTCGTGAGCGGCTCAAGGAGGCTCTCTTCCGCTTTGAACATGCGGCTATCTACACCATCCACGGGCTCTGTCATCGTGTGCTCTCAGAGTTGGCCTTTGAGAGCGGACAGCTCTTTAGCCAGGAGCTGGTCAACAACCAACGGATCTTTCACCGAGTCTGGCGGCAGACGCTCAGGACCCAGTTTGCAACCCAGAGCCCTTTTAAAGCGCTGCTGACGGAGTGGTTAGAGCAAGATCGAGATGAGAAGCAGCTGGAGCAGCTGCTCTTTGACGCGCATCGCCAGCGCTATCTCGAACACAGCTATGATGTCGCCGCTGAGCTGCCTGAGTTGATGACACGCTTCGCCACAGAGTTCAGCGCTGTAGGGATCCTCAAGGATTATCGCGCTTGTGCGATCCAGAAGAAGAGCCTGATGGCGGTAGAGGAGGCTCTTGCTGCGATCAGCGAGTGGCTGCGCGCTCCTGGGAGCTTAGAGGAGCGCTTGAGCGCCTTCAGTCAGCTCAACCTTCAAGCCCTCCTTAAGCCACGTAGGACCCGTGTCTCTAAACGGACCAAGCGCTTCCCAGATGAGCTGCAACGCAGCAGCCGGCGCTTCTTAGAGCGCATCCGACAACTCCTCATCCACCAGGCCCTGCTCAACACTTTAGAGCGCCGTGTGCTTGAAGCCTTCCTCCCCGCGCTCAGCGCCAACCTAGAGCTGAGCAAACGCCGAGATGCGCTCCTGGACTATGACGATCTCCTCGAGCTGGTCTGGAGGTCCCTGGAGAGCGCTCAGGGTGAAGATCTCAGCGAGACCCTTCGCCAACGTTTTCGTCTGGCGTTGATCGATGAGTTCCAAGATACAGATGATCGTCAGTGGTCGATCTTCCGCCGGATCTTCTTAGAGGGCGATGAAGAGGGGCGTCTCTATGTCATTGGAGATCCCAAGCAGGCGATCTATGGCTTCCGTGGCGCTGATCTCGACACCTATCTCAAAGC
Source organism: uncultured Nannocystaceae bacterium (assembly GCA_964384025.1). Taxonomy (GTDB): domain Bacteria; phylum Myxococcota_A; class Bradymonadia; order UBA7976; family UBA1532; genus CAYLJJ01. The sequence goes on from CAYLJJ010000049.1 coordinate 20,770, forward strand.
TCGCGCGCGACTCCTGAAAGTGGGGGCTCAGCGCCTGCCTCTAAAGACCAACTTTCGCTCCAGCGCGGCGATGCTGCGGGCGCTCAACCTGATCCTCGATCAGCAGGGCAAAGAAGCCCTCTTCTCTGGCTCTGTCCGCTATGACGAGCCGGTGGAGTGTGGTCTCCCCAGCCTGGAACTGAAGGAGGCTGATGGGAGCCCCGCGTCCCCAGTAGTCCTGATGCGCTACCGCCCTAAACCGGGACGCAGCCCCAAGCTCTCCACTTGGTCGCTGCGCCGCGCCTTTGGAGAGCAGCTCTCCGCCTGCCTCAGCGCGCTCTTGGGTCCCGAGGAGAAGAGACCACGCTGGAAGGGAGCGCCGATACGCGCTCAAGATATCTTTATCCTGGTTCGTGATCAGTATGATGCTCATGAGATCGCCCAGCATCTGCGAGTGGCGCGGGTCCCCTACAGCTTCTATAAGCAAGATGGCCTCTTTCAAACCCAGCAAGCGCGTGAGATCGCCGATGTGTTGCGCGCTCTCAGCGATCCTCACAATCGAGGCCGTCGCCTCAAAGCCCTGGCGACTCCCTTCTTTGGCCTGCGCCTCGATGCTCTGCTTGACTACAAAAGCTTGACTGGGACTCACCCTTTGTTGGAGCGCCTCTTCGCTTGGCATCAGCTCGCCGAGCAAGAGCGCTACCCCACCCTCTTTCACCGTATGCTCCATGAGAGCGGCTTGGTGGAGCGGGAGCTCTTCTACTCTGAAGATGAGCGCGCCTTGGGGAACCATCAACATATCCTAGAGCAGCTTTTGGAGATCAGCACCAGCCAACGCAGCAGCCTCCCTGAGCTGCTGGAGCGCTTAGAGCGCTATATCCAAAAAGCGGAGTCCCCTCCAGGACAAGATGGCAATATTCAGCGCCGCTCTGATGAGCGCGATGCGGTGCAGATCATGACCATCCATAAGAGCAAGGGTCTAGAGGCTCCTGTGGTCTGCCTCTATGGTGGCTTTCGCCAAAGCAAAGGAGGACAGATTCGGGTGATTCATGAAGCGGGAGAGCGCCGCGTATTGGTGGGCAACGCGGTTCATGAGGCTGCTAAAGAGCAGCTCCTACAGGAGCAACGGGAGGAGGATGAGCGCCTCCTCTACGTAGCCCTGACCCGCTCAGCCGCCCGTCTCTATCTGCCCTTCGCGGAGTCCTCTCGGCAGATCCCCGGTCCCTACGGGATCCTCAACCGACGCCTCTATGCGCTCTTTAAAGGTGAGGCGCTGACAGAGGAGTTTCTCCTGGAGAGAGGTGTAGAGGCTCAGCGTCCCAGCCAAAGATTCAGGGCGCAGAGTGATTGGTGCCCACCTCCAGCGCTCCTTCAAACCCCGCCTCAAGAGCTCCCCTTTGAGCAGCTGCGTTGGAGGCATGCAGCGCTTAAAATCAGCAGCTACACCCGGATGAAGGAGGAGGAGGAGCGAAACCTCTCTCGGCGCCATGATCCGCGACCGTTGGAGGCAGATGAGTTTAAAGAGGATGGGAGCACAGTGGAGGAGCTTGAGGTTCAGCTCCTCCCTGGAGGTCCTCGTATGGGTCGCTTCTTTCACGAAGTACTGGAGGAGTTGTCCTTTGAAAGCCTCTCAAAGAGGCCCACTCTCAGGCGCTGGAGTCAACATCCGGAAGTGCGGCGCTGCTTTGAGGCGGTCGCTCGACGCCACAGCGTAGAGGAACACTGGCTGCCGCTGAGCGCAGCCCTGATCTATAACACCCTCACCAAGCCACTCTCTTTGGGAGCGCGGCCCGGTCCCCCTCTCTATCGCTGCCGCCATCTCAAGGAGATGGAGTTTCTCTACCCCATCCCTGAACAAGATCATCCTCGCCTGGGGCTCTCCAATCCCCAAGGACCTTGGCGTGTAGAGCGAGGTTTTATCAAAGGCTTTATCGATCTCCTCTTTGAGTATGAGGGTCGTGTCTACTTTCTGGATTGGAAGAGCGATCTGCTGCCCAGTTATAGGGCTCCTGCGCTCAAGGCGCATATTGAGGCCCACTATGAGCTTCAGGCTCAGCTCTACACCCTGGGGGTCCTGCGTTGGTTGAGGATCTATGATCAGCCCAGCTATGAGGCCCGCTTTGGGGGTCTGCTCTATCTCTTCCTGAGAGGGCGTTTGTCTGGAGAGGGGCTCCACTTTGAGCGCCCGAGTTGGGAAAGCGTGCAGCTTTGGGAGCGGGGATTACGAGATAGGCGATTTGGCGGTGGTGGGTGATAGAGCGCGATTAACGCCTATATTTGGAGATGCTCAGGGCTTACTTCTTGGCGAGCTTGGTCGCCCCGAAGCTAAAGAGTCCCGCGAGGATACCCGGTATGCCAAACATCATCGCCTGCATCTGTGGATTCGCTTTATCCCCGGTATCCAGCGCCGGACTCATCAGAATAAAGGCCACTGCTGCAGCGATGAGAGCCAACATGATAAACAGGGCCAGCTTCTTTTGGCGGGTGAAGCCGACGAGCAGAGCCAGGATAGAGAGGCCCGCGATGACAAGTCCGCCGATGGAGGAGATCTTATAGCCATCCACGATAGCGCGTGTCTCCTTAACAAGAGGACTGTCTTTGCCCACCTGTGCCTCCAAATCTGTCACCATCTTCTCAGCCTTCTCAGCCTCCTCTCCAAATCCATTGCTGGAGGCGAGGATACCCATTCCGGCGGCGGCAAGAGCGGTGAGGAGCGTAAGGATGATCAAGAGGATGCGCATGATTTTCTCCCTAAGTGTCGGTTGTGCGGTGTAGGAGAGCCATAGCCCAACGCTCAGGCTTTGGGAAGGAAATTCCGAGGCCTTTACAAGACTTTCCTAAATTCGCAGAATCAATCGATCCTGTTTTGTAAAAGGACGCTCTCAGGACGTTTGAGGGGTAGGCTGCGGTTAGACTCTAGGAGCAAAATTCCCTCCTCCTGACGCTGTAATCTGAACGAAGCCTCTCCTGAGTTTAGCTTGAGTAACACCTCACCTTGAACCATCTGGTTTTGACAACTCCAACGCAGCTCTCCTCCGGGCCAGTGCTTCTCGCAGCGTCCCGGCTCAAAGTAAAAACGCAGCTCTGGAGCCAGGGCGTGGAGCATCTTTTGAGCTTGAGCGCGGGCTTGTGGGCTCAGCGACCGAAGAGAGGGATCTTGAGAAAGCCGCGCAGAGTCCAAGGTCCAAGATCCCCGCCACCAATCCTCTTGGACGGTGGGCAGCTCGGAGGAGCCACAGCTGAGCAGGAGGATGTTCAGGAAGAGCAGCAAACACCTCAGCGCAGTGCGCTCTATGAGCAAACTCAAAGCCTCAGCCATCTGGCGCCTCCTGAACGAGAGGCTATGCTAACTTCAAAGCCCCCAGATTCCCAGCAGCGCTCCATCCTGAAAGTTTCCTAAAACTTGCTTTCTTTTCACACAGAGAGTCGGCATCATCTCAAATGAACTTGGGAGCGGCGGCCAAAGACCTCATGTCGTCTTTGTCTGTTCCGCGCATCGGGACCGTGTTCATTTTTTATCTGTAGGTCGCGGGTTCGAATCCCGTCTTCCCCACGAGGGGAGGTAGCTCAGCTGGTAGAGCAACAGAACTTTAAAACTATGTGGGTTCAAATCCCATCATGTCCACGAGGATATGTAGCCAAATCTGGTTAGGCAACAGACCGCAACTCTGTGTTTCCCCGAGCGTCACGATCCAGAACTCTGCAGCCCCTGAGCCCGCCGCCCGAGCGGTGCATCTCAGCGGCGGCCTTGTGCAGCGCAGCGGTAGCTTAAAATGCCCTTGCCCTGAAGCGCTAAACTCTTAAGCCGAGGCTGAGGGAGAGTGCATCAGGCCGGCCAAGCCTCCCCCGCTTCACCGGCTTTAAGGGTTCAGGATCTGTGATTCTCTTCCCCAAAAAATCTTTAACGCATTTTGTTCAAAAAACAACAGGAGTGGGAGATGTTCAACCAACTGATCCTAAAAGAGGAGGAGCGAGCCTTGGTGAGGCGGGGTGGTCGTTTGATCTCCTGGTTGGAGCCGGGACGACACCATCTTTGGGCTTGGGGAGCAGATCTCAAACTGGAGCGCTTCTCTCTGGGTGAGGTGATGGACTGGAACCCTGAGCTGGAGGCGCTCTTTCAGCGACAACCCATAAAAGAGGGGGAGATCTCCAAGATCGATCTGCTCATCAGGGAGGAGGAGCGTGGCCTGTTGAGGTGTGACGCCAAGCTGCTTCGCTGGCTGAAACCAGGCCGACATCGCCTCTGGTGTTGGGGCGCTGAGTTGGAAGTGGAGCGCCTCTCCCTCAACGATGAGCTGATGCCCTGGAGCTTGGAACTGAAGGCCCTCTTTGAGCGCCAACCTCGATCTCCTGAGGAGGGAGAGATCTCTAAGATCGAGCTGCTTATCAGAGAAGATGAACGTGGTCTGTTGAAGCAAGATGGCTGTTTGATTCGTTGGCTCAAGCCGGGTTGGCATCGCCTCTGGAGTTGGAGATCTGAGTTAGAAGTAGAGCAGCTTTCTTTGACCAAAGAGGCGATGGTTTGGGATCCAGAGCTGGAGTCCCTCTTTTTTAAACAAGCTGAAGCAGCGGAGCACGAGATGTCTAGAGTTGATGTGATCCTCAGGGAAAATGAACGGGGCCTCTTAAGGCGAGATGGTCGCTTGATTCAGTGGCTGGAGCCGGGGCGACATCGCTTCTGGAGCTGGCGGGCTCAACTGGAGGTGGAGCAGATCCCCCTGGATGCTGGCTTTATACCTTGGCGGCCTGAGTTGGAGGCGCTGCTTCCTGAAGGGGCTGCTGAGATCTTGGAGGTCCCTGAAGGTCAGATCGCTGCAGTGGAGAGTGACGCTCAAGCTCGGGTAGTCCTCGATCCAGGGCGTTACCTGCTCTGGCAGCTCCAGGTCCCGGTGAAGGCTAAGCTCTACTCAAGCTCTGAAGTGCTCTGCGAAATCCCAGAGCCCTACTGGCGTCTCCTGGGTTCTGATTTTCAGGTGATCGAGGCTTGGCCGCATCAGGCGGTCCTGCTTTCTGTAGATGGTCGCGTCGAGCGTCTCTTTGAGCAGGGTCGTTATCTCATCTGCCAACGACACCATCGCATCAAGCTGGATATCTATGATCTGCGAGAGGTGGAATTTCAGATCGTCGGGCAGGAGGTGATGAGCGCTGATAAGGTGACCTTAAGGAGCAATGCCATCGTCAAATATCGCATCGTTGATGCTCAGAAGACCTTAGCAAGCACCGCTGATCTTGCTGAAGCTCTCTACTCTCAAGCTCAGATGGCGATCCGCAGTTATATCGCCGCGCACAGCGTAGATGCGCTCTTGGAGGCGCGCGCTGAAGCCGTTGAGGCGATGACCGCACCGGTCAAGCAGCGCGCTGAAGATTGGGGAGTGGAGGTCCTCTCGGTGGATCTCAAGGATGTGGTCCTGCCTGGGGAGATGAAGAGCATCCTCAATCAGGTGATCGAGGCTCAGAAGCAGGCTGAAGCCAATGTAATCCTCAGGCGAGAGGAGACCGCCGCCACGCGCTCCCACGCCAACACAGCCCGAGTCTTGGCCAACAACCCGGTGTTGTTGCGCCTTAAGGAGTTAGAGCTGTTTAAGGAGATCGCGGGGCAGATCGATCATGTGACCCTATTGGCGGGCGCAGGAGAGATCACCGGGAAGATGTTGGAGCTGAGCCTGCCTCAGATGCAGGTCAAACAGGAGAAGGATTAGGCTCTGTCTTCTCGACAAGCCCTTCTTTGGCCTCATCCGAAACTCAAACGGAGCTTAGCGTCGGCGCCGACGGAGGCCCAAGAGGAGGAGGCTCAGGAAGAGAAGCGCGCCCCCTGAGCTGCCGCCGCTTAAGTCGCAACTACAGGAGCTGCCGGTGTAGGAGTCCATATCAAAGCCACCATCAGCGAGGGCCGCGTCGCTACCGCCGACGTTGTCGCCATCGCCGCCAAGCTCCATCGGCTCAACAATGAGATAGAACTGCTGAACACTGCTGGCGCCATCGGGGACCCAGCCCTCATCTGCTGTCTGCCCATCCTCAGCGAGCAGCTCGATATCAATACCACCCCCCTCAAAATCCTCAGGAATATCCCAGTTGAGGGTCCACTCACGATCATTACGACCCTCAACGAGGCTCATCCCCTCAAGACCCTTACCCAGGAGAACTCGTAGCTCATCCAGCTCGCCTGGATCATCCAGGCGGATGGGATACTCATAGAGTGTTCCAGCTTGGGCTTGGGTGATGGGCTGGGTGCGGAAGGAGGGAGCAGCGTTCATGACCAGGACCTGTATGCTGGACTGAAGAGGGCGAGCCTCAGTACCACCCTGGATAAGGACATCATAGATGCCATCGTCGAGGTAACGATGGCCCACCTCTGTACCATCCGTCTCTGCACCATCACCAAAGATCCAGTGCCAAAGCTCCTCACCTGGGTTGAACTCACGCTCACAGACAGTGGGATCAACCTTGGTCTCCAGACCGGAGAGGTCATCGCCGATGCGGAAGACGAGGCACTGACCCTCTTCACCCTCTAAGTGATCGTCAGCGAGGGGGACAGACTCAACCCAGGGTGCCAACTCAAAGTGACGCTCAGATTCGAGGCTGTTACCAGACCAAGGGTCCAGGATGCTGACACGGATGGTGTAGCCACCCGCCTCATCATAGGCGCGGATGCTGGAGTGATCAGCCTGCTCTTCAATATCCCAGGTGCCATCAGCCTCATAGTCAAAGCTGTAACGAAGGCTCTCACTGTCCTCATCAGAGGCGAGGACGTTGATGAGCATGATGCCATCACGGACGTTGCTGACGGAGATCTCTCGGATGATGGTTTCATGATCGATGATCTCTGCTTCAAAGTCACCTCGGGTGGAAGCTCCATGAGGATCGGTGACCAGGAGATAACCAAAGCGGATCTCCTCTTCAACATTGTAAGCAAAGGAGTGGGTCACGGCGGTGCCAGCCATAGGCTCCAGGGCCTCTTCGCTCTCCTCATCGCCCCAGTGGATCACCATACTGAGGTGCTCCCCCTCAGGATCACTGGCATCGACCACAACAGAGGTGAGGCCAGCAGGGCCGACGCTGACATCGATACCATGGATGACGGGGGGCTGATTCTCACCCTCCCAGGGCTGCAGCTCAAAGCTGTGTTCGCCCTCGGTCTCCACACCCGACCATGTGTCGGTAACGCGAACATAAAGGGTGTAATAGCCGGGCTCAGGATAGCTGTTGACCACGCTGTCTGTAGCTTGGTCAGGGGTATCCCATACGCCATCGCCATCAAAGTCAAAGCGATAGAGGAGTTGATCAACGCCATCACCATCTTCAGCGCGCACGGTCAAGAGTACACGCCCCTCACCGATGAGGCTGTCGGCGATCTGTCGAATCTCGGTGGGTAGATCGAAGATCTCAGCGCTGAAGGGTTGGCGGCTGCTGAGGCCCCCAGCGTCGGTGACCTGCACGAAGCCCTCATAGGGGTAGCCCTCGACAGGGAAGGGATAGTTGTGGTTGCCCATCGGGCCACCCAAATCCATCAGTGCCTCTGGGTCCTGCTCTGTACCCCAGTGGGTTTCATAAGCGAGCTGAGTCCCCTCAGGATCGTGGGCAGTGATCACCAAAGTCATATGACCACGACCGCCATACTCTAGGCTCAGGTTGTCAATGATCGGCGCGAGGTTCTCCTCGATCCAGGGCGGTACATCAACCTCGATGCTCTCCTCAACGGTGTTGCCAGACCAAGTATCGGTGACACGAACGACGACGGTATAGGTCCCTGGCTCAGGATAAGCATGGATGCTGCTGTTGCTCGCTTGATCCTCAACCTCGAAGTTACCATCGCCATCAAAGTCAAAACTGTAGGTCAGGTTTTCGCTGCCATCAGCATCTTCAGCGACGACATCGATGAGGACAGAGCCTTCACGGATAACATTGCCGGAGGCGTCACGGATCTCAGTGGTGTTATCGCTGATGGGGACCTCAATCTCCTCATGGCTCTGGTTGCCCGCTTCATCGGTGACCACCACATAAGCAAGATAGGGATCTTCAGCAGGATCGTACTGATGCTCAGCGCTGCCCCCAGGCATAGCCGCCTGAGCGTCCTCAACCACTTCATCTCCCCAATGGATCTCATAAGTGAGGCGGCCTCCCTCTGGGTCCCAAGCCTCTGTGATCAGCTCGACTTGGCCCGCGACCCCGATACGCAGTTCAACGCCACCGATCACTGGAGGCTGATCCTCGGGGGGTTCTGGGAAGTTATGCGTTGTCGTCTCGTTGGCCTCAGCACCCGCCGCGTCTCGTACTATCACCTGGATTGTATACTCCTGATACTGTTCCGCTGGATAGCTGTGCGCGATCACGTTGCTGGGACCTTCGCTTTGGCTGCCATCGCCCCAATCGACGAGATAGCTGACGGAGTCTCCGTCGGGATCTGATGCCGCGATCACAAGCATAATCTCCCAGTCTCCCTGAGAGACCACGCGAAGTTCCTCGATGATCGGTGCGTTGTTACCAAACTCCAGCTCCAGATCTCGGCTCGCGCTTCCACCGCGACCATCCTCAGCGGTGATGCGGATGTTGTAACTGGCGTACTCCTCGACATAGGCGTGCTCCGCCAAGCCTCCGCGCATTATCGTAGCCTCAGAGCCATCCCCCCAGTCGATGCTATAGCCGATCTCATCTCCGTTGGGGTCCACCGCAGCGGCGGTCACGACCACCTCAAATGCCTCTATATCCAAGATGCGAGCGACCTCAAACACCGGCGCATCATTACCCAACAAGAGGTTCTGATCAAAGTCGGTGGTTGGTCCATCGCTGTCATAGATGATTCCCGCTATGCGAACCTGTTCAACTCCAGGCTCAACCCAGAAATCGACATGGTCAGGGCCTCGGACAGACTCAAAGTCACCGTCGCCATAGAGGTCCAAAGAGTAGGTCAGCACAGCATCTCGTAGAGGCACCTCGTGGCTGATCAGCAGCTCATCAAAGAGACCCTCATCATCGGTGGCCCTTGCTCTGGCCTCATAACGGACGCCCTTCTCGATACTGCTGTAGATGAAGCTGCCGATCCTGGGGGTATCTCCATCGAGATCGATCTCTCCATCTACGTCCATATCCGCCTCATAGTAGAGAGGATCCCCCCCCGGATCTTCGGCGAGGATGTTCATATAGGCATTCCAAGTCTCGTCTCGATCAGCATCTACCGTGGCGCGATACCAACCATTGCCTAGGTTGGTGGCGCCCAGGTCATGCATCAGCGGAGCGCGGGGTTCAAGGTCGATATGGGCTTCGATAATCTCGGGAGGCAAGTTGGGCACCGTCACCTCGATGATCTCCTCAGAGTTGAGCCCGCCATGATCGGTCACTGTGACCAAAACTTCGTCGATACGAGCTCCATCAGGATCGGGATGATAGATGGCGTTGGGGCCCATATCGTTGGGGTTGCCCTCATACTCAGGAGCGACCTCAAAATGGCCATCTCCTTGCACCACCTCATACCAGAAGTAGAGCCCAAAGACCCCCTCAGGATCATAGCTGTCACCCAGGTCAAACTGAACCGGTCCTCCATCACTCTCATAGGGATCACACTCCTGCGTGATCGGATCACAGGTGCCGATGTCGACGTTGGGCGGTGTAGTATTGCGGATCAGCATGATCACCGCAGAGCCATAGGCGCACAGAGAGCAATCGTCGGCGTCGATGCCATCAAAACACTCACCGTTCCACTGACCATCATCACAAGCCCGGATCGGTACCGCGATGAGATCTCCAATCGCCATCCCCTCTTGCAGGATCAGGCGCGCGGGCGTCTCCAACACATTTTCATCCTCTGTAAAGAGGCCGTCGAAGTTGAGATCCATATGTAGAGAAGTGACTCGATCTTGGATACCTTCGGGGCGCTCCTCGTCGCCTGGGAAAAGGTTTTGTTCGCTGTCGGGATCAAAGGTAGCGCGGGGATCGATGATCACCTCAGTACCGATATAGCCACGATAGACCACATCGCGGCCTTCAGGGTGAGCTTGAATAACGGGGGAGTGGTTGATCAGGGAGATCTGAATCTCAACCGCGTCATCATCATAGACTACACGACCTCGATTGTCGGTGACCGCCAAGGTTACCTTATGGCGGCTGATCTCGCCCCAGTCCAGATCCTCATCATAGGCGAAATGGAAGCGCTCATTGAGATCATCAGTCTCAAAGTCCCAGACGATCTCCTCGAAAGAGATCAGGCCATCTCCATTTAGATCTTCAGGGGGTAACTCCCCCTCATCATCAAAGTCTCCATCCCCATTGAGATCCAAGCCCTCGGGATAGTTGAAGACATTCCATTGGTAGAGGACAATCTCGGCTTCTGGATCGAGGACATAGGACCAGGAGTGATCGATGGTGATCTCCGTACCTGGGCTGGCCAGCTCCGGAAAAGCGCGGGGATAAGCGATCGCCTCCAACCAAGTCTGGAGGATTTGAGTGACCATAGCGGTACGACTTACAGTGCCCATCCGATTGCCCCAAGGGAAAGAGCCTCCTTGCGCATACCAAGCCCAACGACCGTAGTCGCTTTCGTTGGCATAGAGACGGTTGAGCAGCCAGTCAGTGTAGCTGGCATTCCAGTCAGTGCCGTCGGACCAATAACGGATCTCAGGCGAAAAGGCGCGCAAGCCCTTGGTCGCAGCATAGATATAATAGAGCCCATGGCTCCGAGGATGGATCGCCTCTACGGCGCTTAGGAGCCCAGCTATATTGGCGTTGTCGGGATCATAGATCTCATTTTCAGTCCAGCCATAGCCCACCAAACCGTTGCCCGCAAGCTCTCGTCTCCAACCACTATAGTAGCAACCTCTACTGTCAGCATGCCCATCAAGCATATTCCTCTGTTTATCTTTGGCAAAGTCATATGTTTCGGAACTCAGCTTTCTATGGAGCAGGCGCAGCGCTTCTGGAGCCCAACCATTTGTGGAGCAATCTGTTTGGTTACTTCCACAGTTGTAACCCCACCAACCATTGCTGCCCTGACAACGAACCAACTCATCAGATAGATCTTGACCAATGTTTTTTAATGTATGACCAAATACACCGCTATTACCTACAGGAGATTCATAATCTGGGTTTCCAAATTGAGAGAAAGGCTCAATCCAGGCTGTAGACACGTAACTTGTAACGTAACTATCTGAGAATAATGTTCCACTGTACGTGAGGCTCTTACCAGGGACTCCAAATTCACTGTCTCCATCGAAGCTAACATTGGTTTGAGAAAGGTTAGAGAGCAGAGCGTGCAGACTACACTGGGTCAGATGGCGATAGTAGGGATCAGCATCCCGATTTGGGCCATGACCATGCCCTCTCCTTAGGAAGGCGTTGAGGCTGTGTCCTGTCGCCAGGAGTGGGTGGGTCTCAGCGTTCCAGCAGGTATGAACATCGTGTCCCAGGCCATCATCTGCTCTGTGGCCGAATTGGCGGAACATCCACCAGAGGGCGCGATCCACGGCGCGATTGGAGTGAATCTGTCGTGTCAACGAGAGATTCTGCTCTCCTTGGCAGTCGGGATTGTAATTGTCACCTGATATAGGGCAGATGCGATCCACACGGATCTGCAGCGGCATCACCGCTGTAGCCTCCTCCTCGCCACAGCTCACCTTTACCTTGGGATAGTAGAGCCGGTCTCCTGGAGAGTCTGGGTATTGAACATCAAGGTGTAGAACAGCAAAGAAGCCGTTGCCGTTGACATCTCTGACCTGCTCCTCAGGATCATCCCAATCGCCATCTCCATTGATATCCCATTGGTAACGATAGGAATTTTCACAAGAGCCCCCCTCAGCGATGGCCTGGAGGGCGGTTTTGCGTGCGTTGACTGCTGGATGAGGAATCTCTGGGTTCTCTTGGACCCAGGGGATTGCAGTCACGCTTAACTCATCCTGCGCCTGGGCTGCACCCAGCGAGATCAGAAAAAGGGTGATTAAAACGAGAAATTTCATTCATTGTCTCCTATGAATAGTTCCGAAGAGGAGTCTAACCTGATCTCAGCAAAAAAGCCTTTACTCTGAAATCGGAATTCATAAATAGTTAAATATTCTACCCTTATCTCCCTATTTCTCTTGCTCCAATCAGCTGGATTTACGACTCCCAAGATTCTGTGATTTAAGTTGTTTGTAAGCCCATGGGAATTAAAAATAGAGACTTTTAGCGTGTGCGTAGATCTCCTCAAACAAAAGCATGTTTGCTAGAATATCTGCTTCTTTAGCTGCCTGGAGCGTTCAGATGTCCCAAGGGTTCCCCTCAGCCCCCCTTGACTCCTTCAGCCCTCGCCACCTGGGTCCTGATCCTAAAGGGTGTAGGGAGATGTTAGAGGCCCTCTCCTGCTCTACGCTAAAACAGCTTATCCAGGAGATCATCCCCTCCCAGATCCAACTCCAACGGCCCCTCTCGCTGCCTCCTGCGCTGGGAGAAACGTCGGCGCTGGCGCGGCTTAAGAAGCTTCTGGCTAAGAACAAGATCCATCGTTCCCTCATCGGTCTGGGCTACAGCCCCTCTTTGACCCCTGCTGTTATTCAACGCAACATCTTGGAGAATCCGGGTTGGTACACCCAATATACTCCCTATCAGGCGGAGATCTCTCAGGGGCGTCTGGAAGCTCTCCTCAATTTCCAAACGATGGTGGTGGATCTCACAGCTCTCCCTTTGGCCAACGCCTCCCTCTTAGATGAGGCCACCGCCGCCGCTGAAGCGATGGCGATGTGTCGAACCATCAGCCGCAAACGTCGCCCCCGTTTCTTTGTTGCAGAGAGCTGCCATCCCCAAACCATCGCGGTGATCCGTGGCCGCGCAGAACCCATCGGGGTGCAGCTTGAGGTGGGAGCGCTGTCCAGCTTGAAGATCGGCCCAGATCTCTCTGGTGCTCTCTTGCAATATCCTGACACAGAGGGACAACTTCTGGATTATGCTCCCCTCATCCAGAAACTGCATAAGGCAGGCGCTCTGGCGGTGGTGGCCGCTGATCTTCTAGCCCTCAGCCTCCTCAAGCCTCCTGGAGAGTTTGGCGCTGATATCGTCGTGGGCTCTGTTCAGCGCTTCGGCCTGCCCCTGGGCTATGGTGGCCCTCATGCCGGCTTTATGAGCTGTCATACTCGCTATAAGCGGCAGATGCCCGGCCGCATCATCGGCGTCTCCAAGGACCGCGAAGGACAGCCTGCTTATCGCTTGGCGCTCCAGACCCGAGAGCAGCATATTCGCCGAGATCGCGCCACCAGCAACATCTGCACAGCCCAGGTTCTCTTGGCGATCATGGCCAGCTTCTATGGGATCTATCACGGCCCCGAAGGCCTTCAGAGGATCGCAGCGCGAATCTATAGACTGCGAAGGGCTCTAGAGCGGGGGCTCAAGCGTCTGGGCTACGCTCTAGAGGAACTGCCCGCCTTTGACACTCTCAAGATCCCTCATCCCGATCCAGAGAAGCTTCACCTGCGAGCGGAGGAGCAGGGCCTTAACCTGCGACGCTACCCAGATGGATATGTTGGTATCACCCTGGACGAGACCTGTGATCTGCCCCTGTTGGATACGCTCTTTGGGCTCTTTGGTGATCCTGACTTTGAAGCGAGAGAGCTGATCGAGGAGCTGAAGATCCCGGCTGAGTTTCAGCGACAGAGCCCATTTATGCAGCACCCAGTCTTTAACCGCTACCACAGCGAGACCGAGCTGCTGCGTTATATCTTCCAACTTCAGGGTAAGGATATCTCTCTGGCCCAGAGCATGATCCCCTTGGGTTCCTGCACCATGAAGCTCAACGCCAGCACAGAGATGCTCCCCCTCTCCTGGCCCGAGCTGACTGATCTACACCCCTTTGCTCCTCCAGCGCAGGCCCAGGGCTATCTAGAGATGATGGAGGAGTTAGGCGCTTGGCTGGCGGAGATCAGCGGCTTTGAGGCGGTCAGCTTCCAACCCAACGCGGGCTCTCAGGGAGAGTTCACGGGCTTGATGATGATCCGCGCTTGGCACCGGAGCCGAGGGGAAGAGCAGCGGGAGATCTGCCTGATTCCCAGCTCGGCGCATGGCACCAACCCCGCCAGCGCGATCATGGCAGGGATGAAGGTGGTCGAGGTCAAGTGTGATCAAGAGGGCAATATCGATCTTCAGGATCTGAGGGCCAAGGCAGAGCGCGCCGGTCCTCGCTTGGCCGCCCTGATGGTCACCTACCCCTCGACCCATGGGGTTTTTGAGGAGGGGATCTTGGAGATCTCTCAGATTGTGCATGCGCAGGGAGGGCAGATCTACCTGGATGGGGCCAATATGAACGCCCAGCTTGGTCTCTGTCGGCCTGGAGAGATGGGCGCTGATGTTTGTCATCTAAACCTACATAAGACCTTTGCCATCCCCCACGGTGGAGGAGGACCTGGCGTTGGTCCTGTGGCGGTAGCCGCCCACCTGATCCCCTTCCTGCCAGGGCACCCCTTGAGCGACTGTGGCGGAGAGCAAGCGATCCAGCCAGTAGCTGCGGCGCCCTATGGCAGCCCCTCGATTCTGCCCATCTCCTCTCTCTACATATCTATGATGGGCGCGGAGGGCCTCAGAGAGAGTGCGCGTTATGCCATCCTCAACGCCAACTATATGGCTACCCGCCTAAAGGAGCATTACCCCCTACTCTACACTGGAACTTCAGGGCGCGTGGCTCACGAGTTTATTTTGGACTGTCGTGGATTTCAGAGCTTAGGGCTCCAAGTGGATGACATCGCCAAGCGTCTCATGGACTTTGGTTTTCATGCCCCGACTATGTCCTTCCCTGTGCCGGGGACCCTGATGGTCGAACCCACCGAGAGCGAGTCTAAGGCGGAGCTGGATCGCTTCTGCGAGGCGATGATCCAGATCCGTGAGGAGATCTACGCCATCGAGCGGGGCGAGCTGAGCGCGGCTGAGAGCCCTCTACGCTACGCCCCTCACACCGCTGAGGCGGTCAGCGCAGATCTCTGGGAGCGCCGCTACCCTCGCAGTCAGGGAGCTTACCCTCTCGCTGAGCTACGCCAGCGAAAGTATTGGCCTCCGGTAGGGCGGATCGACAACGCTTGGGGAGATCGCAATCTAAGCTGCGCTTGCCCCCCTATGGAGAGCCTTCTAGAGCCTTGATGGGCGCCGCCTAAGGGCCTCTCTCACCGCGCTTCATGAGCTGGCTGAGCCTGAGCTGCTACAGTGGTCCTGAAGGCGGGCCGCTCCCTGGATCGGCGAAACCTCCTGCTTAAAGGGCTCCTCTCTCTTGTGGTTTAGCCACACTCCTCGCTGCCCGCCGCGGATACGACCGCACAGCCGCTGTCAAAAGGCCCTGGTCCTGCAGCACAAGCCGCACAGCAATCTTCGATCGGCTGAGCCGGTCCATCAGGGCCATCTGTCCGTGAGATGGTCGCTGACTGAGAGTTACAGCCCGTCCAACGGCAGTGGCAGCACAGCCAAGGACCTCCTTCTGGTTGGCACACCTCGACATCTCCGCTCCCAGCGCCTCCGCCCGTGTCCCCGCCTGGACTCTCTGCTTCCTCTAAGAGGGAGACACAATCGCGCCACTGTTCACAGGCGGTGATCTCATCGACGCAGCGCTCTACCGCAGCGATAGACTCAGCGCTCTTGCCCTCGCGGTTCTCCTCACATCGAGCTTCACAGCTCTCCTTCTCATCATCACAAAGCTCTACACGACGATCGCAGGTGCCGCTGCACCCTTTGCCCCCGTTGTCATCGTCATCATCTGAGCTGCATGTGATCAAGAGAGGGAGGATGAGGAAAAGAAGAAACAATTGCCATGCTTTAACCATTTTCGGCAGTCCTTTTGAGCCAGAGAGAAGTCGATTCCGGCTGAATTTGGTCCTATTTAGAAAAACTTTATCGGTTTCTTATTGTACGGTTGATTGAGGTGAGTCTTGGGGGGCTTGTTCAGGCCTTTCTGTAGAACGCTCAGGTACCTTCTCTACATCCAACCACCGCCGCAACAGGAGGAGCGCCACCGGACTGATCATAGTAGAAGCGCCCACCAGGATCCACATCAGCTCTGTATTTCGGGTCGCGGCGGTGGAGCCTTCAGCGCAGAGCTGGGCGAGTAGAATCCCCGATAGAGGACCAGCGGCGACCTTAGCAAAGAACATCGGCGCCTTCGAATAGGCCATATAACTCGACTCTTTGCCCGCCGGAGCCACACTGGCGGTATATTCGTAGATCCGTGGTGAGTAGATCGCTTCACCGATGGAGAGGACAACCTGAAACATAACGATGAGGGCTATCGACTCTCCAAAGCCCATGAAGAACACCGAACTGGCCGCGATAAAGGCACCAAGGGTGATGGCTACATAAGCACGCATATTGCTGGTCAATGCTGTCATCACCGGCACCAGAAAGATGATGATCAGCGGATTGATGGCGTAGAGAGTACCCATCCACTCATCGAAGCCAATACGCTCCATATAAAGAGGATAGAGGGAGTGATTATACTGAAAAATCATCTTCACTAGAACCAATAAGCCGATGAAAGCGATGAAAATCCAGAAGCTACGCTCCGCTATAACCTCCCTCATCACCATCAGAGCGCTCTTATTCTGGTTCTTTCTCTGCGCTTCAGCAGCCTCAACCGCCGCCTCCTCGTCACCATCTGCCAACTCTTCAGCAGGGATCTCCTCACGGATGAAAAACAGCACAAGCAGGATGGAGAACAGCGTCGCGATTACCGCCACCGAGAAGATGATTTGCAGCGGGCGGATCGTGAGATCGAGTCCAGCGACGGAGAGGGAGATCGGTTCGGTGAAGGTCTCTCGTAGCCAGTCGCGGCTGATACCCGCGAAGAAGGCGCCGATGTTCATCACCACGTAGTACCAGGAGAAGGCGTATTTCTGAGCGCGTTTGGTGCTGAACAGCTTCACCGCCGCCGCGAGCAGCGGGATCATATAGGCAAAACCCACCGAGAGAAGAAACAAGCCAGGATAGACAACCCAAGGCTCTGTAGTGGTCGAGATGGCGACACGCCCCAGCAGAGCAATAAAGAGCCCCAGGGTGAGCGCTTTACGAATGCCCATGCTGTCAGCCACGAAGCCGACAAAGAGCATAAAGAAGGACATCGAGGCGGACCAAACCCCAAAGATCGTACCCGCCATCTCATCCGACAGGCCCATATCCTGTGTCAGAAAGGCCATAAGGATCAGGACCGAAGCAAAATAGGCCAAGCTCTCCATCACCTTGACCGCGTAGGCGATCCAGATCTCCCGAGGGCAGCGTAAGAGGCTCCTTAGCCCATCACGGTAATCTTTCGCTGCATCTCTCAACGCTGTGGCGACTCTCCCAGATACTGTCACATCTGATCTCCAACCATTCACAAGCATCTTGGTGCTCTTGACGCTGGGATGCAATAGAGATCTGGCAAAGTCCAACTCCTTTCAGCTCTTCCTCTATTCAAAAGACCACTTAATCATGTTGATGCTCTCATCATGTAGAGCAACAAAGTGCTTTCCATTTTAACCGGTTTTAGATTCAATAGCATCAATAGGCAGCAGTAAGTTATAATGATTCATAGATCATGAAAATCACATGGATTTTATTTTATAAATCGCGAGAATCTGATAATCTTGGCGACAAATAATTTAGTTACTTTAACTGGGATAATTCTTATGTTGCTTCCAAAACTCTTTACATTGCTACTTTTAGCTGCATCTCCAAACAATTCGGATTCTCTAGAGCCTTTTGAAGGCTGGCATTACCTCGGTGGAGGTGCTTCAGCTACTGTTGGCAGCGCTGCTGGAGGCATTGCAGGTGCATTCATTGGAGCAGCTATCAGCGATTCGGATGGCTGGGACTCAATTGGCACGACTCTGCTTGGAGGTTTCCTGGGGATTATCCCTGGCGCGATCGGAGGACTTATGAGCTACACGAGCCTTACAAAGACAGAGGGCTCCGATGGCTGGGCTTGGGCTGGTGCATCTATCGGTCTTATAAGCGGGATCGGCATCCTCTCACAGTCTCCAAACTATAGCCTCAGCGCACTCTTTCTCTCGCCTGCGGTGGGCGCGGCGCTCGGTTATGGATTGGGCTACAGCGAGTCGGAGATCTCGCTGGGGGTTGGAGAGGTTGAGGGGACTCGGGCTCTCATGTTTATGACTCATTTCTAAAACCACAACAGTCCAGATACTTTTTGAGGAAGCAACAAGTCCACTGACGTAACCTATTGAAACTATTAGCATAAACTGCTGAGGCTTCTGAACCAGATCTCAATGATTTCAAGAGTTTATAAAAACTGACCGGACTGTTGAGGACCAGCAAATCTTTGAAAAAAAGCAGGATCGCGCTTTGAGCAAAACTTCTGACCTACAGATCCCCTTCATGACAGCGGCCTTAGGGGCTTCTGTAGGCGCACTTATCTGGGTGAGCGTAGAGGGGGTTGCGCTGACTCAACATAGCATTCCAGGTTTCTACGCCTTTGGCTTGGTCGGAAGTTATGCACTCCCCGTTGCGCTTTTTGCGCTGATGATTTCGACAATTGGAGCCTGGCTTGCGCAACATGTTTGGATGCAGCGTTTTTGGAGCATTTGGAGCCAAAGGCTGCTGTCGGCGTTCTTGACGGTTGTGTTCGGGAGCCTGGTAATGCTGGGCCTTAGATACCTCTTTAAAATGCTCTTTGTGTCAGCAGATGTTCAATGGATCGCGCTCTCGTTAAGCGCGCCTCTTATCACGCTCATTTTATGGGGAACAATCCAGTCTTTATTCGGGCGTTGGCGCAAAGGTCGCGCTCTCAATGCTCGCGCTACAGCGCTGTTTATGATCGTGGTGGGTCTCCTTTGGGGCGTGAGCATGGCGCGCCTAAATGATGAAATCTTTGATGCGTTGTACCCCGCGCGTTTTCTTTGGCCGCTCGTCGTGTTCTTGGCTACTTGGCTTGGCTTGCTCCTCTGGCGTGACCTGGGCCGTGTAGGGCGACTGATCACGATGTTCTCATGGCTTGTATTGTTTGCTGCGGTTGGAGGCTGCTTTGCAAAGGGGGCTGAAACTTGGAATGCGACGCTCCGGAGCGCACCGTCGACTCATCTCTTTGAAGCCTTGCGATATCAAACCTCAGGGATCTCAGCGAGGATGCAGGTACCCAAAACGGGGGCTACATGTCATCCTGGCGTTGCTCCAACGGCCCTAAGCATGATGCCACAAGTTGATGAAGATGCCCCAAATATCATCCTTGTGACTGTAGATGCGATGCGCTGGGATCATATAACGCTCAGTGGATATAAACGCAGGACCACACCAAATTTAGCAAAGTGGGCGAGGAAAGGGGCTGTTTTCTCGCGCGCATACACACCTGCAACCTCCACAAGGCAGACCTTTGGAGCACTCTTTACCGGGGTCCACCCCTCACTCTATGAGGCGCCTCCAGCACGAAAATGGAGTATGAGCCTCGCGCCTGGGCAGGAGACGATGGCGAGTGCCTTGAACGCTGCGGGATATCACACCACGGCGATCGTGGTCGCGCGTCGAACTTTCTCAGAGAGGGACAACGCGCTTCATGGTTTTGAGGTGATTGATCGAAGCCCACAAGAGTGGTGGAGAGTCCGCAACTACGCAGCACCATTACAGATAGATCGTGTTATCGCGACAGTGAGTGATCCTTATATCAAAAGACCTAAATTTGTCTGGACACATCTCCTTGAACCACATCAGAGTTATCATAGGGGGCCAAAACCTAAATATTTTGGAAAAAAGAAGGTCGACAGGTATGATTCTGCAATCTATTTCGTAGACAGTGAGCTTGATCGACTGATTCGCTTTGTAATGAACCCATCAAGAAAAAATAAAACATATCTTATTTTAACAGCAGATCATGGCCACGCTTTTAGAGAGCATGGCCAGCGTTATCATGGAATGAGCCTCTACCTTGAGGAAAGCCATGTTCCTCTGATCATCTGGGGTTCAAAAGTGAAGAGCCAAAGGATTAATTCTCCAACCGCTGTGCTTGATCTCTTTCCAACGATCTTCGATATGGCAGGTATCGGTGACTACGCTTCATTCTCATGCGGTGCTTCTTTGCTGGGGAGAGTTCAGGGGCTTGCAATAGAATCGAAACGCGGACCTTCAGATATCTATTTTGAGCAGATCGCAGATACATCCTCCGCGACCTTTAACGCTGCGCTGGTGCGTGGCTCTTATAAATTGATGGTCTTCCCCACCCGAGGCGCGGTGGAACTCTATGATCTTATCGCAGATCCAAAAGAGCAGCACGATCTCTCACAGAAGAAACCTAAGCTCACAGTGACGCTTGTGGAAGCGATGAAGAGATACCAGAAAATACATGGGATAGATTCAAGTGTATATTTTCCAGATCTATCAGAGTGATCTTTAGGGCTTCTGCGACGACCAAGCCTTGACCGCTATTGCGCCGTAGATCTAGATGATTCAAAGTGCAAGTGGATGATGCAATGGCGCTTGACTCAACAGGGGAACCCAAGCTGGGTCAGGCTCTACTCATAGACTCAAAAGGGGACCCCATGCTCAGGCGCAGCCTTCTCCTTCTCCTCCTCTCCTTTGGAGCCGCCCAGGCTCAATCTGAAGGCGAGGAAGCGGCCAACTTGGCCCTCAATGACACTTTCCTGATCCTCTTTAATGGTCCGGTCCACCTCTCCTCGCGCCTGCCCATGTTGATGGCTACCCAACCAGCGGCGGCAGGGATGGAGTTGAAGAAGTTCAAGCAGTTCAGCTTGGGCCTTAATTTCAAAAGTGACATCTATGCTCAGTTTCAAGATGTGAGCTACGGGGCAACCTTCCTGGGCTTGGATACAAAAACCCCAGATGTGGTGCCGATGCCTGCCTTAGGGCTCAATGCTCGCTTGGCGATCAACAAGAAGATGGACGCTGGGTTGCGCCTTGACTTTATCCCCAACTTCTCTCAGAGCCTCAGCGGTATGGATATCGAGGCGGGACACTTTGTCCTGGGAGGGCAGCTGCGCTACCGCCTGATGAAGGCTCGGGGAGGGCGCCCAGAGCTCCTGGTCTCTGCGGGCTTCTCTAAGGCCGATGGAGAGCTCTCTCTCGCCAAGGGTAAAAAGGGTGCTTTTCAGGACACCTCTACCGGAATCCCTGTCGATGGGAGCTATGAATACACCGCAGGCCCTAAGCTGGAGTGGTCCCTCTTACAGTTCCAAACAGAGATGCGAGGGGTTTGGAAATTCCGCTCGGTGCATCCCTATCTGGGCTTTGGCTTTGATTTCACCAATGGAGAGATCAAGAGCAGCCTGGAGGGAAAGTTGCTCATCAGCGTGGGAGCGATGGGGCAGGAGATCAGCAAGAGTGACAGCGATTTTCAATCCACCCTTGTCAAAGAGAAGCCCCACAGCCTCGCTCTTCACCCTCTGATGGGATTGGACTTCCCAATGGGGAAATTTCACTTTACACTTCAGGGAGATATCCATCTGCCGGTGGCTCAGGAAGCCACCAAGCAGCAGGAAGAAGTGGAGGAGTTCCTCAATGAAGATGAGGGCTTCTATTATGTGCGCTATCGTAACAACAGCAGCGGCTTTCGTAACCCTGTCTACTCGGTTGGGATGGGCTTACGCTACGACTTTCGTTGATGTCAACTCTCCTCCTGCTCCTCACGCCCGGTTCGCTTTAAGCTCGAGATCGTCGGCAACCCTATCTCATCGGTGAGCGCAGAGAGCTACCACAATCCAGCAGGCTTTGCTGAGCCTGAGCGCCAGCGCACAACACCGAACGCTCACTCGAACCTGGGTCTTGAGTATGCTCTCAAGCCTGATTGGCGAATTCGCTTTGGGCTCTTTAGCGATAACAGCAGCGTGGATCGAAGCGAGATGAGCAAGTAGAAACGGATGGGTGAGATAGCGTAGACGGAGGTCAACTGCTGTGGTCTTTCTTTGGATTTTGGACCTCTCAGTAAGGAGAACAGCACCTTGGTGGCGAGCAACTGGGTCGAGGATAGAGGCAAGAGCGATCAACTCAGCGAGATCTTCACACAATACAGGCCAAATCATAGGTGTACAGCCGTATGCTCACTTTTGTCTTGGCCGGATCTGCGAACCTCTAGGGCCTTTTTATTGATAAAACAAGTTCCGGTATCCTTTAAATTATGGTAAATAAATTTTAACTATAATCTAAGGAAGGCAGCATTTGAGATGGAAGAACAAACACTAGATTATGAGATATTGGCATCTCAACTAAAGCATATAAGCAAACCCTACTCTGTAGAGTTGAAACGTCGCCTAAAGAATGAATCATTCCTCAAACAGTGTGTTAGAGCTGCTGAAAAGGAGGACTTTTTTGCTCTGAGCGAGCTGCTTCAGTCTCGAGATTATAAAAAGTCCCAAGGAGATCCTGAGCTGAAAGAAGCTCTGGCTCTTCTGAGCATGCTACAAGAGCAGGCAGAGCGCTCCATCGATCTCTACCGTCGCGAGTTTATCCAGGAGCTGAAGCGTCTGGCAGAGCTGTCAGGGTTGGAGTTGCAGATCGACTTCCCCAAATTTCAGAGTCTCCCAGGTATTTCAGGGCGAGTTGATTTCCAGAAGCGCAGGACCCAAATCAACAAAGAGCTTCTTAAGTCTGTGGATCCTCGACGCATCATCAAGCTTCTGCTGCGTCTTAGGAAGCAGCTCTACGGGCGTAGCCTCGACCCCCAAGCCTTTATTGAGGAGCTCTTTGAGGTCTATAGCGGGCTCTGTGCTACGCCAGACTCGGGTGCTTCGGTGCCGATCCGTGAGTTCTATCTTCAGTTGGTTCTCAAACGACAGAGTAAGCGCTTCTTTGAGGATCTAGAGAAGCACAGCTTCCGAGGCTATCCTGTAGATGCCTTCGCAGTAGATCTTTGGCGCCTTGCTCAATCTGGGGTCAAGGAAACAGCCTCGGGCTATAGCATGAGCCTGCGCCCAGGGAGAAACTTCGCTCTGCCCCTGATGGACTTTCAGGGAGAGCGGCGACAGACCAGCTCGATCAGCTTTATGAGGTCCATGTTGTGAGCACACTGAGTCTCTTCCAAGCTCGCAAGATCATCGAAGCGCTTCGTAAAGGCAGCGTCCCCAGCGAACAGATAGCTCACTTCAACGTGGGTCGAGCGCGCTGGTTAAAGGTGATCGAGGATGATCTCAGCTCCTATATCGGAGAGGGGGGCTCCAAGGTTCGCTTTATCTGCGGCAACTATGGGGATGGCAAGACCCACTTTATGAACCTCATCCAGCGGCTCGCCTTTGATCAGGGTTTCGCGGTCGCCTTTATCACCCTCAACCGAGATCTCTCCATCCATAAGTTTGAGCAGGTCCTTCAGGCGCTGCTCCAGACGCTCTCAGTACCTGGAGGCGCGCAGGGTTTCAGCGCTATCGTCGAGGAGTGGGTACAGCGTGAGCAAGAATCCTGGCTGGTCCCGCTCAAGAGATCCAAGAAGAAAAAGCTTGAGCGGCCCTTGGATGAGGAGCGCTTAGAGCTGCTCAGGACCCAGCTCAAGGAGGTTTCAAATCTGGACATCAACCTGAGCAACGCTCTCCTGTCTCAGATCCGCCTCCAGCTCTCCCCGCTGGCTGAAGGAGAGAGCGCCGCCAGCCGTGATCGACAGCGCGATATCTTGAGCCGCTGGATGCAGGGAGGGCGACTCCTTAAGCGCGATCTCAAGGGGTTTCAGATCTTTGAGAACCTCAATAAGAGCAACAGCCGACGCTTCCTCAACTCCGTCATCGCCGCGCTGCGCTACATGGGCCACAAGGGGCTGATTTGTCTCTTTGATGAGCTGGAGATGCTCTTTACGATGCGAGCCAATGCTCGTAATGGCGCCTATGAAAATGTTCGCCTCCTCATCGACAACGCTGACCACTCCGGTTATCTCCACATCTTCTTCTCCACCATCCCCGATATGCTCAGCCATGATAAGGGTTTTAAAGCCTATGATGCTCTCTGGAGCCGGGTACGCAGCCTGGGGAATCAGAGGCGGCTGAACTACCGCGGTGTCCTCATCGATCTTCACCGTACCCCTCTCAAGAAAGAGGAGTTTCTGGAGCTGGGTCGTCGGCTGATCAGCCTTCATCAACAAGCTTTTCAGTGGGAAGATCAAGAGCAGGACGATGGGATCATCCGGCAAGTGCTCAGGGAGCAGGAGCAGATGGGGCTGCTCAGCGAGGTGCGGCTCTTTATCCGACAGCTTGTTCGAGCCCTGGACATCATCGAGCAGGGTGAAGATCTCAGCGAGGGCGGGTTGGACGCACAGCTCTTAGAGAGCAAGGATGATCTGGATCGAGAGCGTCAGAGCCTTGAAGCCACCTCCTGGGACAGCTGATGAAGATCTCCCCCTTTAGGGCTCGGATGGCAATAGAACGTCTCCGAGATGGTCTCTTTGATGCGTTTACCATCGAGCGACTCACCCTGGGACAAGGGCGTATGGAGGCTGCTTTAAAGGCCACCTTGGAGCGAGGGCACCTGCTGCTTCGCGCCGACTATGGGGAGGGGAAATCTCATGCGTTGGCCTATCTAAAGTCCCTGGCTCAAGCTCAGGGCTTCGCCACCAGCAGTCTCCAGCTTGATCCCCGCGCATTCCCTCTCTATCGAGCCCAGAATGTTCACCGAGGATTGCTCCAGAGCCTGCACCTTCCTGGCGAACCTGAGGGCTTCTTGGGGGCTTTTCGGCACTATATTCAGGGGCTGGAGCCCAAGGCTGTAGATGCTCTGCTCCCTAAGATTCTGCCCTATCGCTATCGCTCGATCCTCAGCGCCATCGCGCGCCATCCCTCCGATTTAAGCACGCTCAAGCCGATGGCTCAGGAGTATGAGCTGCGCGTTGAAGATTGGCTCCAGCGCAGCTGGCACGGAGAGAGCATCGGTTACTTCCTGCGCAGCGGCCTTAGGTTTCGTGAGGTTCCTCGACAGAAGGGAGACTTGCTCACATGCCGAGGCTTCACTCCTTTTATGCAGCTTTTTGAGGGGATCGCTCAGCTCCTAAAGATGATGGGCTTTAAGGGTTGGGTGTTGCTCTTTGATGAGTTGGAGTCGATCACCCTACTCTCTCGCAATCTCCGCAGCCGGGGCTACGCTGCTCTTTGGGAGTGGTGTGTTCCCGCCAAGCCCCTGCTCCTGCCTATTTTTGCGGCCACAGAGGAGATCTTCAGGCGCTTGGCTGAAGAGGCCCCTGAGTTTCCACAGAAAGCCCTCAACACGCTCCACCTCAACAAGCCCAGCGAGGAGGAGTGGGAGGGGATCTTTGAGCAGCTCATCAGTTTCCACGGCTACGCCTATGCTTGGTCTCCTCCTCAAGACCTACGCCCTAAGCTGAGACATGCTCTTAAGGAGAGCGGGGGGGCTCAAATCCGACTGCGGTTGCGCCATCTGATCTATGAGCTTGATCTTCAACAGCAGGCGTTGGTGTCCTGAGAAAAAGCGAGCTTCTTCGTCAGCGACTCGCTCATCTCTAATGAGGAGATTGGAGCAGCCCTGAGCTTTTCGCTGGGATCCGAGACCTCATCACATATTGGAAGCTGAGTATGCATTGGATCTTCGCCGCGCTCTTAATGGGAGCTTGTCTTTCAACCGGAGAGATTGAACGATATCTGGATAGGCATCCACACCACCGCCCCCTCCACTCACCTGGACGTGGGTAACATCTTCAAGGTGAATCTGAGCAGTCAGTCCAAACCAGTCGCTATGTTCGCGAGTTCTCGGGGGTGATCACTGGCCCCGGCAACTGGCCCGACTGCACCCACCCTGCCAAGATGGTGACTGTTGGGACGATCCGTGACTCCTCCTACATACCTTTATCGAGATCGAACTCTTTGGTTCACACAGTAGGAATGACAACTTATTTTGGCCCCACTTGATCCCGAATTTTGGCCCCACCTCCTGAGCGGTTTTCGCCGCCTTCATGACGACCGAATAAGGGCTTTCTGGCCCTCTTGCTTTGAGTCGAGCTTGAGGGGATGCCTTCGAGCTCTCTATCTCCTTTGATTTCTTCTCAACATCTCTTCGAGCCGTATCGACTTCTTCCCTGTATCGATGATGTGTGCGCGGTGAGTCAGACGATCTACCAGCGCTCGACATAGCCGAGGATCTGGAAACATCGCAGTCCACTCACTGAATGGAAGATTTGTTGTCACTATGATCGGACGTAACTCATGCCGCTCTCCGAGGACGCGGAAGAGCAGCTCAGCGTCGGCTCGAGTGAGCGGTACATAGGCAAACTCATCGAGGATCAAGAGCTCGACTCGGCTATAGCGTCCCACCGTACGATCCACTCGTTCCGTTTCCGCCAATGCGAAGCAGCTGTGGCTCCGGTTGGCTTTGTGGTCTAGCCAACTTGAAGCCCTCG
>CAYLJJ010000050.1:0-46922 GCA_964384025.1 uncultured Nannocystaceae bacterium
CATCGCTATGCTCATGTAATTATTGATATTTGGTGGATACGTATCCAGTGGGTAGCACCCTTTCTCACCTCCGTCCGCCATGGCGGACGGGCACCCTCTTCCCCTTGTCCTGAGGCTCCCTGAGCACCTCTCCTCGCCCATCCAGATCCCCAGCCTCAGCACCTCCTCTCCTGGGCCTCCTCGCTCTTCATTCAAGCCGATTAGCCTCCTTTCAACTCTGAAACTCCTCTTCAGCGTGACGATCCCCAGCCTCCAACTTCTCCGGCGGCCTCCTAAACCCTCACTCAACGCGGCGTCCCCTGGATTTCCTAACCTGGAGTTTCAGGGAGTGAAGAGCCTTTATTTTACAAACATTGAGTTTTTTCTTGTTTTTTAAACGCTACTTGGATATTGGTGCAACCGAACATTCCAACACAACACGTTTGGTGAAGAATCATGATTAAAATGTTAATTGTGTTCGTAATTTTAGCAGCATCATCATTTGCATTTGCAAATCCACCGTTGGGTATAGAGGGAGTTTTAGATTCTGACATCCTAAGCCCAGATTTAGACCCCACTCAGCTCAGTTGTAGTGACGGAAACGGTACATTGAAAACCGTTAATACGTACCAAAAATATGTTCTTACAATGAAAAAAGTTCCTACTAGAGGTGGAGGGTTCAAATTCGTACCAATATACGCCTGGCGGATGACTACGCATCTTGAGTGCGATTGCAACGTAGGATATGATCATCCTGTTGATGAAAGCGGAAATCTCAACGAGCGCGTTTGCATTCCTATCCCATTCTTAGCCTAAAAATATTCTCCAAAGGCTGTTCGATTAACTGTCCAGATTGAAGCCCTCAAAACCCTTTCTATATTGAACCTCTTTAGCTAAATTCTGCTCTAATCCTTTCTGACCTCAATATCTCCAGCCTTCTGAACCTCACGATCTGAAATATCAAAGTGTTCCCCATCTGTCGGGGATGGGTTGCTAGAGGGCTAAGGATAGAGGCTCCCTCAACTCAAGACTACGCTGGATAGCTCCTCATCCTGAACCTCCGGCGGTCCTTGCCTCTCTGAAGCGGATCAGCCCCTGAGCCTGGAGGCTCCTCCAACTCCCCAACCGCTCCCAGAACCTCCTCTCCAGCCTCAGCCCTCCTCTAGCCCCCAGCGGCCCTCTGACCCCTCAGCGCAGTGTTCCTTCACCTGAGCGCCTCTCCACCATCGTCCAGATCCCCGCGCCTTTTCTCCTACTCCTCAGCGCTATCCTCGGAAATTCCGAGGATAGCGCTGAGGGCCGCCGGAGGCTTGAGAAGGAGGCGCTGAGAGGCCCAGGGTGAGAAGCTGTCCACCCTGGTTGAGGGCTCTGGAGCAAGGCTGCGCTCTGGTTGAGGAGGTTAGGCAGAGGAGGAGAGAGCCCAGGAGCAAGGGGGCTGCTAAAGCTAGACAGCGTCAATTGTACGAACCTGACGTTGGCCATCTCTTTTCGTCTAACTGTTTGTGGTAATTCAGCTTCTACGAAATTATATGGCCGTTTTCACCTCTTTGGAATCCCGCTCCCCTGCCCTTCGAGATTTTGACGGGCTGTATCCGCTATTGCGGAGAAGCACCCCAGCGTTCATTGCTTGGGGAAGGCTTTAAAGATGATCGAGCAGGGCCAACGCTGATGGAGCCAGCAAAATCGAGGATGGAGTGCTTGGAGGATGTTCAGAATCGCTCGACTGAAGCCTGTCGTAAAAAGCTACTTCTTGAGGCTCTTGAGCAGCTTGGCCTTCTCGGCCAGCTTGGTGAACTCAAAACGGTAACCGTTGGGGTCTTTGCCCATACTCTCCCGAGCACGCTTGATGAGCGCCCCAAAGTTGGCGCTGCCTTTGTATTTGGAATCTCGTAGGAGCAGAGCCAGCTCCGCGACTGCTGAGGAGAAGCGGAAGGCGTTGGTGGTTCGCTCTAAGGGGAGGTCCTGCTCCATCAAAGCTTGGGTCATCAAGATGCTCTTTTTGGCTGTGGGGGGCTTATAGCGCAGCTTGACGGTCATCAGCTCCCCAGAGCCCTCTGCGGCGGCGGTCTTCACTCTCTTTTGATACTTCAGCTTGTCTACACCGGGGATCTGCTCAGGAGAACCCGCAGGGATCAGCTCGTAGAGTACGGTGACCGTATGCCCTGCACCCAGCTCACCCGCATCCTTCTTGTCATCATTAAAATCTTTGGCCGCGAGGATACGGTTTTCATAGCCCAATAAGCGCCAAGCCTTGACCCGGCTGGGGTTAAACTCGATCTGAAACTTCACATCCTTGGCGACGGTGAGTAAGGTGCCACCCATCTCTTTTACGAGGACCTTTTGAGCCTCTAAGACAGAGTCGATATAGGCGAAATTGCCGTTGCCTTTGTCCGCTAGACTCTCCATCTTCTTGGCTTGGTAATTCCCGCGACCAAAGCCCAGAACGGTCAAAAAGATATCAGATTTGCGCTTCTTCTCGATGAGCCGAACAAGGGCACCCTCGCTGCTGGCTCCGACATTGAAATCCCCATCTGTAGCCAGAATCACACGGTTGTTGCCTCCCTTGATAAAGTTATCTTGGGCGACCTTATAGGCCAACTGGATCCCCGCCCCTCCAGCGGTGGAGCCCCCCGCTCGAAGTTGGTCCAGGATGGCGAAGATCTTGTCAGATTGTTTGATGGGAGTAGAGGGCAGGGCCAGACCGGAGGAGCCTGCATAGACCACGATGGCGACCCGGTCCTCTGGACGAAGGTTCTTGAGCAGCAGCCGGAAGGCAGACTTGAGCAGGGGCAGCTTATCGGGGCTGTTCATTGAGCCAGAGACATCCAGTAGAAAGACCAAGTTATTGGGAGGTAGAGCGAGCCGGTCGATTTTCTGAGCCTGGAGTCCCAGGTGAACCAAGCGGTGCTTGGGGTTCCAAGGTGCTATAGAGACCTCGGTGGTGATGGAGAAGGGGTGCTTGCCCTTGGCGTTGGGGTAATCGTAGCTGAAGTAGTTGAGGAACTCCTCTATCTTTACCGCGTCCTTGGGGGGCAACTTGCTCTCATTGATAAAACGCCGCACGTTGCTGTAAGCGGCGGTGTCTACGTCGATGGAGAGAGTGGAGAGAGGCTTTTTAGTGGCCTCCTCAAAGTCATTGTCCTTGAGCTTGCCATACTCCTCTCGATTGTAGTCTCCAGCAGCGACCTCTCTTGCAATCATATATCTAGGGGCAGCGCGACCGGCGATCTGAGCGCGACCGCTCCTGATACGCCCTCCACCAAAACCTTGAGCGTAACCTCTCCTGCTGCTCCTGGCGCTGCCAAGACTTCTATAACCGCTGCCCCCACCACCCTTACCTGCGCCTCCGATACCCAAACCTGCGCCTCCGACACCCAACCCGCCTCGAGTACCCAAACCACCCAGGTCATGAACCACGCCACTGCCGCTGCCTAGAGCGCCCACCGCCTTCTGCTTCATTTTGGACTTACTCGAGCGTCGTTGCTTTTTTCCTTTGGGTTTTAGTTTGAGTTCGATCTGAGCACGTTTCCCTGCCTCTACCTTCACCTTCAGGCGACCACTACGATAACCCCTGGCCTTACAGCGGAGCTTCTGAACCCCTGCTGGGATCTTGAGCAACAGAAAATGGCCCTGAACATCTGTCTTTACTGCGGGCAGCCCAGCGGCGCTACAGCTCGCCTTGGCGATCCCCTTCCCCGAAGAAGCGTCCAAGACTTTCCCTTCGATCTCTCCCAGCTGAGCGCCTGCCCAGGCGATCCCCAACAGTAAGATCAAGATAGGGGCGATATATCTCTTTTTAATCGGGGTTCTCATCGCCTGCTTTCCTCCTAAAATGACGGGGGGTTGTAGAGTGATGTCGCTCGGACTTGCCATGTTGGAGGATGTTCCCAGGAAATCTTTTAAGGTGCAACGAAGAGCAGCCCAGATCGTCGCCGATACAGCTGTTCTTCAGGCTGTTCTTGATTTCAAGGAGTTATCCGCCAAACCACGTAAAGCCCTAATAGAGATGAAGCTCGCCCACCACCGCTGATTTTTAAGAAGGGGGACGACTCAAGGATCGTGCCGTTCAGATTCTCGCTGAAGAAGGGCCTGAATGATCCGCTCTTTTCGGATCTGATCAGACTGGAGAGCCTGGCGCGCGATCTCCTCCAAGAGCACGAGGCGATTGGCGAGATCTTCTCGGTGCTCAGGAGCGACCCGATCCAATTTATTGCCCAGCCTCTCATTTGGGAGGAGGCAAGCCCCTGCCCTCATTCTCAAGATACGCTCCTCTTCAGGGCTGATGGGGAGGTCTTGAACCAGCGTCTGTGTTTGCTCTCGTCGCTTCTTCACTGCGCTCTCCACAACGAGCCCCAAGAGCCTCGCTCCTCAGCTCGAATCTCTAGGAACCATCCGGCCAGAAGATATAGATGAGGTCTCCCTCTCAGGCAAATTTTCTCACCTAATCGCAGAGGGGCTTTGTTCGAATGGCCATTAGAATGAGCGTAGATGCTTTGCTCTTAGGGTTCCTTTCGGCTCTTCGCCTCTTTAAGCCGACGTTCAAACTGCTGTCGATTTAAGAGCCCCCGATCACAGAGCATACCCAATAGAACATCCTGGTTCAGGCTCAGCTCTTTGAGGAGGCCATAGATGCCACTGACGCTGCTTTCCAAGGTCTCCAAGCGCAGCTTAAAGTTGGGATCAATCTCCCCTCTTTGGATAAACTCAGGGAGAGTCTGCTCCTCCTCAATCTCATCCCCTCTTAAACCTTCCTGCCTTGTGAAGGGTTCCCCTCTCTCTTGAGCGATCCCCACGCTCTCCTGATAGAAGCGCTTGATCGCCTCGGACAACTCAGAGGCCAGAGCCACAAAAGGGCGAATCTCCAAGCCGGTGAGGAAACGCAGCTCATCTAGAAGATCTTGGTCGGTTGGATCCGCTAGAGCGATCTCCAAAATCTGTTCGCTTTGGTTAAAGGAGAAAGGCAGGACCTGAAGCTCCTGGGCTAAATCTCCAGGGATTAGAGAGAGGAGTTGTTCTGGGATCGTCGCTGTCTTTGAGAGGGGTGCGGCCTCAACTCCAAGCTGCTTAGAGAGGGCCTCTAAGATCTGTTGCTCTGTACACTCTCTCCGAGAGACCAAAATCTCTCCCACCCTCCGCCCCCAGAGGGCTGAGGCTGCCAGGGCTGCTTGAAGTTGATGTGTGTTGATGACCTCCTCGGCCAGGAGGATTTCACCCAGGCGTTTGTACATGTTCTCTCCATTTAAACGGATCTGTCTCTTTTGGATATCTCTCGTCGGACAAGCTGAACTCAGTCACCTCTCCGTAAACGAGCTCAAGGGCGATTAGAAGCGTTTATAGAACACATAAATGGCAGCGAGGATCACTGCAATCCAGAGGAGAGCATCGATCCAGGGGTTCTTCTTTTTGTTTGTTGCTGCTCCTGCTACTGCCTTGAAGCCTCCTCTCATTCCGGTAAGCAGCCCACCCCGGCTGCCCTCTCGTCTCTTGAACTCCACCGCTTCAGGTAGGTCCTTGCCAGGAGCCTGATCACGCTGGCTGCTCCCAGCACCACGAGCCTGGGCAGCTTTCTTGGCTTGGGTGGCCCGGGCAGCTTTGCTCTTTCTACGTTTTTTCATCGCCTCTTCCTCTCTTTATAATGAACCCTCCACATCGCGAGGGTCTGTCGGGTGCTGTATTTGGGAGTGAATTTCAGCTCATTCTTCAAGCGCGCTGTGCTGACTCCGACTCCGTGGTGAAGCTGCTGGATGGCTTGATGATCAAAGCTCAGTAAGCGAGCCCGCTTGAGGCCCCGAGTAAGGGCTTGCATCAACCAGCTCGGGGGCCGAATCAGACGCTTCTGGAGGATCCCCGCTACCAAAGAGAGGGTGATCGGCTCCACTCCCGCCGCGTTGATCGCGCCCCTGATCTCTTCCTGTTCGGCGATCTTGAGAAAGATCTCAGCAGCATCCTCGATATGGAGCAGGTGAACGCGAGGATCTGCCTTCTCCGGTCCCAAAATCCAGGGCAAATCCAGCACCGCATCTAGAGGTTGTTTGCTCCCTGGCCCCAAGACGTGGCAGAGCCGCACCATCAC
The DNA here is from genome assembly GCA_964384025.1 of uncultured Nannocystaceae bacterium. Classification (GTDB taxonomy): domain Bacteria; phylum Myxococcota_A; class Bradymonadia; order UBA7976; family UBA1532; genus CAYLJJ01. The sequence continues at coordinate 6,053 of CAYLJJ010000050.1, forward strand.
CGCTTCGATCTCAGGTTGCTCCTGAGCGAACTTCCGAAAGAGCTGCTCCAGCTTCAGCTTGGTAGAGATCTCAGGGGTGTTGACTGAGTGGGCGTCGAGGAGAGGAGCCTCTTCATCGCAGGGCTTCTCCAGAGAAGCATAGACCCAATCGCGACCCGCGAAGATAAGACGCTTGATTCCAGTGGCTTCAGCCACTCCCATCAACTCTTGAGCATCCTGTAGTTCATCCAGAGAGTCGCTGGGATCGCTGGGCCGCGTAGCGTAGCTCAGATGCATGAGGATCTGGATATTGTTCATGACCAGCAGATCCCCCAGATCCAGCTCAGGATCAGAGATCTTTCCCGGGATATATTGAACCGGACCCAGCATTTGAGGAGGTGCGCTGTCGATTCCCAAGATGCGCTTAAAGGGGTTCCTCTGCATCAGTTGTGCGACGACAGCCTGCCCCATATAGCCACTGACTCCAGTGATCAAGAGGTTCATGGGCGCTGGCTCCGATACCAACGGATGCTCTCCTCCAAGCCCTCTTTCAAGAGAATCTGCGCCTCAAAGCCAAAGGCGCGGGCCTTAGAGACCTCCAGATAGCGACGGGGCTGGCCGTCTGGCTTGCTGTGGTCCCAGCGCAGCGAGCCCTGATAACCCACCAGGGCGGCGATCAGCTCGGTCAGCTCAGCGATCGAGGTCTCTACACCTGTGCCGATGTTCACCGGCGCGGGTCCCAGATCTGGAGAAGCCGCCGCTAAGGTGATCGCTCGAGCAGCGTCGCGTACATGGATAAACTCTCGCGTGGGCTGCCCCGTGCCCCAGTTGACCACCTCAGAGAGGCCACGCTCCTGAGCTTCAACGAAGCGACGGATGAGGGCGGGGATCACATGTGCGTTCTCCTCCTCGAAATGATCGCGGGGTCCATAGAGGTTGGAAAGGATCAGAACTTTCCCCCCTGTGCTGTACTGCCGATCATAGTGCAGGATCGCCTCATGAAGCATGCGCTTGGCGACCCCATAAGGCCCTGTAGCTCCCACAGGAGGGCCGCTCCAGATGCTCTCCTCGCGTAGAGGCAGAGGGGCATCTTTGGGGTAACTGCATGTCGTGCTGATGAGGAGCAGCTCTGTGTCCGCTTGGCGGGCCTCCTCTAGCAGCAGGAGACCCATGAGAGCGTTCTCATAGAGGAAGCGTCCAGGGTTGGCGACGTTCGCGCCGATGCCGCCCACCGCCGCCGCTAGATGGATCAAGAGCTGAGGGCGATGTTCCAGAAAGAGAGCCCGGACCTGTTGCTGTTCGAGCAGGTTGTACTCTTCTTGAGCCAGGGGGATCAGCTCTGCGCCCTGAGCCTCCAGGGCCTCCAATACATAACCCCCAAGGAAACCCTGAGCCCCTGTCACCGCCACTCGACGACCTGAGAGCAGCTCAAGCATCTTGGCTCTCCTTGAGGAAGCGTTGGGCATACCACTCCACGCTGCGCCTGAGACCCTCCTTCAGTGAGATCTGAGGCTCATAGCCCAGAGCGCATAGCTTACGGATGTCGGGGCAGCGGCGTAGAGTGCCCCCCTTCATCAGAGGACCAGCCTGAATCTCCAGCTCCACTCCCAACACCTCACCGATGCCTAAGATCAGATCGATGATGCGTGTCTCCTCCTGAACACCCAGGTGATAGATCTCCCCAGGCTGCCCCTGCTCTCCAGCGATAAGAGCTCCTCGAGCACCATCATCGATATAGCAGAAGGCCCGCGTCTCCTGACCCGCTCCCTGGATGGGAAGCTTGATTCGCTTCTCTTTGAGGCCCCCGCTGAGCTTGATGATGCGCTGAACGATCTCAGGGATCACATGCTCAAAGCCCATCTCTGGGCCGTAGATATTGTGGGGCCGGAAGATCACCACCTCCAAGCCGCGATGTCCTCCATAGTGCAGGGCGAGCAGCTCGCTGGCGATCTTGCCTCCACCATAGGAGAAGCGAGGGTTGCGGATATCGGGGATCATGATGCGCTCTCCCTCGGGAGTAGGCACCTGGCTGGGTTGATTATAGACCTCGCTGGTGCTGGCCAAGATATAACGCCTTACCCCAGCATCCAAGGCAGCCTCTATGGTGTTTAAGGCCCCCTTGACGCCCACCTCCAAGACCTCATCGGGGCGCTCGTAGAAGAAGCGGGTGCCGTTGATATAGGCCAAGTGCCAGAGGAACTCACAGCCTTCGGCGGCGGCACGCACAGCGCAGGGATCGCGTACATCCCCGCTGATCAGCTCCAAAGCTCCTTGGAGACCCTCAAGGCGAGCGGGATATCCCCTGGAGTGGTCATCAAGGACACGGACCTCATGGCCCGCCGTCAGCAGCTCTCGCACCAAAGCAGCTCCGATAAAGCCGCTGCCGCCTGTTACCAATACTCTCATCACCTCTCCAAATCCCTTGCTTGGTAGAAGATTCGATCTTGTCCGGTCACGTTCCAGAGATCAGCAATCCAGGCTTCAGGAACAGCGGCTCCATAGCGCCTCAAAGCTTCAGCGTAGCTGCTGTGGTTGGTAGCTACAAAGATACTGTCAACGTCCATCAGCGCCTCCTCTATGGGCCAATTGCGCTGGCCCGACTCTGGGAGCGGATCTGAGAGATGATGATCGCTGATTCGCAGCTCAGCGGGGAGTTGCCGCTCGATATAGCGGCAGAGCTTGGGCGCTAGACTGTCTCGTATATCGTCGGTGTCTTTTTTAAAAGTGTAGCCAAGGACCGCCACCCGCTTGCCATGGAGAGGGCTGCGCTTCATCAGGTGCTCCACCATAAAGGCGGGAATGAACTCGTTCATCTTCCAGGCCGAGAGGAGCATATCTGGATAGGGGCTCCACTCATTGAGCATCCCAAAATCTTTGCGTAGACAGGTGCCCGCTGTAAAACCTGGCGTCGCCAGATGACTGCGGGGGTAGTCATGGTTGGCGAGGCGACGGATCTCATAGATGTTGGCCCCGAAGGTGTCGGCCAATAGGGCAAATTGATTGGCCACCGCAAAATGTACATAACGGGCGATGTTGTTGAAAAGCTTGACCAACTCCGCCGAAACATAGTCGGTGTACAGCAGCTCTGGAGCCAGCACCGCAAAGAGCGCTGTGGCTGCTTCTCGACTGAGCGGATCCTCGGTCCCCACGATCTGAGGTAGGCTGTGTAGCTCCTCATAAGCCTTACCTTCGGCGATGCGCTCAGGGCAGAAGGCCAGGGCCAACTTCTCTCCCACCTTCAGGCTGCTCCGCTGCTCCAACCAGCGCTGTACAAAGGTGGTGGTCCCTGGCGCGACCGTACTCCTGAGACAGATAAGCTGTCCAGGGCAGAGCTCAGGCTGGATGCTCTCCAAGACCGCGCGGATCTGGCTCAGATCGGTCTCGATATGGTTATGCAGAGGAGTACCTACAGTGATCACCAGAGCACGGCTATGAGAGATCAGCGCGGTGTCTCCATAAACCTGAAGGCGACGGCTGGCGATCAGCTCGTCATAACCAGGCTCCAAAAAAGGCATACGACCCTCATTGATCGCCGCGCGGGTTTGAGGATCGATATCCATCCCCACTACAGAGAGCCCAGCTTCCATCAGAGAGAGCGCCAAGGGGAGACCAACGCGGCCTGTCCCGATAACGCAGACATCATATCTAAAATCCATCTCGTTCCTCCTTCTCTTAAGAGACCCTCAGGGGACCCTCGTGCTCTCAAAATCTCTTTGGGGGTCGAGAGAGATGCCCTGCCCTTTTTTGGAGACGATCATATGCATAGATGAAGTAGAAAGCGCGACGCAGCAGCTCTCGCATCCCAGGATGGAAGAGCCTTGAGCGGGTCTTGGACTCATCACCCCAGACACACCAAAGCCCCTCTTCAGGATGAAGAGTGTGCTCTCGTGTTGGGGGCAGAGCAGGCATCTTTCTTTGAAAAACCTCAGCCAAAAAGAAGGTCACGATCTTATCGATCTCATGATCATCTCGCCGGTAGGAGTAGGTGACATGATCACGAAAATCAGGCAGGATCTTCACCCGCGTCAGGGCCGCCTCCTCCCTTAATTCTCTCAGAGCTGCGTCCATCTCTGACTCTCCATACTCGATACTGCCTTTGGGGAACTCCCAGGTAGCCTCTGGATTGCGGACCATAGCGCTGTGGAGAAGGAGGAACTCGATGGAGTCCCCCCGACGACGAAAAGGGATGATCCCACATGAACGTTCCTGAAACACAGAACTCTCCCAAGCCTCACCCCTGCCACCTTTAGCGACGCTCTCCTAGAATCGGGTGCAGGGTTAAGGCGAGCCTTTAATCCGTCTATGTAACAAGCAGGACCTGGAGAGGCAACGGCGTCAACGGTGCCACTCCTGCTGACGCTTTTGAGAGTAGAGGGCTGCTATCTCAGCGCTATAGAGCTGGGTCAGAGCTCTGCGCCTTAGCTTGAGGGAGGAGGTGAGCATCTGGTTCTGCTGACTAAACGGCTCTGTCAGCAGATGAAAAGCCTTGATGGTCTCATGTCGGTCAAGGCGCCCATTGATCTCACTGATCTCCTGTTGGATTCGCTGCTGGACCATCACGCTGCGGATCAGCTCTGAGGGTCCCCGGTGAGGCAAACCCTGGCTCTGAGCCCAGCGTCCCAGAGCAGGGAAAGCGGGGACGATCAGAGCCACACAGTAGGGGTGGCGATCGCCAACGACAAAGACCTGGTCGATAAAAGAGCTCTTACTGAGCAGGCGCTCCAGGAGCTGAGGGGCGATATATTTGCCGCCAGCGGTTTTAAAGAGGTCCTTCTTGCGATCGGTGATCTTGAGGAAGCCTCCCTCTTCAAAGTGGCCAATGTCCCCTGTACAGAGCCAGCCATCCTTAAGGACCTCCTCGGTCTCTTTGGGGAGGTTAAAGTAGCCCTGCATGACGTTGGGGCCTTTAGCGAGAATCTCTCCATCCTCCGCCAACCTCAGGCGTAGATTGTCAAGAGGGAGGCCTACGGTCCCAAAGCGGTAGGAATCAAGACGGTTCACCGAGAGCACCGGTGAGCACTCACTGAGGCCGTAACCTTCCAGTATCAAGATACCCACAGCGTGGAAGAACTCCGCTATCTCTGGATCCAGGGGTGCTCCACCGCTGATCATAAAGCGTAGGCGCCCTCCCATACGCTCTCGGAGCTGAGAGAAGAAGCGCTGCTCAGCGAGGCGATGCTCCAAGGTGAGCAGCTTTCCCGGTTTGCGCCCCTCCTGGCGAAGCTGGCTGACCTTCAAGCCCACAGCCAAAGCGCGATTCATCAGCCGCTGCTGTAGGGGGCTGGATTGCTCTCGCAAGCTCTTGAAGCGAGCGTAGATCTTCTCATAGATGCGAGGGACCCCTGTTACCAAGCTGGGCTTGATCTGAAGTAGGCTCTGAGCGAAGCGCCCGATGTTGGTGCTGTAATAGACCTGAGCCCCACCAAAGAGTAGAGGCACATAATAGCCAGCCATCCGCTCAAAGGCGTGGCTCAGAGGGAGGAAGGAGAGCAGAGTGTCTTGAGAGTGGATCGGCACCGCGCGGGCCGTGGCCTCGCTGTTGGCGATGATATTGCCATGGCTGAGCATCACCCCTTTGGGCACCCCTGTGGTCCCTGAGGTATAGATGATGGTCAACAGGTCATCGGGTGTTAAACCCTCTACGACATTATCCAGCTCTCCCCGATCCCCGCGCTCCATCCCCAGAGCCTCCAGCTCCAGGAGGCTCATAAAGTTCAGCTCACAGTCCTGAGGGCGACTCAGTTCGTCGAAGTAGATCACATGGCGGAGGCTCTCGGGGAGACGAGTTTTGATCTTGAGCAGGCGACGGAGCTGCTCCTGACCTCGCAGCAAGATGATCTTACACCCAGAGTCTCTCAGGATATAACCCAGCTGCTCTGGATGGCTGTTCTCATAAAGGGGAACATCTACCCCGCCCGCTGTGAGGATCGCCAGATCTGAGAGGATCCACTCCAGCCCTGAGGAGCTGTAGATGGCGACCCGGTCTCCCTTCTTTAGACCGATGGCTCTCAACCCCGCTGCCGCATGATCAACCCGCCGTTGCATCTGGCTCCAGGTTAATGGTCGCCAGTGCCGATTTTGTCGAGCAAAGGCCATAGGGCGGCTTTGGAGACGCTCAGCTTGTCGTCGAAAGACCACAGGGATGGAGTGGGGCATGAGCTTCTTTTGGCTCCAATCTGAGCAAGTCTTGCATGTTGTATCATTTGTGGTCTTTACTCGACATCTTATGGTTTTCCAGTCTCCGTTGAGCACCCCTTAAAAGATGAACTTTCCTCAAAACTACAAAGCCCTGAGAGAGCTGGGAGAGGGCTCCATGGGGGTCGTTTGGATGGCCTCAAGTTTGGACCACGAAGGGGTCTGTGCGCTCAAAATTCTCAATTTGAGACAGCGGCAAGGCTCCGCAGAACGCTCCTTTAACCGCGAGGTGCGCGCGATGGCTCGTTTGACGCACCCCAATATCGCTCAGATCTTAGACTATGGACGCTGCCCCGCAGGGGCCCCATTTATGGCGATGGAGTATGTACCAGGCAGCCCTCTCCATGACTATATGCGTGGTGCTTGGAGCTGGCCCCAACTTTGGAACCTCCTGGAAGGGCTCCTTGCAGCTCTGGCGCACGCCCACGCCCGAGATCTCTTCCATCGGGATCTAAAGCCGGGCAATGTGCTGCTGCTCCCTCGGCAGACCGGCCCAGGCAGCGTCAAACTGCTGGACTTTGGTATCGCCCTGGCGCTGACCGATACAGCCCAGGCAGCGCGTCGCATTGAGGGCACCCCAGCTTATATCGCCCCTGAGGCCGCCTCTGGAGAGGTCGCCGTCACCGGCCCTTGGACCGACCTCTACTCTCTGGGGGTGATCCTCTTTGAGATCCTCAGTGGAGACCTGCCCTTTCATGGGCGGCACCTCCTCAGCCATCACCAACGCTCTCCTTTACCGCCCCTCTCTGTTCGCCCTGAGGTGGAAGCTCCCGCAGAGCTTGGCGCCATCATCCGAAAGCTGCTGGAGAAATCCCCTCAGCGGCGCTTCCGCTCGGTGACCGCTCTAAGAGAAACCCTTGAGCCCCTTCGCCCTCCTCAAGTTGAAGCGGTCGGTGAAGCCCCCAGGCTCCTTTCCCTCCTTGAAGAGGATGAGAGCCCCTCCAAGTGGGTGATTCGCCGCAGCCCAGGCCCAGGGCTCTTTCATCTGCGACAACCGCCGATGGTGGGACGAGAGCAGGCCCAAAAGCTCCTTTGCCAGAGCGCGAGGGCGGTCCTTGATCAGGGAAAGCCTCGGGTGCTCCTCATCGAAGCGGAGGCGGGTTTTGGAAAAACCCGGCTCTCAAGCTGGCTGCGCTCGCACCTCGAAGAGAGCGGGCGAATGCGCAGCTTGGTCTTTGAGAGTGAGCCACAGAGCACAGGGCAGGGCTTCCGTCGCGCGATCTTGCGTTTTATCGGCGCCCCTACAGCCCAAGAGGATCGCGCCGCTGAGGTTCTAGAGGCGGCCTTCTCTCAACCGGAGACACGCAGCAACGCTCAAAGTTTGCTCTGGGGCTCCTTGGGAGATGGAGGAGTCAAAGATCAGGAGCTGAAGCGCGCTGCACGTCTGATCCGCGATCTCTCGGAAGGGCAACCTCTTCTGCTCCTGGCTGAAGATGTTCATTGGTCCCCTGAGGGTCGTGTCCTTCGTCTGATTCATCGCTTGGCTCGCAGCCCGCTGCCTCTGCTGCTGGTGGCCACCCTTCGCCCCAGCAGCCGCAGCACAGTGCAAGCTGCTCGACGCGCACTCCTCAACTTGAACATCACCCAAAAGATCGAGCTGGGCGCCCTCTCCCCTCTTCATCTGGCACCCGCGCTCAACTCCCTGGGACCGCTCCCTGAGGGTTTGGCGGAGGCGGCCAGCATTCAGGCCGCGGGCTGCCCGCTCTTGGCCCTGGAGGCGGTGCGCAGCTATCTGGAGGCGGAGGGGTTGAGCAGCGCTCCAACCGATCCTCACCGCGTGATCCAGGAGCGCATTCACCGCGCCAGCCTGGAGCAAGAGGGACGGCAGATGCGGGATCTTCTGGCTCGTGCAACTCTCTTGGGGCGCAGCTTTAGCCTCAAACCCCTCCTCAAGCTTGCCGCTGTACCGGGAGAGGAGCCCCTGCCCTCCAACCAGGAGGGGATTGAGGCCCTCTTAGAGCGGGGCGTCTCGGCGGGCTTCCTCGCGGAGCAGGGCGTGCGGCGCTGGACCTATTTTCATGATCTTGTGCGGGTTCAATTCCGCTCTGAGGCTCGTCACCTCTCCTGTTGGCCTGCGCTTAACCTGAAGGCAGCGGAGCTGAAAATGCCCCGCGCCCGAGTAGACTCCACCGGCATTGAGATGGAGGTGGTCGCTCGGCATCGCTGGGCGGGGGGTGCCCTGGTGCAAGCCCTGCGGATGGGGATGAAGAGCGCGCTCAAGCTTCATTCAGCGGGGCTGATGGGCCACGCCAGCTCCTTTATCCGCCGCCTCCTCAGCTGGGATGATCGAACCCAACTGTTGAGCGCCGAGGATCGAGGAGAGCTGCGGCTCTTAGGCAGTGACGCCGCCGAGCACGCTGGGCAGCCCCACGAAGCGGAGAAGCACGCTTTGGCCGCTGTGAAGATCGCGAAGCGTAACTACCTCCACGCCTTGGGAGCGCGAGCGGCCAGTCATCTGGGAAGCTTAAAGTTATTGGGAGAGGCTCCGGAGGAGGCAGAGCCGCTGCTCTGGGACGCTCTGCGCTTCGCCCGCACCAGCCAGGACCCCAAGGCACGAGCCCGAGCACATTACTCTCTTGGACAGTTCTATCAACAACAGGAGAAGCTGGAGTTGGCTCGGCAAGCTTTTGAGGCCAGCCTTGAGAGCGCGCGCAGCATCGATCTCAAGGCAGATGAGTTGGCCGCTCGACAGGCGCTTGCCCGGATCGATCGCCTCCAAGAGCGACCCATGTTTGCAGCCGCTACCCTTGAAGCCCTCCTCAGGGAGGCGCAGGAAGAGAGCCTGGAGGTGCTGGCCCTGGAGTGTCGTCTTCAGCTTGGCCTCTGTGCCTGGATGCAGGGAGACAGCGAGGTGGCCCAAGAGGCCTTCGCTGAGGTCCATCAAGGGGCACGTGGCAACCTCTTCGCTTTAGAGTTCTTCTCCTGTTTGGGAGAAGCCTGGGCTCAGGCTTGTGAGCGGCGCTGGAGCGCGGTGGAAGGGCTGCTGATCCAGGCAGAGGAGCTGCGCTATGATGTTCGCCTCAAAGATCCAGAGGCGGAGCAGATCCGCCTTGATTTACGAGAGCTGGCCTTGGCTTCTCGACGCAGCGACATCGTCGGCCGCTTAGATAACCTGGAGGGCTCTCTGACGCGAACCCACTCGACGCATGCCTCGGTTTGAGGCTATTCAAAGCCCTCGGCGTTGATCAGGATGCTGATCTCAGGCTCATCTTCATCATTGGAGTGGATCAAAAGCCGGGCGCGTACGGAGCCCGGCAACTGGGGAGCGAAAGTGATCGAGATTTCAACGATCTCGTCTGCTGCGATCCTCGCGGTGTTGGGTTCAACACTGAAGAACGCTGCGTGTTCAGACCTCAGGCTGATCTCAGACACCTGAAGGGGAGCGTGACCCAGGTTCCCAATGAAAAGCGCGAGGGTCTTTGAGCTGGATAGCTCGGTTGGATCAAACTCGAGTAGGGTGGGGCTGACTTCGATCTCTGGTAGATTGAGGAAGCATTCCCCTTCTTCACAACGAGAATGCTCTCCACATATCTGAACTATCCGAACCCAATCTCCACAAATATTTTGTACCCAGACTTGATTGAACTCTTCATGACAGCTCAGAAAACTTCGCTCTCTATCTTCATATGAAAGACAGATTGAAGACATCTTTGTACCCTCATTAATGCAATCTAAATTTTCACAATCAGCAAAGGTTTTACATGGCTCGCAACGTGATGCTGTTCGACAGGTGCTTAGTTCACCATCAAGTGTTTCACAGTAGTCGCCATTACGGCAATCACCTCCACGTTCACGACCGCAGCAATGTAGTTCCTCTTCGAGTTCACCGGGGACGCAGAAACCATCAGTGCAGATTGTGCCCAAGCCGCATCCACATGAACTCAAGCAGCTTTTACAGTGTTCATCTGAACTAGATAGTTCTGGCTCTATCCAAATATATATAGGATTGTCAAATATTACTTCTCCATCATGATTACCTGAACCACGCCATTCGCTTGATGAGATCTCAGAGCAGTACGTTAATTTGTACTGATCTTCTAGTTCTCCCTTAACACACTTATATTCATCCAACTTTTCACATAATTCGCGGCATCCGGACCATTTATGATCTGCTCTGCCATCGAGAATTCCAGTAACACAGCTCATGTTAAGCTCTGAACAATTATTCTGTATTAAATAGTTATATCCATCATCAGAGTCTTCAAAACATATATTAGAAATATTTTCGTTACACCAAGCATCTTTAGGATTACTGCAGTCATCATCTCCACAATAGCATGGACCAGTACCCTGCAAAAGGATCGTCAAAAATCCAAACAATAACCATCTTCTTAGTTTGGGTCGCTGAGTCATCCTCTTATCCCCTCCAAAATTTTACTCCTGGAAACATATCACAATAAAATTCTCTAATTCCAAGGGCTGAAATCTGAGCCAAACTTTAGCGCTCTAAAAGACGAGAGATCGCTCGACGAAAGCTCAGACCCAGTTGAAGAGAGCGATGCTCAATGGCTCGCTCCAAGGCCCGTCGTCGATCCTCCAGATCGGCAACCTGAAACTCTTGACCAGCGAGGCTTGTGTTGCGTTCTGCCTGAATACTCAGGCGGCTCTTCTCAAGCTCAGCCAGTTGATAGCGCATATCAGCCACCCTGGGCATCTGCGCGGCGAGCTGCTTCTTTAGCGCGTTGAGGCGCTCTGTTTCACGACGGCGTGCTTTAAAGATGCGCTCCAGGCGCCTCAATCGAGCTTCAATATCCTCTCGATAGAGATCCCGAAAATCAACTAAGCCCCCTGCCTGAGTTGAGGAGAAGAGGGTAGATTGATGCGCCTCGATTTTTCCGTAGATTTGGGCATAGTCGGCATCTAGATTCTCAATCTGTTTTAGGAGTTGTTCAACCTGCTCTTGCTCAACTTCGAGTTGCTCTAGGAGCTTATCTTTCTCCTCTGAGAGGCTGCGGATGGCCCGCTCTAAGGGGCTCAGGCGAGCTTCTAAACTGCGAGCTAAGCGATCAGCAGCATCTCGTGCCTCAGCTAAGCTCTGATCCAAACCCAGCTGCTTGGCCCGTAGAGACTCCATCGCGCCCTGGATCACACGCAGCTCCTCTGGGATCTCCTCTTCAGGCCAGAGCCCCTTAAGGACCTCGTCCAGGTTGCGAGCGTAGCGCTGGAGATCTCCAGGGTTCCCCAGGGTGGGGAGCCTCAGATCTCTCAGTAGAGGAGCCTCTCCGCCCAGCTTAAGACAGGTCTGCTCCACGCCGTTACGCCCTGTCCAGAGATCCAGCACCTCCCTCAACTCTTCGGCGCTTCCATAGCGCTCCTCTGGTCGCTTCTCTAAGCAACGGTGGATCAAGCGCTCCAGCTCTGGATCCAGCGCGGGGACGCGCTCCCGAAGAGGAGGTGGAGGGGTCTGAAGGTGCATCCGCATAAGCTGGACAGGGCTCTTATGGAAGAAGGGAGGAGAGCCCGCGAGCAGCTCGTAGAGGATCAAGCCCAACTGATAGATGTCGCTGCGGGCATCGATCTTAAGGGCTTGAGCTTGTTCCGGGCTCATATAAAGGGGGGTCCCCAAAGTCATCCCTGTTGCTGTCGCAGCCATCTTAGCTGGATCCCCCACCTCCAGCTTGGCGATCCCAAAGTCCAAGATCTTGATAAAGTCCCTGTGTCGTTGACCCTGTACCAACATCAGGTTGTCAGGCTTGATATCTCGATGAAAGATCCCACGTGCATGGGCCGCTGAGAGCCCCTGACAGATCTGTCGCGCGATAAAGGCCACCCGCTGAGGCTCAAGGGCGCCCTCCTGCTCCAAAATCTCTCCCAGGCTATGGCCCTGGAGCCGCTCCATGATCACAAAGCCGAGATCCTCATCGGCGATACCATAGTCCAAGACACGCACGATATTTTCATGGAGAAGAGAGCAGATGACGCGACCCTCCTGTAGGATCCGCGCCAGAGGGTCTTGGCGCCCTCGCAGACGACGCTTGAGGATCTTGATGGCGACCTCGGCGCCGGTCTTCTCGTGCCGCGCGCTGTAGATCGAGGCCATCCCCCCTGAGGCGATGATCTCACCCAGAAGATAACTCCCCAGGCGCTTTAGAGGGAGATCCATAGAGCTCCTTATTTTCAGCGCAAGAGGGCGATCCCGTCATCGCTCTGGATCCAGATCTGACCATCATCTTGGGTGATGATGATGCTGAGGACTTGGCGACCCGGGAGACCCTCGGCATAACCATAGCTGCTGAAGCTGCCCTCAGGGCTGCCCAGGGCTAGGCCCTGGTCTGTCCCCACAATCAGGCGACCGTCTGGATGTAAAGCGAGCACTTGGATGCTCTCACTGGGGAGCCCTTGCCCGATCCCAAAGCGCTGTAGTTCTTCGCCGTCGCGATGACGGAATAGGCCCTCTGCGCTGCCGATCCAGAGCGTTCCATCTGGAGCGACGGCGAGCGCCTTTATATCGACGTTGGGGAGCTGATCAGCTCCTAGGGTGCTCCAACTGCGCTCATCGATCGAGTAGATGCCAACACCCCCAGCAGTCCCAGCGTAAAGGGTCCGTCCCTGGATAGCGAGGGCACGGGTGTCATCATGGGGGAGCCCCCCGCTGCTCTGAGCACGGTTGATACGAGAGAGGTTGCCCCCGCGGAAAAGCGTGACCCCTAAGGAGCTGGCGATCCAGACCTCCAGATCGCCCCCTGGACCGCTCCTCCATAAAACCAAAGCTCTCAGCTCTGAGTCGCTGAGGATCGCAGCGCTCATCGGCCACCAAGCTCCAATGCCTCCGGCCGCTTCGGTGTAACGGGCGATGCCATAGCCGTTAAAGATGCACCAAAGATCACTCTCAGAGGGAGCACAGCGAGTCAATAGAGCTTCAACCTCTGCTGGAAGTTCAAAGTTGACTTTCTCTTGATCTGCTTGGATCTCAAGAGCCAGACGCTGCTCTCCCTGTTGGGTGCTGAAGAGCGGACGACCGGCCAAGCTCAAGGTCAAAGCAGCAAGGCTGCCATTTCCAGGGAGACCCTCTCCGCTGTGGTCAGCGACGATCATCTTGGAGCCATCCGAAATAGAGACTCCGCCCCCCAGAGCTGGATCGCAATAACTGATAAAGAGCTCCTCTCCCCCCCACTCCAAGTTAACGCTCTCTTCTCCAGGGCTCTCCAAGAGATCTGCATTCTCTGCGTTAAAGAGCTGGGCTTCCCAGCCCCCCTCTACGCGCTCCTCCAAGCGCAAGAGCGCGCCAAACTCCTGCCTTTGGTTGCTCTCTAAAAGAGCCCAAAGCGCGCTCCCATCATGAGCCAAGGCGCGAACCAGGTCGCTGCCCACCGAGGAGGGGAAGCTTCCCGCTGTGCGGTTAAGCGTCTCCCACTCATCATCCTGGGTCCCCACCGCGATCCCTCGATCGGTCGCCGCAAAGATGCGCCCTTCATAGATGATAAGATCGTTGACGCGGTTATCTGGGAGGCGCTGCCCCGACTCAAGGCGGACCGGGAAGCGGAAGGCGGCCTCTGCCTCGTCATAGATCATCAAGCCCTCATAGCTGGCGACCCAAAGCGCTTGACCATCATGGGCAAGGGCGTGGAGATGATCTGTTAAGAGGTTGGGGTGCTCAGCTCCTGTGTGGAAGATCTGCCAAGCGCCCTCCCCCTCTCGACGAGCGAGTCCTCCACCTGAGGTGGCGATCCAGACCCGGCCTTCGATAGGCAGGATGTCGGTGACAGGAGCGTTGGGGATGCCATCGGCGGGGATAAACTGGCCCCGAACGATGCCTGTTAAGTCCAAGCGGGCGATGCCCCCATTTGTGCCCAGCCAGATCTCCTCTCCCACCTGACGGATCACGCGAATATCTGCGCCTGGGAGTTGAGCTGAGTTGACCGCCTGAAACTCTCCTTCCCGCTGGAGAAAGAGTCCCATGCTGGTGGCGATCCAGAGTGTGTCTCCAACGCGGGTTGAGCTGCGTACACAGGGCTGAGGGAGGCCGTTGCCGGGCTGGAAAGTAGCGAAGTAGCCATCCAAGCCCACCAAGCCCCCATCAGTAGCCACCCAGCGGGTCCCGTCCGCTCCAGCGGCCAAGGCGCGCAGCTCTTCTCCAGGCAGGAGCCCTTGACTGGGAGGGTAGAGGCGGCCCTCTTCATCTACTCGACGCAGCCCTTCAGGGCTGCCCAGGTAGAGCCCCTCTCCATCCTCGATCAGGCTGTGTACGCCAAAGCCCTCATAGCGCTGAAGAGGATCTGGTCTGCCCTCAGCGTCAAGGAGCAGCAGGCCCTGCTCAGCCATAAGCCAGATCCCCCCATTGATGGCATCCTCCAGAGCCAAGGGGGCGCCCAGCTCTGGAGGTAAAGCAACAGGTAAGATAGGACCACTATCGATCCGCGCGAGGCCCCCGGCGGTGGCCAACCAGAGGCGATCTCTTGGATCGATATGTAGCCCCCGAACATCATCGGAGGGGAGCATCTCTGCGACCCCAAAGTGGCTCCAGTCGGTGCCGACCAGGAGATAGAGACCCTGGTCGCTGCTTACCCAGACCTGTTGCTGACTGTTGACCACCACATCTCGTAGGATCCCAGGCCCTGGCCTAAAGTTGAAGAGAAAGCCATCGGGGCGGACCACACTGATCCCCGCCTCATGTACCAGCCATCGGCGACCCTGAGCGTCTAAGAAGAGCGCGCGTAGATGGTTGCCGCTGAGGCCTTCAGCGTTGCTCCAGTGACGCTGAGTTCCATCGGGGCTGTACTCCAACAGCCCTCCCTCGGTGGCCGCCAAAATCAGCGCTCCATCGAGGCTGAGATCCCAAACATTGCGGCTGTAAGTGAGGGTCTCAAAGCGGCTCTCACAGGGGCGGATGTTCTGATCTGGGTTGGGGTGATGGGGACAGGTGTCACTGGCATCGGGGGCGC
Source organism: uncultured Nannocystaceae bacterium (assembly GCA_964384025.1). Classification (GTDB taxonomy): domain Bacteria; phylum Myxococcota_A; class Bradymonadia; order UBA7976; family UBA1532; genus CAYLJJ01. Next base: position 21,109 of record CAYLJJ010000050.1, read on the forward strand.
CATCTCCATCCAGATCCCCGGCACAGGCGAGCGCTTGGTTGGGGTTGGCTGTCGCTGGGCAGTTGTCCTGCCAATCTGGGATCCCATCAGCGTCATCGTCCAGATCACAGACATCCCCCATACCATCCATATCTGTATCTTGACCGGTGGGATCTGTCTGAAGTGGACAGCTGTCTTCGCCATCTAAGACACCATCACCGTCGGTATCTGCACGCAGCGGGTGGGTGCCCAAAGCCTCCTCCGCTGCCAAATCCAAGCCATCACCATCGGCGTCAGGATCGCAGAGATCTCCCAGAAGATCCCCATCCAGATCGCCCTGATCTGGGTTGGCGATGCTGGGGCAATTGTCCTGCTCATCCAGATACCCATCTCCATCTGTGTCCTGAAGATCGCAGAGATCCCCCACGCCATCTTCATCTGTGTCCATCTGGTCTGGGTTGCTGATCTCAGGGCAGTTGTCCAGGGTATCTGGATGCCCATCACCATCGCTGTCTAAGGCTGGAGGCAGGTCTGGAGCGATATCAGCGCCCTGCTCCACTCGGGCATCCAAGGGGAGCAGATCAACGCCCAGATCCTGAGCGCCTCCAGCATCCTTCTTGGTGGAGCCTGGGGTGTAGGCGCTGAACTCCTCAAAGTCTAGAGTGCAGGCGCTCAAGGAGAGCAGCAAGATCAGCAAGAGAGGCCCTTGGCTCCAGTTCGTGGTCATCATCATCACTAAAAGCTCCCCTGAAGGCTCATCGTGCTGCCCCCCTCAAGACGCAGAGAGGCGCTGCTCTCTCTCTCTCCGGGTTTGCCCAAGATCCACCAAGTGAAACCACCGATGAGCGCCGCTGAGCCCAGGCCCAAGAGGACGTTGCTGTTGAGGACCATGCTGTCACCCAGATCGATATCCTCGGGAGCGATGAGCTGATCGTTGTCTCGCTTCTCCTCCAATTGGCCATAGAGGCTATTGGCTTGAAGCCCGTAGAAGGTCGCGCCTCCAAGAGAGGCGACCCCCAGACCCATCGTGATCCAGGGCCAAATGCGAGTACCGCCTCCAGCGTCGCTCTCAGCGCCTGAGCCTCCTGACTCTCCAGAGAGGTCAATGCTGATCCGTTTGGAGTCGCTCGCCTTAACCATAAGCTCGCGCTCCCAAGGAGCGAAGCCGGGCTTTAAGACCTGGATCTTGTGGTTTCCCTGACTGAGGCGCAGAGGCTTGAACAGAGGACTCTGTCCCACCCGCTTTTCATCCACGATCACCACCGCCCCTCGCTGGGAGATCATCAGTTGGATGTTGCCCACCAGATCACTCCTCAGTAATCTCACCGCCACCTTGAGAGGTTCCCTCTTGAGGCGGATCACCTTCCTGAGGCTCTCAAAGCCCTCCTTCTCGAGGATCAGGGTGTAGCTTCCGTCGAGAAGCTTGAAGCTCACTGGGGTTGCTCCCATGGAGCCCTTGGACTTGTCATTGACAAAGACCTGGGCCCCCGAAGGTTGACTCTCGACGCTGATCTCAGCGTAGCGATCCACGAGTTTGCCCTTCAGCTCTTCGATCCGGCGCTGCACCGCTGGTCGCTTGAGAGAGCGTGGTAAAGCATCAGTGAAGCGTTGGTAAAAGGTGATGGCGTTCTCAAAATTCTCAGCCTTTTCATAGCAGAAGCCGATGTTATAGAGAACGCTCCCCCGAGGCTCTACTTCGAAGGCCTCTTTATAGAGGAGCGCGGCATCCTCAAAGCGTCCCTCCTTGTAGGCTCTCTTGGCTTTCCCTTTGATCTCCTCATACTCTGGGTTGCTTTGTGCTCCAACCTGAACCCCAAAGGACAGGATGAACAGAGACAGGAACAGGCTGGTCTTCACCACATCCTCCGTGAGAATCGAGTACAGACTGAGAGCTGCGCTCAACGTTTGAGCTTGAACTCCATCTGAACAGCACCTACGCTGACCCGATCCCCATCTTTAAGAAACTGCTTGTTGATACGTTGATCGTTGACAAGGACACCATTGGTGCTCCCAAAATCAGCCAATTCAAAGCGGTTCTCCCTGACCTTGATGCCTGCATGATGCTTGGAAACAGAGCCATCAGGGATCACGATGGTGTTTCCCTCAGCCGAGCCGATATTGGTTAGGCTCTCACGGATAAAGAAGGTGTGACCGTTGAGTGCTCCCGATGAAGAGACGATGAGCTTGCCCAGGTGGGGGAGCGCCTCACAATATCTACACACTTTCCAGTCCAAAGGGATCATATTTCCACAGCCCCCACAGAGGCTGCTCTCCGGCCCCACAGGGACGAGTTCCTCCGCCTGCTTCGAGCCCATCCGCCGCAGGATAAAGCGCAACAGAAAGAAGAGGAGGAGCAGCAGTAGTAGGCCCCCCAGACCCAAACCAAGCCAGAGCAGAAGATGGCTCTCACGCTCTGGAGCGAGACGGATGATGGCATTGGAGTTATAGTCCTGCCCTCCCTGCTCCACCTTGATCTTAAAAGCGGTGTCCTTGTTCTCTTCAAAGTCTGTGGTCTGAAAGCTGATCACATGCTGCTTGAGCAGCTCTTCGCTGAGGTGGCTGATGAAGATGTTGATCTTGCTGGAGTTGCTCGCCATCCGATAGGTGCCCCCAGTGACTCCAGCCAGCTTCCTCAGCTTCTCCAACTGCTGCTCTCCCTCAGTAGCGTTGCCCACCACGTTGATGCGCACATTGCGGCGCTTCGCCTCGCGCTGGATGCTCTGTAAGCGATCCTTGGCGGCAGTGGGGTTCTCCATCGTTTCATCGTAGCCATCTGAAACCACCAAGATGGCGCGGTTGGGGCCGATGGTGTCAAAGCCGGTGGGGAAGAGATTAAGACCCTTGTCGATCGACTCAAAGAGCTGAACGCTGACCCCCTCCAGCTTCTTCTCTGAGAGCCAACTGATCGCCTCGTTGTGGGCGGGAGAGAGGTTGCCGCTGGCCTCAACAGTAGCTCCATAGATCACCACCGCTGAGCGGTCAGAGGGGCGCAGGCGGTTGAGGAGCGCATTGACCCCCTTGCGCCCTGAGCTAAAGACCGCAGGCTCAGTAGCTTGATAAGTCGCAAAGACGATCGCCAAAGAGAGGCTGTGTGGGCTGCCCTCCAGGAGCGTAATTTTAAGCTCTCCATCGGGCTGCTCTCCATCAAAGGTCACCCCCCAGGATGAAACTTCGGTGATGGTGATGGGCTTGTATTTGCTGTTTAGGAAGGTTCCAAAGAAGGTAAACTCTCCCCTGTATCCCTGGCTGATGTCCACTGCATCCAAGCGCAGTCCGGTGGTACCGTGCTGCTTAGGACCCTGAGCAAAGGCTGAGCTGAGATAGAACCAAAGAAAAAATGGGCTCATCAAGCCCATCAGAACCCTCAGGGTCGAGCTTCGCAGGTGTCGTGGGAGCACTGTGTTCTCCAATAGAGAATCGTTCAATAGAGTGACTTAAAGCGGAAGTTGGTTCTGCCTAGGCGAATGGCGTCACTGTCCACCAAGAGTTCCTTTGTAACACGCTTGGCGTTATCATTTAAATAGGTTCCATTGGTAGATTGATGATCGATGAGGATATATTCATTGTCCTCATAGCGGATCGTGGCGTGTCGAGATGAGAGGTACTCGTCGGTGATCACCAGATCGTTGTCTGCTGCTGCGCCGATGTTGTTGACACCGTCATAGAGACGGAAGTCCTGCCCCTTCTGGCTGCCATCCATCGCTACGATCCAGCCCACCACCATCTTCTTTGGAGCTTTGAGAGCCTCAATGTCGATGGCCATGGTCTTATTGGGCACCCCTGGGTTTGGCGCTGGCCCTCCGTTGGGGGGGGGAGGCTGTCCCGCCTCTACAGAGAGCTCCTGGCCACAATAGGGGCAGGTCTTCCAGCTGGGATCGACCTCCGACTCACAGCTTGGGCAACCCAACTCTTGCCCCGCCTCCTCTTTTCCAAATTGCCACCAAGCCATTTTCTTCTTCTTTTTCTTCTTTGGGGCAGCAGGCTTCTTCACCTTGGGGTTGAGAGGATCCATCGCCTTGTTCATGGCCCCCTGAGCGGCACCCTCTGCCCTCCACTGAGCCCGGCGGACCGGATCCATCGCCCGAGCTTCTACTCGCCCTCTTATGACATCAAGTGGATTGCGCATCCTCTCACCACGATCGCAGGTTCAACTCAGTGTGCCACGACCCGAACTCTGTCTCAAGGCTCAGGGGCCATGGAGCAGCAGCCAGAGCCCACGAACCAGCTCACCCTCCAACTCCTGGATCGCCTCACTCCAGGTCCAAAGCCAGCCAAGCAGGAGGAGAGAGAACCAGAGCGCCGATGAGGGGAACAGGAAGGCACCCAGGCGAGATCCTTGACGAGCGGCCAAAGTGAAGCCCATGAGGCTATAAAGCGCTGAAGCCAGAAGCAGCCAAGAGTTCCAGGCAAAGGGAGCCACCGACCAGTAGATCTGGCGATCATTGATCAGGAGCAGGGCGAGCGCGAGCGCGCTGAAGAGAGAGAGTAGGCCGCAGCCCAAGCCCAGGGCAAGAGAGGCCAGGATGCGATCCTCGCGGAGGACCATAAAGCTGCTGACCAAGCCCAGGCAGATCCCCGCCCAGGACAGGAGGATAAAGCCTCGCTCTCCCAACATCTCTAGGGCAAAGGCCGCCGAACCCAGGAGGAGCAGACCGCTGCTCGCTGGGATAAGACCCAGGAGGGTGGGGAAGAGCAGATTCATCGTTCGGCCCTCGCCTCAACCTTCAGCGCGATGTCTGGGGCCTTGGGATCCAGGAGTTGAAGGAGGCCAAAGAGCCCTGAGAGGCTGTGTTGTACATAGTCATTGCGGATCACCGCCTGATCGGGGCCTTTGGGGAAGGCTCCCTCAGCGCGGCGAGGTCTAGAGAGAGCGTAGCTGTTTTGAGGGCCAAACTGGTTGCTCAAAATATAGCGAGCGGTGGCTTGGGCGACATCTTTAAAGAGCCGAGCTCCAGGGCGATGACGCGCCTCCAGACGTGCGGCGGCGGCGAGGGCCTCCAGCTTGGAGCCCGAAGAGGCTACGTTTGGTAGATCCAAGCTCTCCAGCCCACCTCCCAGGAGATCTACTGGAGTCTGTTGAGGATCCAGGAGGCGATGTCGACTCATCAGCCGCGCGATCTCAAAGGCGTAGGCGCGCCGCTTGGGATCAGGGGAGACACGATCCAACTCAGCGATGGCTTGGAGGAGCCAAGCGTCAGGGGGGACCAAGAGCCGCAGGCCCGCCGCTGACCAGCGCTCCTCCATCAGATAGCGAATCCCTTTGATGGCGCTCTGTAGCCAACTCCGCTCTCCTCTGAGTTGATAAAGCCGAATGAGCCCTAAGATCGCCTCTCCTGGATAAAAGTGACTCTGGTGCAGGGGGATCCCTTGACGATCCCAGTCATAAAAGGAGCGGAAGGCCCCTGAGGGCTTCTGCATCCTCTGGATATGGAGGGCCAGCCCCTTCAGGATCGCCTCAGGGACGCTGCCCGGCTGTGCTTTCTCCATCTCTACAAACATACAGAGCCCCAAGCCCGCGCCCCCCAGCTTGGCAAGGCGCCCCTCCAGGGCAAAATACTCTCCAGGGTGTGCGTTGTCCTCTCTCAGCTGGAGTTGAAAATAGCGGACCCCCCGCTTGATGGCGGCCAGGAGTCCAGGATCTGGGCGCAGGCGCCAAGCTTGAAGCATAGAGTAGATCGTGCCTGCGTGGCGCAGGAGGTTGTAACCTGGACGAACGCGATCCTGACGAGCCAGATACTCATAGGTGACGCGACCATCAGCGTCGGTCTCACGCCTGAGATAGTCCGCCGCAGCTCGGATAGAGGCGCGCAGGATCTCGCTGTTGATCTCTGGAGCCTCCAGGCGTCCTCGAAGCAGGGAGAAGACTCCTCGCCCTCCGGCTCCCTCAAGCCAGGCGCGACTGCGGAAAGCCCTCAGCCGCGCTTCTTGAATCTCTTCACCGCTCCAGCCTGCTCTTTGAGCGCTCTCTTGGGCAGCTTGACAGATCTCCGAGCGCGCCAAGTCTCGCTCTATGACCCAGTGAGGCATAAAGCGATGGTTCCCTCTCTTTGGGTGCTCCAAGAGCAGACCATCTAGACCCTTATTGAGCGCCCAACCTCTAAGGCCACAGCCCGCAGGCAGCTCCCGAGGCTCCATTAGACGCTCAACTTTAAGGCGACTCTCTTCCAACCGCCCACGCTCACGGGGGCTCATTAAGTTCCAGATGGAGGCCACTGAGGTGGGGAGCTCATCCTCTAGCTCCACCAAGTAGAGGCCGATGCTCTGACCTGGACGAGGGAGATAGAGGGAGAGGATCCAGGGCCCTCTCTCCAACTCCTTGAGGGCGGGATAACGCCGCTTGAGTCCGGCGGCGCTGAAGCGCTCTCCTCGACTGAGACCCTCTAGGATCTGGCGAGCTCCTCGAAGGATCGCCTCAGCCCTAGGATTTGGTGCAGGAAAGCGGGGCCTCTCCAAGATCTCCTCAGCGCGCCCGATCTCCGCGTTAAGGTACACAACCCCCGCGGCGGGCAGCATCAGGGCGAAGAGCAGTCCCAGCAGATAGCTTCTCATCTCGCGCAGCGAAATCCATAGCCTCGGTGAGCGGTCTCTGGGGGCTGCCGACCTCGACGAGCGGGGCGCAGATTCCACCATCCTCCCATCCAGCTTCCTCCCTTGAGCAGCTTATGGCTGCCCTCTTCAGGTCCATAGGGATCTATCAGCGGTCGAGCGCTGTTGAGATAGGGTCCATACCAATCCTGAACCCACTCCCAGAGGTTCCCCGCCAGATCGCAGAAGGGTGCCTTTTTAGAGGCCTTAGAGCAGACCGGCCAGCTTCGCCCGCGTCCGCAACCCTTGCTTTGAACAGCGTGTTTGCAGCTCAAACGTCCTTTGCGAACATGTAGGCGGGCAGCTCGCTCCCATTCCGCCTCACTGGGCAGGCGTCCTCCTACCCAGGAGCAGAAGGCTTGAGCTTGGTACCAATCGACACAGTTGATCGGCTGCCTCCTCTGCCTCTTTGAGTTACAGCCCGACTTCTCCTTGGGGGCTCCACAGTGTCCAGCGTGAACACAGGCCCAATATTGGGCGACGGTGACCTCGCTGCGCAGCAGCTGAAAGGGAGCGACAGTAACTTCATGGCTGGGCCGCTCATTCTTCTCCCCCTTCTCTGCGCCCACCCTGAAGATGCCTCCCTTGACTGGACTCCAACGGAGGCTCTTGAGCTGAGATGAGTGAAGAGGATCCTTGGGGACTTTTGGCGCAGCATCTAAAGGTTGCACTGAGCGGACATCAACAGGAAGAGCGCTGTCTCTCTCTTGGTCGATCAGCTCCCCATCTTCCCAAACAAGCTCCACTGGAACTCGGTCTGAAGCCTGAGCTTCAGCTTGGAGGTCTGATGGCTTCTCTTGTATAAATTGAGGAGAGGAGGGAGAGAGCAGATAGCCTAGAGCGAGGCCGATAAGCAGCCCCAAGATCAGACCCATAAGGCGGCTCTCTCCCTCTCTGGGCTGCTCTACGGCGGTGCTGTTTAGGCCAGCAGCTTTTAGATCTTGCTCCAGGTTCTCGATATCTCGCTCTAGGTTCTTCAGATCGCCAAAATCAGCGTTGAACTCTCCTCGGTGGCGCATAAGCAGCTCCTCCAGGGCCAAAGCTCGTCGCCGGAGCGCGCTCTGCTCCTTTAGGCTCTGCTGAAGCGCGCTCAAACGCTGCTCCAATGGGCTGAGTCGCTTCCAACGGAGCTGCTGCTCCTCTTCATGGCTCTTTGTCGAGTCCTCAATAAACTCTTCAAAGGCTGCGCTCATTCTCTTCGCGTCCTCGAAGCGCTCCTTGGGATCATAGGAGAGAGCGCGGTGAAGCAGAGCATGGAGGGCTGGATCCATCCCTTGAGGAGCTTCAGGAGCGCCCAGTTTAAGCGCCTCGCGTCGCGCCTCGAAGCTCTGCTTGGGGTTCAGCTCAGGATCTTCGGGCCAGGGCAGTGTGTGGCTGAGGAGTCGCCAAGAGATGCTCGCCAAGCTGTGAAGATCGGAGCGCTGATCCAGGGGGCGCTCCTCCATCTGCTCCGGGCTGGCATAAGAAGCTGTTCCTCCAAAAGAAAGACCCTCTCCAGCGCCACTCATCCGCCTCGCTAAGCCCAAATCCGCGATCTTGACCTGTAGCTCTTGAGCGTCGATTTTGAGGAAGATGTTGCTGGGCTTGAGATCACAATGCAGCACCTGATGAGCATGCATCTGCGCCAGGGCTCCCAAGAGGGCTTGGCTGATACGAGCTACACGAACAGGAGGCTGAGGGCCTGAACAGATCAGATCTTTCAGGGTGATCCAGGGCAGATACTCCATAGCGAGATAGGCTGGCGGGGTAGATTCTGCGCCGATCACCTGCACAAAGCCTTTTAGGGTATTGGCCCCAAAAAAGCTGGCCTGAGCGATCTCCTCCTGAAAGAGCGCCAAGTTGTGTTGATCGACTTCGGGATCGCCAGACTCAGGCAAGACCTTAACCGCGATATCCTGCGCTTGTTTTGGGCGTGCTTGGAGGCTTTGAGCTCGGAAGACTACAGCCATCCCTCCTCGTCCAGCCACTTCAATAAAGACAAAGCGATTAAGGAAGGTGTAGGGCAGCGTTTCCCAGCCCAGCTCAGGACGAGCGCGCTCACAGCGGGAACAGCGCTCTAGGTCTCCCCGTTGAAAAACCTCCCAACAGCGATCACAGAGGAAGCGGATGGTTGGGGTCTTACTCAAGATCAACCTGGGAGCATTTCATGGACTCTCTTTATTAGAAAAGAGTGTCTTGGTCTAGTCCAAGGGGAGCATCATGGCCTTAGATAGCTCTAGATGAGCAGAATAACCCCTTATTTTCTCACTTAAATCAGCGCTCAGAGAGGCCAAAATGAAGCTCTCTGCTCGCAGTCGCTATGGATCTTGTCACCATCGTGGAGTGCTGATCCCTCTTGCTCAACTTGCCCGAGAGCTGAGCCTCTCCTTATAAATATTGTGGTGTGTAGTGGTGTTGATGCAGGCGCTTAGGGCTGACAAGAGGCCTCCGTCGCCTCGATCTCCATCACTTCGATATTTACGGGCGCGTCTCCAGAGTTCAGGAAGAGCAGATACCAGCGCCCCGCCTCATGACACTCGGGATCCAGGAGCAGATGCTGCCTTCTCTCGATGAGCTCGGGTGAGAGAATCTCATCAGCGAGGAGTGTTTCAGGGCTGATCTCTACTGGCGCCCCACGGCGTAGAGCAACCTTAAGGGGGCCAGGATCATTGCCCATACCGGGGATGGGCATCGCCGCCATCCCTGCGGAGATCTGCCAACTCAGACTCAGGGCTCCCTCTCCCAACTCCACCACAAACTGCTTATAACCAGGGACCCCCTCCTCATAACCGGGCAGCCCAGCGCTCTCACGCCCCTCGACCACATGGGGGAGCTGCTCCAGCTCAACCGAAAAGTTGAGATAGGGCAGGACACGCTCGCAACCGGGCAGACCATGCTCAGCCAAGACCCGCCGCACCGTCTCCTCCAAAACTGGATCCTCCTCAAGCGCGGTCTCTGCCAAGAGGAGCTGAGCGGCGACCTCATGGCCGGTATCTACACCAAACTGCTCTAGAGCGCGGAACATCAACTCATCACTCAGGGGGCCGATCTCCTGCCTGAGCTGCCAGAGCGTTGAAGCCCAAACTAGGCCATGGGCATGAACCTCATCGATGGTGTCCTCGGGACAGCGGCGGGGGATAGAGAGATCACGGACCTGATCAGGGGCCAAATTTCCGATGCCGTAGAGGCCCATCTCAGGGGCATCCGCTAAGGCCGCTGCGAAGTAATCCGCCAGCCCCTCATGCATCGACATTGAGGAGTTATCCAGGCCATAGTTGTCCTGAGCGGGGCTGCTGAGCCGCTCCATCCCGATCACCGCGTGGGTGTACTCGTGATAGATGATCCGCGCGTCATAGGCGAAGTCCACGCTGTCCTGGCCAAAGAGGATCATGTCATAGGGTCGTGGGGGCAGCATCTCCCCCAACAGCTCCCAGCTCTCAGCGGGGAAGAAGGCGGCATTGGGCAGGCCATACCAACCATCTGGGCCGGGCTCAAAGCCCATCATGCTGATGGGCGGCTGGACCTTGGCCTGAACATTGACGAGGGCATAGAGGGACTCATCCCGACCTGTGAAACCAAAGCGCTCCTTGAAGAAATCATGCACCTCAGTGACATGGTAGTACATCATCAGCGCCGAGAAGGGATCGTTGGCGTCCGCCTCATCCTCAGGGGGCTGGATGCTCAGATAGTGACCGTCTGGATCTGCGTGGCTGTCCTGAACCTCATGACAGAGAGAGATGGTGATGGGGAAGCCCATCGGCTGCTCCACGACGATCCCTCCCTCTTCGTTAAGGCAGTTAAAGACTTGTACGCTCTCATTTGTAAAGCGCCCGATGGGATCTGTGCTGGCAGGCAAGACCACCTCGCTGAGCTCCTCCTCATCTGTGATTGGATCACTGAGATAGATCCGCCCCAGAGGCGCCTCCAGGATGGGCGGTGGAACGATATCGACGATGACGATATCCTGAGGGAGCAGATCCTCTGAAGAGCCCTCATCTGGGAGCGACTGATCTGGCTCTACTTGAAAGTCCTGCTCAGGAGCAGAGAGATCGGGATCAGCGCCCTGATCCATCTGAAGGCCCTGATCTGGTTCAGGGTTATCTGTGCTCTCCTGACTGTCATTACAGGCCCAGAGCAGCAGCGGGAGAGAGAGACAAATCAGGAACCTCATCGCAGCACCATATCCTGAACAGAGACGATCTTACGGGCGTGAGCGTCGATACGCAGGCGCAATGGGCGCAGCCCTCGGGCCAACCTCAGCTCAAAGCCCTCCACCCCAGACTCTCCTCTGGGGAGGATCACCGCTTGAAGCTGAACCGCACCAGCGGGCCGCTCCTCTCCTAGACGTTCTAAGACCAGGGCGCGCGCCTCTTCAGCGCTCATTCGAGCTTTGATGATCTGCTTAAAATGGCTGGAGCGATCCTTAATGGAGATCAGCCGCCCCTTAGAGAAGGTGAAGAGAACTTCACGATCCAGGACAGGGCGCTCACCCTCCATCTGGAGGTAGTGGAGGATCTCGCGCTCTTTACGTTTCTTTGATTCCTGGAAGCGGAGTTGGGGGAAGAGCCCCTTATGACTCTTGAGCAGAGCATCTACCTGAGACTGTGGCTCTCCTTTGCTCTGGGGGAGCTGGAGTCCAGTGAACAGCCTGACTGGGCCGATCTGCCGGAGCTTGAGTTGAGGTTGATCCGCCTTCAGATGAGAGAGGGCGGTCTCTGGGCTCAAGAGGCCCAGGAGGAGAGGGAGGAGTTGAAGCATGATGGAGGCTCTCTGTTGATCGCTCAAAGCGTATAGAGGAGAGCGCCCCAACTTTTCCAGTCCCTTGCTTCACCGAGGGACTGGGAGAGGTGTGAGCAGGGCACAGGAGCGCTTTATAGAGGCCAGCGCGCAGGCCGAGCGTGCCACCCATCTCTGATCTTCTTGAGCCTGAGCAGGAGAGCCTTCGGAGCTGTGAGCAGCTCCGCCGCCTGAGCTCAACTCAACTACACCTGCTCATCTCCAGCAGCGTTTCACCCTCTTCATGATCTTGAAGCAGAAGCAGCCCTAGTTATCCAAAGAGAGAGGCGCTAAAAGGGAGGATGCTTTTAATCGGCTTGATCCTCACCATGCCCAGCTTCACCGTTCAAGGCCATCGGGGTGCCCGTGCCAAGTATCCAGAAAACAGCCTCCCCGGCTTCCTCTATGCGCTGGAGGTGGGCGTAGAGACCTTAGAGCTTGATCTTCAGGTCAGCCGAGATGATCAGCTGATCATCGCTCACGATCCTCTCCTTAACCCCAAGCGCTGCCTCGACGCTCAAGGGGCGCCGGTGAAGCCCCTGCCCATCCGCAGCCTGACCCTCGCGGAGCTTCAAACCCTGGACTGCGGGAGCCTGCGCCATAAACGCTTCCCAGAGCAGCAACTCAGCTCAGGCGCGATCATGCCCAGCCTGGATCAGCTCTTCGAGGCGATCAGCAGCTCTAAGCTCCCCAACGCCAACGCGATCCGCTTTAACATCGAGCTGAAGATCATCCCCGGAGAACCCTCGCTGACCCCCGAACCAGAGGTCTTTGTCCATCTGCTCCTTCAGAGTCTAAAGCGTCATAAAATGGTGTCTCGCTGTAATATCCAGTCCTTTGATCAGCGACTCCTCCTGGCTGCCGCTCGACAAGCTCCCCAACTCACTCGATCTCTGCTTATCGCTGAAAACCACGTCGATCATCTGGCAGTGGCCTACAGCGCTCAGGCTCAGATCATCTCTCCTCACCATCTCTGGATCCTTAAGCCAGATGTCGAGCGCCTCCAGCGCGCGGGCTTAAAGGTGATCCCCTGGACAGCCAATGATCCCCAAGTCTGGATGCGGCTATTGCGGTTGGGGGTGGATGGTATGATCACAGACGATCCCGAGGCTCTTATCGCTTGGAGAGCTGCTCAGTTTCAATGAAGAGGGTGGCGCTCTTCAGCGAACGGCGTCATCGCTTTTTTCTCGGAGGAGCGGCAGACGAATGATCCGCTTTCCTCGACTCCGAGCAAAACGCAGGACCCCTTGGATCTCTAAATCAGGGAGAGTAGAGAGGAGCAGAAAACGCTCCGCTCCCCCAGGACGGAGATTCCGACTGATGGCTGCCTTGAGGCCCTGAACTCGAGCCTTAGGGGCGGGGCTCAGGCGATAGGGCAGGCTCACTCCTCGGAGAGCTGCAAAGAGCCGCAGGCGAGCGTAGAGGAGATCTTTGGCGGGCCGAGCCTTAGAGTAGAGAGCTTCAAGGGCACGCCCCCGCTCTGAGCGCAGAAAGCGAAGCGCGGCCTCATAGATCAGCCCCAGGTCATAGAGTTCTCCTAGAGGATCAGCCAGACCTTCAGCGAAGCTCCAAGCTTGGTGGTTGCGACAAGAGAGCCCATCTTGGGCCTCAAGGAAGGCGCCCAGACGAGCAGTGAGCGCCCCCTCGCTGATCTCCGTAAGGTCCTCATCCACGACCGCGTTAAGCCCCAAGAGATGCCCCGTCATCCGCCGAAGGTGTGCTCGCCCACGCCCTGGAGGCAGGTGGCTATAGACACGATAATCAAAGCAACTCAGCCCTAAGCGCGCACCTTTCGCCTGCTCCATCAGGGTGTTGATCTGGTCCATCGCCTGATCTAAGGGGCTCTCTCCGAGTGGGCCAGCGCGCATCTCTGGGCTGATCTCCAAGAGGATCTGAAGACGCTCGATGCGTTCCTCCTCAAAGCTGCGCACCATGGGGCGTTGCAGCCGCGCGGTAGCCCTCCACGCCATCGTCTTGAGAGGATCTCCAGGGATATAATCGCGCAGCTCTCGCAGCTCCATCCCCAAACCTCTCCGTCGCAGCAACTGAGCGCCTGTCTGCTCCTGAGCCGCCCCCTGGGTCCCTCGCCTCACAGGAGAGCGCCGGGGACGAACTCGCAACAGCAACTCTATCGGGCAGTAGAGTTGCACCTCATAGAGCGCCAAGGGTCCCAGGCAGCTCAACTCGAGGCCATGCAGCCACCAGAGCCCCGCGCAAGGGAAAGAGAGCGAGAGCGTGCAGCTCCCTCTGGCTTCTCCAGGAAGAGAGAGCAGCAGGGGTTTAAAATCAGGCTCCCCTCCCACCCGAGGGCTGAGCTGCAGCTTTAGGCCATAGAGGCTAGAACACTTAATCTTGAGGTTGAGGGCGATCTCAGCTCCCCGTTGAAGGCCCTGCTCAGGAGGTTCTAGGATCAAACGCAGCGCTTGAGCGCGCGCCGCGCTGAGCCCCGCTCCCAACCAACTTACAGAGAGCAGGGCCAAGATGCCCACCGCCAACGCAGCCCAAAGGGGGCGCTCAAAGAGGATCGCAGCCAAGATGAGCAGCAAGGCCAAAGAGAGCAGGGCTCGACCTGTGTCACGCAGTCGCCTCACCGATCTGCTGGTCCTCGATATTTCACTGAACGCAGTGCTCGCTCGACGAAGAAGGCTCCATCCAACTCGTCCATCTCCGCCTCAGGGCTGAGGATCATCCTATGGGCCAAAACAGGCTGTGCTAAGAAGCGCACATCATCCGGAAGTACATAGTCACGACCATCCAGGAGAGCAGCAGCTTTACTGGCACGCATCAGCCCCAGGGTGGCTCTTGGGCTGGCGCCTAAGCGAAGGCGAGGCTCCTTTCGCGTAAAAGCGCTGAGGGCCACCATATAATGCTTCAGCTCAGGGGCGACATACACCGCTTCCACGCTGCGCCGTAAGCTGATGATCTCCTCTGGGCTCAGGATCGCCTTGGGGGAAGGTTGAAGTTGAGCGTGGAGGTCAAGCATGCGCTGCTCCTCTTTGCTTGAGGGATAGCCCATGACGATCTTCATCAGGAAGCGATCAACTTGAGCCTCAGGGAGTGGGTACACCCCTTCTTGCTCGATGGGGTTCTGGGTCGCCAAAACCAGAAAGGGCTCTGGTAGCGGTAGGGTCTGTCCCTCAATGGTGACCTGCCGCTCCTGCATCGCCTCCAGCAGAGCTGACTGAGTCTTAGCGGGGGCACGGTTGATCTCATCACCCAGGACCACATGGGCGAAGATAGGACCCCGTCTCAGGAGAAAACGCTGCTCCTTAAGGTTGAGGATATAGCTGCCTGTGATATCAGCAGGCAAGAGATCGGGGGTGAACTGAACACGACGGAAGTCACATCCCAGGATTTGAGCGAAGGCTTTGGCCAAAGTGGTCTTGGCAACCCCGGGGACCCCCTCAAGCAGCAGGTGACCGGGGCTCAGGAGGGCCACCAATAACAGGTCCAAGATATGATCAGGGCCTACATAGATAGGGGCGATCTCTGCTCGGATGCGCTCGCGCAAGGGGCCAAGGCTGGATTGGATCATTCGCTCTCTCTTCTCTCCGAAGCGGTTGCACAGCGAGGTGGATCACAGGCGGGCCCTCCAGCTCTCCCCGCTTGACGCTCAGCGCGCCTGCTCAGCTTTGAGAGGTCCTCAGCGCTGTGATCACGAAAAATCAGGAGCGCCCCCAACGTGAGGAGGAGGGCCAAGCAGCTCAGAACCAACTTAAGGGCAAAGGGGCTTGGTGGAGGCAGCTCTCTCAGAGAGGCAAGGGCTGCATTGAGTCGCGCCAAGAGCGGGCGACGCTGAGGTGGATCAGCCACCAAGCGAGCTTGAGGAGAGAGGAGATAGAGGGGAGGCTCTCCCTCTCCAAGCCAGCGCCCCAGGATACGTGCTAGGCGGCGATTGTCGGCCATCTCCAACATCAAGTTGATCAGGAGGCTGCTGTCCGCCAGGAGGATGACCTCTCCTGCACCCAAGCGAAGATGGTAGGCGAAGCCCCCCTCTCCTCGCTTGAGAATGGGAGGAAGTCGCTCAGGTCCCAGGAGAAGGCAGGGGCGATTGAGGAGCAGATGTTTGAGCCCAGCGAAGGGGCCACCCACTCTGACCTCCAGCAGCTCAAGGGGCTCTCCTTCCTCCTTGACGCTCAACGCTCGCAGCTCAAACAGCTCAAGGAGAGGATTAGGACCCTCCACGGTCAGCAACAGGCGCCCTCCACCCTGAAGCCAACGCAGCAGGGCGTCGGGTGCTTCGGGGGCTTGAGGATCCATAAGGATCAGCGCCGCATGGGGGGGCAGTGTTGAGATCCGCAACTCCTTGGGAGACTTCACCTTTAGACCCTGAGCTTCTAAGAGCAGGCGATACTCTGAGAGCCCGTTCCAGTCTCGATTTTCAGGATCCAGATCCTGAACCAAGAGGCCAAGGAGCAGCAGGATCATCTCAGCTCCAAGGTTCTTCAATGAGGGGATCTATGGCCGGGTTTTGGGCGCTGGGGTTGCGATTTGGATAAGCGTGGGGCATGCAACAGGATCAACGCAGCGAGGGGCCAGCGCTGAAGTTATCGAGTCAGGAGGCAGACCACAAGAGGCTGTGATCGTCACCCCTTTGTTGAGATTTGCTGTGAGGGTTTTGGGGTTGGGAGAAGCATCAGACGATTCTGAGTTCGCCGGATTTGGTAGTCTACCCTGCCTTGGTTGACTGATGTTCCAACCCATGCATGACGGCACACATCCTCAGTCCAAGTAGTTTGCAAACAGGCTGCTATACTGATAAACAGCGCGGGTAAATATGGTGGATATAGAAGATATTGAAGTTTCTCGGATGGGAGGTTGCTGGACAAATGCCAGCCAACGTAGTCAGCCTTGTGTAGATGCGTATATTAGTTGAAACCTCAGCACTCAGTTATGAACCCCACCCGACAAGTAGCGCAGTCGTAGGTTGTGTTGCTGGGGAAGAGGGTATGGTGGAGTGGTAAAGATATTGTAAGGAGTCTTTGTGAAAACTCTTCTGCTTGGCTTGCTCCTCTTGGGAGAGCTGAACGTCGCGGGTTCTGTTTATCTCAACCAGCCTTCTCTCTTCTCAAGTCGGAAGGAGGTGTTGGGCGCTACGGTTCAGGGGATGAACGCTGAGACCTCGATCAAGATGGCCGCTGATATCAGCAGCTCCGCCAGCGCTCATCTTAAGTTCTGTCATGGTTGTCATGGCGTTGAAGCAGATATGGCTTATGTGGAGTGGGAGCCTTCGGAGCGTTTTAACCTTCGAGCGGGGCGCATCCCTGTGCCCTTTGGAGATTTCTATCTGCGCTATGATCCCGCCAACCACCGCTCCGCGACCAAACCGCTCCCCTACGCTATGGGGCGGATGCTCAGACGAAACGACTATAACCTCGCCATCCTCCCTCAGCCCTATCCCGATCAGGGTTTGGAGATCTCAGGGACCTTCCGAGGAGAGCGCAGTGAGCTGAGTTATCATATCTATGCTGTCGCAGGCTTAAAAGGCGCTGAGAATGACTTGGAGTTCATCCAGAGTCGAGGAGTGTACTGGGCAGACAATAACCGCACGCCGGTCGTCGGAACCCGGCTCGTCTGGGCCTTCACCGAGCTGCCTGGAGAGCTGTGGCGCTGGTTCGCCTTGGGCCTGAGCGCCCTTCGAGGCCAATATGATCGAGAGGGGGAGCTCTCCTACACGATATTGGGGATGGATCTCTACGCGCGCTTCGCCAAGTTCAACTTGAGAGGGGAGCTGCTGATGCGACATACGGAGATCGCTGATCATCCTCAACTCTACGAGCGGGAACTAAAGGACCTTTATATTCAGCGAGAGGGCTTCTCTCTACAGGCAGATACATCCATCAACAGATATGTAGAGTGGCTCCTGCGCTTTGATGGCTTTCGCCGCTCGGGTGCTCTGGCGAAGGGCTCAAGCCTAAAGCAGAGCGATTCTCATATTTTACGCTATACAGCGGGCCTTAACCTCTCACCAGAACGAGCGTTAAAGCTAAAAATCAACTATGAATATTGGCAGTTTAGCGATTTTGAGGCTGAGCAGATCCTTCATACGGGGATCGTTGGAAGCTTCTAGTGTAGCCTACCACTGATGGACTGGAGGTTGAATCTCTTGCGAAGCCGCTCATATATTGTAGCGTAAACTAAAAAACTATACTTAAACCAGTGTAAGTATTATAGACTTACAATAACATCACTTATAATGTGAAAGCTATGTCAGCTTCGACCGCAGACAGGCATAATCCTGTGAAAACCTACTCATTGCTGCATCCATGGGCGGCGAGGCGCCAAAGCAGAACAGGGACCTCTAAAGGTTCTTGGCCGGTTGTAAACCCCGAGAATGATTCAAACCTCCAAATCCGCTGGACTCAGGAAAGGTAATAGTTAATCACTCAATCTTCATGACCACCAAGAGCAGAGCAAGACCCATGGCCCAAATATTAGTCGTCGATGATGATCGACACATCCGTGAGGTGGTGCGCTTCGCTATGGAGGCGGCGGGGCATCAGGTCTTAGAGGCTGCCGATGGCCGCGCTGCTCTGAAGCGCTTTCGAAGCCAAGCTCCCGATGTGATTATCCTAGATATCGTTATGCCTGAGGAGGATGGCCTAGAGGTCTGTCGGAAGATCCGCGCTGAGAGTGAGGTACCGATCCTCTTCCTCTCCAGCCGTGATGATGAGCTGGACCGCATTCTGGGTTTGGAGCTGGGGGCTGATGATTATGTGAGCAAACCCTTTAGCCCTAGAGAGTTGGTCGCGCGAGTGAAGGCGATGCTGCGCAGGCTCCACGCCCAGATCAGATCTCAGGAAGAGGAGATTTTATGCCTGGGGGCGCTCTCTATGGATCTCAGTCAGCACCGCTGCCGCTGGGAGGGGCAGGAGCTGAGCCTCACCGCTACAGAGTTTAACCTATTGCTCCTGCTCCTGCGCACCCCTGGCCGAGCTTATAGCCGCTCTGAGATGGTGGACCGTGCCTGGGGGCCGGGTTATCACATCACCGACCGCACCATCGACAGCCATATCCGACGCATCCGCAAAAAGTTCGCTGTTTTAAGAGCAGATCCCATTGAGACGGTCTATGGGGTGGGCTATCGTCTTAAACGATAAGCGCAGCAAGAGTGCAGTAGGAACGATGAGCACTGCGGGAGTCAACCGAGGTCCCAGCATCCGGCGGATGCTCTTAGGGCTCAACGCCTTTATCCTCCTGATCCCTCTGTTGGCGATCCTCCTCCTCGATATCTATCAGGGTTATCTTGTGCGGCAGACAGAGCGCAGGTTGATCTCTGAGTCTGTGCTCATTGGAGAAGCTTGGCGAGAGCTTCAACTGAGAGAGGGAGAGCGCCCTGATATTCGCCCAAAGGGGAGCCAGAGCCCCTTCTTCTTTATTGAGCCTGTGGTCGATCTCAGCGAGGGGATCTGCCCTCCAGAGGGAGAGATTCCCAGCTGCTCCATCGATGAACAGGCTCCAGAGCGCCGGGCGGGCCGTCAACTCAAGCCCCTGCTGGATCGCGCTAAGCTGATCAATTTGAGCGCAGCACGGATCTTGGACAGTCGAGGTTGTGTGGTCTCCAGCACCGGCAGTCAGCTTGGGGTGGATCTCTCAAAGCTTCCTGAGGTTGCAGAGGCTCTCAAGGGTCGCTATCACGCTGTCGCGCGCTCACGCTATAGCGATGAGCCCCCACCCCCTCTCACCAGCGTCAGCCGCCGAGGCACCATCCGAGTCTTCACCGCTACACCGATCCTCAGCGATGGACAGCTCTTGGGGGTGGTGCGGATGTCACGCACCGCGCTCTCTCCTCTAGAGGCCCTTTGGGAGTATCATCACCTGCTCCTCTTCGCTTTTATCAGTACTTTGTTTTTGACGGTGGCGGGTAGCCTCCATTTCGCTCGCAGCATCATCCGCCCCGTGCGTGAGATCACCGCCGCTGCTCAGAGCATTGCGCGAGGAGAGGAGCGCCTGCCGCTGCAGCCTCACGGGCTCGTCCCTCGGGAGCTCTATGACCTGAGCCAAGCCCTGGACTTGATGATGGCTCAGCTCCAAGAGCGCGCGAACTATATCGCTGAATTTGCAGCAAATCTGAGCCATGAGTTGAAGACCCCCATCACCGCTGTACGAGGGGCGGTAGAGCTGCTCAGAGAGATGGAGATGTCTTCAGCGCAGCAGGATCACTTCCTGAGCAATATCAATGAGGACGCCGCGCGGATGGAGCGCTTGGTGAACCGGCTGCTGCGCCTGGCGCGCATTGAGCACGGAGAGCCCCCCCAAATGGAGGTCCCCTTGATGCCCCTCCTCGAGCCTCTCGTCGAGCCCCATAAAGAGCAGCTCCTGCTGAAGATCAGCGCTGAGGTTCCAAACGCACTGCGGGTCCATCCAGAGCAGCTCTCGGATGCGCTGCGCAATCTCCTAGAGAACGCTCTGCGCCACGGCAAGGGAGAGCCCGTAGAGCTGTCTGTCCAGCGAGAGGGTTCTAAAATCCACTTCTCTGTACGAGATCAGGGAGAGGGCATCAGTGAAGGAAATCAGGCACGCATCTTTGAACGCTTCTTCACCACCCAGCGAGATCAAGGCGGTACTGGCCTGGGTCTGGCCATCGTCTGCGCGGTTGCTCGCCGCCATCAAGGAAGGGCTTATTTTGAGAGCAGCTCCAAGGGGAGCATTTTTCATTTGGTGATTGAAGCTACTCCCGCCAAGATCAATCCATGAAGATCCTCGCTTTGATGTTCCTTCTCCTGATCGCTGCGGCGATCTTTGCGCTGATGCCCAGCGGCTCAATCTCCCCAAGCTCCTCCTCAGGAGATGTAGCCTCTCAGGGCAGCTCTGGAGCGCTTAAGCTCTCAGGGACTCAAGAGGGCTCAGAAAAGCCCAGCGCTTCTGAGATCCCAGGCATTATAGAGGGGGGCAAGGTCCCCAAGGTCTCAGCTCAGGGCTCCAAACAGCCGACACAGCTTGGAGTTTCCAAGATGCGCTCTAAGGTGTTCAGGGGCAGAGGCAGCTTCCCCTCTCAGAGGCCAGCCAAGGGAACAAAGATCAAAAGCAGAAGCTCAGGTCAACATGTTGAAACGGCTGACGCTCCTGAGGTTTCTGCTCCAAGCGAGGAGCCTCCAGGACTGGTTAAAGCGGACATCAGAGAGCTCAAGAACTCCATCCGACAATTTTATGGCAACCTGCCCCGCAGTGGACAGATGCCTCGACGCATCGAAGCGGAGGAGCTGATCCCCATCGCGGTCCTGGATCGTATGGGCATCCCCGGTAGCGCCCGGGTCACAGAGCTGGGGAGTTGGCCGATAAGCAGCCCTGAGGGTTTTAAAGAGGCCCTCTCGATGCCCGAGGACAGTTTCAGTACCCTGGGACTCACTGTAGAGTTTGGAGGACGTACCCTCCGAGAATATATCGCCACTGAGCCCTGAGGAGATCAAGTGAGCGCAGAGAACTCAAAGGGGTCAAGCCTCAAGCGTCGGCCTCGATGGATATTGATCTTCCTGTTGCTGCTCTTGGGGGGCAGCGCGGTGACAGCGCGTGTTGAACTGGCCAATGTACGCACTGAGGGGAACAGCGCCCAGAGCGCAGCACCCATCTGGTCCAAGAGCGCAAAAGAGCAGGGCTCTCAGGCCCTTGAACAACTTAAACTCAAGAGCAAGAGCGCTGCGCAGGAGGGAACCACGCAAGGAGACTCCAAGGCGCGGACCAAGAAATCCAAGCCCAAGGAGCCCGAGCCTAAGAAGCCCAGTCCTTCCTTCTCTCTGCCCACCCTGCTGCCCTATATCACCGAGGGCAGCATCGCCGCCCTCTTCGGGGTGGCCCTGGGGGTCAGCACGCGGGCCTTTATGCGGCTCATCTTGGGAGTCTTGGGCCTCAGCTTTCTGGTGATTCAGTTCTTCGCCTACAAGGGGATCATCACCGTAGACTGGGGACAACTCACCCTCTGGTTTCAGGAGTTTGTGATCAACCTCAAAGGCCAAGATCTGGGCCTTGAGGAGATCCTCAAACATAAACTACCCGCCGCAGGCTCTCTGGGCTTGGGTTACTTTCTGGGCTTTAAGAAAGGCTGAACATGCCCTCCCTCTCCCTGAGGCTGGGCGCTGGCGCTGGGCTCATATCCCTGCTCCTGAGCGGTTGTCCTGCCCAAGAGGAGTACCCTCCCTTCAGCTCTCCTCCAACGCCGCCTTGTCAAGATCTAGATGAAGATGGCTACCTCCCCGAAGGCTGTGAAGCTCCTCAGGACTGCGCTCCCCTTGATCCAAGGCGGCATCCCGCGGCTTTGGAGCGTTGTAATGGCTTGGACGATGATTGTGATGGAGAGATCGATGAGGGCCTCAACGGGGGTCTCTGTGAGACCGGTTTTGCCTGCGGTACAGGTCGCTTGCGCTGCCAAGATGGGGTCCTTCACTGTGATTTGGAGAGCAGCGCTCCTGAGATCTGCAATGGTCAAGATGATGACTGTGATGGCCTCATTGATGAGGGCTTCGCGCTGGGGAGCCTCTGTCAGGAGCGGACTCCTTACTGCCTTCGCCAAGGAGAGATCAGCTGCCGAGAGGGCCTCCCCTACTGCCAGCTCTTTCGCTTAGAGGAGGAGCGCTGTAACGGCCTGGATGATGATTGTGATGGGGAGGTGGATGAGGGTTTCCCAGAGCTGGGGAGAGCTTGCGTTCAGGGCCAAGGGCTCTGCCGTCGAGAGGGTCGCATGATCTGCCAAGTTGAGGGACCACCCCGCTGCTCTGCGGAGCCTGGATCTCCTGAGATAGAGCGCTGTAACGGCCAAGATGATGATTGTGATGGCTTTATCGACGAGCGCCTCCCCTGCGCCCCCTCTGTGATCCGGGTAGAGGGTCTCTCCCTTTTAGGAGAGGCTGAAGGCTGCCCTGATCAAGATGGAGATGGAGAGGCTGATCTGGCCCTCGCTCCCTTAGCGGGCTTCTTATCGCTCCCCTTTCTGCTGCGCTGGCCCAGCTCAGAGGGTCGTGTTGATCTATTCCCCTTGCAACGTGAGACGGGGCGAATCTTAGGGATGGATCCCTGGGGGCAAGCCCTGGAGGGGATCTCAGGAGTTGAGGTTCAGGAGGGGCGCTGGGAAACTCCAACTCCCCAAGGCCTTATTCTGCTCAGGATGGGAACTGCTCAGCTCCCCCTGAATGTGCCAATTTTAGAAGGAGAGGTTGAGATTCTACCTCAGAGCTTTCTCCTCAACGCACGGCTCGCAGCCCTGCTTGATAGCAAAGATCTGAGCATCCTCTGTGGAGCCCACTGTCCAGCCCTCACACCTGACATCGATCGAGATGGGGATGGCATCTCTGAAAGCTTTAGTCTCTGCGCTCAGGTTCAAGGAGTCCCCGCCCCCTATCTACCTTTGGGAGGACAGCCCTGTGAGGAGGATGAGGCTTGCCCTGAGCGTCTAGACTGTCGCAGCCAAGCGGGGGAGCAGCGCTGCGCCCTGCGCCGCCCTGGTGCGGAGTTGGGAGAGCGCTGTCTTCAAGATGAAGATTGTCGTCACGGTCTCTGCGCTCATCTAAGCCCAGAGGAGGGCTGGTGCACGCGGCTCTGTGGCTCCGGTTGCCCCTCCACTTGGAGCTGTATGCCCGCACTCTCAGGTGAGGGAGAGCGCTGTCTTCCCCTCAGCGGCAGCGGGATCCTTTGTGCACGAGATCTTGAGTGTCCCCCCCTGGAACTGTGCCAAGGCCGTTGTCTTCAGCCCTGATCTTCTCTGCTGATGCTCCTAAAAATCAGCTCCTGAATGAAATATCTACCGCCGCGTCCTGCGCAGCCTCTATTCTTCAAGGTTCGAAAAAACTGGAACAGAGAGGATTTCATGTACCGACTGCTTCCCCTCAGCTTGGCGCTTCTTCTCCTTGGCTGTGGTGGCCCTGCCTATGTACGGGGCAGCGAGAACCCTGAGTTGGATGAGTATGCGATGTCCACCGGCTTGGACAAACGAGATTTAGAGAAGCTCTTTGAAGAGAACTCCAAAAGCCTCCTGAGCAGCGGAGCGATGACCCGCTGGAAGCGCGCAGCGATGCAAGGCAAGGAAGCCACCGTTGCCATCTTTCCAGTCAGCAACGAGACCAGCGAACATATTGACAGTCAACTACAGTCTCTTCTCTCCAAATTTGAGACCGCTTTGGTCAACAGCGGGAATGTGACGGTGATCAGTCATGAACGCCAGAAAGGTCTCGTCACTGAGCTGAAGATACAGCAGTCGGTCGCCTTTGATCCAGAGCGCGCTGCTCAGCTGGGGCGTCAGTTGGGAGCGCAATACTTCATCACCGGAAAAGTTCACGATTCTGCAGAGCGGAGTGGGGAGGAGCGCCGAGTTCAGTACTTCCTTTTCATGCAGGTGATCGAGATTGAGACTGGGGCGATCCGTTGGCAGAATGAAGCCAATTTGACCAAGGGCCTTGTTGACTAAAGATCATGAGGATCTCTCACCCTTCAGCGCTGCTCCTCCCCCTGCTGCTCTCTGCTTGTGGGGGTTACGCCTCCAATAGCCAGATCTTTAGGCGAAGTTTAGGCGAAGGTCGTCCCAAAACAGCCCTAGCGGCGGTCAATAAAGCTCTGGGTGTTGATCGAGCCGAGGATCTGCCTTCCCGGCCTGAAGCGGATACCCCTCTCCTGCTTTTGGAGCGCGCCACCATCCTTCAATCGATGCAACGCTATCAGCTCTCAGCGCGAGACTTTCAGGCTGCTGATGCCAAGCTAGAGGTGCTCGATCTGAGCCAGGATACCGCTGGAGAGATCGGCAAATACCTCTTCTCAGGAGACGCGACGCTCTACAAATCCCCTCCCCATGAGAAGCTGCTGCTCAGCACTCTGAATATGTGCAACTACCTAGCGCGAGGAGATCTCAGCGGCGCCAAGGTGGAGGCTCGTCGTTTCCTGGTCAACCGCAAATATCTAAAAGATCAGGAGGAGGGGCGAGGGATGATCGCCTTGGGCAGCTATCTAGCGGGTTTCAGCTTTGAGATGGCTCGGGAGAGCGCCATCGCCATGCGACACTATGGCGATGCTTATGAGAAAGGCTCGATGCCCAGCCTTGATGCCGCCATCCGCGCCCTAGCAGCCCGCAGTGGCGCTCAAGATCCCCGCCTCAAGGCGCTGATTGAGGAAAACAGTTCGCCCCCCAACGATGTAGAGGAGGCGGAGGTGCTGATCCTCATTCAAACAGGGATGGCTCCCTATCTGGTCCCCAAGCGGATCCCCATCGGTCTCGCCCTCGGGGCTGCCAGCGGTCCTGGGCGTGGAGCGCGCCTCAACGCAAAGCAGCGACGCCGCGCCAGCACCCTATCAGCCAAGGGAGCGCTCAAATGGGTGAATTATCCCAGCCTACGTCGTGTCCGCAGCCGCCCCAATCCCCCAGCTCTGTTTCTGGACGGGCGCCGCCTTGAAACCGGGATCGCTCTTAACGTGGAGGCCAAGGTGATTGAACAGCATGAAGCCAATAAGGGCAGCCTCATCGCTTCAGCCATCACCCGTTTGATCTCTCGTGCGATCGCAGGAGAATTGGGGCAGGCGGTGGGTAAAAAAGCCAGCAAGAGCGGTGTGGCAGGGCTCCTCATCGGCTTGGTCATAGAGGGCGCCATGACCGCCGCTGACACTCCAGATACTCGCAGTTGGGTCAGCCTGCCCGCTCGTTTTAGCTTGGCGCGGCTGCGGCTCCCCGCCGGAGCACACCATTTGGCACTGCGACGAGGGGGGCAAGAGAGCAGCCAAAGCCTCAAGTTGCAGCCCGGAGGCTGGGCCTTTATCAACTTCTCAGCTCTTCGCTGATCAGTACAGCTACTCAAGGAGTTTCTTATGCCTGCTCTTCTCCCTCTCCTTATCCTTCTCATCTCCGCTGGACAAGCCCTCGCCCTGGACGCTTGGAGAGATCGTCGTGGCCTCTTTTTGGGTTTAGAGCTTGGTGCGGGCAGCGGTGGAGCCGACAGCGAAGGCGCTGAAAACCATCTGGGCTTTAACTTCCATGGACGAGTAGGCGGTGGGCTCAGTCGTCAATTGACTCTGGATCTTGAGTTGGGGCTCTACCATGAGTCCTATGAGAGCAAACCTGCACAAACTCAAAAGAGCTTTGATGTCAGCACGGACATCTATAGTGCTCTCTTGGGCGCCAACTTCTTTTTCACCAAGGGTCTCTATCTTCGGGGGTTGGGAGGGATCGCGCAGATCTCCACCGAGAGCGATGAAGCTTCAAATACCTCTGAGATGGGCCTCGCCCTGGGGCTCGGGGCTGGCTTTGAGTTCTTCGCCAATGCTGATCTTGCGGTAGGAGTTGGCGGAGATTATCGCCGCTTCATGTTCGATAAGTTTAACTACAACCTCATCTCATTTGGGGTCACTGCGAGCTGGTACTGAAATCTCTTGAGATTTGGAGTGCTCCCTGGTGACCGCTGAGGTTTCATCTCCCCTTCAGTTCTCCCTGGACAACAGTCCAGACACTTTGGTAGTCATGAAGATGTAGTCAATACTCCGGTCATCCTCAGGTCGCTATGACCCCGTGGTTTATGAGGGTGGGC
>CAYLJJ010000051.1:0-46762 GCA_964384025.1 uncultured Nannocystaceae bacterium
GCCTCTCCAATGAGGAGGCCCAAACTGCACCCACAAGGGCTCCATAGTGATATGCAACTGTGCTGGACATTGAAGGGCTCCCGCTCAAACTGCTTGAAAGGAGCATATTGTCGGAAATGAAACTTTTCAAAAAAAAGCAGGCTTTTTTTCAAAAAAGGCAATGCTGCTGGGTCCCAATAATTCCACCAAGCAGATTTTTATCAATAAATACTGTATTAATTTTCTAAATTTGAGATATTGTCCAAATTTAAATTTGATTATTGGATAGCAAGATGTTTTTGACCAGATTCAATCTAACAAGGAGATATGGATTCTCTTTCTCTAATCCTTTTAATTGACCATTCGATTAAAGAAATCTCCTGATTCGATCTCCAAACATTTAAAACTTGGTGTTCGATATCATTGATGATCAAGCACCCTGAAGGTGATTCTGCAGATTTGAAACCGACCAATTCAGCAAGAGAAACTTCAAAGACAGACGCAACAGAGGATAAACTCGCGATATTCCATTTGCATAATCCATTTTCCAGTTTGGATAATCTGGAAGATGTCAAAGTCCAACCCAATCCTAACATACGCTGTTCCATCTCTTTTAGTGTAAGTCCACGCTCTCGGCGAAGAGCCCTGACTCGTTCGCCGATCTGCTTATTGATTCTCAGCAGCTCCTCTTGTGTTTCATTTAGGCTTGGCATCTGTGTTTGACCAAAAATATTCGTGACCGTGAAGGGCTTGATGCCCTGCTCATAAGGATAACGAGAGCTTGGGGGAGTCTCAACCGTCGCCCCCTGCGCCCTCCAAACTTTTAAGTTGGGATGTCCAAGCCGCCATGCCCTCTGGGACCATGTCTAGAGCCGCGCCTTGTCTGGGGGAGCGCAGCGGGGGGACTTTGAACTGTCTTGGACTGTCTTTCTCTGTCTTACGCGCGGATATATTATAGTGTCGGGGGCTCACTGAGTGAGCCTCCCCCCCTCACTGAGTGAGGGTCCCCCCCTCGCTGAGCGCGCCTCCCCCCCTCGCTGGGCGCGCCTCTTCTTTGTTGAGTGAAAGGTTTATCGATTAAACAATCTGATAAACCTTCAAAAGCAGTAGCCATTACATATACCTTGGCTTTTCTGGAAGGAGGGAATGGCCCCTAAGCCATACTCATCAAGAGCCCTTCGAGTCTCGATAGAGGCTTCGCAGTAGAGCAGGGGTAAACACCAAATCGATGATCAGCGCCACCAAGGAGGTCAGACCTACCAGGAGACCAAAGCGAGCCAAGTTAATCATCTCCGCCTGGGTGTAGACAAAGAAGCCTGCCATCAAGATCATACCGGTGCTGACGATCGCCCGCCCTGAGTGCTCCATAGCGCCCTTGATGGAGCGCTCCACGTTCCCTGTGATCTCATAACTCAACTTGAACTGGTGTAGTAGGTGGATGGTGGCATCTACTGCGATGCCGATAGAGATCGAGGCTAAGAGCAGGTTGTTGAGATCGATGGGGATAGAGAGGAAGCCCATCAAACCCATTATAAAGATGATCGGCATCAGGTTGGGGACCATGGCGATAAGCCCCAACTTAAGATCCCCGAGCAGCAGGATCATCAATAGGGTGATCAGGAG
This sequence comes from uncultured Nannocystaceae bacterium, assembly GCA_964384025.1. GTDB lineage: Bacteria > Myxococcota_A > Bradymonadia > UBA7976 > UBA1532 > CAYLJJ01. The sequence goes on from CAYLJJ010000051.1 coordinate 1,603, forward strand.
GAAGGCCACCGCAAAGCTTCGCAAGAGATCGCGAATCAAGGCGTGGATGGTGCTCATCAAGGTGTAAACCGAGCCTGTCGTGCGAATCCGAGTCCCCTTGGGGATCAGGCGCTCAATCCCCTCCTCGATATGCTCCGCGAGGCGCTCATAGCTGGTGGCCTCCAACCAGCGTACCCGAAGGGTCATGCGGCTGCGGCTTAAGTCAGCGCTGGCCAAGCGGCGCAGCTGCTCGGGAGCAGCGCTCTCAAAGAGAAAGAGCAGGTCTGCGACTCCCCGCTGAGTCTCAGGGAGACGATAGGCCGCTTCTCCTCCTCCACGCAGGGCCCTATTGCTCTCCTTGACCACGTCCAGGATGCTGATGGCGTTGCCTACGATATGGCCCTGCTCCTTATCTTTATAAGCAAGGATATGTGCTTGTAGAGCCTCCAGACCTTCAAGCAGGGCCTTATCTTTGATGCCTCGTTCAGCTTCCATCTCCAGAAGCAGATGTATCGTAGCCGCCCCACCCGTCTCCCGATCCAGAGTGGAGAAGTTGATATGGACAGGAGCATCCTCAGGAATCCAGCTCATTGGGTTGTGCCAGACATGCAGCAGGGAGATACCCAGGAGAGCAGCAGCGGAGAGGGCTGCTCCCAAGCTGATATTGAAGCGCCGTCGCCGTCGTCCCTGGGGGGGCTCAGCGCCCTCCCCTGTATCTCCTGGGCAGGCGGAGGCGAGGAGGCAGAGGTTCAGGAGGCGATCGAGAAAGTCCCCCTCCTGGCCGGGGCGCTTCCCCAACGGGCTCTTCTGGTTAAAGCTGAGCAGGATGGGCAGAGAGATAAGGGAGTGGAGCATCGCCATCATCACCCCAAAGGCGCCTGCGATACCCAACTCTTGAATAGCGCTCAGGCTCGCGAAGCGAAAACTCAGCAGACCCACCATGGTGGTCAAGGAGGTGTAGAGCACCGGCATCCCTGTAGTAGAGACCGCGTGGATCACCGCCGCTCGGCTGTCTCCCCCCTGCTGAAACCGATCTCGATAGACCGAGATGATGTGTACCGCATCACCAACTCCCACGCAGAAGAGGAAACCTGGGACCACATTGGTCAACAGGGTCACGGGCATATCTAGAGCCGCCATCAAAGCAAAGGCGTTGAGGGCTGCCATTCCCACCACCAGGACCGGCGCTAAGACTCCCAAGGGATGACGAAACAGGAAGGCCAAGAAGAGCGCCATCGTGAGCAGGGAGTAGAGCATCAGACGCTTGAGGTCATAGATCATCAACTCATGTAAGCCCTTGGACATGGCGGGCTCTCCCGAAACGCTGACCTTAAAACCGGGCGCTTGATGAGCCTGGATCAGCTGCTCTAGGGCGCTCTGCATCGCCTTCATATCGCCGTCATTCAAAAAGGCGCTGCGCAGCAACAGCAAAGAGTGGCGTCCCTTGGCGCCCAAGACCTGCCCTACCAAGCTGGGATCTGAGAGGACTCGTGCTTGGAGCTGAGGCAGCTCCTCAGCCGTGGGGAAGGGGTCCATCAGCTCGCCCACCTCGATCCCCTCTGCGCTGGCGCGGGTCTGACGGACATTGATGAGGGAGATCAGCTCCTCAACGAGGCTGCCCCCTCTCTCCTCTCCCCAACCCTCATCCTCTCCAAAGTCTCCCTCCCCAAACTCTCCTTCCTCAAAATCCTTTAGCTTTGGACTCTCTTTAAGCTCCTCCAAGCGACCTCGGCGACGCTCTCGATCCTGCTTGCGCTCCCCCAAGCTGCCCAACTCCATCTCAAAGCCCTCAAGGGCCTGATGGAGACTCTTAAGCCGCTTGAGATACTCCAGGCTGAAGACCTCTCCCTCCACCAGAAAGATAAAACTCAGGTCTTGACCAAACTCATCGCGGTACTCCTCCAAGACCTGCTGTGCTTCGTTTTGGCTGGAGGAGAAAGCTTCAACTCCCGTATCCACATAGAGGCGGTCAAGGATCAACCAGAGGGAGAACAGCGCGCTCAGGAGAGTCAGGCTGAGCGCGAAGAAGCGATGCCTCAGCGCCCACTCTGCGCAGGCTTTAAAGAAGGGGTTAGGAGTCTCTAAGGCTTTCATTAAACTCCCAAAAGCTTGTGAAGTAGCTTGGGCTCATCGCGCATGGAGGTGGAGATATTCCCTGAAAAACCCAAGATCTTCCAAGCCTCTTGCGAGAGTCCATAGATTTTTTTGAGCGCTCTCAACTTCATTGAGATCTCCTGGATGGGGGGGGGCGAAAGGGCCAAGAGGGAGATGATCAGGGAGTCTAAGAGGGCCGCTTGAGACCCTGCTGGGCTGCTCCAAGAGGGTGGGATGATGAGCTGACCGGGGAGAACCGATGGTGGGGGTCGCCCTGCGAGCTGAAAATAGAGGAGCGCGCCCAGGGACTGTAGATCTCGGGAGAGGCTCCCCTCGCTTGAGAGAGGGAGAGGATCCTTGAGGAGAGGGCTTAAACCTCGCTCAAAGCCGGGCGTGAAGATCTGGGGGAGCGCCCCCTCTTCAGGGAGGAAGAGGGTCCTTGGCCGAAGATCTCCTAAGAGAAGCCCCCTCTCCTGAAGCCGAGAGAGGAGCCGAAGGAGTTGAAGCCCCAAGACGCAGACCTGTATGGGGCTCTCAGCTCCCTCCTCTTGAACTCGTCGCCAGAGAGAGCGCTCCTGAGGCAGTTGAGTGATCAGATAAACGCGGTCACCACCAAGCTGCCCTCCGTCCAGAGGCGCTAAGATCTGCTTAAACTTGGGACGGTGGCGCTCACTCTGCAACCAACGCAGATAGTCAGAGGTACGGCGGGAGGCCAAGCGCATACAGATGAGGCAGCGAAGCTCCCTCTGTTTTAGCTCCTCAACCTCATAGACCCAGCCGATACGCCAACACCCCATGAGTTTGGAGATCTGATAACGCTCATCGATCATCTCGCGAGTTGAGAAGGGGGGGGTGTTCATTCTCTCGATATAGCACACTCAGGGGAGGCTTAAGGGCTCAAGAGATTCTTAACGTGGGACTGAGGAACCTTGATTTTGGCTGGGGCAGGCCCTAAGAGGCTGAAGGGCGAAACCAGAGAGGAGCTTTTTCGTGCTTGAGCTGGCTTACGCCAACCAGATGGAGGTCCTGCTGACCCCCCTCGCGCTTCGTGTCGCCAAGCAGCGCGCTCAGGACCCCTTCCAGAGCGTTGAGATCATCATCCCCAACGCCTCGATTCAACAGTTCCTCAATTTTCGCTTGGCGGAGCAACAGGGGATCGCCGCCAACCTGCGCTTTCGCTTCCTTCGGCAGAGCATGGCCCAGGCCCTTGAAGAGAGCTGCGAGTTACAGATCCTCGACGCCGATCGAGCACAACTCTTGATCTTTCACCACCTCTCTCAACCTGAAGCTCTGGAGGCGGAGGAGATGGCTCCTCTCAGGGCCTATCTGGAGGTAGCAGGGAGCCAGGAAGAGTCTCAGCAACGACGCCTACAGCTCTCGGCGCGCTTAGCGCGCCTCTTTGAGGAGTATTGCTATACCCGCAGAGAGATGCTGCGATCCTGGCCTCAGGGCCTCCGCCTGGGAGAGAGCAAGCGCTCTGGCAGTGAGCGTTGGCAGCGGCGCATCTGGATGGATCTCTTCGATAAGCAAGCTCGGGTGCGGGGGCTCTCAGAGCCTTGGTGCTGGCTCCCTCAAGCCCTCCTCAGTCGCCCCTCGGAGAGCTTGGCCCTCCCCAAGACTCTACACATCTTTGGTTTCTCCTATATCTCTCCTGCCTTCTCCGAGATGCTCGCTCATATCGCTCAGAGTCGACAGCTCTGTGTCTACTCTCTCAACCCCTGCTTGGAGTTCTGGGAAGATGTAGATGTAGGGGTGGAGGCGCAGCGGGAGGGCTGGGTGCATCACCGAGAACGAGTAGCACAGCTGGAGAACCCCGATCCTTTCAAGCTGGATCAACCAGGAGACACCCCCGCCCTGCGGCTCTGGGCGCGCCCAGGGCGAGAGTATATCCGCCTCCTCAACGAGCTGACCGACTGTGACTTCCTCCCTCTCTTTGTCGATCCTGTACAGATCCAAGGAGAGTCTCTGCTCAGCCATCTTCAGCGTGACATCCTGCTGCGTGCTCCTGAGCGGCCTGTGGTGTTGGAGCCTGAGGAGGGTCTGCCCGTCGATCAGAGCATCCGTTTTATGGCCTGCCCCAGTCTTCGTCGGGAGGTGGAGATCCTGGCAGATCGCATCTGGCAGCTTATTCGCGCTGATGATGAGGCGGGGGGGAGCCTGCGCTTTCACCAGATCGCGGTGATGATCACTCCTGGAGAGTCGGAGACCTATCTCAGCCATATCGAGTCGGTCTTTCGAGAGCGCCATGAGCTGCCCTTCAACCTCATTGATGGTCGCCTTAGAGCCCAGAGCCGGATCTTAGAGGCGGTTGAGCGGCTCCTCAACCTCCCTCTGGGAGAGCTGGCTCTGGATGAGATCCTCCCCTTTATCACTCACCCCTGCGTCATCAGTACCTCTCCAGGAGCAGATCCTGAGCGCTGGCGTCTCTGGTGTCAGGCCCTTCACGTTCGCTTTGCTGAAGATCAAGCAGCCCTGAATGGCACCTATATCAACCGGGATATTTTTAACTGGGATCAGGGGCTTCGACGTCTGGCTCTAGGGGTCTTTATGGAGGGAGGGGAGCAATGCTTCTCTCTGGGGCAGGGCTGTTGGCTCCCCCAAGAGAGCCCCGCAGATGCCCTCCCCGATGTCGCTCAGATGTTGGCCCTGTTGCGCTCCTTGATCGCGGATCTGCGTGCCTGTCGCCAAGCGGATCTGAGCCTACTGGAGTGGACTCGCTTCTTTAGCCGTCTGCTCCAACGCTATATCTCCCCTCAGGGTGCTGCTGATGAGCGCGCTTTCTCTCGCTGCTTAAGCAGCTTGGAGAGCTTGGGAGGCGCGGATCTACAGGGAGCTGAGATCTCCTATCTCATCGCCCGCGACCTGCTCTATGAGCGCCTCGCCAAGCTGGACAGCGCTCGAGGCCAGCATCAAGCAGATGGGGTGGTGGTCTCTCTACTTCAGCCGATGCGTGCTGTCCCCTTCCGGGTGATCTTTATCCTTGGTTTGGGAGAGGGGAGCTTCCCTGGTGGAGTGCGGGATGATCCCTTGGATCTTCGCCAAGCGCAGCGGCGGGCAGGAGACGTGAGCCCCTCAGAGCGGGATCGCTACCTCTTCTTAGAGACCCTGCTCTCAGCCCGAGAGGCGCTCTATCTCTCCTATCTCTCTCGTGATCCTCACAGTGGGGAGGCCCTAGAGCCTTCAGCGCTGATCCGTGAGCTTCAGTATATCTTGCGGGGTTATCTCAGCGCAGAGAGTCTAGCGCAGCTCAGCCTCAATTGGCCCCTGAGCGCCTTCGACTCCCGACTCTTCCCCCACCTCGCTGAAGCCCTTCACCCCGAGCTGCTCTCCATCTCCTCTGAAGCGGAGCGCGGCGGGCGGGCGCTCTTGCTGCGTCGGGACCTAGAGCAGCACTTGGGTGGGCGTGCACCAGAGCAGGAGCGCCTAGAAGCGCTGCTCTCTCCTCAGAGTCGAGAGGCCCTGATGCCGCTCCTGCGCCTGAGCGACCCGCCTCTACATCTGGAAGAGGAGCCCCCTGTACTTCAACTCCCGCTCTACGCCATACAGCGTTTCTTAGAGTCACCGCTTCAGGGCTCAGCGCGCTTTCTCCTGGGCCTTCATGAGGAGCAAGGCCTCCTCCTTGATGAGGAGGCCCATGAACCCCTAACCCTGGGGAATCGACAGCGTCTCGCCCTCCTCCGAGAAGCTTTTTGGATGGGAGGGGGAGATCTGAGCGCGGCAGAGAGCGCTTGGCGGGCGGGCTTTGAGCTGCACAGCTTGCGTGGAGAGGCCCCTGTGGGCCTCTTCGCTGAGCGGAGGAGTCGCCTAGATCTAAATATCCTAAAGATCTGGCACGAGCAGCTGGAACCCTACCCCATTCAGCCTCTCTCTGGGTGGATCCGGGTAGCCTTGGGGCGGGCCCCTGAGGGGGAGTCGGTGGATGAGAGCCTCCCAATGATCTCTCTGCGCTTGCCCCTATCCAGGGGAGGTCATCAGCGGGTGGAGATCTTTGGGAGCCTCTTGAGGATGCAGCGGGATTGCGCTGTGATGCTGCGTTGCATCCTAAGCCGGAACCTACATGAGAAGCATTTTCTGCCCGGCTTCCTCAGCGCGGCGGCTCTTTCAGCGGCAGGGGGGCCAGCCCAGGCAGAGATCAACCTCTTGATTCTAGCCGCTAAGAAACCCAAACAAGCCCACCGCTGTTATCGAGTCCCTGGTCAGGAAGAAGCGCTGGCGTGGTTTGGAGAGGTGGTCACGGATCTCCTCAAGGGAGTTCACAGCTACCGCCTCCCGATCGAGGCGGTCCTTAAGAAGCGCGAAGAACTGAGCTGGAACCATCGCCCCCGAATCTTTATCGCTCCTGGAGAGCGCAGCAGCGACGACTACGGGCCAGTCTATACAGCAGGCGGGCGCTTTGATCCTCCTGCACCAGAGGAGGTCTATCAGATGATCCATCGACGTTTTGGGCTCTGGTTTCGAAGCTAGAGTGACCTGAGGAGCAATCTACCACGCTCACATCACCCGCAGCAGAGCATTCCCTGCTCCGCTGTGGATAGAAGCACCATTCAGCCGGCGAACGCGATGCCCAAACACTCCCACATATTTTAGAAAAGATCGTCAGCGTTAAAATCTGAGCAGTACCACATCGATGGTGCTCGTCTTCGTGGTGGTAGAGGCTGTCATCAAAAGCTCGCCTATGTCGTGTCGCCAAAATAGATTGCCGTTGTACGAATCATCGCCACCACCGATAGAGGCCAGGTCAAAAACTCTCCCAAATTCCAGAGCTGCTCATGAAATCCTCGCCATTTTCGAGACTGATGGTATGTTTGGCCGCTCTATGTCCAAGCTCAAATCTGCGCGGTTCTTCGCCATTCTATTTTCTATCGCGGGAGTGCTGCTGATCCTCAGTCTGCTCTTCCTGGGCCGAGAGTATTACTTGCTCTCCCGCCCTGAGCGCTCCTGGAACTCACTCCACGAGAGCTTGAGACCCTCAGGGCTCTTTGCTCATGGTTTGGGGATCCTGGCGGTGATCTTAATGCTCATCAACCTGCTCTATCTGCTGCGCCGCCGTCTGGCGCATATTCCCAGCCTGGGGAGAATGCAGAGCTGGTTGGATCTGCACGTAGCGATGGGGATCTTAGGGATCGCTCTGATCCTCCCTCACTCAGCGTTGCTCTTTCACAACCCGATCGCGCTGAGCGCCAGCCTCTTCTCTCTATTGGTGCTGCTCACCGGAGCGATGGGGCGCTGGCTTTATGGCTTGCTCCCTCGTGGTTCTGAGGGAGAGGAGCAGGATGGCGCTGAGATGATTCTGGGCAGGCGTGAGGCCCTCGATATGCTGGATCCTGAGCTGCGCTTAGAGGTGTTAAGCGCTGAGCGTCAGCTGGCTCGCTGGCTCCCTCCACCCCCTCAAACCCCCCTAGAGACCTTCTGGGGGATCTCGACCGACCCTTGGGTGATCCTCAGGCTCCTCAGGAAACGTCGGGCGCTGCGCCTAGAGCTACAACAGCGTTTGGAGCCGTCGCAGATCTCCTCAATCCTTCGCTATACAGATGAGTCCCTCCGCCTGCGTAAGAGGGTGCGGCGCTTGGCGGGCCTTAAAGCGCTCACCGGAACTTGGCGAGGGATTCACCGGATCTCAACCTTCCTGTTGGTCCTCAGCGTGGTCGCTCATATCATCACCATGTTGAGCTTTGGTCGATGAGATCGCTGCTCCTCCTGCTCTCTATTGGGCTCAGCTTCTCTGCTCAGGCCCAGTTTCTGGCTCCAGATCACCTCTCAAAGGCTCATCAGAGCTTGGACTTTGATGATCAGTGCAATGTCTGCCATACAGAGGGGGAGGGCCTCTCCAATGATCTCTGTTTGGAGTGCCATGAGCCTATCGCCCTGCGTATCCGAGAGCGCCGGGGCTATCATGGCCTTCAGGCAGGTCAAGAGCCCTGTGAGGGCTGCCATAAAGAACACCTAGGTCAGGAGTACGAGATCATCCGCTGGCCTGGAAAGGGGCGGGAGCGCTTCCCTCATCATCAAACCGGATATCATCTGAAGGGAGCCCATGTTGAGAATGAGTGTGAGGCCTGCCATCGTCCTGAGTTTGTAGTTGATCCTGCCATCCAAGCCAAGCTCAAGGAGAAGGCGCAGAGCTGGCTGGGGCTCTCTCGAGCCTGCGACTCCTGTCATGAGGATCCCCACGGGGGGCAGTTTTCTGGACGCTCCTGCGATATCTGTCACGGTGACAAGGCTTGGTTCCCCTCCATCTTTGATCATCGTCAGACAACCTTTCCTCTCCAGGGCGCGCATGAGCGGGCGCTCTGCTCAGATTGTCATCAAGGTGGGCACTTCGCGGGGCGCTCCAAAGAGTGCGTGAGCTGTCACCAGCAGCTTCACCCTAAAGAGACCGGCTTCTCTGACGATTGTGAGCGCTGTCATACCCCTGAGGGTTGGCACCCTGCGCATATAGAGGCGATGGCTCACCGCTTTCCCCTCACCGGGCAACACGCTGAGGAGCAGTGTACGGCGTGTCATGGCTCCGATGGGAACCGCGTTCCCAAGCCAGAGTGCCTCAGCTGTCATCAACAACAGGAGCCCCATCAAGGCCGCCTGGGGTCTGACTGTGGGGGCTGTCACGGAGCACAGATCTGGAAAAAAGTTGCTCCCAAGAACATGAACCATAATCTCACCCGCTTCCCCCTACGCGGCGCCCATCAGCAGCTCTCCTGTGATGGCTGTCATCCGCAGGGGATCCGTGGGGTGATCCCCCACCAGAGTTGCGAGGAGTGTCATAAAGATCCCCATGACGAGAGCCAACATCCCTGCGCCGACTGCCACAGTGAGCGAGGCTTTAGCCCCTCTCGTTTCAAGCGAGAGGAGCATAAGGGCTATCCCCTGGAAGGGGGGCATAGGGCGGTCGCCTGTGTCGCCTGCCATAAGAAGAAAGGGGAGCTTGGTTGGCGCTTTGGCCGTGGGCGTAAAAAGTGTGTGGAGTGTCATGAAGACCCCCATGAGGAGCAGTTTGAGCGCGACTGTGAGGAGTGCCATGATCTGGAGCGCTGGACCGGGGGCTACCTTCATGAGGAGTGGCCCTTGGAGGGGCAGCATCAAGAGCTGGACTGCGCCCTCTGCCATCCAAAGGGCCGCTATGTAGAGATCCCACGAGAGTGTGTAGAGTGCCATGGCTCTCCTCACCTCGGGCAGTTTCAACTGGGGAAGGTTCGTCTCTGCGACGATTGCCACAGCCCTGAAGCTTGGGAGCTGCCTGACTATCAGCATCTTCACTGGCCTCTAGATGGCGCCCATCTCAAAGCGGAGTGCGGCGCCTGCCATAAGGAGGTGCGCCTGCCTGGAGGAGAGATGACCCGCCGCTGGCGCTTGGGTTTCCGGCGTTGTGAGCGCTGTCATCAAGATGCTCATCAAGGCACAAGGCGCTCAGGGAGGCAGCTGTGATTCTCCTGATCCTGTTGTTGAGCCCAGGGCTGAACTTTGGGAGCTGTGATCGCTGCCATACGACCGAGAGCTGGTATCAGCTCAAGTCGGTGGAGGAGTTCTCCCATGAGGAGACCGGCTTTCCCCTTCGAGCAGCCCATGAAGTTCTCAAATGCGGTGACTGCCACAAGGGGAAGCCGCTTAAAGGGCAGGGCTGTACCCACTGCCATGAAGATTTCCACCAAGGCAAATTGGGGGTTCGCTGTGAGGAGTGTCATCGCAGTCAGAGCTGGCAAGTCCCCGCCTTCCTAAGCCGTCACCGTCAGAGCCGTCTCCCTCTCCTCGGCGGCCATGCCCTCCTCGCCTGCGCTGACTGTCACAAACAGCGAGGAGATTTCCGCGCAGTGTCGATCCGCTGCGCAGGCTGCCATGAGCCACCTCGGCACCCCAACCACAGCGCCCTCCCAAGTCACTGTGAGGATTGTCACACCGCCTACGGCTGGAGCCCCGCGCGAGTAGCCCATGATCGTTACTGGCCCCTCTCAGGACCTCACCGTGATGTTGCCTGTGTCGGTTGTCACCCCAATGATCGCTACAGCGGCACTCCCAAGCACTGCGCCAGTTGCCACAAGCTGGAGCGCAGCCGAGGGCATCTCAGGGGGGAGAAGTGTGAGGGCTGTCACCGCGCCTCAAGCTGGTCCACTGTACGCCCTCGTCGTCATCCCTTTCCTCTGAAGCACGGGGGCAGCAGCTGTCGAGGCTGCCACCCCAAGGGACGTGGTAGCCTCTCCTGTAACCGCTGCCATCCAAGGAGTGAGATGTTTCGAGCACACCGTCCACAGCGCAGCTACAGCGGAGCCACCCGCGCTTGCCTCCGCTGCCATCCTCGAGGGAGGAGATAAGCATGAAGAAGATCCTGGCTCTGGGCTTTCTGCTCTCAGCCTGCCAAGCGGTTGAGATCCATGTTGATGGCGGCGACTGTATGCAGTGTCACGAGGATGAGTATGAGGAGGCGAACTTTAACCACGACGCTGTAGGTCTGGATGATGACTGTGATGAGTGCCACCTCTTTGAGGAATGGTATCCGGCAAAGGCTCCTGATCATCAGTTCTTCCCCCTGAACGATGGAAGGCATGATCAGCTCCGCTGTGGACGCTGTCATCCCCAAGGGCAGCCTCGCTCCGATCCCGATTGTTTCTCTTGTCACCCAGTCAAGCGCCCCGATCATGGAAGCTTCTCTTCTGAGTGTGAAAAGTGCCACCCTCAACAAGCCTGGAAGCCCATTCAGCATGAGCAGCTCTGGCCCCAGGAGGGGATCCATGCCCGCCTGGAGTGTGAAAAGTGCCACCCCAAAGAGCGCTACACCGGCACCCCCCGAGAGTGTATCGGCTGTCATCGAGCGCTCAAGGAGGTAGCCCGCCCTACACATGCCCGTTTCTCTGATGACTGCTTAGAGTGCCACAATCAGGAGCGCTGGGTCCCCAGTCTCTATCAACATAGCCCCTTTAAGGTTCCTCACCACAGCATGGAGATCTGCTTGAGCTGCCACCCTGATCCTGAAGACTACGGGATCTTCGATTGTCTCTCCTGCCACCCTCAAGAGCAGATGGATAGTGTTCATCAGGCGATGGGTCGCTATCGCTATGAGAGCGTTGCCTGTCTGCGCTGTCATCCTCGGGGACTCTAGCCTTGGGAGCTGTGCTTCTTCCTGCCCTGGTTCTCTATGTCGCCGCTGATGGTGTCTATCTGGATGAGGGGCGCGCTGAGGGGGTCCGTGCCGGCGATCAGGTCAGCCTGGGAGCTTTAACGCTTCAGATCGAGGCGCTTAATGAGCATGGTTCACGTACAGGGCCTCCTCCTCCGGGGAGCGCGTTGAGGATCGGCGCAGAGGTTCAGATTCAGAAGAGCGCCACACCGGAAGAGGAAGCTGCGCCTGTAAAGCGGCCCCCTCAGCCTCCCAAGATCGATGAGGGACGCGCTGCTCAGCTCTGGGCTGGGGCTGAAGATGGCTGGGCTCAACCACAAGCGACCAAAGAGCGCCCCAAAGCTTCTGTTGAAGAGAAAGAGCTGCGCTTCAAGGGGCGCCTGGAGCTTGAGCTGCGTGAGGAGGAGATGGGGCTGCATGCTCGGGGTTTCACGCGCTCAGGGGCCTGGAGCCTTCAGCATCACGGACGACTTCGAGATCTTCAGGATCCTGAGCTGCGCCTCTACCGCCTGGAAGCGGAGTGGAGCCAGGAAGAAGATGCCTTGAGCGCGGGGCGGCTCTGGCCCTGGAGCCCCTTCGCCTTGGGGATGATCGATGGCGCTCAGGGGCAGCTGGGAGATCTCAGCGCCTACGCTGGTTTAGAGCCAGGACACCTCTATGGGCGGCCCAGGCCAAAACGACCGCTGGGGGGGCTGAGTCTGCGTCGAGAGCTGCTCTGGATAGGAGGTCGCAGCGAGCTGGAGGGGGGGCTCCTCATCAGCGCCCTCTCCTCATCTCTGCACCGTTTGGCGCTGGGCAGCTCTCTGCTTCACAGCAGTGGTCCCTTTATCGCCTGGGCACAGATGGAGCTGGACAGTCAACCTGAGCTTCAGCTCAGCCGAGCTTCTCTGCTGAGCCGCTATCGTTGGGGGCGCTGGGACGCCAGCTTGAGCCTAGATCATCTCCTCCCAGAGCTTGAACCCAGCCTTGAGAGAGAGAGTCTCCGGGGAGATCTAAGCCGTTGGGCCTCTTGGGGGCAGCTCCGCGCCAGCCTTGAGGTCTATAGCGATCATGAGGGCTGGGCCCTGGCCCCTGGTGTCGATGGCTTCATCCCACTCAACCAGCGCTTTGACCTGCGAGGGGCTTGGTATCACAGCCAAGGACAGGACAACCTCATCGATCTCCTCAACGCTGGGGTGGGCTATCACCGCCTCAACCTGGAGCTTGATCTGGGGCTGCGCCTGTCGACCCTGAGCTATATGGATCGGGAGCTGCGAGAGTGGGAGGCGGGATTGGATGCAGGGCTCTGGTGGCGCTGGAGAGAGCTGGGGATACGACTCTCAGGGAGCATCACTCAGGCGCAGATCCCCCATCAACGCCTCTTCGCCCTCCTCAGCTGGATCTACGATGGTTGAGTTCTACCTACGCCTGAGCATCTTCCTGTTCCCGCTTACCCTCCTCTTCCTCTGGATCGAGTGGAGGATCCGCCTTCAGGAGTATCGCAACCGCCGTGTGGAGGAGGAGATGCGCCGCCGAGGCATGAGCCCGCCTGACACCCTCCATCCCTGGATAGATCCAGATCGCTGTATCGGCTCTGGAGCCTGTGTCACCTCCTGTCCTCAGGCGGGGCTCCCCCTGGTTCTGGTGCGTGGACGGGCGGTCCTGCTGCGGGGCTCTGAGTGCGTAGGGCATGGAGATTGCGAGGAGGCTTGCCCTGTAGGAGCTGTCCGTCTCGTCTTTGGCAGCGCTGAGCGGGGGGTCAACATCCCCAAGCTCAGCTCTCGCTTTGAGAGCAGTGTTCGGGGCCTTTATGTGGCGGGAGAGGTGGGGGGTATGGGCTTGATCACCCGCGCGGTAGAGCAGGGGCGAGAGGTGGTTCAATATATCCAAGCTGATCTCCAGCGGCGCCCCGCGCCTGAGGGCTGCCTTGAGCTGCTTATCGTCGGCGCGGGTCCTGCGGGCATCTCTGCGGGGCTCTTTGCTCAAGAGGCGGGGCTGGAGATCCTCCTCTGCGAGCAGGATGATCCAGGAGGCGCAGTCCTCCACTACCCCCGAGGTAAGGCGGTGGTCTTTCAGGGGATCAACTTCCCCCATGATCGCTTGGAGGGGCCACGCACCGACAAACATGGCCTGATGGACTTCCTGGAGGTTGCTGCAGGCCGTCTGCCCCTGCGCTGTCAGAGCAAGGTGGTGGAGATTCAGCCTGAGGAGCAGATCTTCAGGCTGAAGTTGGCCGGAGGAGAGCAGATCAAGGCCGCGCGAGTGCTCTTGGCGGTAGGGCGCAGGGGCAGCCCTCGCAAGCTGGGTGTTCCAGGAGAGGAGCGGGCTAAGGTGGTCTATAGCCTTAAAGATCCCGATCTCTACGAGGGCCAAAAGGTCCTGGTCGTGGGGGGCGGCAACTCAGCGGCAGAGAGCGCCTTAATGCTCAGCGAGCTGCCCAATTCTGAAGTGAGCCTGGCTTATCGTGGCGCTCAATTTCATCGCGTCTTTGCCGACACCCGCGCTCAACTGGAGAGCGCCGTTAAAGCGGGGAAGCTTCGTGTGATGATGGAGAGCAATCTGCTCCATATCCTGGCAGATCAGGTACGACTGGAGGGACCAGAGGGAGAGGTCTTGTTGGAGAATGAGGCGGTGATCGTTCAGATCGGTGGAGAGCTTCCCGAGGTCTTTCTTAATAAGATCGGCCTCTTAGTAGACCAACATTATGGCTCTCGGGTTGTTGAGGCTGAGGAGTCCTGAGGGAGATCTCAGGCAAAAAAAAGGGGAGGTTGAACCTCCCTGAGTGGGCGATACTGGATTTGAACCAGTGACTTCTGCCGTGTGAAGGCAGCACTCTTCCGCTGAGTTAATCGCCCACAGCTGAATCGCGGCTATTTTTAGCAGAGCCACAGTGAGGAGACAAGGGCTTTTTCCGCTCACTCGCCTTTATCGCCCCGACTGTGATAATCGACCAACCATGAAATACTTGCGTGCCCTCAGGCCCCATCAATGGATCAAGAATCTCTTCGTCTTCGCGGCTCTTATCTTCTCTCATCGCCTCAACGATTTAGACGCCAGCTTACGAAGCGTTCTGGTCTTCCTGGCCTTCTCCTTTATGGCCAGCGCCATCTATCTCATCAACGATGTCAGTGACTACGAGCGCGATCGAATCCACCCTCGAAAGCGTCATCGCCCCATCGCCAGCGGGGCTGTTCAGCGTCGAGCCGCCCTCTTTATGGCGGCTGGACTTGCTCCTTTGGGCTTAGCGCTGGCTTGGTCCCTTAACGCTCGGACAGGGATCGTCATCAGCTTCTATGGCTTGATGAATCTGGCCTATTCTCTACGCCTTAAACATGTAGTCTTGCTGGATGTCTTCATCATCGCCCTGGGTTTCCTCTTACGGGTCTCCAGCGGAGCCTTTGCCATCGAGGTGAGCATCAGCTTCTGGTTGCTCATCTGCACCTTCTTTATCGCGCTCTTTTTGGCCTTCTGTAAGCGCCGCCATGAGCTGGTCTCCCTGGGGGAAGAGGCTGTTCAACATCGAGGGATCCTTGGAGAATACTCCACCCCATTCATCGATAAGATGATCTCCTCTCTCTCTGCTCTGACCGTGATGAGCTATGCGCTCTACACCATCGATCCCCTGGTGCGACAGCGCCTGAGGACAGACGCTCTGGTGATCACGGTGCCTCTCGTCCTCTTTGGCATCTTTCGTTATCTCTATCTGGTCCATCAGCAGCAGAAGGGGGGCTCTCCCACCGAGATCGTCCTCACAGATCGATCTATTCAAGGGATCCTCTTTCTCTATCTCATCCTCTCTGTGAGCTTTATCTATTTTGGGATCAACCTAGGGCTGACTTAGGCTCTATTGATTCTAAATCGCTTAGAGCGCCATGAAACGCAAATAACCACGGCAAGTTCTAAATGTTTTCCACGAGGCGGGAGAGTTAAGCTCAAAGAGAGCGATTTTAGAATCTCCAGTGGCTATAGGAGAACAAGGGAAGAGAGCTCAAGGGAACCACAGCTCAGGATAGATGCTCCTCCACGGCGTTCTAGGGGATACAGGTGTTTTCAACACCTGGAGTTGGCGCCTGGAGGTCAAAGTCATCGACGTTGGACTGGTTGTCGTGGCCGTTGGGACAGCGCACTAAGGCTTGAGAAGTGCCCGCGTCTGTAGGCGCTGGAGCAACGCCCTCGGTGATCCCCTCAATGAAGCCCTCCCAACTCATTGAGTCCAAGGTCTCCTCTCCCTCGCTGCGATAGAGCCGCAAGCCTGTAGCGCTGTTGGAGAGCCGAAACTCCGCTGGAAACTCAATCGAGGGGGTGCCCTCGGGGAGAATAGTGATGATCGCTTCACTCCCCAAGACAAAGAATCCCCCTGGCGCAAGCTCCAGGACAGGTAAGGGGAACTCAGAGACCACCTCCAACGCTGGAGAGATGACCTGGAGGCTCAAGCCCTCTAAGCTGCTTGCTCCAGCACCCGCATTGAAGATCTCTACAAACTCTTCGGTGTCGTTGTTGGGTTGGTCATAGTCAACCTCGTTGAGCAGGAGTTGGCCCTCAGGGGGAGGGCAGTCCAGATTAAGCTGAACGCTATAGGGACCAGCAGCCCCCTCAGCCAGGAAGAGGCGTAGGAAGTAGGATCCATCGCTGGGGAGAAGGTGGCTGATCAACTCAGGATCGATGATCTCCTCACCGCTGGCCAACTCCAGCCCTGTTGCATCTTCAAGGAATATGTCGATATCCACCGCGAAGCTGTCAAAGCTGACCTCGATGTTGGCGGTGCAGTCCGCGCCTCCAGCGAAGACAAAGTAATCCTCGTCCGCTCCACAGAGAATCCCCTCCACAGGCTCAAAAGCCAGAGGCGCCGCAGAGAGACGATCATCGTTCTCCTCAAAGGTGTCATCTCCAGGGCACTCCAAGGGCCTGGGACAGGCGTTCATAAAGCCGGGCGTAGGTAAGCCCCCCATAAAATCGGCATCATTATTATCTGTATCTACACCATCTAAGCAGCGGAAGAGGGCATAGTCGGAGTCGCGATCCTGGAGCAGATCCCCTGTCCCTTCAGTGACCCCCTCGATGGTTATTTCGTAGGTGATGCTGTCCAACACCTCTCCAGTCCCATCGACCAAGCTGATGTGGTCTGGACCATTTTCAATCTCCCCCCCCTCTAAGGGGAGGCTGAGCACTCCCTCGGGGAGCGCCATCACCGCCTCATCTCCAATGACGAGGTAGGCCCCAGGGAGAAGGAAAGCTCCTGCATCAGAGAGCAGGTGTTGAGCATAGATCGGATCGGCAGGGTTGTTGAGATTGATCAGTTGGAGCTCGACCCCTTCCAGAGGGAAGGGTGCTGCTCCTGCGTTATAGATCTCGATAAATTCATGTTCATCAACACCCGGCTCGTCATAGTCCAGCTCATTGATCACCAAGCGACCCTCGGGGCAGCTCAAGCTGAGCTGAATCTCATACTCATTCTCCGCTTCGTTATAGCCCAAGACCTTGATCTTATGGAGGCCCGCCACGGTGACTGTTCCAGCGACACGCTCGTTATTCTCGCTGTTGTGGCTGGAGTCCATGCGCCTCTCAGAGTCATAAAGATCCAGCTCTAGATCTCCATCAGCGTGGCTGAAATAAAGATCCACCTGGATCTCACAGCCCTCAGCAGCCTCAAAGGAGAACCAGTCCTCATCGCCTCCGCAAATGACCCCCTCCACGCGAACATCAGGCGCGAGAGGCGTGGTCTGCTCCTCCGTGTCGTTCTCCTCCATGGGATCATCGGCGGGGCAGATCTCAGGGCAGACCTGCTCTGTGAGCAGCTCATAAGTGTTGCCGTTGTCGCCCTCTAAGAGGACCTCAAGGTAGAGCGTCCCATCCGCCTGCATAAGCCACTCAAGCAGCTCCCCATCCTCCTGAGAGTCGCTGAGGGCCAGCTCAACACCTGTTTCATCCTGGAGGCTGAGGTTGAGATCCCCCTCAGCGTGGCTGAAGGTCAAGAGCGCCGTCAGCGCACAGCCCTCCGCTACATCTATCGAGAAATAGTCCCGATCAGCGAGACAGATGATCCCTGCGCTGGAGACCATGTCTGTGAGGGGTGTGGCACCCTGAAGATCATCGTTCTCTTCATGCTCGTCATCTACACCCGGACAGGACCAAGCTTGGGGGCAGTCGCTTAACCAAGCTCGGAAACCATAATGGTTGTTGACTTCAGCCATGCCATAGACTCGGACGCTGTAATCACCAGAGAGGGTGACCGGCTTGGAGATCGACTCATTATCACTCCCCGATGTTCTGCTGGCGAAGTTGTTCCCCACAGGATCGGTTACGCTGATGTCGATATCCCCCTCAGCGTGGAGGAAGCCCAGTTCGATGTTCAGCTGACAACCCTCAAAGGCGGTGAGGCTGTACCAGTCGCTCTCTCCGTTACAGATCATCATCTCCTGCTCTACTGGGAGCAGGAGCGGCGCGGCACTTTCCCGATTGTTATTGGGCTCAAGACCATCATTGTCGCACTCAGGCTCCAAGATACAGTGAGCATCACAGCCATCGCCTGGCTCCTGATTGCCATCATCGCACTCCTCTCCCTCATCCACGCTGCCATCCCCGCAGAAGGCGACCTCACAATCGATGAGCAGCTCAAGATCATAGAAGCCCGGCATACGGAAGCCATAGAGCTTGACGAAGTAGGTCTCGGGCTCCAGCGAGAGGTGGGTCAATCGCTCCAGATCGGTGGAGCCTGCGCTGCGATCCACCAGCTCTGTACCGCGGTAGAGTTGGCTGTCTAGATCCATATCATCATGAACAAAGTTAAGGGTGGCGCTGATCAAGCAGCCCGCGCCTACCTCGACACGATACCAGTCATCCTCACAGAGGCTTAGGCCAGTGTAGCTCTCTGGGAGCAGAGGAGCGGCGCTCTCTCTGCTGTTGTTCTCCTCATAGGCGTCCATGCACTCGATCGTACAGTCAGCACCACAGCCATCGCCGGGCTCTGTGTTGCTGTCATCACACTCCTCGCCTCTCTCGCGCAGGCCATCTCCACAGATAGGCTCTAAGGTACAGTTTGGAGCACAGCCATCACCGGGCTCATTGTTGCCATCATCGCACTCTTCGCCTTCATCTTGGGTGCCATCCCCACAGTATGGGAATCCGCACTCTAGGCTGAAGTTGATCGAGTATGGAGCAGGGAGATTATAGCCATAGATCTCTAAGAACAGGGTCTTGCTTTGTTGTCCAGAGGAGTGTTCCAGGTGCTCATTATCATCACTGCTGGTCGAGGAATCGACAGTCTCATCCTCCCAGCGAAGCTGCGCATCTACATCGCCTTCATCATGGGTAAAGCTGAGATCGATCGAAGCCAAGCAGCCGGGACCCATCTCAAAGCGGTACCAGTCTCGATCTCCTTCGCAGATGAGCAGCTCGAGATGCTCCCCTGTCTCCAAGAGGGCTGCATCTTCGCGTGTGTTGTTGGACTCAAAGCTGTCTAGGCATCCAGGCTCGATCACACAGTCAGCGCTACAGCCATCCCCTCGATTGCTGTTGCCATCGTCACACTCTTCGCCCTCATCCAGGGTTCCATCACCGCAGTAGGGCTCTAGGATACAGTTGGAGGCGCAGCCATCATCGGGCTCATTGTTGCCATCATCGCACTCTTCGCCCTCATCCTGAGCGCCATCACCACAGCGAGGCTCTAGGGCGCAGTTGGGATCGCAGCCATCATCAGGCTCATTGTTGCCATCATCACACTCTTCACCCTCATCCTGAATGCCATCACCACAGAAAGAGAAGTCGCACTCCAGCGCAAGGCTCAGGCCGTAGGCGGCGTGGCTGTTGTCAGGGAACTCCCCTTCCACGCGGGCCATATAGCTGCCGGGCTCTGCCAACGCCAACATGACCGGATCGCTCTGGCTGGGCTCCCCCGCTTCATCTAGGAGGAGCAGCATCAAGGGAGCGCCCTCCTCAGTCAGCAGATGCAGCTCTCCAGAGCACTCCTCAGGGATCTCAAAGCTATAGTGGTCTCGATCTGCTGCGCAGATATGCCCCTCTGCTTCCTCCTCAAGGAGATTGGCTCCCTCAGGGCTGTCATCTTCAGCAGCATCACACTCAGGTAGAGCCTCACACTCCATCAGAGCCAGATCGAGGAAATAGGGCTGGGCAATCTCACCTTCTACGCTGAGGTAGAGAGGCGCTTCATCATAGAGGAAGTAGCTCAAAGGCATCGCCTCTGCTCTCAACATCTCTCCCTCTGCACCCAGAAGAGAGAGCTGTAAATCCCCGTTGCTCTCCAACAGGGCCTCTAGCCGACAGCCCGCTTGAATAGGCGCGAGATAGAGATCCACATCCTCTTCACAGAGGATCCCCTCTACAACCCCGGTCTCCAGAGCGCTGGCATCATCCAGGCTCTCATTGGGTTCATGCATGTCGTTTCCAGGGCAGAAGGCGCACTGAACCGTGATGGGCGCGATCCCATACTCCAGATCATCTCCAACTACACGAAGAGAAACCAGCTCTTCTGCCATGCTCATATAGCTCAGGACTCCCTCTACAGGCTCCGCCAAGCTCTCACCCTCCATGTTCACCAAAGACCAAGTTAAGCCTTCAGGAGAGAGGCTCAACTCAGCTGACAGCTGACAGCCTGCGCCTAAGTTGACAGAGTAGTAATCGGGATCCTCAGCGCAGGCGATGGCCAATGCTTGGCCCTCTCCCCCCATCAAAGGCTCGGCCTCATCTGGAGCATCATCGGGCTCATGGCTGTCATCCTGCTCTGGGCAGCTCAGACATTGAAGCTCCAGAGCCAGCTCATAAGGAGCCTGCACCTCACCGCTAAAGCTGTAGATTTTGATGAAGTATTCCCCGCTCTCCTCCAACTGGAAGTTGAGGTGCTCATCATCAGATCCAGAGATCGCTGAAGCTAAGCTGTTTCCATCTGTGTCCACCACGCTCAGATCAAGATCAGCGTCGCTCTGGCTAAAGAGTAGATCGATGCCCACATGGCAGCCCGCCTCAGCCCCAAAGGAGAAGAAATCCTGGTCTGGACCACAGTAGATCCCCTGGAGCGCTCCTGGCCCCATCTCTGTGGCTGAGTCCATGCCATTATTATCCTCATAGAGATCATCTGCTGGGCAGCTGAGATTATCCTCGCAGATCAGGGTCGCGTTGAGGCGATAGACGCTCTTAGGCTGCCCCTCAGCGTTGCTCACGCGCAGATAGACAGGGCCATCCTCCTCAAGAGCTTGGAGGAAGCGCCCCTCCGAGCCGAGCAGCTCAAGGCTCTCTCCATTCCAGATCTCCAAAGAGATCGCGCCAAAGCTCTGCTCAACCCCCAAGCGCAGGTGACAGCCCGCTTGGCCGTCAAACTGATACCAATCCTGATCTTCAGCGCAGACCACCGCCTCAAGCTCAGCCTCCAGAGCTTGGGCGCTCTCCAAGCTGTCGTTCTCCTCAAAGAGATCATCCTCAGGGCAGAGCAGCTCAGGGCAGTTGGAGACCTCATAGCTGAGGTAGTAACGCTGGCCAACATCTCCCAGAACCCGTAGAGCATAGGCGGCGGGCTGATCGTCAACGCTGAACTCCAAGAGCTCCTCAACTTGGATCGTCTCTAGGCTGGCCAGCTCGCTCTCTTCAATATCAACCAAACTCAAGCTCAGGGTGCTCTCGTTCGGATCTGACTCCAAGCGAGCCTGAATTTGACAACCACGCCCCAACTCCAGGGCGTAGTAATCAGGGCTCTCAGGGCAGTGGATCACCCGCGCCCGACTCCCTGGATTAAGCAGACTTGCTTCGGCGAAGAGGTCGTTCGGTTCATAAGAATCATCTTGCTCGGGACAAGCCAACACTGGCAGGCACTCTAGGCTGTGGCTGAGCTGATAGAGCGCCTCCTCTCCTCTGCCGCCCTTATAGACGCGGAGATAGTAGCTCCCCGCTTCTGGGAAAAACTCTTCAATCTCCTCAAGATCCTCGGTGTTGGTGCTGGAAGCCAGCTCCTCTCCCTCTGCGTCCAAGAGTTGAAGATCGAGATCAGCGTCTGCATGGCTGAAGCTCAGGCTGAGGCTGAGTTGGCACTCTGGCTCCGACTCGATGAGGAAGAAGTCCGCATCTTGATCACAGATGATCCCCTCAAAAGGAGCCTCCGGGAGAATCGCAGCGGTGCTGATCTCATCGTTGTTCTCTAAGGCATCATCGATGGGACAGCTCAGCTCCCCGTCACAGACCAAACTCATCTCCAACAGATAGGCGCTCCAGCGACCCCCATCCTCTTCAGGACGAACCCGGAGGTGATAGAGACCCTCAACCTGAGTGTTGAGGCGGATCTCCTGCTGCTCGGGCTCAATCATCCCTGTGCTCAGCAGCTCCTCTCCCAGATAGAGTTCCAGCCCTGGGATCTGGGTCCCCTCATGAAAGAGGGTCATCCGAAGCGCGCAGCCCGCCTCAGCCTCAAAGCTATACCAGTCCTCGTCCTGATCGCAGATCAAGCCCTGAAGCTGCTCCCCGTTCACCAAAGGCAGAGCGCTCTCAGGATCATCGGAGCGGCCCTCAGCTTCATCGCTCTCACAGCTCAGGGCATTGCATACAAAGTTATACTCAAAGCGATACTCTCCTGCACCGCTGGCGCTCAGGAAATGCTCTTCAGGCTCTAAGAACCAGATCCCCTCTCCCTCAAAGAGAACTTCGTGGGAATCTGAGATGCTCAGATCGAGTTCGCCATCCCCCAGAGCTTGACCGCTCAGCTCTACACGACAGAGACCCTCTGGGTTGAGTTGATAGAGATCAGCCTCATCACAGAGGATGGCATGATGCTCCTGACCCTCTGCTGCTTCAGCAGCCAACTCCAAGCCATCATTCTCCTCAAAGAGATCATCTTCAGGACAGAAGAGGCGCTCAGGGCAGACCTGAGTCCAGGTTAGGGTGTAGTCGCTGGCGGTCTCCTCAGCACCCTCAGGGTGGATAATTTGGACGTAGTAGCTGTCTGGTGCCCGCACCTCGAAGTCTAAGATCTCCTGATCTGCTTCTGTCTCAGAGCTGAGCAACACCTCTCCAGCCGAGTTAAAGAGGAAGAGGTCCAAGTTCCCTGCCCCATCATCAAATTCCAACACCGCCTCTAAGAGGCAACCATAGTGCAGCTCAGCGAAGAACCAATCACTGTCATCTCCGCAGATGATCCCAAAGATCTCCTCCTCCTCGGCCAGAGGTGCGGCGTCGTTCATCTCGGAGCCCACCTCCAGAGGATCATCGACGAGGCACCCAAAGTCACAGATCTGAGAGAAGCCCAGATCATAGTCCATAGAATCACCGCTGATCTCCAGATAGAGCGGTCCAGACTCCAAGACCTCATAATCAAAGCTGAGGTTGGGCTCTGATGAGGCCATCAGCTCCTCGCCCGCTGCATCCAAGAGGCGGGTGTTTAGCTCTCCAGCCCCTGCGCTGTAACTCAAGCTGGGCGAGATAAGGCAGCCGGAGAGCCCCTCGATCTGATAGAGATCGATCTCATCACAGAGGACAGCGGTGCCCTCTGGGAGGGCTGCTGCTTGTCCCAACTCATCGTTCTCCTCCCAGGGATCATCTGTAGGGCAAGCGGGGATCTCTGGGCAACTGGACTCTACCTTCAGGTTGTAGTTATTGCTGCGGCGATAGATCCGCAAGACATAATCCCCACGTTGAGGAATGATCAGCTCTAGATACTCCTGATCTGTAGAGCCTCGACTGGAGAGGAGCACCTCCTCATCAGCGTCCAGGAGGCTCATATCCAGATCCCCATCGTCATCGTTGAAGTTCAGCTCGACTCTAAGATCACAACCTTCTCGAAGAGAGAAACGGTAGAAATCCTCATCCAGGCCCGTTCTTCCAGGACAGAGGACCCCATCAAACTCGATGTTGCGTTCGATGGGCTGCGCCTCTTCAAAGCTATCATTCTCTTCCCAGGGATCATCTTCAGGACAGCTTGGCATCACTGGACCCTGATCTACGGCGACATCAGCCGCGTCTAGGAGAACAGGAAGATCAGCAGCGATATCAGGCTCAATCGACACATCCGCGCGATCTGTCTGGATCGGCACATCCGCTGCGTCATCTGGCTCTACATCAATGAGAGGCAGATCGGCGGGACCCTCATCCAGATCTCCTCCATCTATACTCGGGAGATCATCAAGGGCGAGATCCCCTGCGTCTGGACCGCCTGCCCCTCCACCAACACCTCCGCCTCCACCACCCCCACCGCCTCCACCAACGGCATCTCGTAGGAGGCCATCAGAGAAGCCTGGATCTGTGCCATCACCACCGCTGTCATCGCAGCCCAGGGAGCCTGCGATAAAGAGCAGCGCCAGGAGGGCTGTATATCTTCGAGGGGTTCTTGTCATTGTTCTCCTCAGTGGTATGAATTCAACTGATAGACACTATGCTTCTGAAGAGAACGCTTCAACCGAAAGCCTCACCTCAAAGATCTCCAAATCTGGTCACCGCCCTGAGGAGTGAGGCTACGGATGCTTTTATTTTTCCCGGCGCCAAGCCAGCCTGATCTGTTTTTTTTGCCTGTCCAGGCTGAAGAGCGCTCGATGTCCCTCCATCGGGCTCCTCCAGAGAGAGCAGCGCCGCTTTCCATGATCACCGATGGCGCCTTTCATCTGAGCCAAGAGTCCTTCGAGCTGCTTTAACTCTCCTCCCTCATCTAAACGATACTCAAGCTCATAGCTCTGCTGCTCTCCAAGAGCAGAGAGCTTCCGCAGCCCTCGGGCTTGGGCCCCTAAATTGTAGAGGCAGTGTAGAAGAGAGTTGATTACGAACTTTCGTTGAGCGGAGTTGAGCCCCTCCAGAGCGAAGAGAAGCTCAACTTGAGCCCGTGGTGCCTCCCGCTCCGCCTTTAAGGCGATCTGAAAGTGGGCCATGCTCTCCAAGAGAGCAGCTTGAAAAGCCTGTTCAAGCAGTTTAAGCGCCTCCTCAGGCTCTTGCACAGG
Source organism: uncultured Nannocystaceae bacterium (assembly GCA_964384025.1). Classification (GTDB taxonomy): domain Bacteria; phylum Myxococcota_A; class Bradymonadia; order UBA7976; family UBA1532; genus CAYLJJ01. The sequence goes on from CAYLJJ010000051.1 coordinate 25,681, forward strand.
CGGAAGAGTCCTGCTGGAGGTCCCCCAGATCGGCTCATTTCGATCCGGATTGCTCAGCTTGAGGCGGAGGCTGAGACCATCATGCTGCCCCCCAATCTCTGTAAAGCCTCCGATCTGGAGATGGAGGTGGAGATGTTGATCTCTCTCTTCAAGTCTCAGAGTCTTCAGTCGCTTTGGGATGCTCTTTTCGGAGAGGATTTTGAGCTTCAATCTCCTCAGCACACGCTTAAAAATTTTCCTCTTCTGAAGGTTCAGGCTGCGCAGGACCTGTAGAGGGATCTTGTGATCTGCGGGCCTCCCTGCCTCGATGCCCATCGGGGCGTTGATCAGATTGACATACCAGGGTCGTTGAGCGCTGAAGCCTCCTGAGATGGAGAGAGAGAACGCCGGTTCCTTCATAGAGCCTCTCTCTTCAGGGCGCTGAGCCTCTGTTGGGAAAACCCATAGGCTCAGCGCGACGCAGAAAGCGAAAGTAATTGAACTCCTGTATCTTTCCAGCAGGCGTGAGGTGTTGCTCTCTCTGACTCTCCAGCAGCTCAAACTCTCCTCCCAGGGTCTCTTTGATGCGCGCTTCATCATACGGACGAATCTCTAAGCCACTGCAGCGCTTGGGACCCTCGGGAGAGAAGGCAGCGAGGATCAGCTGCCCGCCCACCTCAAGGGCCCCTCGAAGAGCCTTCAGGTAGGCTCGCTGTTCGCTCTCTTGCAACATGAAGTGAAAGACCGCACGATCATGCCAGAGCTTGAAGCGCCTTTGGGCTCGAAATTGAGTCACATCAGCCTCGATCCAAGAGATTCGTTCTGCTCGTAGCCCCAGGCGCGCACGGCTGATCTCCAGCGCCTTGGCGGAAATCTCCAGAACGCTGAGATCTTGATAACCATACTCTAAGAGCTGATCTATCAAAGAGGAGCAGCCTCCTCCAACATCAATGATTCCATCTCTGGCTCCGATCCTCGCCCTCTCGATCAACTCTAAGGAGTGCTTTGAGCTGCTCTGAAACCAGCTCATCTCCTGGGGAGCGCGAGTCGCAAACACAGCCTCCCAATGTTCCCTTCGCTCCATCTCTCTTTTCCCCAGATCAACGCGCACAAAAATGGATTCAGAGCATCTTAACTCTTCTCTTACAAGCTTGACATTTCCAAGCACCCCCACGTATCGGGAGGGGCTCATCCGATTGGAGTTTCCTATGAGCCTGAGCCAGATAGGTCGTTCTATCAAAGCCTCTCCGACCCTCGATTTGAATCAGCGTGCCGCTATGATGCGGGCCAAGGGTGAGCCGGTCATCCACCTGGGTTGCGGAGAACCCAGGAGCAAGGTCCCGATCGACGCGCTGATCCAAGCCGCCGGACTGCTCAACACAGGGGAGATCCGCTATACCCCCGCAGAAGGGACACCCGCGCTTAAGGCAGCCATCATCCGCTACATGGAGCAATTTTACGCCTATAGGCCAGGCTTCAAGAATGTGATGGCCTCCAGCGGCGCCAAACAAGCGATCATGGTGGCTCTACAAGCGATCGTAAATCCTCACGATGAGGTGCTCTTCCCCGCCCCCTACTGGGTAAGCTATCCCGATATGGTGCAGCTCTGCCAAGGCGTGCCGGTCCCCATCTACCCTGAGGATGGCAGCTTTCAGCCCAGCCTTGAAGATATCAAGCGCTGTATCGGCAGCAACAGCAAGGTGTTGATCCTCAACAGCCCCAACAACCCCACAGGGATCTTCTATCCCGCAGAGTTTATCCAGCAGGTGGTGCTGCTCTGTGAAAAACATGGGATCTGGCTGATTATGGACGACATCTATCACCGACTGCTCTTTGATGGACGTCAGGCTGTCAGCGCGTTTAAATATGCCAAGGATCACTCGGAGAACTCAAAGCTCATCGTGATCAATGGGGTCTCTAAGCAGTACGCTATGACCGGCTTCCGTATCGGCTGGGCGGTGGGCAATGAGCGGCTTATCCGTACCATGACCAATATCCAGAGCCACCAGACCTCGGGACCCTCCATCCTCCTTCAAGAGGCAGCGGTGGGTGCTATGCTGGGCTCTCAGTCGGGGGTCCAGAGTTTGCGGCTCAACCTGGAGAACAGCCGAGACTTTATGGTCAAGCACCTGAGAACCTTTGACAATCTACGCTTTGAGATCCCCCAAGGAACCTTCTATCTCCTGGCTGACTTCTCTCATTATATGAAAGACTCCCAGAAGCTGGCTGCGCTCCTGTTGGAGAAGGTTCAGGTCGTGACCGTGCCCGGCATCGCCTTTGGGATGGAGGGGCACTTGCGGCTCTCCTACTGCGGCGATCTCAAGGCGATCAAGGAGGGAGTTGAGCGCATCAAATGGGTCTTGGATCCCCAGGCGCCCAATGAGCTGTTTATCGGTGATCGCAAGCTGATCCGTGACTGGAACTGAGTCATGAGCAAAGGCAAAAAGGAGCCCAGGGCCTCTCTCCTCCAAGCTGAGGAGTACAAATCCGACTTCGGGGGCACCTTCAGTGGCTTGATGCGCCCTGATCGCCTCTACTGGAACCTGCCCACCCCTGCGCTTATCGAGGAGGCGATCCTTCGCGGTGAAGGGCATCTCCTGGATGGAGGCCCTTTCGTAGTCAACACAGGAAAGTGGAGCGCGCGCGCCGCCCAGGAGAAGGTGGTCGTTCACGAGCAGAGCAGCCAAGAATATGTCTGGTGGGGCGAGCACAATCGCCCCATGAGCATCGAAAAGTTCAGCAACCTCTTCAACCGCCTCACAGCTTACTGGCAAGGGGAAGAGCTCTTTATCCAGGACCTCTACTGTGGTGCAGAGCCTGAACATCGTATGGCTATTCGAGTGATCACGGAGACCGCTTGGCACGCTCACTTCAGCCGCAATATGCTCATCGCACCCGAGGATCCACAGGAGCAGAAGCTCTTTGTGCCCGACTTTACCCTCTTCCATGCCCCCTCTTTTAAGGTGGATACACGAGTGGATGGCACCCGCTCCGATACGGTGATCGCCATCGACTTCGCGCGGAGAGAGGCGATCATCTGCGGGACCAGCTACGGAGGAGAGATCAAGAAGACCCTCTTCACGATGATGAACTATCTGCTCCCCTTCCGCGGTGTGCTGCCGATGCACTGCTCAGCGAACATGGGAGATGATGGCGCTGTAGCTCTCTTTTTTGGACTCTCAGGGACGGGCAAGACCACCCTATCTGCTGATCCCCACCGTCAACTCATCGGAGATGATGAGCATGGTTGGGGAGACTGCGGGGTCTTTAACTTTGAGGGGGGCTGCTACGCCAAAGTGATTCGCCTCTCAGAGGAGCATGAGCCGGAGATCTGGAGCGCCGCCCACCGCTTTGGCACGATCCTGGAGAACGTGGTCTGGGATCTCCCCAGCCGCTTAGTGGATCTTGAGGACGATCGTTTCACTGAGAACACCCGCGCCTCATATCCGCTGAGCTTCATCAAGAACGCGCTCCCTGCGGCACGCTCTCCCAACCCACCCCAAGATATCATCCTCCTCACCTGTGACGCTCAGGGGGTGTTGCCTCCCATCGCCCGCCTCAATCCCCAAGAGGCGATCTACCACTTCATCTCTGGCTACACGTCCAAGATCGCAGGCACTGAGATTGGCCTTGGTGTAGAGCCTCAGATCACCTTCTCCGCCTGCTTTGGTGCCCCCTTTATGGTGCATCATCCCTACACCTACGGACGGATGTTGGCAGAGAAGATGGAGCGTTACGGGGTGCGTTGCTGGTTGGTCAACACCGGCTGGGTGGGGGGGCGCTTTGGCATCGGGCGGCGGATCAGCATCCGTCACACCCGTGCGCTCTTGGAAGCGGCCTTGGAAGGAAAGTTGGAAAAGCAGCCCTATCGACAGGACAAGATCTTCGGCTTCCAGGTCCCCGAGTCCTGTCCTGCTGTTCCTGACGAGGTCTTGCAACCCAAACTCTCCTGGGACAATGAGCGGGATTACTGGAAGGCCTATAATGGCCTCGCGACCCGTTTTATCGAGAACTTCAAGCTCTTCCAAGACGAGGTTCCCGTTGAGGTCTTGAGCGCAGGACCCAGAAGAAGAGAGCTGTAGATCCCAGAACCGTTGAGGAAAGAAGAGGAGAACTCTGAACGTCAAGATGCTTATCGAAATGAGCATTGTTGGGGAAATAGATGACGTTCGGTAGCCTTGATCATTAAAATGTTGGGGCTGTGCAGCGCCCCGATCCCCTCGATACCTTCTTTGAGTCTCAGCTCCCTCTCTGGGATTCTTCTTTCACGCAAACCATCCAGCGAAAGGCCACACCCTATGAAGATATGTGAGCACTGTCAGAACAGGGTCGCTGATCCCGTGATGATCTGCCCCTTCTGTGGTGCCCAGGTTGGGGAGGCCCCCCCCGCTCCTCCTGAAGAGATACCTACCCTCGAGATGGAGCGCCGTCGTCAGATGGTGGTCATGGGCAACTCGGAGCGACGCTGGACCTTCTGGCTGACGCCCATGTTCCTGCTTCTCTTCTTTGGGGGTGGACTCCTCTGGTTTCTCCGCCCCATCTACTTTCCCATAGAGGCGGTCTCTGGGGAGGCAGGAGGTCACCCTTGTCAAGGCTATGAGACCTGTGTGCTCGTCTATGTAGCGCCCTGGTGTTCTGCCTGTCGTCAGTCCATACCGGTGATTGAGAGCTTTCAAGAGCGCTTAGAGGAGAGTGAGATTGGCTTCGCTGTGGTGATCGGCAGCGACAGCCAGAAGGCTCTCGAAGAGATGGGCAAGGGCTTCTCAGCCGAGATCTACTATGATCCTAAGCATATCGTCCCTGAGCTGCTCGATTTTAAGATCATCCCCGCTTGGTTCAAGCTCAACAGAGAAGGTAAGATTTTGGAGGAGGCCAGCGGCACACTCTTTCCTGTTGAGTCTCAAGCTGAGCGCCTGGGCTTGAGCCTCTAGGGTCGCTCAATCGAGGATCAGTCGATCAGGGTTGAGGGCCTCAAAGGCGGGGTGAACAAAGAGACCATCTTTGCGGATCAGCACTCCATCCATATAGATCTCCCCACCTCCATACTCCGGAGTCTGAAGAGAGACCAGATCCCAGTGAACCGCGCTGCGGTTGCCATTGTCGGCATCGTCATAGGCGTTTCCAGGTGTGAAATGGAAGGAGCCCATGATCTTCTCATCAAAGAGGATCTCGTCCATCACGCGATTGATCTTGGGATTACAGCCCAGGGCAAACTCCCCCACATAGCGAGCCCCCTCATCGGTATCAAAGATGGCGTTGAGGCGCTCAGTGTCGTTGGCTGTGGCCTCGACGATACATCCCCTCTCAAAGCGCAGCTTGACGTTGTTAAACTGGAAGCCGTGGTAACTGGAGGGGGCGTTGTAGCTGATCATCCCCTCTACACTCTCCCGCACAGGGCAGCTGTAGATCTCCCCATCAGGGATGTTCATGCGACCATCGCACTTGACCGCTCCGATCTCCTTGATGGAGAAGCGCAGGTCGGTCCCAGGCCCCTTGATATGAACCTGATCCGCTCCTCTAATAAAGGCCACCGCAGGATCCATAGCCTTGGACATGCGGCCATAATCAACCCCTGAGGTCACCTCAAAATAGAAGCGCTCAAACTCATCGCTGGGCATCCCTGCGTTCATCGCCATAAAGGGGGTGGGGTAGCGCAGGACGACCCACTTGGTCTTAGGAACTCGGACCTCCATATGAACCGGCTGCATCACCTCAGCGCTATAGAGGGTGTTTTTGGGGCCCAGATCGATCAGCTCTCGAGTGTTGCTTATGCCCCGAACCCCAATAAAGGCGTCCATCTTCTTCATACGGTACAGCTCAGCGTCACAGATGGGCGCTAAGCTCTTGGCGCTGGCTCCTTGAATAAGGCTGCGGTGAAGGCTCTGGTACTTGATGGAGAGCAGGGGGTAGCCCCCCGCCGCATAGACCGCCTTGACGAGGGCATCTAGAAACTCCACCGGGGTGTCAAAGGACTCGATCAGCACCTTCTCGCCGGGCTGAACAGAACAGGAGTACTCTACCAAGAGCTTGGCGAGTTTGGCGTGGCGTGGATCAAACATCTTTATATCTCTTTCCCTCCTCGGCGCTGTTTTGAGGCAAAGGAGGAGGTGAGGCTCTCATAGATTGCTCCCTCAGGAACACTGAGGTACTACTCTGAGCCGGGAGGTTAGCAAATTGAAGCTGGGTCTACTCATAGATTTGGAGCTTCAGTGCTTGGATGATCGCAAGGCGGCCCCTGAGGCCCTCCGTCAACGGGACCGCCAGATCGGCAAGCGCTTGGAGCGCTTTCTCGTGGCTGAGAGCTGCGACAGCCCCCAGGGGCGTCAGCTCCTCTTCAGCAATTGGCTCTACCAACTTCAAGAGGGGGAGGAGAGCTACTCTCTGGGGCAGCGCCTTGAGGGGAGCTATCGCCTTTTGGGGTTGTTGCTGATCCTCTTGGGGTTGAGCAGTGGGAGCAGCTTGGCCTCTCTGCTCCTCCACTATGAGGGCAGAGCCCCCGTTAACGTGATTCACTTCTTAGCGGTCTTTGTCCTCGCGCAGCTCCTGATGCTCTTGCTCCTCCCCTTAGCTGGGATGCTCTGGCGACAGAGCGCAGGGGCGGAGCGGGATCGCCTCCTCTCCTCTCTGATGCGTGGCCTCTCCCACCTCCTGGAGCATCTCCTCAGCCGTCTCTCTGGAGAGCGACGCGCCTCCCTTCAGAGCGGATACCATCGCCTTAAGAGCATCGGAGGGCTTTATACAGAGCCAGAGCAGGGGCTCCTTTTGGAGCTGAGTAAGCGCTTTGGCTTAGCCTTTAACCTGGGGGCCTTGATCTCTTGCCTTTATCTGATCAGCTTCTCAGATCTGGCCTTCGCTTGGAGTACTACCCTGGAGATCGAGAGTGGCTTCTTTCATCGGCTGCTCTCGATTCTCTCCGCGCCCTGGGCCCTGTTTTTTCCCGACGCGGTCCCCAGCGAGGCCCTTATCGAGGGCAGCCGTTACTTTCGCAGCGGCAACTTGGGGATGAAGGATCCTCTATTGGCAACCACCTGGTGGCCCTTTCTGATCAGCGCCCTGATCCTCTACGGTCTGCTCCCTCGCCTGCTGCTCTGGATCTTGGCGCGGCGTAAGCTGAGGCGGCAGCTTCAAGCAGTCTCCCTCGATCATGGAGATTTTCAGGCTCTCTTTGAGCGCCTGATGTTGCCTTTGGTGGAGCTGGACAGTCAGCGGGTGCAGCAGCAGGCGGTCCCCCCGCTCCTTCAACTGGAGCAGGGAGCGGCTATGCTACAGGCAGCTCAGAGCGTCTCCCCTAAGCCGAGAGCGTCGGGACAAGAGCGCCCGACCACCTCAGCGCCCGCTCCTCTGCTCTTCAAAGAGCAGCCCCAGGAAGCTTTCAAACCCCAGAGAGAGGCGACACCCCAGAGCGCTCCTCCTGCTGAGCTGACCGAGACCAGACCCTCTGCGCCGCCGCTGATGGTCAACACCTTCTCAGATCTGGGTCCTCGTCTGAGAGATGAGGAGGCCTTTAACGGCGTCACGATTCCAGATTTAAAGCGGGATGAGATCTTAGAGATGTTTATCAGCCCGGAGGAGCTGGGGCGGCAACTCACCGATTCAAAGAAGGATAAATCTCTAGAGACGGAGGAGCCTTCTCCAAAGGAGCCTGAGGAGAGACTCACGCTTAAGCTCTCCTCTCTAAAACCTGAGCCGGAAGAGCCTGTGGAACCTGCAGAGGAGCCTTTGCTGAAGGAACCAACAGAGAGACCCACGCTTAGGCTCTCCTCCCCAAAGCCTTCAGAAGAGGAGCCTTCAAAAGAGGAGCCTTCAAAAGAGGAGCCCTCTAAACCCTCTCCTAAGGAGAGTTCAGAGACCATCAGAGCCCTCCCAGGTGTCCCCAACAAGTTCCTCGAAATCATCGTGGTGCTCTGGGGGGACAGCCCTCTGGAGCAGGAGAGCGTCCAAGAGTTGCTTTGGCGCCGTCTTCCTTGGCAGATCCCCAAGCTGCTTAGAGCGGGGGTGGGTGACTTTCAGAGAGATCTGGAGAGCTGTAAGGCTGTAGCCCAGGCGACAGAGGGGACACGACGGCGGGTGATGCTCATCGTCGAATCTTTTGAGTCTCCCACCCTAGAAGTGACCCGCTTTCTTGAGCGCTTACGAGAGCATATCGGGCCTCGGCGCTCCCTGATCGTCGGTCTCCTGGATGAGAGCCCTGAGGGCAGCTGGATCTCTCCTGACGAAGCAGCTCTAAACATCTGGCGACATCAACTGGAGAAGCTGGAGGATCCCTTCCTGCGGTTGGAGCCCCTGATCGAGGGAGATAGATGAGCGCAGAGAACCCTATCTTTGCTGTGGTGGGCAAGGTCAACAAGGGAAAGTCCAGCATTCTGGCGACCTTGGCAGAGGAACCGCAAGTCGAGATCAGCCCCCTGCCTCGTACAACGACCCAATGCCAGGATTTCAAAGTCTTTGCTGACGGTCGGCTCCTCTATACCCTCATCGATACTCCAGGTTTTCAGCAGGCTCGTGAGGTCTTAGCTTGGCTTAAAGAGCATGAGGACCCCAAAAAGAGCCGCCGAGAGGTGATCTTGGAGTTCCTGAAGGCTCATGAGGGGGGAGATGAGTTCCTCGATGAGCGGGAGTTGCTGGCTCCCATCTTGAGGGGAACTGGGATCCTCTATGTGGTCGATGGCTCGCGCCCCTTCCGCGCCCCTTTTCGTGCGGAGATGGAGATCCTGCGGCGCACTGGGCAGCCCAGGATGGCTCTGATCAACTCCATCGGTCGCGCAGATCACGGCGCCCGATGGCGGGAGGAGTTGGATCAATATTTCAGCATCGTGCGCCCCTTCGACGCCCACAAGGTTCGCTTTGTAGAGCGCCTGCGTCTGCTGCGAGGGATGCGAGAGCTGCGAGATGATTGGCGTGGCGCCCTTGATGAGTCGATCAACTTTCTCAAGGGGGAGTGGCGTAGGCGCCGCAAGGTGATCGGGAGGAGCTTGGTGAAGCTGCTCTTAAAGAGCCTCTCTCTGGTGCTGGAAGAGCAGGTCGCCGAAGCTCCTCAAGAGGAGCTGAGCCAGACCCTCAGCGTTCGCTTTCATGATGCCCTGCGGAAGATCGAGCTGACCTCACGTCGAGAGGTGGAGGCCTGCTATGGCCACCATGATCTGAAACGACAGGAGGAGGCCCTATCGCCTCCGGTCTGGGAGCGTGATCTCTTCGCGGCCAGCTCCTGGAAGCTGTTGGGGCTCAACAGCCGCCAGTTGATCTGGGCGGGGGCCGCCGCTGGAGCTACCGCAGGGGGAACAGTAGATCTCTTTGTCGGTGGGGCTTCTTTTTTTGCAGGGGCTTTGATCGGCGGTTTGGGTGGAGCGGCCACCAGCCTCCACTACGCCAGCAAGCGTCTCGTCAGCCCCAAACAGGTCTTGCGGAGCCTTCAAGGTCAGCGCTTGATGCGCATCGGCCCCCACAAGAATCCCAATTTTCCCTGGATCGTCTTGGACCGCGCCCTGCTGCATTGGCTGGCTGTGCGTGACTGGGCTCACGCTCGCCAAGATGCTCTGGAGCTGGTTTACCAAGCTGAGAATAGGGGTCCAATCAGCTTGTTGACCTCCGAGGAGCATAAGCAGATGCTCTCACTTTTCAGCCAGATCCAAAGACAACCGAACAAGGTCAGAGAGCAGCACAGCGCCAAGCTGGAGGCTCTGATCCTGGATTTAATGGAGCGGCTCTCAGAAGAAGAGGAGGAAGCACTCTCGCGGATCTAAGAATATCTCTCTGTTCTGCTGGAGGGCTGGTGTAAAAAGCCGAGATTTTTTGGGCTGCTCTCAGGCCCACTCCAGAAAACATAGATCTTGAGAGGCGATTGATGAAGAGGAACATCCCCATCGGGGCGCTCTTGCGAGATGAGGACAACCCAGAGCTGGGCGCGGGGCATCTCTTGGAGATCAGCCCCTCAGGGAGAGCCAGCGTAGAGTTTCAGAGCCAACTCATGAGCGTTGATCTCTCCCAGCGCCCACTGAGGCGTCAAAAGCTCCCCCCAGGCGCTCGAGTCCTCCATGAAGAGGGAGAGGGGCGGATCCTCTCTGTTAAGAGTTGGGAAGATCCTGAGCAGCTCTTTTACTACCGCCTGGTTCTCGGAGAGATGGAGTTGGAGTGCAGCGAAGCGGATCTGCTGCCCGCTCCTCCTCGTTCCCAACAGCCCCTGGATCTTCTAGAGAGCCGCAGCTGGCGAGGACCTTTTCATTTTATCGCTCGCAAGAACGCCTGCGCCTCCCTGGGGGAGTGGGGGGAGATCTCTGAGGGTTGCTTGGCGCTTATTGGAGGACGCCGTTCTCTTACCCCTGAGCTGCTCTTCGCGATCCGCAGTGCTCTCTGGAGCGACACAGGCCGCAGTCTACTCTTTGGAGGAGAGGCCCGCGCTCGGCGTGACGCAGCCTGTTGGATCCTCCAAGTACGGCACTCCGAAGATCCAGGGCTGCGTGTCCTGATCCTCACCAGCGGCCTCCACACAGCGCTCTGGCAGAGCAGCCTCTCTCTGCACTTTGGAGGACAGAGCTATGGCCTGATGGAGATGGACGCGGAGCCCTTTGAGGCGGAGACAGAGCGCCTCATCTGTAGCTATGGTGCTTTTCGACAACCTGAGCTGCTGGAGGCCCTGGAGATGGAGCCCTGGGATCTGATCATCTGTGATGATCTTCAGATCCTCTCAGGGGGCTCACTGGAGGTCCTTCAAGATCTCCTGCTTCAGGTTCCAGAGCTGATCGCTCTCAGCGCCGCTCCTGATCTAGAAGAGGTCAAGCGAATCTCCCAACTCTTGAGTCTGCTCAAGGCTCCAGAGCCCACGCTCAGCCCCAAGGTGCTCAGCCAACATCTCAGGGCCTACCGCCCCATCTGGGAGGCTCAAGTAGAGATTCAAGAAGCGATCAAGGCGGGAGAGCCGGTGCCCTCTAAGGCTCGACAAGCCTGGAGCCGCGCCCAGGATCCCAACCTAAAACAGCTCCTCAAAGAGCCTGATTCAGGGCCTCTCCTGGAGTACAGCCGCTGTCATCACCGCTTAGATCCCGGCCTCCTGGCCCTCTCCAGCTCCAAGCCGAGTCGAGTAGAGGAGCGTCTGAGCTATCAATCCAGTCCAGGAGAGCGAGTCGCCCTACAGCAGCTCCAGATCCTCCCCGAACCAAGCCCCCGGGCTCCCAACGCCCGCCTCCTCTCTGCCCTCTATCGTCGCGCCTTTATGGGTGGACCAGGGGCTCTACTTCAACTCCTTGAGGCACGTGCTGAGGGGATCGGAGGGCAGGCGGATGGAGGCTTCAGCGGAGGCGCCGCTCTGGATGCCTTTCTCTTGGGTCCCAGCCTGGAGGAGGAGGAGACCCTGATCAAGCGCCTCCTCACGATGACCCCGCCCATGAGCGGAGAGTATGCCTGGCTCCTGGAGAGCCGTAAGCAGGTGGAGTCCTGGGCTCGAGAGGGGCTCTGTGCGCGTTTCTCTGAGGCGATCACCTGGCTGGCTCAGCAGAAAGGGAAGCTCATCGGGGTGTGTCGCTCTGAGATCTCCGCCCTGGCTCTTCACCGAGGGTTGACGCTGAGATATCCAAGCATGAACGCGCTGTTGATCACCAGGGACCAACCAGAGGAGCGTCGTGTCCGTAGCCTTCGAGAGTTTCGTAAGAAGGCTCAACGACGGCTCCTGATTTTAGATGAGACGATGGCCCAGCGAGAGGATCTCTCCGCTCTGACTCTGCTGCATGTAGAGCCCAGCTTGAGCCTCACTGGGCTCTCAGAGCGTCTAAACCGCCTCCGCCCCATACGGGGACAGCGTTCTGTGAGCCTCTGTGGACCGATGCCGGAGGAGCAACAGCTCTTAGAGCTTCAAGCACCCCTTCACGGTGCTCCTCCAGCTCATCTAGAGCGGATCATCAACACCCTAGATCGTCGCCTGATCTCAACCTTGGGCAGCGGATCACTTAAGTCGCTGCAGCCCTTCTTTGAGGAGCGCTTAGAGGCCCTCGGAGGAGGCTCCTCTCTGCTCCTCAAGGCGCATGGGCCAACGCCTGATCGTCTTGAGCAGGAGGAGGAGCTGTCGGAGATGATCCAGGATGTCAGCGAGGAGCTGAGCGAACGGGATGCTCGTTTTTTTGTGGATTGGGCTCAGACCCTGGGGATCCGTGCTCGCAGAGATGGAGATCGAGTGGGCTTTCATTGGAGGCCCTCGGAGCTGCGTCGTCCCCTTCCTCGGTTAAGAGAGATGGGCATTCAAGCTCCAGTGGATGTCAAGCTGAGCTTCCCCTATGGCAGCTTTGATCGTCTAGAGGCCCTGGATGAGAGCCTCCAGTTCTTTGCTCCTGGGCACCGCTTTCTAGACTCCCTCCTGGATGATCTAAGGGAGAGCACCCACGGTCGGCTCTCAATTTTTCAGCGGAGCATGGAGGAGGAGCGTAAGGGGGATCTGCATCTCGTCCTCCTGATGCACCTCAGCCCCAGGCTGGATCGGGACCTCCCCCAGGGGCTCCAGAGGCGCACACTCAGGCAGCTCTGGCCGCGTTGGGAGAGCCTCTGCTTTCATCTACACCCAGAAGAGGGCCTTGGCTTCTCACATGTAGAAGATCCCGCCTTGATCGAGATCTTAGAAGCAGAGAGCCGCAGGAGGGCGCAGAAGCTTGAGGCTGAGACCCTCATTGAGGCGGTGGACTACCCCGCGCTGCTGAAAGCGGTGAGGGACTGTATTCAGTTCGCGGAGGGGCACTGTCGGGAAGAGAACGCGGCGGAGGCAGAGGAGGCCAGCGAAGCTCTGCATCAAGACCTCCAGGCTCAACTCCGGCGCCTGCGCTGGCGTCAGGCTGAAGGACAAGAGGTGGAGCGTTTGGAGGCGGAAAAGGAGATCCTCCTCTTTGAACAAGCGATTGAGAGCCTTCGCTATCCTCAGATCAAACTTGAAGCCCTCGCCCTCGTGATGGGCGCTTGAGAGGATGGATCTCAATCAGCTCATCGAGGATCCCTCTCTCCTCTTTGCGATCCTCTTTTTGGGATTCCCTCTCCTGCTCCTGATCCGGGGCCTGTATGCGCAACGGCGTGGAGAGCGCCCCATCCAGCTCTCTAAAGGGGGTCTGGTGATGATGTTCCTGCTCACCGCCTTTGGTCTCAGCGTGGTCCCTGTCGTTCATCACTTCGAAGCGATCATCAAAGAGCGACAGGAGCTTCAACGGATCACGCGCTCCACCTTTCAGCTCGTGGAGGTGTTACGGATGCAGCGACGCCAGCTCTCTTCCAGCCTACGACGTGCAGAGCGAGAGGCTCGCTCCTGCGAAGAAGCTCTCAAGGCACAGGGCTTCTCTTGGCGATCTCGGGAACCACAGCCCTGTAAGGAGATGAAGCACTACCTAAGCCGAGCGAAGCTCTGAAGAGCAGGGATCTTCTCCCAATCTCTCTGAGCCCTTCGGGTGCAGGGTTTGCCCCCGGTGATCGCCTCAGGTGGAACGCTTTGGACCAAGATCACTCCGTTGGGCGCCCTAAAGATCTCCAGTCCAGAGGCACGCACAGCCCGGGGATCGATCCGCAGCATCACCGCCACGCTGGCTCGCTTACCCACTTTGCTTTTGAGATCCTCAGCCAGATGAACATGGGTGCGTCGCTGAGACTTAAGGCCCTCCTCGAGGATAAGCGGCAGGGGGCGCAGCCCAGTGCCATGCCAGATGGGCCCCTCTCCCGTCCAGATCATCCAGGAATCCTCCAGGGCCTCTCGAGTGACCGGCATACTGAGGGAGTGCCCCTGACAGGCTCGGAGGCGATCCCCTTCCAGTTGGAGGCGACGTTTGCTGTTCTGCTCCACCACCTCCTCCAGGGCGACGCGGGAGAGCTGCAGATAGGCCAGGACAGCGGAGGCAGAAACCCAGCCCGCTCTGTCCATGACGATGCCTGTCTCTCGGACGCCGTGGCGGAGGAGCCAGGAGAGGCGTTTGCTTTTTGCGATCAGTCTGCGTTCCATATTTGATAGTTTCTACAAACCCGAGAGCGTGTAGAAGCGGTGTTTTTCGATAGATGTTCGGTTTTCCTGAGTCCTGCCTTTGCCACTGAATCATGAGATCCCCCCTCCGGGGCGCTTTAAACTGGAGTGGCTGCGGGGTTTTCTGCTCTTCGCCGAGGAGCTGAACTTCACCCACGCGGCGCGCGCCCTCCATATCTCACAGCCTGCCCTCCATGAGCAGATCAGCAAGCTGGCTGAAGCCCTCTCCTTGAGCCTCTACTTTAAGCAGGGTCGCAGCTTGATATTGACCGAGGATGGGCAGCGGCTGCGCGCCTTTGCTCGCGATCTCCTGGGTCAGGTTGAGCGCTTTCAAGCTCAGCTCAAAGGGGAAGAGAGCGCGCGACCGATCCTCTGCGCAGGGGAGGGGACTTGGCTCTATCTGCTGGGGGAGCGTCTGCTGTTGAATCCTCAACAGGCCCCTAAGATCATGGTACGAGACGCCCCTGGCTGTCTCCAAGCTCTACGCTCTGGAGAGGCTCATCTGGGTGTGCTGCCCCTTTCGCCCGAGCGCGGTATGGAGGGGCGCGTGATCCAGAATGTAGGGCAGGCCCTCCTCTGCCCGCTGAACCATCCTCTCGCCAAACGGAGAGAGATCAAGCTCCACGATCTGGAAGAACTCCCTCTGCTCCTCTCTCCCAGAGGAGCGCCTCAGAGAGAGGAGCTGGAGATTCTCAGCTGCGATCGGGGCTTTCAGCTCCGGGTGGTCACCGAGCTGCGTGGCTGGCCTCTAACCCTTCGCTTAGCCGCGTTGGGGGTGGGGCTGGCGGTGATCAACGACTTCTGCCCAGCGCCTCCAGGGATGCGCGCCCTGCCCATCCAAGATATCCCCAAAAAGAGCTGGTGGCTGATGCGCCGAGAGGGCCGTCAGAGTCCAGCCATCAACGCCCTCTGGGATCAGCTCTCTGGACCAGAGGAGAGAGAGAGTGTGTGTGCCCCCCAATAGACGCCTTGACCTCATCCGCCTTATCTTGAGGCTCTTCTTTCGGCTCCTCTACCGCGTGAGGATACGGGGACGGGAGCAGATCCCTCGTGAAGGCGCCCTCTTGATTATTTCTAATCATGTCTCCTGGGTTGACTCTCTGCTTATTGGGGGCTTCGCCAGCCGCCAAGTACGCTTTGTGATGCATCACCGCTTTATCAACACCTGGGGCCTTCAGTGGTTCTTTAACACCGCTCGTGTGATCCCCATCGCCTCATATCGAGATCGTCCTGATATTCTAGAGGCCGCCCTGGAGGAGGTTAACGCCTCCCTCAGCCGGGGAGAGGCGGTGGTGATCTTCCCTGAAGGTCGCCTCTGCTCAGATGGCATCTTGGCCCCCTTTCGCAGCGGCCTGGATCGTATCCTCGACAAACAGCCTGTACCGGTATTGCCGATGGCCCTCAAGGGGCTCTGGGGCAGCTTCTTCAGCATGAAAGGGGGCGAGTTTAAGGGGTGGATTGGACGACTCAGGACTCCTGTAGAGCTGGTCTTTGGCGAGCCGATCTTTGAACGTCTAGAGCGGGATCAATTTCGGGCAAAAGTGTTGGCGCTCTCTGAAGGAGATGATACTGCCTCCGCAGCAGACACCTCCTCGACTGGGCCTTAATCGCTGCCTCAGCCCCTTTGGAGAGATGACTGATGCTCTTAAAGCTTTCTCATTTCTGGTGTCTGACGCACTGTTCACTGCTCCTATTGGGTTCAGCTTGGGCCGCCCTTCCAGCCCCTCCTATATCGCTTCTAAAGATCCAGGCTCTTCGCGTTGGCTCCTATAACCTCAACTACGGCTTGGGTGGTGATCCACAGACTCTTCAAGCTGTTCGTAGGATCAAAGTAGATGTGTTGCTGCTCCAGGAGACAACGCCTGTTTGGGAGGCGGCGATTCGGGGGAGCTTGGTGTCGCACTATCCTCACATGCTCTTCCACCATCGGCCCGCCGCAGCTGGGATCGCGATCATCTCTCGCTACCCTTTGAGCGCGCTCCAGATCCTTCAACCACCGCCTGGAGGTTGGTTTCCTGGGATGGTGGTTCAGATGAAGAGCCCTCATGGAGTGGTTCAACTGCTCAATCTTCACCTTCGTCCAGCGATCAGTGACTCAGGCAGCGTCATCAGCGGCTACTTCAGCACCGGTCCACTGCGGAGAAACCAGATCTCGGCCTTTATAAAAGCCCTAGATCCAAAGCTACCGACGATCATCGCAGGAGATTTTAATGAGGATTGTGAGGGAGCCGCCCTTCAACTGCTCAAAGGGAGAGGATTTCAGAGTGTGCTGCCCAGATTTGCTCCCCAGGCCAAGACTTGGCGATGGAACACTCTATTCGGCACCATTCAGAGCCGCCTGGATCATATCTGCTACGGAAAGGGTCTGGAGCCATTGAACGCTGAAGTGCTCCAATTGGGCCGCTCCGATCATCTGCCTGTCATCGCCAGCTTTCTATTGAAGAGAAGGTAGACGTCGTCCAAAAGTCTCTCTCCATATTCCTCTCCCAGAAAAATGCACAACAGTGCATCTTAAAGGGGGCCTGCTCTCGCCTCTTTGAAAGGAGCCAAGCCTGAGCATCAAAGGCCATCCAGCTGGGATAGCATCTTGAGTGACCTCTACTGTAAGAAGAAAGACTTTGATAAGTGATAAATCAAGAGGGAGGCCTGAACATGAGGATCCAACCCGAGACACAGAGCGGCAAAGATCTCTATTTTCTCATCAGTGGCTTGATCCTGCCTCGACCCATCGCCTGGGTGAGCAGCCGCTCTCCTGAAGGCCACGCCAATTTAGCCCCTTTCAGCTTCTTCACCGGGGTCAGCTCCAAGCCTCCTACACTCTGCTTCTGTGTTGGCAACCGTCGAGACGGCAGTCTTAAAGACACCGCGCGTAACATCCTGGAGACGAAGGAGTTTGTGATCAATCTAACCTCTGCGTCTTGGGGACAGGCGATGGTGGACAGTAGTCTGGATCCAGGCCCAGAAGGTGATGAGTTCCGATTGGCGGGGATCCCAGAGGAGCCAGCGGAGATGGTCAATGTTCCCCGTGTAAAGGGAGTCTCAGCGCATCTGGAGTGTGGGCTCCATCAACATGTGGAGATCAAAGATGATGAGGGGCAAGTCCGCTCCCATATGATCATCGGTCGCATCCGCCTGATCCGTCTAGATGATGAAATCTTGGATGAACAGGGGCGCATCGATCCTCTACGCCTGAACCCCATCGGTCGTCTCTCAGGGCAGTATTACTGCCCAGTTCAGGCCCCTTATCTCCTCAGCCCCCGTGAGCTGCTTTGATCATTTTTGGACAGATCTTAAGGTCCAACCAGTCGAAAGAGGAGCCGCCAACAGGAGGCTTTGCACATTGAGTTGGAGGTCTGAATACGCCCTCCTGAGATCTTCTCTTGGATGGTGGGTGCGCTGATCAACTCTCTATCCAGGAGAATCGCTAGGCGCTGCTTTAGGTGCTGTTCAGTGAACTTCTCAAGAGGAGGGCTGAGAAGAAAAGCCTTGGCCCCTGAAAGAGCTTGGAAGAACCAGGGACCTTCTATGGAGCGGAATGAGGTGCAGGAAAAGGGGAACCACTGCGACCTGATCTTCTGAGGCTTATCTCTATGCGAACGAACTGGCCAAAGGATCGAGATAGACCTGTGCCTCTTCAGGAGACCCCGGATTTCGGTGGTCTATGGCTGGGCTGCCCTCAGTGGGCCCACCGGCCCTGGACCAAGAGCATCTTCCCCAAGACAAGCAGCCCTCGCGAGGCCTTCACTCACTACGCGCGGGTCTTTAACGCTGTGGAGGGCAACACCACCTTCTACGCTACGCCGCCCGCAGAGATTGTACACCGCTGGAGCACTCAAATCCCTTCAGGCTTTCGACTTGTCTGCAAGCTTCCCCGAGAGGTCACCCACGATCGCCTGTTGGGTCCGGGGGCTCTAGAGATCGCTCTGCGCTTCCTAGAGCATATGGCGCCTTTGGGAGAACGCATTGAGGATATCCTTATCCAGCTCCCAGCTCACTTCGACGAGCGCCGCTTTGAGCTCCTCTACCGCTTTCTGATGGCGCTGCCTCGCCCCCGCGGTTACACCGTAGAGCTGAGAGCCTCTTCCCTCTGTCAAGGGCCCTACTTTGATGAGGTCAATACCCTCCTCAGCGCCGCACGGGTGGAGCGCGCTTGGATGGACACCCGAGGCCTTCGAGCAGCACCCCCACCCCTCAATGAACCCACGCGGATGACTCAGCTGCGCAAGCCCGATCTTCCGGTCTTTCCTCTGGGCTTGGGACCTCGCCCCATGGTTCGCTATGTGGCTCATCCTAAGGTGGAGGCCAACCGCCCCTGGCTTGAGAGCTGGGCAGAGGTGTTTGCGGTCTGGCTGGCGGAGGGGCGTCGGCCCTACTTCTTTGCTCATGCTCCAGGAGAGACCGCTGCGCCGCAAGTAGCCAGTCTCTTCTACGATTGCCTACGAGCACGGGTGCCAAGGCTGCCAGCGCGCCCAGTATGGCCCAGTGAGGCTCAACTGGGCTTATTCTAAGTCCAGACTATTAAGAACTCAACAATTGTTAACTGCTGTATTCTCAGCATTATCGATCATTCTGATACTGAGTGAACCATTTCAACATATTTTTAAAGGAAGAGAAACGAGAAATTCAGCACCACTCTCTTCCAAACGATTTCTCACTTCGATCTTCCCACGGTGTTCATCTACAATGATACGATGTGATAAAGACATACCTTGTCCGGTGCCTTTCCCGATCGCTTTGGTCGTGAAAAATGGCTCAAAGATCTTGTTTATGACTTTATCAGGTACACCTGTTCCTGTATCAACAAAACGGATGGTGACCATATCCTCATTAACACAAGTACTTATAGAGATGAGTCCTTTCTCTCCAGAATCATGATTTCCTATTTTTTCTTCAATCGCATGTGCTGCATTAACAAGGATATTTAGAAAAACTTGGTTAATCGCGCCAGCTACGCAAAATACCCGTGGGAGGTTTTCATCTAGATCCATTACTAATTCTGCAACATATTTGTACTCATTACGTGCAACAGTAACGGTGTTTTTTAAACACTGGTTGATATCTGTTGCAACTTTCTCATCGTATTGCTCTTTATAAGAAAAAGAGCGCATTGCAGTCACGATTTTTGACACACGATGGATCCCTTCAAGGGCATGTTCAAAGGCAGGTGCAGTTTCTTCCAATATAAAGGCTAAATCGATATCATCAATTGACTCCTGAATAGCATTCATCATTTCTTGGGTAGATTTTTCGCAATTATCGCCGATATTATTCGTTAATATATCATACTTAGCCAGAAGTTGCTGAATGTCGGAAAAAGCATCTTGTAAAAAGCGAATATTGTCTCCAATATATTGGATGGGTGTATTTATTTCATGTGCAATGCCCGCCGATAATCGACCAATAGACTCCATCTTTTGAGTTTGCAGATCTTCATGTTGTTGTTTCATATCGACAAGAATATCACGTCCGAGCAGAACACTCCCAAGCAATGATTCTTGATGATCCCGAATAAATGATGCTGTAAAATGAACAATTCCGAGTTTCCCGTCAGGGCATTCATACCTTACCTTAGGAAAAACAAGAGTATTATCTGAATTAGAAGCTCTGAGCTGAATTTTAGATATATCTTCTCCTAGACCAAGGTCTATAAGCCGATGTCCAAGTGCGTCTTTGCGTGTTATATTAAAGGTAGTAGTAGCCATGTCATTCCAATCCGTAATTCGCTCTTCTGCATCTAAAATGACCAAAATGCTTGGCATTGTTGATAAAATAGCAGTATTCTTTTCGCTCTCTTCATTTATTAATTTTTCTGTTGATTCCCTTCGTTTTATGTCCTTGCGTACTTGGTTGCCTCCCAAAAACAGCATTCCTGTGCCGATAAGCCAAGCACATAGGCAGACAAATACACTGCGCCAAACAGCATCTTTGAATAACATTCGTGTTTCATCCATTGGAATAGCGATACTGATACCACCGCGAATATCCCCTACAGAGTAACTCTGCTGTTCATGACATTTTAGACACGTTTCTTTTATCTTAAATGGGGCCATATATCGATAATACTCTTGGCCATTACTTGTCCATAAACCACTATATTCTTTGACCCCTTTTTCAAACAACATAAGTGATTTTTTTTCCCACTCATCAGGCATATTATCTTCTTTATTCAATGGATCTAGGCTAGTAATATGTTCGTAATTTGAAAATAATGTTTTTCCGAGTTCTTGAACTTGTCTTGTCATATATGCAGGATTGACCAAGGTTAATTGTTCACCATTCACTCCATTTATATCTCTTTTGACTAGATCTTTAAGATATGGGTTTGGCTTTGCATGTTTGCTGACAGGCACAAATACTCCGCCATGTTGTGAGTTCCATATGCGATAAACAACATCTTTTTGAAAACTAATCTTAGCAGTTTGGTGAATAGATCGTTGTCCATCTTCCCAAGAACGATAAATCATCCAGGCCAACAGTGCCATCCAGATGAGCAGCCATACTGATGAGCTTACGATCAAAAACCTCCGCAATCGCACAAGATTATCTGTGTGGCGCGACATGGCTGATGGTTTCAGATTAAAATGCATAACGGCTCCTTTTAAGAGTTCAATCCAGTGATTGATATTCTGTTAGAGACTGAGGCATTATCATTTTCTTGAAACGAAGTTTAGATAGGAGATACTTATATTTTGCATAGTCATGGATTTTTCTCACATCGTCGTGGGTTGATGCCCAATCATCACCTGGATGGGTTCGCGAATACCTTCTTGATCGGCATAATTCTTTAGGTGAAAAAGCATGATTCGAGTGATCCGTTGTCCTTGGGGCACCAGTAAAATACCGTCTTTGGTGAACACGTTATCCATCAGTAACATACCGCAAAGCAGCTCACTCACCGTGAGCGAGCGTACAAGCTCCTTAGGAGGGGCTACCTTGTTTTCCAAGTTGTTGAGCAATACCTTGGGCAGCTTGGCATTTGCCTTGAGTACCTGGATTGCTTGTTGCCGTGTTCGTCCCAGCTGTATCTGGTGATCGAACTCAATGGCCACCCTCAACACCAAACAACCCAGTGTTTGTTGAGAGCGTGTTGTGAACTTTATGACATGGAGATCCAACGTCCAAACATGACCA
>CAYLJJ010000052.1:0-46707 GCA_964384025.1 uncultured Nannocystaceae bacterium
GATAAACGCTGTTCTCCTTATGCTCCTCGTGCTCCTTGTGCTCCTCGTGCTCCTTATGTTCTCTATGAGATCCCTTTCCTCGCTTCATTTCATCTGTCTGGCAAGCAAATACGCCAAGGATCAGAAAAGAGAAGAGGTATGGTGGATATCTCATTTGGTTCTTTCTGTTATAGTCCATGGCTCTACTCCAATGAGGCTCTCAAGTGTAGTCGCCGCTGAGAAATATGCGATGCGTGCATCAAGGTATTGGCTCATTGCGTCAAGCAAGCGTTGACGAGTCTGTGAGACTTGATGCACATCAACATCACCCAATTCATAGGCCCGTTGGAGCATATTCAGGTTTTGCTCAAGTTTTGGGACGACACCTGTGGCGTAGAGTTGAACACGCTCTACAGCGGCGTTTAGAACGATGTTGCTTTGGGCGAGCGCACTGCGCAGTTGAGCGACCGTCTCAAGGCGTGCTCGATCTGCGATGAGCAGCTCAGCTTCAGCCCGCGCTTGAGCCCCCCAATTGCCCCTCCACAACGGGATTGGGAGTCCAAGGCTGAGCGACCAGATCTGCGCCTCGGGTTCAGCTCCAAACCCCGCTTCACGAGCATAATTGATCCCCAAGATCGGCTTGGGCCAAGCTTCTCGCTTCTCCAGGTTAAGTTGTCTTTGTTGAGCGGCGACAGCCAACTCGCGCCTGCGGATTGAGGGATGATGCTTGGCCATAAGCTTCAGCAGGGTGGCGCCATCTGGGGCACGTCGTATGGGTGGCAGATCGCCCTGCACCCTGGGTGGGCTCTCTGTAGGCCAGCCGATAACCCCAGCGAGTTGGGTGCGTAGAGAAGCTTCCAAGGCGCTGATCTCGATCAGCGCCTCCTGTGCTTGTGCCCGCTCAGCGTCGGCGACGAGTAGGATCAATGGAGGTGACTGCCCAGCTTCAATCTGTCTGCGTGCGATCTCTCGAAGCGACTCTGAGAAAGCGAGGAAGCGCTCACTCTGAAGGCGACGCTCGGCGGTGAGGAGCAGCTCAATATAGAGGCGGTGGGTCTTGATATGTACATCCCAACGCTGCTCATTGATCTGCCCTTTACTGACGCGCTGTGTGGCCTCTGCCGCCTTCACCCGTAGGCCTTGCTCACCCGCGAACTCAAGCTGCTGCTGAATCGATACCTCAAGATCAAAGCCTTTGTTTGCTCCAAGGCTCCGTAGCCCTCCGCTGAGACTCAGCTCAGGATCGGCGGGGAAGCTGATCTGAGCTTCTTGGATCTGGGCGTTGGCTAAGCCAAGACCAGCTTTGGCGCTTTGAATCGCAGGCGCGTGGTTATCGGCATAGATCAACAGCTGCTCTAAGGTCAGCGTAGCACCTGTTGAAGGTGTAACAGGGGTTCCTTTGGGGAGGTATGGATCAACCAACTCCGCTGGGGCATAAAGAGACAATTGTATCGCACTGGGCTGCACACCTGTGCAGCCCAGGCCTAAAAAGGCACCGTTTATGGCGGTAACCAAAGCGATACAACACAACCGTGATGAAAATGGCATCACTCCTCCTTGCTCTAAAGGAGCCGCTCGATACTATAGAAATGTTTCAAGGAGCCCGACAGGCTGTGGAAGAATGTAAGACTTCCACCGCCAGTAAAAAGAGCGGTTCGCTCACGCTTTCCTCTACATTCCTCCCGTTTTGGACGGACGCTGGCGACGCGCTGACCGGAATAGTGACCAAGGTCGATCAGCGCGGTCAAGATAAAGCTCTCTCAGCTTTGCGTCGAGCGAAACCCCTCACCAATGCAGCAACCACCTTCCAAGAGTTGGACTCTTCAGCAACTCATCGAGCTTGAAAGATAGACTGGACGAAATGATGATCTGGGGTTGTCGAAGCCTGAGTATGAAGAGATCAGTGGTGGCTTTTAAAGGACGAGTCTCCTCTCAGACCGATGATCTAAGCGCTATGTATAAAAAGATCTTTACAGCTCTCCTTGAGATGACTTGGCCCGCGAGCTGTTTTTCCTGCCAAGAGCCCCTCTCTAAGCCTGGACTCTGCTCTGAGTGCCTGGGGTGGACTGAAGTTCGTGGGGGTCCTCGCTGCTGGATCTGCGACCTCAGCTTGCCTACCCCAGGGCCAAAGCGGCGTTGTGGTCTCTGTCTTAAACGCCGCCCTGCCTATCACTCAGCGCGAGGACTCTTTGATTATGAAGGGCCTGTAGGAGATTGTATCCGCTTGGGTAAATATGGCCATCAGCCTGAGGCCCTAGAGTGGGTAGGACGTAGGATGGCCATCGAATTGAAGCCTTTCTGGGAAGGGGGGGAGCCTGAAGCGGTGCTGCCCATCCCCCTTCATCCCCGCCGCCTGCGTAAGCGTGGGGTCTCCGCTCCGTTGATCCTTGCCAAAGCTCTGGCACGCAGTTTGAAACTGCCTCTGCGTGTCTGGAACCTAGATCGCGTTCGCAACACTCCCGAACAGGCAGGGCTCAAGCGCAAAGAGCGAAGACGGAATCTAAAAGGAGCCTTTCAGATGAGGCACCCTCTAAAGGAGCAACGCCTGCTCTTGATCGATGATGTCCTCACCACGGGTACTACCCTGGATGCGGCCAGCGCGGTCCTGAAGCGAGCCGGAGCCTTAGAGATCTTTGGTCTCAGCGCAGCTCGAGTTGATTTTGACTGAAGAGCTTTGAGATCTACTTTTTGATTTGGAAGCAAGATTCCTGCATTAACGCCTCTAGAGCGGCATGAGCAGCAACATAGCCCGCGACTGCGTCACTTGCTCCGAGGTCTTTGCCCTCTCCGCTATCATTGACAATGGCGACTCGCTTGTGCTTTCTTGTCGCGCATTTTTTCCAAGAGAGCACAATGAAGCGAACTTTTCAGCCCAGCAACACCTCCCGTCGTCGCACCCACGGCTTCAGGGCTCGTAAGGCCACCACAGGGGGACGTGCGGTCCTCAAACGTCGTCGCCAAAAGGGCCGCACGCGAATCTCGGTGAGCACCTACCATAAGTGAAGATCGGGGAGGGCTTCCCTAAACGTGTCCGCCTGAGGAAGCGGAGAGAGTATCTCCGAGTTCAACGAGGAGGCGCGCGAATGGACACCCATCATTTCATCATCTATGGCCGCCCTCACCAAGGCCGCAGCGCTCGCCTGGGGATCACCGTCAGCCGTAAAGTGGGGAAGGCGGTTTTGCGTAACCGCTGGAAACGCCTTATCAGAGAAGCGTTTCGAAAGAGCCGCGCAGATTGGCCCCCTGGGCTCGATCTTGTCTTTGTCGTGCGCACAGGTCATCCCCCTCCTGAGCTCTCTGCGGTGGAAGCAGAGATGAAGATCGCCTTTCGTGATCTTCCACAGAAGAGCAGGGCTCGGTCCCAGCGCTCTGGGGCTCAGAGAACTCGCAGGAGGAGACGCCCTTGAACTGGATCGTTCGCAAGTTGATCCGCTTCTATCAACTGGCCATATCTCCCTACCTGCCCCCCTCTTGCCGCTTTACCCCAAGCTGCTCCAACTACGCCCTGGAGGCTTACCACCTGCACGGTTTCTGGGGCGGAAGCCTACGCAGCCTGCGCCGTCTCCTGCGTTGCCACCCTTGGAACTCGGGAGGCTATGACCCTGTGGATCACCCATGAACCCAAACAAACAAGAGTTTGACCAGAAGCAGCTTTTCTATGCTGTCGCCGCTTCGGCCCTGGTCTTGGTCTTTTGGCAGAGCTACTTTGCTCCGCCTCCACCCACAGCCCCACCCGCAAAGCCAGACTCTGGTCAGGTGGCGGCTCAACCCCAAACGCCTAAACCCCAGGCGCTCCCTCAGCGCCCAGAGCAGGAGGGCCCGGCGGCCTCTTTTGAGGTCAAGACCCTAGCGACCCTGGAGAACTCAAAGCGTCAACGACTCTCCTTTGGTAGCGATGGCGCCATCGAGTCTTGGACTCTCTTAGAGGAGCAGTACCATACTCGTAATGGCGAGGGCTCCTCGCCAGAGCGCTTTGTCCACCCCATGAAGGGGGATGAACATAAAGGCTTCTTCCTTCCCCCTATCCTTGAGCTTCAACTCGCAGGGAAGCTAAACCAGTCTGAGTATAAGGGCAGCGCTCAGGGCCAGACGGTCGCGCTCCACAGCCAAGATCCCAGCGGTGTGCAGATCAGCAAACGCTTTAGCCTCGATCCTGAGAACTATGTGATCAAGCTGGACCTGGAGCTTAAGAACAGCAACGCTCAGGCGATCCCCTATGATCTCTCTGCTCTCTTGAGGGGTGCTGAGAATGAAGAGGAGTCCAGCGGGGGCTTTATGTTTATGCCTCCCATTCACCTCTTTGAGGGGGTCTGCAAGCGCGTTGAGGATTTTGAGCGGGAGCAGAGCCAAGCGATCAGAGACAATATGAGGGATCCCGAAGAGCCCACCCATTTTAATGATGGTATCGTCTGGGCAGGGGTCAACAACCGCTACTTTATGACCGCTCTGATCCCTGTAGAGGGAGAGGCAGAGAGCTGTGAATTCTTCTTCGGCCTAGAGCATGCGCGGCTCAGTAAGAGCCCTCCAGGCTTCAACCTCATCAGCACACGCCTTGAGCTTAAGGGGGGCGAGATCCCCGCTGGAGGCAGCGTCAAGCGCAGCTTCCAGTTCTACGCTGGTCCCAAGAAGCTGGATCGTCTACGCGCTCTACAGCCCAAGATCGATGACGCCATCGACTTTGGTTATTTTGCTGTGATCTGCGAGCCGATGCTCTGGATGATGCGCACCTTCTATGGCTTCAGTGGAAACTGGGGCATCGCCATCATCCTGCTCACCCTGCTCGTCAAGCTCCTGACCTTTCCTTTGACTCACAAGCAGTATAAGTCGATGGCGGGGATGAAGCTCATCCAGCCTGAGATGAAGGCGCTTCAAGAGAAGCACAAGGAGGATAAGGCCAAGCAGCAGCAGGAGATGATGGCGCTCTATAAGGCCCATGGAGTTAACCCCTTGGCAGGTTGTCTCCCCCTGGTTCTAATGATGCCGATCTATTTTGCGCTCTACCGAACCATCTACTCTGCTGTTGAGCTCTATCAAGCTCGATTCTTCTTCTGGATCGATGACCTCTCCAAGATGGATCCCTACTACATCACGCCCCTGCTCTTGGGTGTTTTGATGGTGATTCAGACTCGCTTGAACCCCAGCTCAGGGGACGCCATGCAGCAGAAAATGATGATGTGGTTTATGCCCATCATGTTCACCGGCATGATGCTCTTCCTGCCCAGCGGTTTGGTCCTCTATATCGCCGTAAACACAGTCTTGGGCATCATCCAACAGTATGTCCTGATGAAGAAGGCCAGCCCCGCCGCTGCCTAAAAGGAGTGATCGATGCAGAACATCAGCCATTTTGGACATGAGTTCCTCACTGGCCTGTTCACGCGGATGGGTTTGGAGGTTGAGGTTCAGATCGCTCCACCCCGGAGAGATACCCTTGTCTATGAGCTGGGTGGGGATCTGAGCCTGCTTAAGCAGCGCCCTGACGTGATGTCAGCGCTGACCCTCCTCTGTACTGGGGCGCTGGCGCGCAGAGCCGGTGAGAGGATCAGCTGCGCCCTGGTCTTAGAGGGACATCACCTCTTCCGAGATGAACTCTTAGAGACCATCGCTCAAGATGTCGCAGAGGTGGTCAGCCGGACTGGACGGCGAGGAATCCTGGAAGGCCTTAATCCCGCCGAGCGCCGCCAAATCCATGGGATCTTGGCAGAAGAAGAGGAGGTTAAGACCCACAGCGAGGGGCAGGGAGAGGCACGCTATCTCATCGTCGAGAGGGCCTGAACAGATCTCTCCTGAAAAAATGAAAAAAACAAATAAAATCCATTAGTTTCACCCACCTGAGCCCTTGTTATTCTAGGACCCTCATGCTATTCTCCCGGAGCAGTTTTTGGGAGTAGAGATGATGAGCGAGCGGGTCGAAAATCCCAGGCAGAATGGAAAATATGGCGCCTCTGACATCCGCGTCCTCAAGGGCCTTGAGGCGGTGCGCAAGCGGCCTGGGATGTATATCGGCGATCCCAACAATGGGACTGGCCTACATCAGCTCGTCTATGAGGCTGTAGACAACGCCATTGATGAAGCCCTAGCGGGCTTCTGTGACCGAGTCTTGGTCATCCTTCATGCCGATGGAAGCTGTACGGTAGATGACAATGGTCGTGGTATCCCAGTAGGGCTCCACCCCGAAGAGGGGCGCAGCGCCGCTGAGGTGATCATGACGGTGCTCCACGCGGGGGGAAAGTTTGATGACAACTCCTATAAGGTCTCAGGCGGCCTTCACGGTGTAGGCATCTCCTGCGTCAACGCCCTCTCCAGCGTCCTGGAGATGGAGATCCGCCGAGAGGGGGGGCTCTATAGGCAGGGCTACCAGCTTGGAAAGCCTCTGGCTGATCTCCAAAGGATTGGGGACTCTCGTAAGACAGGGACTCGTATCCGCTTCCAACCCGATCTGGAGATCTTCGAGGAGAACCATGAGTTCAACTTTGAGATCCTCTCTCAACGTCTACGAGAGCTCTCCTTCCTGAACAGTGGGGTTGAGATCATCCTGAAGGATGAGCGGGGCGAAGGCCACCATCAGAGGTTCTGCTATGAAGGGGGCATCACCTCCTTTGTTGAGCACCTCAACCGCAATAAGAGCGCGCTTCATGCACCTCCTCTGCTGGTCTTTAAAGAGCGGGAGGGGATCACGGTGGAGATCGCCATGCAGTGGAGTGAGGCTTTTCAGGAGAGCATCTACTGCTTCACCAACAACATCCGCAACCGAGATGGAGGGACCCACCTCTCCGGTTTTCGAGATGGCCTGACTCGCACGATCAACACCTACGCGAGCAAAGAGGGCCTGCTTAAGGGTCTTAAGAGCAGCCTGAGCGGAGATGATGTCCGTGAGGGCCTCACGGCGGTGGTCTCAGTTAAACTTCCCGATCCCAAATTCAATAGCCAAACCAAGGAGAAGCTGGTCTCCTCGGAGATCAAGCCTGCGGTGCAGTCCGCGCTGGCTGGAGCGCTCAACAGCTGGTTGCTGGAGAACCCCAAGACAGCCAAATCGATCATCAATAAGTCGATCGGCGCCGCGCGGGCTCGGGATGCTGCGCGGCGGGCGCGTGAGCTGGTTCGTCGTAAGGGTGTCCTAGAGTCTTCAGCGTTGCCCGGCAAGTTGGCGGACTGCCAGGAGAAGGACCCTGCGCTCTCAGAGCTTTATTTGGTAGAGGGAGATTCGGCGGGGGGCTCCGCCAAGCAGGGGCGGGATCGCAGCACCCAGGCGATCTTGCCGCTGAGGGGCAAGATCCTCAATGTGGAGAAGGCTCGCCTGGATAAGATGCTCTCCAGTCAGGAGATCATCACCCTGATCACCGCCCTGGGGACAAGCATCGGCGAGAACCTCAACCTCGATAACCTGCGTTATCACCGCATCATCGTGATGAGCGTCGATGGCGATGAACATATCTTTGTTCAAGATCAGAGCGGCGTGCGCATGACCACCATCGGGCGCTTTATCGATCAAGCTTTGGAGGCGGCAGGACAGGAGGAGGGCAGCTATGCCAAGCTCTCCGGGCAAGGTTTGGGTCAGGTGCTCTGCTTTGGCCTCGATGATCATCATGCGCGTTTTAGGCCGATCAAGGCGATCATTCGGCATGAGCTGGAGGAGCCCCTCTTGGAGATCCGCAGCGTCTATGGGCGCAATGTACGGGTGACCGCCAGCCACAGTGTCTTTGTATATGAGGAGAGCCAGATCCTCCTTAAGCGGGGTGATGAGTTGAGAGAGGGAGATCTGCTCATCGCTCCCAAACACCTGCACTTCCCTGAAGAAGCTCCTGAACATATCGACCTGTTGAAAGGACTTCATCGATCTCCAGAGGCTGCCTCTCAGATCTGGATCCGTGGTCAAGCTGTCGAAGATTGGTATCGGTTTAACCGTGAGGTTGGAGATTCTCTCCGGCTGAGTGATCTCAGCGATACAGAGCTGGAGTGGTTTGCCACACGCGCTGATTTAAGGCTGACCTCCTATGAGCGCCCCTCGATCGGTCTGGAGCGCTTCCTTGGAGTAGACGCAGAGTTGATGACCCTGCTCAGTCTCTATCTCCCTGATGGTTCATGCTGTGATGGCAATCGAATCCTCCTGAGCCTTGACACCCAGGAAGCCAAGATCTTGGAGGAGGCGGGGCAGCTCTTCTCTAAGGTCTTTGGGATTGAGGGTCGCTGTTACGAGTATCTGGAGGAGCCTGGAGAGCTTAAGATCGCCCACCCGATCGCGGCGCTTGTCTGGAGAGAGATCTTCGGCTTCCACGAACTCAACACTGCGAGCAAACAGCTGCCTTCCCTGCTCTTCAACGTCAATCAAGCCCTGCGTGAGGTCTTCCTACGTGGATCTCTTGTGGATGATGGCTCTGGTCATATGAGCCTCTCCAGCTCTTCACGTGATATCGCCAGCGGGGTGAGCTATCTGCTCTCCTCTTTTGGTGTGGTAGCTTCACTGGAGTCTGAGAAGAGTGGCGGTTGGCGGGTAAGCTTCGCTGCTCATGGAGAGCTCAGCCAACCGAGCGACACCCAAAGCTTTAAAGATCTCGATGGCGATCTGATGGCGCTGCCCATCACCCATATCCGAGAGGTGGAGGCCTCAAACGGCTACGTCTATGACTTCTCAGTGGAGAGCGATGAGAACTTCATCGCGGGTATGGGTGGCATCTGCTGCCACAACACCGACGCGGATGTAGATGGCTCTCACATCCGTACATTATTGCTGACCTTCTTCTACCGTCAGATGCCTGAGCTGATCGAGCGAGGGCACCTCTATATCGCCCAACCCCCTCTCTACCGAGCCAAGCGCGGTAAGAAGATCCGTTACCTCAAGAATGAAGCGGCGATGGATGAGTTTTTGGTAGAGAGCGCCGCTCGCGCCTGCCAACTTGAGGTGGAGGGGGTCTGTCTGGAGTCTGAGCAGCTGCGCCAAATCCTCAAGCGCCTGAGCCGCCTTTATACAGAGCTTGGAGAGATTCAGAGGAGAGGGGACGCGCGGGTGTTTGAGGCCCTCATGGAGCTGGAGCTTAAAACGGAGGGCTTTGAGCGTCAGGTCGAGGTGGAGGCCCTTGGACTGCAGATCCTGGATGTCTTAGAGCGGCTCTACCCTGGAGAGGTTCAGCTTAAGATCCACCTGGAAGAGCACCCCCCTGAGATCATCGAGACCAAAGAAGAGGAGGAGGAGGGAGAGAACCTTCTCCAAGAGCAGCCCTCTACTTGGCGTCTCATCCTCGACTCCAGACTCAAGGGCAATGAGCATCGCAGCGTCATCGATCGCGATCTCTTTGAGTCAGCGCACTATCACAGCGCTCTAAAGCAGCATGAGCTGCTCCAGGAGTTGGGGGCGGGTCCCTACTTTATCCTCCAGGGGATGCGTCGCTTAGAGGCGCAGGATCTGCGCACGCTGTTGGATCTCCTGATGGCTCAAGGAAAGAGGGGCTTGGATATCCAGCGCTATAAGGGGCTGGGAGAGATGAACCCTGAGCAGCTCTGGGAGACCACTATGGATCCAGAGACGCGGACGCTCTTGCAAGTTCAGATTGGCGGGGTGGAGTCTGCCGATGAGATCTTCACGATCTTGATGGGAGACAACGTGGAGCCCCGCCGTCGCTTTATTGAAGAGAACGCCCTGAACGTAAAGAACCTCGATGTCTGATCGAGGCTGCCTGAGTGTTTTTGATGGCTCGAAATCAAAGAGAGTTTGTCACCCAGATTGAGCGCGCGATTCTTAGACATCAGGGGCGAGGGCTGATGCTCTCAGCGCGAGATCTAGAGCTGGTGACGCGCTGGGAGCGAAGCGGGGTGCCCGCCGAGAGGGTCCTTCATGCGATGGAGCTTCAGTTCTCCAAGTGCGCAGGACAGCGGTTGAGCTTGAGTTATCTCGCGCCTATGGTGGAGGAGGTGATCAAAACCTGGAAAAAGCGACGCGCTGGAAAAGAGAAGCCTGAGGTTGAGGAGAGGCCTCGTATCAGCGTGGAGGGCGCCTTTGATGGGCTCATTCAGATCTTGAGCAGCAAACAGTCTCCTCTTCGGAGTAAGATTTTAGAGTCTCTTCAGATTGCAAAGAGGCGGACCCTCAATGAGCAGGACTTTGATCCGATAGAGGCACTTGAGGACTTGAGTCAGCGCGTCTGGGAACATGCCCTTGAGATTCTCCCTGAGGCTGAGCGTCAGGCGATCGAGGATGAGGTGGAGCAAGCCCTGGCTGAGGAGCGAAAACGAGCGAGCGCTCGGAGTTTTCAACGCACCCGAAAAGCTTGGCTCCACCGTCGGGTGAGGGAACATTATCAGCTCCCAGAGCTGTGTTTGGATGCGA
Organism: uncultured Nannocystaceae bacterium; assembly: GCA_964384025.1. Taxonomy (GTDB): domain Bacteria; phylum Myxococcota_A; class Bradymonadia; order UBA7976; family UBA1532; genus CAYLJJ01. The sequence goes on from CAYLJJ010000052.1 coordinate 10,298, forward strand.
TTTTATGGAGAGAGTAGAGCGCTGTCAGAAATGTGGAGGGGCTGGGGTGCTGATCTCCCCTCAGGGAGATTATGCTCAGGCCGAGCGCTGCGCCTGCGTCTCCCCCTGTCCTAAATGTCCGAGGGATGTAGGCTATATATTTGGTCGCGATAAACGGGGCTATGAGTTTGCTGAGCCCTGTGAATGCCTAGCATTAAAGAAACGGATCGAATCCTTTAATATAGCTCATTTACCCGCTCGATATGCCCATAAGACCTTCGACAATCTTAAGATTCCTAAGTTGAGAGAGGGGCTAAGTAAGGCTGATCGTGAGGAGTTTAAACAGGCCAAGAAACGGGCACAGAAGTTGGCTTTGGAATTCGTGGAAGGAACTCCAGGGCTGCTCTTTTATGGGGAGTGTGGGACAGGTAAGACTCACCTACTCGTGGGCATCTTACGAGAGATCCTCTTAGGGCGGGGCTTTCGAGCCCGCTTTATCGAGTTTGGTCATCTCCTCGCGGATCTGCGTCGCAGCTATGGAGATCGCAGCAAGGGCCAGGATCTAATCACCCCCTTGGCGGAGACCCCCCTCTTGGTGATCGATGAGCTGGGACAGGGGCGAGGTACAGAGTGGGAGCTGAGCGTCTTGGATGAGCTGATCAGCCGACGCTATAACGCCAACCGTACCACCCTCTTCGCCAGCAACTTTTACCCTCATAAGGCTGAGGGAGAGCCTAAGGCCCTCCTGGATATGGTAGGCGAGCGTATCGTTTCACGCCTTAAAGAGATGTGTGTTTGGACCGAGGTCAAGAGCTTTGATCACCGAGCAGACCTACAGCCGACTTCAAAGAATAAGGGGCGCTGAAGAACTCAACTTAGATTCTAGGAAAGCTGGGATTGACGCTAGAGAAGTTGGGTGGTAGCTTCCCGCGCTCAGCGGAGCTTTGGAGCGTAAGCGCCCGATGGATCCCCTTCACATCACCCTAAAGTCTATGAGCGCAGTCGTCATCGATATCGACAGCTCATTCTTTATCCAGTTGACATTGATCTTGCTGTTGATGGCTTTGCTCAACAAGCTGATCTTCCAGCCCTTCCTCAAGGGTGTAGATGATCGCGAGGCCAAGACCAGCAAGCTCAAGGCAACATCAGCTGAGATTAAGGCACGGGCTGAGAGCCTCTGTCAGCGCTACAGCAAGGCCCTTGAGGAGGCTCGGGATAAGGCCCTGGACCTTCGTCAGGCGCTACGCCAAGAGGCTACAGACCAGCGCAGAGCGCAGCTTGAGAGCGCTCGAAGCGACGCAGATCAGAACATGAAGGAAGCTCAGGAGGAGATGAAGCTGCGCTTCAGTGCTCTTCAGGGAGAACTTCAAGAGGAGGTTGAGCCCCTCTCCAAGCTGGTGGTTGAGAAGATCTTGGGGAGTGAATCCAGATGATGCGCTTGATCCTCCTGTTTTCGCTGCTCTCCTCTCCCGCCTTTGCCTCTGGCGGAGGGCTCTCCTGGCTTGACCTTCTCTGGCACGCTCTCAACCTGGGCATCCTGCTGGGGCTCCTGATCTATTTTGGAAAGAAGCCTCTCTTGGGCGCGCTCAAGGAGCGCGCAGAGGGGATCCAAGGGGAGATCGGCGAGGCGGCTCAGCTGCATGATGAAGCGCTCGCGCTGCTGGCCAAGTATCAGTCCAAGCTGAGCGGCTTGGAGGCAGAAGCGGAGCGGCTCTTGACGGAGTATCGTCTAGAGGCAGAGGCAGAGAAACAGCATATCCTGGAAGAGGCCGAACGAGAGGCGGAGCGCATTCAGAGGGAGGCGCGGCGCTCTATTGAGGGAGAGATGGGCCGGGTTCGCGCTCAGCTCCAGGCTGAGGTGGTGGATATGGCGATCGCAGCGGCTGAGGAGGCGATCCGCCTCCGCTTAAACAGCAGCGAGCAGCAGCGCCTGACCAGAGAATATCTCAAGCAGCTCGACACAGCTCAGGTTCAGTAAGGAGCCCTCATGCGCGGCACGACCATCGCTCATCGTTACGCTCAGGCGCTCCTGGATATCGGGATAGAACGCGAGAACTTTGAGCAGCTTGGACGAGAGCTGATCCGGGTCAAGGCCCTCTTCGCCTCTCCCGATCTCAAAGAGCTGTTCCGCAACCCCAAGTTTGGGGTCCCTCTCCGTAGGAAGGTGATGGCTGAGCTGCTCAAGGAGGTTGTGGTCAGCTCGATCGTGCAAAACTTCCTCTTCCTCCTCATCGACCGAAACCGCATCCGCTATCTCCCGCAGATCTGCGAGAGCTTTGAAGCGCTGATGGATGGGGAGCTCAAACGCCTAAAGGCCAAGATCACCGTAGCTCAGAGCCTCAGCAGCTCTGAGGCAGCCAAGTTGAGAGCCTCCTTTAAGAAGATGATGGGTCGAGAGATCATCCTAGAGCAGGATCTGGATCCCTCTATCATCGGAGGGGTCATCACCCGCATCGATGGGCGCATCTATGACGGGAGCATTCGGGCTCAATTGGAATCTCTTCGAGCGCAGCTTAAGCGGGTGCGCTCCTAAACGAATCGAATGGACAGGCCGCTGCTGTGGCCACGCTGGGAGAACGACCGAATGGAGATCAGGGTCGAGGAGATCAGCCGGATCATCCGCAAGCAGATCGAAGACTATGACAAGAAGGTCGAGGTCAGCGAGACCGGGACCGTTCTTTCAGCGGGCGACGGCATCGCGCGGATCTATGGTCTTGAGAAGGCGATGGCCGGTGAGCTACTGGAGTTCCCGCACGGCGTCAGCGGCATGGTCCTCAACTTAGAGGAGGACAACGTCGGCGCAGCCTTTCTAGGAGAGGCTCACCTGATCAAGGAGGGGGATGAGGTCCGTCGTACTGGGCGTATCGTCGATGTCCCCGTCGGAGAGGCGCTGCTTGGCCGCGTAGTCAACGCGCTGGGGGATCCCATCGATGGTCTGGGCGCCATCGGTGAAACGAAGCGACGCCAAGTAGAGCTGAAGGCACCGGGCATCATGCCACGGCGCTCTGTCTCTGAACCCCTACAGACAGGGCTTAAGGCGATCGACGCCATGGTGCCGATCGGTCGCGGTCAGCGCGAGCTGATCATCGGTGACCGCCAGACAGGCAAGACCGCCGTCGCCATCGACACGATCATCAACCAGAGAGACACCGACGTCTACTGCATCTATGTGGCTATCGGCCAGAAGCAGAGCACAGTGGCTCAGGTTGTACAGAAGCTCAAAACACATCAGGCGATGGAGTACACCACCGTGGTGGCCGCCTCCGCCTCAGAGCTGGCTCCTCTTCAGTTTTTAGCGCCCTTCTCCGGCTGTAGCATGGGGGAGTATTTCCGTGACAACGGCAAGCATGCCCTGATCATCTATGATGATCTGAGCAAGCAGGCTGTAGCTTACCGCCAGATGTCTCTGCTGCTGCGTCGTCCACCAGGCCGTGAAGCCTATCCCGGCGACGTCTTCTATCTTCACAGCCGCCTCCTGGAGCGGGCCGCCAAGATGGATGATAAGTATGGTGGAGGCAGCTTAACCGCTCTCCCCATCATCGAGACTCAGGCAGGAGATGTCTCCGCTTATATTCCCACCAATGTGATCTCGATCACCGACGGTCAGATCTTCCTGGAGAGCGACCTCTTCTTCTCAGGGATCAGGCCCGCCATCAATGTGGGGCTCTCAGTCTCGCGTGTGGGGGGGGCTGCTCAGACCAAGTTTATGAAGCAGGTGGCGGGAACCTTGCGCCTTGACTTGGCCCAGTATCGAGAGATGCAGGCCTTCGCTCAGTTCGCCAGCGATCTGGATAAGAACACCCAGCAACAGCTCGCACGAGGTGAGCGTCTGGTTGAGATCCTCAAACAGGCTCAATACGCTCCCCTCTCGGTCGAAAAGCAGGTGCTCTGCCTCTTCGCTGGGACCAAGGGGATGGTAGATGAGCTGCCTGTCCGCAGCCTGGGACGCTTCCTGGAGGAGCTGCTCACCTTCTTTGAGGCCAAGCACCAGGATGTGCTTGATCGAATGCTCTCCATCGGCAAGATCGATGAAGAGATCGAGAGGGGTCTCAGGGCTGGGATCGCAGCCTTTATTGAGACCTTCAAGCCCTAAAGAACATGCCCAACCTCAAGGATATCCGCAAACGCATCTCCTCGGTGAAGAACACCCAGAAGATCACTCGAGCCATGAAGCTGGTCTCCGCCGCCAAGCTGCGTAGAGCCCAACAGGCGGTGGAGGCGCTGCGCCCCTACTCCGAAAAGCAGCGGGAGCTGTTGGCCAGCTTGGTCACTCAGCTTGAAGGCAGCGCGCCGAGGCCCCTGTTGGCCCCACGAGAGGAGATCTCAGGACGAGCGTTCCTGATCCTGACCAGCGACCGGGGGATGTGTGGAGGTTTTAACAACAACCTCCTGCGCCTCATGGAGATGGATCTAGAGGAGTCAACGCTGCCCACGAAGGTCTTTAGCCTGGGGCGCCGAGCTGCCCAGCACCGCAAGAAGCGGGGCTATGAAGGGCGAGATTTCGGGGAGATTCTCAACCCCAAACAGATCGAACTGGTGAGGGAGATCTGTGACACCCTGGTAGGGGGCTTTATCTCGGGGGAGTTTGATGAGGTGCTCATCTACTCTAACCATTTTAAGAACGCCCTCACCCAGATCCCAGGCAGCCGCCCTCTCCTCCCCTTGAGCGCGGAGGAGCCAGAGGAGGAGTTGGGGGAGATGATCTATGAGCCGGACCTGCTTTCGCTCCTGGATTACATCCTCCCTCGTTATCTGGAGGTGCAAGTCCTTCAGACCATCCTGGAGTCTATCGCTGGAGAGCATGGCGCGCGCATGAACGCCATGAACAGCGCCACGGACAACGCCAATGATATGATCTCCAGCCTCACCCTACAGATGAACCGCGCCCGTCAGGCCGCCATCACGACAGAGTTGATGGAGGTCATCGGTGGCGCGGAGGCCCTGAAATAATTGATCAATCAAGCCGGGCCGGGCGCCTGGCGAAGCGCAGCGGAGTCACCATGAGCCACCTGCTTGGCCGCGTCTCACAGGTCCTTGGACCGGTCGTCGACGTCCACTTCCCAGGGGGCAACCTCCCTGAGATCAACACTGCTCTGATGGTCAGCAACCCCAGCATCGACGCTGAGGAGTGGAACCTAGTCTTAGAGGTCGCCCAGCACCTAGGAGAGAACATCGTTCGCACCGTAGCGATGGACTCTACCGAGGGGATGATTCGAGGAATGGAGGTGAAGAACAGCAATCGCCCCATCTCAGTCCCTGTTGGAGAGGCCACCCTAGGGCGCATCATGAGCGTGGTGGGCAAGCCTGTAGATGAGGCGGGTCCCATCGAATCTAAAGAGGTTTGGCCCATTCATCGCCCAGCCCCACCGCTCGTGGACCAAAGCTCGACGATCAAGACCTTTGAGACTGGAATCAAGGTCGTTGATCTCCTCGCCCCCTATGCACAGGGGGGCAAAATCGGCCTCTTTGGTGGCGCGGGTGTGGGCAAGACCGTCTTGATCATGGAGTTGATCAACAACGTTGCCATCAAGGGCGGCGGCCTCTCCGTCTTTGGAGGGGTGGGTGAGCGCACCCGTGAGGGCAATGACCTCTACTGGGAGATGGTGGAGTCTGGGGTCATCAACGAAGAGGAACGGGCCAAATCCAAGGTCTCCTTGGTCTACGGCCAGATGAACGAGCCTCCTGGAGCCCGCGCTCGCGTGGGTCTCTCAGCCCTCACTGTGGCAGAGCACTTCCGCGACGCGCAGGGCATGGATGTGCTCCTCTTCATCGACAACATCTTCCGCTTCACCCAGGCGGGCTCTGAGGTCTCCGCGCTCCTGGGTCGTATCCCCAGCGCCGTGGGTTACCAGCCCACCTTGGCTACAGAGATGGGCGCCCTACAGGAGCGCATCACCTCGACCCACAAGGGCTCGATCACCTCAGTGCAGGCGATCTATGTACCCGCCGATGACTTGACCGACCCTGCCCCCGCGACCGCCTTCGCCCACCTGGACGCCACCACAGTGCTCAGCCGTAAGATCGCCGAGATGGCGATCTACCCCGCTGTAGATCCTCTGGACTCCACCAGCCGCCTCCTTGATCCCTCTGTAGTGGGTCCTGAACATTACGCTGTGGCTCGCGATGTCCAACAGGTCCTTCAGCGCTATAAGGATCTCCAGGACATCATCGCTATCTTGGGGATGGATGAGCTTTCGGACGAGGACAAGCTGGTCGTCACTCGCGCACGAAAGATCCAGAAGTTCCTCTCTCAGCCCTTCCATGTTGCTGAAACTTTCACAGGGCTCCCTGGCGTCTATGTAGATCTCGAGGACTCTATCAAGGGCTTTAAGGCGATCGTTGATGGCGAGATGGATGATGTCCCTGAGCAAGCTTTCTATATGGTGGGCAACCTAGAGAGCGCTCTGGAGAAAGCCAAGACGCTGGCTGGGGTCTGATCATGAGTGAGATCCAACTTGAGGTGATCACACCTAAGGGCCAACTCCTCTCAGCGACGGTCAAGAGCGTCGCCGCGCCTGGAGCGGAGGGTGAGTTTGCGGTCCTCCCTGAGCACAGACCGGCGCTTATCCGCCTGGGGGGCGGCGCCGTCCGCTATGAGGCGGAGGGCAGCAGCGCGGAGCTCTTTATCCGTGGTGGAGTCGCCGAGGTGCAGGCTCAAAAGGTCCTGATCTTAGCCGATGAGGCTCTGAGCCCAGAGGCTCTGGAGCACACACAAGCTGAGGAGATCTTAGCCTCAGTTCAGAGAGCCTTAAGCGAGCCTGAGTACCTCAGCGATGAGCAGCTCAGCCGCCTAGGCGATGATCGAGCCTATGCAGAGGCGATGCTGCGATCTCTTAAGGGTTAGAAAAAGATCTGATCAGAGCAAGGTGTGAAGGACTCCAGCGGACAAGCGATGCTCATCCAAGGCTGAAGGATGGAGAATGTTTTATCCAGAGCCTGGGCAGATGGCTCTATGCTTGATGAAGAGGGCTGGAACCGCAAATAGCCCCCAGAAAATGAGCACCCTCAGTACTGGACCCTCTTCCAATCTGCGCGGGAGGGGTAAGTGGAGAGCGATGCTGGGGATAATCGATACTGCAGTGGTGAAGAAAACCTGCAATGATCCATATTTAACCAAATTCTGATTAATTTATTTGATAACAGTCCTGGGCTCGTGTAATACCCCAAACACTCCTTAGATAGGCTTGTCATTGCACTTTAGCCAGTAGGATGTAATGATTTAGGCACAACAACAGAAGACTGGCATGGCTGGATGGAGAAGGGTATGATTCATCATTGCAATAGGTTAGTTTTGTCCATTGCAGTAATTTTATTTACTGGAGCATGGAGTTCTTCTGCCATAGCTCACGGGCATAACGCGCATCCAATACCAGAGATTGTTTTTGGAGAGATTACCTACGGTACTACACCACAGTACCATGAACAGAACGGGAAGCTTCGACAGGACCTGAGCGGTGCAGCCTATAATGGGCGTATTCTCATCACGGTGGATGATGGGGGGAAGCCTTCAGAGTACGACTTTCTTCGCCGCATGACACCCGACCTAGAGAACAACACCGACGAAAATGCATTTATGCTCAACCAACCACACCGAGATCTAGAGGGTGCTTCCTGGGGTCACGGTTGGTTCTTCGTTACAACCAGCCTGAGCGCGACTGGTGATGAGAAGCAGGACTATCGTTGGCTGACTCGTTTCCGAGCACAGGGGCTGCAATCAGACCCTCGCCTTCAGGAGAGCGTGGATCTGCGCGATGAGCTGATGGACGCGCTGTGGACCGAGTTCGGGGATGAATGGTTCAACCGAATCGAAACCAAATCGAGCAAGGCTGGTGGTCTCAACATCGAGGGGCTCGCTGTACACCCTCACCGACCCAACTCCATCGTGTGGGGGATACGCTCTCCTCTCTTCGGTGATACTTTCGCAACTGAGGATGTGGATGGAGATCTGATTTTGGATGAAGGGATGGCGATCATCGCGACCGTAGATCGCCCCTTCGACGCTGCCCCACGCTTCGCTTTCGAGACGCTTGATCTCGACGGTCACGGTGTGCGGAGCTTCGAATATTCACCTGTCTTGAGAGGCTATGTAATCATCAGTGGTCCCGCGATGAAGGCAGACGGTTATAGTCTGTGGTTCTGGTCCGATCATGGCGACCTCATCCCGCTCGATTTACCTGGATTCGACCAGCTTTGCCGCCCTGAAGGAATCGTTCAAGCTCAGGATAGCGGCGTGCCCTATCTCTTGGTGCTCAGCGAGGAGTCTGGCGCAGCGTGCAACGGAGCCGAGTACACATACATCCGCGCTGAAATCGATACTCAACGATAACTCCCCCATTTCTGTGCTCTATCGTCGCTCAAGGCTCGCCTGGACCCTGCTCTTATGCGTACCATACCTTCGCCACTCCACAGCGGACCTCTTTTCTCATGATTGTACTTCGACTATATTCTATGTCATCCAAGGGTCCTTTGACCCTGAGGTTCGATCATGCCCTCGACGCGTGCCCTGACCGTTCTTTGCGCCCTACTGCTCGCCGCTTGTGGTGAGGAGCAGAACACCAACATCGAACCAACAGCGACGGAATTTGAAGGCGGCAAGGCCGATAGCCTAGCGAAGCCCATCAAGACGCTGACCTGCACTGTGGCTGATCCCTATGTGCGCCCAGGGGGCTTTGCGCGGGTTGAGGTGCATGCGCACGACGCCGAGGGCCGCGCCTCACGAAACTATCAGGTGACTGTAGAGCCAGTGGCGGGCACCCGCGTGGTGCAGCGCAACAAAGTGATCTTCGATCACGAAGGCAGCTACCAAATCACCTGCTGTGCGCTGGATGCTGTACGTTGTGACACCACGGGTGTGCAGGTGGGGCGCGCCCACCCTATGCTGGTGGCCCAAACTACACCCTACTCCGATGACGGCCTTGTGCGCTTGCATGGACGCGCCGTCGCGCAGGAGCAGGGGCCGTTGCAAGTCACCGTAAACGGTGATCGGCTCGACCTCGACGCCAATGGTCGGTTCGGCGCGTTTATGCCGATCAGTTCGGGGATCAACACATTCGAGGTGGTGGCCACCGATGATGAGGGCCGCTCAAGCACGGTGCACAACTGGAGCCTGGGCGGGCCCTTCCGCGCTGCTGGCGCGCTGCAAGCCAATGCGGCGCAGATCAGCCTGGGCGCTGACGGTTTTGATCTGCTCTCAATGTTACTGGCTGAGGCGGTGGAGGGCTTCTTGAGCAGCGTCGACTTAGAGGCGCTGCTCAGCCACCGCTACGAGGGTACACTGGATGAACGTCGCTGGACGGTGCAGCCACAGTACTTCGACATGGATAGACCCAGCTTCGATATACAGGCTGCTCTTGGGGGGGCGGATGTGGCGGTTCAGCTGTATCAAATCACCTTCGAAGCGACCATCGGTGCAGATATCGCCCTGTTGGGTTGGACCGAGAGGAGAGTGACCATCAACCTGAGCCAGCTGGCGTTGACCGGCAAATTGATCAGCTGGGGTCAGACGTTGGAGCTACAGGACGCAGCCATTGATCTCAGCGCGCCGGAGATCGACGTCGCTGGGCTGCCGGATTTCTTGGTAGAGGCCGCACTCTACTTTGTTGAAGACCAGCTGATCGCCACGCTGAAAACACAGCTCAAAACCGCCGTAGAGCAACAGATAGCGAACCTCGCGTTGGCCTTCGTGGCGTCGCGGATCATCGAGCTGCCCGAGCCACTTTGGGGCAGCTTGGAGGTGCACACTACGCTGGATCAGATCACTATGGACGCGCGAGGTTTGCAGGCACAGTTGGCTTGGGCGGTGGATGGCGACACTGATCCTCGACGCGCCGAGGCTCCAGGCTATGTGATCACCGAAGGGCAACCCACCATCACTCATGCTAGGCCTTTAGAGATCGCCCTGACCATTGACGCGCTCAATGCGACGCTCTTTGCAGCTTGGCAGGTAGGCGCCTTGGATCTGTCCTTAGAGGTCTCGACAGCATCGTTGGACCGCGTTGATACAGTCGAGGTGCAAGGTCTTGACCTGTTTCTGGATCCTCAACTGCCCCCCTTAGTCCGCCCCGGTGACCAACCCGGCGAGTACCTGCTGGAGTTGGCTGGCCTCCGCCTCGACGGGGTGATGGAGACCGACCTGGGGGTGGTGAACATCGCGCTGCTGATCGGCGCCACTTTGCACGCACAGATCTTCGTTGATGAGCAGGGCCTTAATGTGAGAGCACGGGTGGATCATCTCATCAGCGATGTGTTGATCCCACCCAAACCCCTGGAGGTAGAGCCTGCCCGGCGGCTTTTAGAACGGCTGCTCCAAGAGGAGGTACTGCCGCGCTTCGCCGACGTGTTGAAGACGCTCCCCATCCCCGAGGCAGATCTGAGCAAGATCAACATCACCGACACTTATCTTCAAGCTGTTGAACTTGAACTCATGCCTGGCAACTCTGGTGTGTTGCACCTGTCCGCCGATCTCAGCGTGCGGTAAGCTGCTTACGATGGTTTTGGAGAGGATGTCGTCATATTTTACGGCCCCTCACCAGAAATAGCGTTCTAGAGCGCCGTGAGATGCAGAACCCTGTTAGGTATCGCTCTGTGATATCATACAATACGATGCCAAATATCGAACAAGTTCGGCCAGATGAAGTACTTATACAGTATGAATTTCAGGGGAAATAGCAATTTTTTTTCTTACTCAGTTTTCCGAACGCTCCACTCGGAAAAAAGCGCGGGCGCTTTGGGAGCTTGAAACTCGGAGCACCCCATACTTTCAATATATTTGGGAGTTTAGAGCCCTACCGCGCTACAGCTAGCGTATGGTCCATAAAATGCTAGAGGCCCGCAGCGTCAAAATCAGGGGAACTTATCTCATGCGTCTGTCTTGGTTCTTACTCACCCTCCTGAGTTTCAGTGGCTGCGTCATCGATCTGGATGAAGAGGCTGATGGCGAAACCCAAACTCCCACACAGCAACTCGACGGCGGCACCGCAGGGATGGAGGGGGACACCTCCCCTCCAAACAGCTGCCCCAGCTATGAAGAAGTCGAGCAGTGCCAGACCGTGGGCTGCTATTGGTCCGATGGGGCCTGCTTCGATGAGGTTCCCCCTCACCCCCACCGCTGTGAAGACCTGCCAGACCAGGAGACCTGTGAGGTGATGGGGTGCAGCTGGTGGCCTGAACAGGGCTGCTCCAACGCTTCCCCTCCCCCCATCTCCTGTGATGCCTATGGGAGCCCTGAAGCCTGTGAGGCGGATCCCAACTGTCAGGTCGATTTCATTGATGGGGCTTGTGACTGTGAGGACTGCGACTGTGGTGAGGGTTGGGCCTGCGCCCCCCGCCGCGAGGAGCCACCAAGGGCCTGCGAGGACTATGATGACCCCGACGCCTGTGAGCAGGAGCCTAGCTGCTATGTGGAGTTCATCGACTCAGGGTGTAGCTGCCCTCCCGGTGAAGAGTGCGATTGTGGTGAGGGCTGGATCTGTCTCCCTGAGACGGACACTCTTAACTGCGATGAGATGATGAATCCTCAGGAGTGTGAAGCCCACCCTGGTTGCATCTGGAACTTCAACCCCTGCATCTGCCCCGATGGTGGACCCAACTGTGAATGTGAAGATCCTTGGGGTTTCTGCGCTGTAGACGCACCTCCCCCTGTGGACTGTAGGACCCTCTGGGGCATTGAAGCCTGCGAGGAGATCCCAGGCTGTGGCTGGGTCTGGCTTGAGGATGCGGCCCTGTGCGACTCAGAGGATTGCGACTACTGGGATGCTGGGATCTGCCTCCCCGACGAAGAGATTGCAGGCTCCTGCATATTCCTGGGCGCTGAGGCCTGCGCCGCAGAGCCCGCCTGCGGGTGGGTCGAGGAGGGGGTGGACTGTAGCTGCCCTGGCGACGACTCTGAGTGTGTCTGTCCTGCCATCGCCCGCGCCTACTGCGCGTCTCGTGAGCTGAGCTGTGAGGAGCTGGAGTTTGATCTCCAGGCCTGCAATGCCCGTCCAGACTGCTTCGTAGATGTCATGGATCCCGGCTGTGGTCCTGGACATTGCCCCGAGGATGATCCTGACTGTGAGTGTGATGCAGACCTCCATTTCTGCGCTACCCGCCCCGCGGCGGACTGTAGCAGGTTGGCTCTTGATCTCTGTGAGGAACAGCAAGGGTGTCACTGGATCACTGAGTCCTGCGTCTGTGATCCTGACGGGACCTGTGACGACTGCACACACTTCAGCTACTGTGCTCCTGAGTTTGAGCCTCGGGGCTGCCATATCATCTTGGACGAAGGGCAGTGCCAAGAGTCGCCGGGCTGCGCTTGGCTTCCCCCAGATCCGAACTGTAACTGCCCTGAGGATGCGGACTGTGACTGCTGGGATCAAGGGCACTGCGTAGAGCCCCCTGTCCATCAGACTGATGCCCCATAGCCTCTAAAATTCTTCAATGAGGTGGGAATATCGTCGTGTTGATTCGCTGTGTCGATCTGAACGAGCCCATTCTCGCTTTGTACAGGACGAGATGTTAAGCCAATTTATGCATAATACCCATTGACTGCGCAACTTATGCCAATTATGGAAATCTAACTACCCATGCATACAAAACAGCTGCATTCTGAGGTTGATCGTTGTTGGGATTTATGTACTGAGGTCTACTTCTATCGTCGAGCACATTACATTCATGCGTGTCAGTAGTAAAGAAATGGTCGTATTTTCCAGCTTCATATTCCCATCTACACTGGTAAACCCCAACGAATATAAGTCCTGGAACATTATTTCTATTAGGATTTGATCTAAACAGATATCCCAGGTTTTCTGGAAAAGCAATTTGCCATCCGTTCGAACTACAATTTTGTCTACTCCATGAGTACCTGTTGGACCCGATAGCTGAATTGTAGCAATGCCACATTAGATCCATATTTTGGCCTGGTACAGGTTGAGAGTAACTATAATGTGCTCTGCTGATATCCCAACAAGTTTCTGGACACTCAGGATAGTTCCTCACCCTCGAATTACAATTACAACCTAATGTTGGACTATCATGAATTGGAGCACATAGGTAATCATGGTTCTCATCAAGAGAATGCCAACTGCTCCAGTTACATCGATTTATAAAGCGTTTTATCTCCCTAATATACTCGAGATCAGCAACTCCGTCGCAATTTTCATCCATAAAATCAGGCCGAAGTTCTGATTCTCTCTGGTCACAGGTAGCAGTATTTCCATGATCATTGCATTCTTCGCAAAAAGTGCATGAGTCAGAAAGCTCTCCTTGGTTACCACAGGAATCATACCAGTACACCACATCGTCACCTATGCATCTTTGGTGATGGTTCTCTTCACAGCAGGATCCATCATTACAATACCCGTTATTACATCGAGAACCATCTGTATTTCGATTGCAATTTTGGCTTTCTTCTAGCTGATTCTGGGCTCCACCTCTGCAAACTTGGTTTCGCCGAGTTTTTATCCCTGCCTCATCGCAATCACTGCTGAAATCAGAGCAAGCCCCCCAATTTCCATAAGAAACGACATCACCTTCTGTGTTTCGATCGCAATCTCGATAATTTTCTTGTTGAACTTCAGCACTATTTTGGCAAACCCGATCAACTTTGGTTTGACGACCCGTTTCATCACACTGGTTGCTAAAGTCGGAACAATTCCCCCAATCCCCAGAGCTTACGATTTGATTGTCTGTATTGCGCTCACATTCTCGGTTTTCTAGTTCCTGAATTTCGGAACCATTACGACATACTCGATTCTCTTGAATTTGTCGGCCCGTCTCATCACACTGGTTGCTAAATTCGGAACAGTCGCTCCAATTTCCACGATGGATCACCTGACCGTCAGTGTCTCGCTCACAGCTCCGCAACTCCTCCTCTTGCTGCTCCGCCCCGTTCCAGCAAACTCGGTTACTGCGAGCCTCCTGACCGCTCTCATCACACTGATCGCTAAAACCGGAGCATACTCCCCAAGGACCAGATTCTAAGAGCTGACCATCTGTCTCGCGATGGCAGTCCTCTGTCTCATTTTCGAGGGCGATCTCTCCCTCTCGACACACTTGCTTCTGGCGTGTCCTTTCTCCGACTTCATCACAGAGATTTGAGAAGCCCAAACACTCTCCCCAATCACCTGTGCTGTGAATCCATCCATCTGCTTGACCTGCACAAACCCCACACACATTTTCATCGATCTCTCCATCACAATCATCATCTCGCTGATTACAGATCTCAGCTTGAGGACTGGGGGCATTACAGGGCTGCCATTGTCCAAATTCACAAACAGATTCTCCAATTCCACATTCGGATTCGCAATCTCTTATCAATAGCTCATCTGTTTGACCATTGCAATTGTCATCTATGCCATTGCAAATCTCATTATTTGGATGTGGTGCATTACAATTAATCCATTCACCATTCATGCAATTTTCAATGCCTAAACCACAATTATTACTGCAAACTCTCTCTAGATTTTCGTCAACTTGACCATTGCAGTCATCATCAATTCCATTACATTCTTCATTTCCTCCTTGAGGAGCTTCACACTCATCCCATACCCCATTCATACATCTCTCTATCCCAGGACCGCAGCCACCACCTTCACAAGGTCTAGTCAAGTTTTCATCAATTTGATTGTCAAGATCATCATCGATACCATTACAGATCTCTTCAGATGGTCCAAGTGGACAGATGTCCTCATCGATCTCTCCGTCACAGTCGTTGTCACGGTGATCGCAGATCTCCTCCTGGGGGAGCTGGGGTTGGGCACTGCAGACCAGACGGCCACTGACCAGATCACAGAGCTGCTCGCCCACCGCCTCACAGGAGCCCAGCCCGACGACGCAGCGCTCACCAAAGCCAAGCACATTGTCGGTCACACCATCACAGTCATCATCGATGCCATTGCAGAGTTCCGAGACAGGCTGCGCAGGTGTCGCGCTGCAGATCAGATCACCGCTCAGACCATCACAGATCCAAACACCATTCTGAGAACAAGCTCCTATCCCTGTAGAACAGGCTTCTCCCCTCCCCTGAATGTCATCCTGTAAGCCGTTGCAATCATTATCTAGGCCGTCGCATCGAGTCTCCACCTCTTCATAAGTCTCGGGGAAATCGCAAGACCACTCTCCTTCAATACAGCGAACTTCAAGATCAACACAGATGCCAAGGCTTGGACATTGGCTCTCAACAGGGATCTGATTCTCTGATATTGAATTGTCAATCTGACCATCACAGTCGTTGTCTATATTATCACATGTTTCAGAAACACCTGGGTTGATGTCTACGTCATAGTCATTGCAGTCAGGTCCAGAACAAGGTTCTCCGATCCCATATCCATCGCCATCCCTGTCGAAACAATCTGAACATGACAATTCATCGACCAATACACATTGGTAATCTTCATTACATTGATATTTTCCTGGAAACGGGCAGAAACCATCACTGCAATCTGAACCACAGAAATATCCATCTTCATATTCTATACATCGATTGTCTCCACTTCCATGACAATCATCGTCAAGTTCACAAGGTTCGCAGAGGGGCATCTCGCGCGCAGCACACAGCCAAGTTGCGTCGGCCCCTGAGTTTGTGATCAGGCGACACTCCCATCCGGGGCCACAATCTTGTTCAGCTGAGGCACATAGCCGACTGCATACATCTTCGCCTTCATGATTCTGTACGCATCGGTCTTGGCTACATTGGTAACATCCAGGCTGACATCCATCACAGATATTCCGATCATCTTCGATGAGTAAGGCTGAGTCATGCTCACCTATATACACATCGGGAATGATGGGATTTGGGAGTTGAGAATCGGCCTTAAAATCCTCTAGTTTTTGAGCATCCTCAGGAAACTCTTCTAGATCAAGAGCCTGAGAACAGGCCCAAACCAACAGCAATGACACAATGTATATATGCTTCTGCATCTTCCTCCCCCTGGGATAGATCAGGACTTCAACATATGGCAAAGCAGTCCGCAATCTTAAAGGGAGAATATAGCCCTTCACCCCCCAGCTGAGGGAGTGAAGGGGCTGAGCCCCTTTAGGTCTCTAGCTGCTCATCTTCCGGCTCAGCGGCACTTTTGTAATGGCCCTCCTCTCCTGAATCTGTGCTGGGGTGAGGGGCCTACCAAAGGTCACCCGATATAAAAGCAACCCAAAGAAAAAACCCTGTTTCCTATTGGATTTGGCGTCGGAGCGGATATTATAGAGGCTGCTCTGAACGTTGAGGCCGGAAAAAAAAAGTCTGGATGCTCTCGCTGTCCATCCTCACTCAGATCCCAGCTCAGGCCCTCTGGTTGGACGCTGGCGTTAGATTGGTCAACGCAGGAGCTACAGAGGGGGAGGCCCAAGGAGCAGGAGCTGAGGGTGATCGCTTATAAAATCGCCGGAAAGCATCGCTTCTTGACCACAGCTCTATTGAGAGAGGCGGGGATTGAAGAGAGGAAGGCGAGGGGCTTGTTGCAGGAGATCGGGACTGCTTTGGGTTGGAAGCACAGGAGGATGCTAAAGCATCGAGGGAAGGTGTGGGCGGGGAGCTGGGAGGAGGCGGAGAGGGCAAAGCAGCTGAAGGCTCAAGATTCGATGAGCAAGCCAAAGGAGAAGGAGCCGTCTCCTGCTGAACTTGATGTTGTAAAGAGCCCCTGCAAAGAGCAGGGCTCGGCTCCCAGGGGAGCTGGAGTTTTTTCTTCAGCCTCCTTTCTTGATGAAGCTCAAATCAAGGGAACCGGAGATAAGGGGGCCTACAGAAGGCCATCCGACATAGGCACAATCATTCGGCGAAACACCAAACGATTTTTATCTATTTTCTGCACCAGCTCAGGCTGAGAGGAGCGTGAGCGCTTCATTCGCTGCCACTCCCTGAGTCGGTGAAGGTGTTGCAGGGGAACCTTTCCTTATAAGGTTTCCTTTTACTCTCCAACCTTCTAGTCTCCTCTTTTATGGGGGAGTCTCTATCGATGCGTGTGCTCACGGTGATGAACCAAAAAGGGGGGAGCGGCAAAACAACCTCTGCTGTGAATCTGGCCTCAGCTCTTGGAGAGATGGGACGCCGGGTTCTGGTGATTGACCTGGATCCTCAAGCCTCCGCCTCGGTCTGGTTTGGAGTCAGAGAGGAGGGACGAGAGCTGCTGGAGGTTTTCACTGGAGAGCGAAACCTCGGGGAGATCATCCGAGAGACTGAGGTGCAAGGAGTCGAGTTGGTGGCAGCCTCCCCCTGGTTGGTGGGCTTGGAGAGGGCATTGAGTGGAGAGGTAGGGATCGAGGTGCTCTTGAGAGAGGCGATCAGGGGGCTTCCTGATGGACGTTGGGATTATCTGCTGATGGACTGCCCTCCATCTCTGGGGTTGCTGTCGGTCTCGGCGCTGGTGGCAGCGGAGGAGGTGTTGGTGCCGGTAGAGGCTTCAACGATGGCGTTACAGGGCCTAGCAGCCTTGATGAAGACGATCGGTGGGGTGAAGGCGCGGCTCCATCCTGAACTGAAGATCCTGGGGTTGGTGCTCTGTCGAGTTGACCGAACGCGGATCGCCAAGGCGGTTGAGGGCTCCCTGAGGGGGAAGTTTGGGGAGCTGCTCTTCTCAACCAGCATCCCTGAGAACGTGAAAGTAAGAGAAGCTTGGGGGCATTCAAAGCCCGTCACGACCTATGCGCCCAGATCAAAAGCGGCGCTTGCTTATAGAGCGATAGCTCGCGAGCTGGAGGAGAAGAGATGAAGCGCAGAAAGGATGTATTGGGAATCGATCCTCTAGATGCTGTCCTTGGACCCAGGAGCGAGCCTCTAAGAGTTCAAGGGAGGAGAGGAGCAGCACCTTCGCCAGAACTTCAAGAGAGCACCAAGATAGTCAAGAAGAGGGCAACCTTTCATTTGACAGTCGAGCTCCTGGATGAGGTGAGAGATGCGGTTGTCGCGCTCTCAGGGCCTCCAAATTTTCAAACAATGGCAGGCTTCGCCGAGGAGGCGCTGAGGCGGGAGCTGATGAGGCTCAAACAGGAGAAGAACAGAGGACGCTCTTTCCCAAAGAGGAAGAGAGCGGTAAAGAGCGGGCGACCTGTGCGTTAAGGTTACTTATTTGTTGAAGAAGAGATGTACGATATGCAGTCGTGAGCTTCCTTTATGCGATTTCTACGTAAGAAATCATTATATAAAGATAGGGCGTACATCAGCCTGTAAAGAATGCAGCAAGAAAAGGGCTACAGAGTCACGGAAGAGAAAGCCTCCCAGACGCAACCTTTTAAAGGAGCGGGTCCGTTCTCGGACAATGCGTGCGGTAAAAAGAGGGCAGATAGAGCGGAGCCCTTGTGAGCGCTGTGGAGCATCAGAGAGGATTCAAGCTCACCACCCCAGCTATGAGGGAGAAGACGCATATCTGAGGATCATCTGGCTCTGCCAGGGATGTCATGCCCTTGAACATGGCATCAAGGATTGGACAAAACAGCTTGAGATGCGACTCTCCCAAAGAGCAGCTCAACAGTTAGAGCTGTTCCTCTGGGATGATTAGTGTTCCCCTCCTTACCAAGCTCCTCAGTTTTAAAAACGAGGCCTCTCTCTTCTCCAACAGCGGGCTTCTTCTATCCCAGCACCTATCCAGCGACCCTTCGATTGAGCCTAATCGGAGTCAGACGCCCCTGCGTCTGAAGCACTCACCGGGCGAACCTCCCCGCCTTCATACTCCAGGTGCGCGCAGCGCGAGGCGAGATCCTCCATGAAGGCCTCCCTGTCTGGAGGGGAGATCAAGGCCATCTTCATCCATCCGGAGTGGCTGATCTTGAGCCGGGCGAGGGAGAAGGCTGGGGCTGAAAGCGGGTTGGAGGAGAGGACCACCCCTGTGATGGTCTCCAGCTTCAGACGCATCTTGAAGATCCCGAAGCGGATGACGAGTTCCTTACTATTCAGCGTGTAGTGTATGGGCCAGATCATCAGCCCGAACATCAGGCCGATAAAGACGCCCGTGCCGATCATAATCCACGCCATCGAGGGCGCTTCGCCCAGCTTGATGATGCCGTAGATCAGGTTCCAAACGCCCCAGAGAGCCATCAGCACCAGGAGCAGCGCCAGCCACCAATCAACCTTGCTCGGATATCGTTTCTCTGTGCGCATCATCACCTCGCCTTGCCTGCGAGGATGATGGTGTCCGCTTGTGGGAAACACAAGCTCCGCGATGCAAAAAATTGCATCGCAGAGTTGATGTTCCTTTGAGCGCTGCGCGGCGTCGTTACCAACAGTTTGTATACATCCTCGGAGTAGCAGCCAACCCGCTCGGCGAAGTTGAACATTTGGCTGCAGAGGATGAGCTTGACCTACCTCAACCCACCCACCTCAAACTTGGCCATCCGGGCCTGTAGAACTGTGGAGGTGTCTTCCAAGGTTGTCGCTGCTTCAGCGGCATTTCTGGCGTCCTCTTTTGCAGACTCTGCGCTCGTCGCCAGAGCACTCGTCTTGGCATTTATAATCTGAGAGAGCCCTGCACCTTCTTGAAGTTGGTTGCTGATCTCAGCCACTGTGGTGGTCTGTTGCATGATGGCCGCCGCCATCGATCCTTGATACTCATCAAGCTCAAAGATCAACCCACCCAAGCTCTCCAGAGAAGCGGCGACTCTACGCGCCCCCTGTTGTAGCCGCTCGATATGTTGGGTGATCTCATCACTCGCCTTAGCGGTAGCGTCAGCTAGACCCTTTACCTCTTCAGCGACCACTCCAAAGCCCTGTCCAACTTCACCCGCTCGAGCAGCTTCGATCGTCGCGTTAAGCGCCAGCAGTTTGGTCTTTCCTGCAATTTTCTGAATGAAAACCACCACCGAGCTGATCGTCTCGCTGTCCTTCTCTAAGGCGCTCATCACCTCGCGAGTCTGTAACACTCTGCGAGAGCTGTTGGCGGTGGTGTCTGCTGTACGGGTAACGCTTCGACTGATCTCCTCCGTCGCCACATGCATCTCTTCCATCGCTGAGGCGATGGTCTGCAACATATCGTCGAGATGAGCAACCGCGCCCGCGACCTCATTTGCATCCTCTGAGGTAGATGAAGCTCGCCCCTCAATGGAATCGCTGACCGTGCTGATGGAGTCACCGACCTGTTCCAATGCCTGAACATTTGATGCAACATCGGCGATCAGAGTCCGTAGACCACCGATGGCCTCATTGAGGGTTTCCGCCAAACAGCCCACTTCATCTTCACCTTCCATCAGCATTTCACTGCGCAGATCACCTGAAGCCATCTGTATAGTCACCTCTTTTGCTTCGCCCAGGCCCAGTTCAAGTCTCCTAAAAGCTCGACGTGTAAATAGAGATAATATCACAAGAAGCAGAGCGATGATCGCAGCGATGACCATCTCCACACTCAACATACGGTCGATTTTTGAGCGCGACTCGGCAACAAATAGAGTCACTGCTTGATTTGAAGCAATATGTACTGCTAAATTGGCTGCTTGTAGTTGGCTTAGAGTCTCCTTCGATAGGGTTTGATCCTCGGAAGATAAGCCCGCGATGAGTGCTCGATATTCTTTGGATTTCTGCTTTACCTCTCTCAATTTGTCACGAATTTTTTCGTTGGCGGCTGGTGGGAGCAGAACGTTATCGCCTTTTAGATTGAGAGGTGCGGGTCCACCCTCGTTCAATGCTTTTAAGCTTTGGTCAAACAGCTGCTCGGTTACGCTGAGGTCCAGCTCACTGCCCAGCCGGATCAGCACCACCTCCTTAAGGTGCCGTTGGTTAAGCATCCGTTGTCGCCCTGCGATATTCACAACCTCCGAGTCAGAGCGTTGTTGCTGTATTCCTACAACCGTATATCCGAAAATCAGCAGAAGCCCTGCAACCGCGACTGATAATACGAGGCTCAACCATTGAACTAAGCTGACTGATTTCAAAGTTATCTCTCCTCATTCATTTTTTATAAGAAACATTGATCTCAAGCAGCAGGGCCCATTTCATTTTGAGAATGTTGACTTTGGCTTGTCAATGATTTCCAGCCGAAAAATTAAGAGTTAAAATAACGGTGAACTCACCCTTTTGGTTGAGGGCTTTAGCGCAGAATCTCTACAACAGCAGAGTTTCCTAACGCGCTCATCAACCCCACCTCATCAAGAGCCCTGAGAGCAAAATGATGCTCTCCTGGCTCCAATTCGGAGACGCTCATCGCCTCGGGAGCCCCTGCAGGGGCAGGCTGACGGCGGATATGTTCCAGAGTCGCTCCTTCCCAATCCGCTTCTGTTTCGATGGGCTGAGATGAGTGGGCCAAGAGATACTCATCTGCTTGTCCAACCTCTCCATCGTCACCCGGAGCGCTAAAATTGAGAATGATTCGCCCCGGCTCCTCCGCCTCCAGCAGCTCAAGATCAGCGATGACCAGAAGATAGACAGGCTCCCCGAGTCGACGCTGAGCCCTCAGTCGGATCTGACGGACCTCAGCGTTCAGGGGCCATTCGCTCCAATGCCCCGCCTTAGCCTCATGTTGGGAGATCTCCATCAAGGGCTCCCAACGGAGCCCGTCAAGGGAGCCTTCCAGTTGAAACTCTGTAGGGAAGAGATCCACAAAGTCGGGGTGGGGCATCAGACGGAGCTGGGCCAGGGCCACCGCGCGGGGCAGCTCTAAGATCAGCTCCTCCTCTCCAGGCTCATCTCGAGCAGGTGAAGCCCAGGCGCTCTGAGGGTCGCCATCTAAGAGAGCTTGAGCTGGAAAGTCGGGGAACTGAGAGCCTGAGGCGCTGATCCCCGCTGGGCTCAGCGGGCCACCCTGAACCACCCGAGCTTGAAGATCACGGATCGCCCCTGGAGCGCTGCGATCTGGAGCGGGATCGGTGAGCGCATAGCCCAGGCTGATCCGAGCGGCATAACCCCGTTCATCCAGGGCACGGATCCCAAAAGCATAGAGAGTTCCAGGTAGGAGACCCTCGACCCTCAGATGCTCCTTCTCTCCCGCTGTTAAGGGCGCAGAGCAAGGGATTTCGATCCCCTCTGCCCAGTTCAGCTCTGAGAGATCGCCTGGGCGATAGCGCAGCTCATAGCGGGTCGCGCGACCTTCATCTCCATCACTTCCAGGCGCAGTCCAGCTGAGCTGCACCGCTTCAGGGCTCTCCACCGCGATCTCAAGATCAGCGATCAAAGCGGGGGGGA
This sequence comes from uncultured Nannocystaceae bacterium, assembly GCA_964384025.1. GTDB lineage: Bacteria > Myxococcota_A > Bradymonadia > UBA7976 > UBA1532 > CAYLJJ01. The sequence continues at coordinate 32,352 of CAYLJJ010000052.1, forward strand.
TGCCGCCTGTACTGGCTTGGGCAATGTTAGAAAGCGGGCTGCGGTTCCCCGCCTCATCCTCGCTGATGAGGGCGAAGTAATATTCGGTCTCCTCTAAGAGGTTGTTCAGCTCCAGACGCTGAGGGCTCCCCGCAGGAGCGGGTGGTGGTGCCTCAAGGCGCTCAGCTCGCGCGAAGCTCCCTTCATCAATAGGCACGGTGTCATAGCGTAGGTCATAATGTTCCGCCCGCCCCTGGCTGCCATCATCTCCAGGCGCGACCCAGCTCAGGACGATGCTGTCTGGAGGATCATCAGCGGGTACAATCTCCAGCTCATTGATCACCACATATTCAGCTCCAGCGAAGCTGAGACGCAGGGTTTCTCCCTGTCGTGGGTTAAAGGAGATCTCCAACCAGCTGTGGGCTTCAGGGCTGAGGTCTCCAAGCCGGGCGAGCTGTTCACCGTCCAACTCTAAGAGCAGCTCTCCAGGGAAGCGATCGACCCACTCTCCGATCCAGATTCGCAAACCTCCCAGACGCGCAGGGTGTTGAAGGCGAGCCTCAAGCCAGCTGGAGCCCTCTGGTGGCGAGGCCCAGGCGCTGCGAAGATCACCATCAAAGGCATCCATCGGTCGCCACTCTTGGGAAAGCGAACCACTGGCGGAGACGACAGCGACAGGCAGAGGATCTCCTCCTCTTCTCGGCCCCTCAGCGCTTAAGCTGGCGACCGCCGCAGGAGGTTGAACATCGGGAGTGTGAGCCTGCGCCAAGATCACGCGGGAGAGCGCTCCGCGATCATCTTCGACAATCAGCGCCAGCCAGTAGGGGCTGTCATCTCCTAACTCCGAGATCCTAAAGCTCTGAAGCTGTCCTGGGCTGAGGGGAGCGGGTCCCTCTAGGAGTTGCTGTGCCCTCCACTCAGCAGCGGAGAATTGATGCTCAGCCAGAGCCAAGTGATAGCGCTGAACTGGGCCGCTCTCAGGATCTCCCTCATCATCGGCGGGAGCGCTCCATTCTAGACGCAAGGCGCCAGCTCCATCAGCCTCTATGTGTAGATCCTCGACCGCTCCAGGGGCCAGCGCGGGGGTCCAGGCCTGGGCTCTAGACGAAGGCACGCTGCGGTTTCCCGCTTCATCCAGCACCACCAAAGAGAAGATCATCTCCCGCTCTCTGGGTAAGCCGAGCAGCTCAATGCTCTGAGCGCTGCCCGCCTCCAGAGGAATAACAGTCTGACGCAGGATCTCGGCCGCCTCAAAGCCTGGCCAGGGCGCCTCAGCAGCCCTCAGCTCGATCTGCGCCGCGCGACCTTGATCACCATCATCTCCGCTGGCGGTCCAGCTCAGGCGGATCCCATGTTCGCTGCTCTCTGCCCTCAAATCTCTAACCGGATCGGGAGCCAAAAGATCATCGGTCTCTACACCAGCGGAGTTACTGACGAGGCTCCAGCGCCCCCCCTCATCTACAGCCCTAAGAGCGAAGAAGTAGCGTTGTCCGCTCTCCAGATGATCTACGCGGTGCTGTTCCGCTTCTCCTCCCGCCGCTGGAACCGGGGCTTCTAAGCGCTCAGCCTGCGCCCAGTTCTCCTCATTAATGCCCTGAGGGGAGCTGCGCAGCTCATAAGCTGTCGCTTGACCGACGGCACCGTCACCACCAGGGGCGGTCCAGCTCAGGATCACCGCCTCTCCTCCCTCTGCTCTCGCGCTGAGATCAAAGATCCGCCCTGGAGGGACTCCAGGAGTCTCGACGCTGATCTGGGCCAGAGGACCGACCAAGCCCGCGTTGTCCAGAGCACGGATCCCCAGATGAATCAAACGCTCATCGGGGAGATCCCGCAGCATCAGCTCTCCAGCTTGCCCGCCCTCAAGAGGGATGAGCTGTCCAGCATAGGCGCTCTGCTTCCCAAACTCCTCAGGGATAAAGGGGGTCTCGGACCAGCGCAGCTCGTAGGCGGCTGGGCGACCTTGAGCGCCATCATCTCCAGGAGCCAGAAAGCGCAGCAGGAGAGAGCCCTGCAGGGGACCGGGCTCAGCGCTGAGCTCTAGGAAGGCGCCAGGGGGGCTCTGATCTGGAGCAGCAAAGGAGATCACCCTAGAGAGAGGACCGGCGTTGCCCTTCTCATCAAAAGCGCGCAGGGCGGCATAGAAGGGCAGATCGGGAGGCAGCTCCATGAGTGGGAAGCGCTCTTCTGTACCCGCAGGCCCTCCTACAGGCAGGATCTCCGGCTCCATCACCCCTGGCACGATCATCGGAAGTTCTGAGATATACAGTTCATAATGATCCGCCTCTCCTCGCTCGCCATCGGCCCCTGGAGCACTCCAGCGCAGCTCGATCCCCGCGCCCAGAAGCTCAGCACGAAGGTCTGAGATCAACGCTGGGGGCATTGCGCGGGTTGAGGCGCTGGTGTAGCTCCAGGGGCTGACATTCTCCTCATCATCCCAGCTCCTCAGAGCAAAGCGGATCTCCTGCTCTCCGGGCAGGCCCTCAACACGGAGACCCTCAAACTGCCCCGCAGGTCTTGGAGCAGGCAGCTCGATCAGCTGCCCCTCTTCAGGGGGCTCGCCCCAGCGCAGCTCATAGCGGCTGGCGCTCCCCAAATCTCCATCATCTCCAGGAGCGGTCCAGCTCAGCAGCAAGCTGCCATCCTGCTCCAGATCGGTCTCTGCTCTGAGATCCTCTATGGCGGCTGGGGGGATTCGCTCGGGGGGATCTAGAGTGCGCAGGCTGAGGAGATTGGAGAGAGCGCCTGGACGGCCCTCAACATCCAGAGCGCGTAGCGCGAAGTGATAAAGGGTCGAAGGCTCCAGGTTCTCTGCTCTGAAACTCTCCTCTAAACCTGGAGCGCTTGGCGCTGGGACAGCCAGGGGCTCTGCCTCAGCCCAGCGCTCCTCTGAGATCGGCGCCAAGCTCCAGCGCAGCTCATACTCCACCGCGCGCTCTGGAGCGCTCCAACGCAGCAGCGCCGCCTGCTCCTCGGGCTCTCCTCGAAGATCCATCACGGTACTTGGCAGAGGCGGTTGAGTGTGGAGGCTGAGGATCGAAGACCAGGGGCTGCGGTTGCCCTCCTCATCTTCAGAGGCGATGGCAAAGCTGTAGTCTGTATCGGGGAGCAGAGCCAATCGCTGCTGTTCAGGCCGCCCCGCGAGGGCAGGGGCTGCGGTAGGGAGCTGCTCACCCTCTTCAGGGGCCTGACCAGGGCTCATCTGCCGTAGGTCATAGCGCGCAGCGCCCCCTTGAGGACCCCGATCATTTGGAGAGGTCCAGGCCAAACTGTAGCTCTGCTCTGTGCTGAGCAGCTCAACCGCTCCCAGGGCCAATAGGCCCTCCTGCCCAGGGAAACGCAGCCTGAGAGATTGAAGCTGTTGGGGAGCGAAGCGCCGCTCCAGCGCCTCTCCTGCGCCACGGATCTCTAAGAAGCCCTCCTCTTCCGCCTCCAAGCGGATCAGCGAAGGGAAGAGATCCTCATGTCCCTCTCCAGGGCCAAGACGTAGGCCGATCAAGGAGATCGGGCGCTCCAGCTCCAGCAGGAGCCACTGATCTGAACCTCCATCGCTGATCCAAACCCTCGCGCTGTGGGTCTCCATCAAAGCCACCGCCTCGGTGTAAGAGCTATAGGCTCCTGAAGCGCTGATGTCTGCTATCTGAGGAGCAGGTCCCTGCTCCTCTAAGATGTGTAGATCTAAGATGGGCTCAGGGGGGCTCTGATCGAGGGTGTCACCTGAGAGCAGCGCGCGAGGAGAGCCCTGGCCGATCTCATCTCTAACGACCAAAGCAAAATAGTAGCGTTCTGCCTCTTCAAGGCCCTCTACGCGGATCTCCTCAGCGCTGCCTGGAGGTCCTGGGGCGGGAGATGGGAGGGGCTCGGCGGCTTCAAAGTCCGCTTCACTCTCAATCGGTGCTGAGGAGAGCCGCAGGTCATAGGCGCTGGCCTGGCCGAGGAGGCCATCATCTCCTGTGGCGCTAAAGCCCAACAGCAGGTCATGGGCGCCGCGCTCCAAGACTCGGAGATCCAGGGGGGCTGCAGGGGCCTCCCCAGGGCTAAACACCTCGGCGATGTTGGACAGCTCGCTCCAGTTGCCCACCTCATCTGCAACCAAGATGGCGAAGAAGAGCTGCTCTTCGCGGGGCAGGCCCTCTAAGAGGAGCTGCTCCAGGGTGCCTGCGGAGGCGGGAGCGGGCGTAGGCAGGGCCTCAGCTTGCTGAAAATTGAGGGTGGTGAGCTGCTGTCGAGACCAACGCAGGTCATAGAGGCTGGCCTGACCTAGGAGGCCATCATCCCCGGGCGCGGTCCAGCGCAGGCGGAGGTTCTCTCCCTCTGGCTCTGCTTGAAGATCCACTACCAAAGCTGGAGCATCGCCCTCTAAGGTACGCAGCAAAAGCGGCTCTGAGAGGGGAGAGGGGCTCCCCGCCTCATCCCAAACCAGCAGCGCCAGACCGTAGAGGGTCCCCGGCTCAAGGCCCTCTACGTGAAGGCTCTCCAGCTCTCCAGAGGGCTTGGGTGCGGGGGTGTCGATGCGTCGCCCCTCAGAGAAACTCAGACCATCAATGCCCCCCTCTAAGATACGCAGTTCATACTCAGCCGCTTGGCCTTGACGACCATCATCACCTGTCGCCGTGAAGGCCAACTCAAAGTGATTCCGGCCTCGCTCTAGGAGCCTGAGATCCTCGACGCGGGCGGGCGGGATCGGGGTGGGCGCCGCTGAGGGAGAGTTGGAGAGGGGGCTCCAGTTGCCCGCCTCATCTACAGCTCTCAACGCGAACCAGATTTCTTGGCCCTCAGGAGCCTCAAAGAGCATGATCTGAGGGTGCCCTGCTTCAGCAGGCTGAGGGAGATCCATCACCGGTTGAGCTTCTTCAAAGAGAGCCAGATCGACGATGGCTTGAGGGGACCAACGTAGGTCATAGCCCCGTGCTCTCCCCAACCAGCCATCATCTCCAGGCGCCAACCAGCCCAGGCGGACTCGCCCAGCCCCGCTGAGCCCGACCTGAGCCTCTACCTCGCCCAACGCGAAAGCCCGCACTCCAAAGCGGTCTACTGGTTGACTCAAGATCAGGCTAAAGCCCTCGGCGGGCTCAGGGGCAAACTCCAGCTCCAGCCACTCCCCAGGCTGAGGAACTCCACTCCAGCGTAGCACCTCATGGGGCGCCTCAGCTCCCAAGATCTGAACCCTGATCTCTCCAGGAAAATCGCCTGTGTAGAGCAGATGAGGGTGAACCCGAATCTGGCTCAAGAGGGCGCCCTCAAGCAGGCGGAAGGTCAAGCTTAACTCCCCCTCGGTCTCCTGCATCCAACCTGAGCCTGGATCTCCATCCAGCAGCTCAAGCTGATCCCCTTCGAGGGGAACCGGCAGGCGCTCCAGGGGCATCGCTAGGGCGCTGAGAGGAGGAGGCGCAGGGGGGATAAAGTCTGGCCCTTCACCATCCAGAGAGACCGGCGAGGACCAGGGACCTCGATGACCCGCCTGATCCTCAGCGGCGATGATCCAGTGACTGCGCGGGCCTTCAGGGCGAGGCAGCCTAAAGCGTTCTAGGCTCCCTGGGGCTCCAGGGACGGGCAGCTCCAACATCCAGGTCTCAGGCCAATGGGCGGGGTTGATCGGTTGGTCGGAGACGCGCAGCAGGTAGCGTGTGGCGGGGCCGCTCTCAGCGCGTTCGCCATCTGCGGCGGGCGCGCTAAAGCTCAGCTCTACCTGCTCCTCATCGATCTGCTCAAGCTGAAGATCCTGGATCTGCCCTGGAGGGATCGCCCCAGTCCAGGCACGGGCGATGGGTGAGAAGATGCCCGGCTGCCCGCTGTCATCGATGGCGCGGATGGCGGCGCCATATTGAGTCTCTCCCAAGAGGCCGCTGAGCAGGGCCTCCTGACGGATCCCCGCCTCGGTGGGGTTGGGGGTCCCGAAGAGTTGAGCGCTGTCGATCTCCTCCAGGATCATCCCTGGTGCTGCGAAAAGCTCATAGCGGGTTGCTTGGCCAAGGAAACCATCATCTCCAGGGGCGCTCCAATAGGCCCGTAAGCGTCCAGGCTCTTCAGGGGGGCCAAAGAGGTTCAACTCTCCCAAAGCGACCAGCCCTGGAGCTTGAGGATCCTCCACGACCCGCAGCTCCAGCCAGCGGGTCTCTACCGGAGGAAAATCCCAACGCAAGATCTCCTCAGGGCTCAGCTCCATCTCGGAGATCAGCACCAGCCCTGTCCCATCAGGCGCGAGGGCGCGCAGCTCTAAGCCGGCGGGGGCGAGATCAGGGAAGCCTGCCAAGAGAGAGACGCTGAAGCGCCCCACTCTCTGGCTCTCTCCCAGATCGAAGCCCAACCTCGCCTCGCTGGACCCGCTGACCCAACCAGAAAAGGGATCTCCATCCAAGAGCGCCTCAGCGGACCACTCCCCCCCCAAGCTGGAGGAGGCGGCCACGTTCAGGATCTCAAGTTGAGGTCCAGCCTCAGGGATCAACTGAAGATCTATGATCCGTGCAGGGGGAGCCTGATCTCGAATCTCCAGCTGCTGCTCTTGACAACGAGGCCCCTCTCCTCCCGCGCCCAGGGCGGAGACAGAGACCCACCAGCGCTGAGCGCTTAGAGGTCCCTGGATACTCTCTAGGCCCTCAATGCGCTCAGCGGGGCGGTTCTCACCCGACTCAGCGCGGAGATAGAGGCGATAGGCTTCCACGGTCTCATCGGCAGAGGGCAGCCAGCGCGCTGAGAGGCGATCTCCCTCAAGGGCTTCTAGATGCAGGCCCTCTGGAGCGGGGGGGGGTGGGCTTAAGCTGTTGAGCAGCCGAGCCACGTTTAAGCGCCCTCCGGTAGAGATCAGATGCGCCCAACCTGGGATGGGATCAAGGCTCTCAAAGAGAAGATCTCGGGCGGGCTCCCAGGCGATCCCTGGAGAGCGAGCGTAGAGCAAGCTCAGGGCTCCCGCAACATGTGGGGCTGCCATCGATGTGCCTGATTTATAGCCGTAGCGATCTCCAGGTAAGCTGGAGAAAATAGAGATCCCTGGAGCAGCCAGATCGACGCGGCTGAGACCATAATTGGAGAAGTAGGCTCGCTGATCATTGGGATCGCTGGCGGCCACAGCGATGATATTGGGGTGATCATAGCTGGCGGGATAGAAGGCTCTGCTGTCGTTATTGCTGCCCTCATTTCCAGCCGCAGCCACAAAGAGCTGCCCCTTCTCTTGGGCGTACTGGATGGCGTTATATACCACCTGTGAGGAGGAGCCCCCCCCCCAGGAGTTGGAGGTGAAGGTGACGCCATTGTCTACGGCGTAGCGCAGCGCCAGGGCAGCGTTGATGGTGTAGCCTGTACCGTTAGCGCAGAGGAACTTAAGGGCCATCACTCGACTGCGCCAAGAGACCCCCACCACCCCGATCTGATTGTTTCCTCGCCCCGCGATGCTCCCCGCGCAGTGAGTCCCGTGGCCGTTGTCATCCATGGGATCGGCGTCGCCATTACAGAAGTCCCAGCCATAGACATCATCGATAAAGCCGTTGCCATCATCATCGAGGCCATTTCCAGGGATCTCGCCTGGGTTGCTCCACATATTCTCTTTGAGATCTGGATGTCGATAGTCGATCCCTGTATCGATCACCCCGACGACAACTCCAGGATCACCGATGCTGCGATCCCAGGCGGCGGGCGCGCTGATCTTCTCCATTCCCCAGAGGCGGTCAAAGTAGCTGTCATCGGGGCTGCGGATCGCCCTGACGATATAGTGAGGCTCAGCGAAATCCAGATCATCCTCTAAGGCCAGGATGGAGAGGGCCTCATCCACCGTCAAATCTTCAGGGAGTCCAACCCTGAAGGTGCCATCCAGATGCGTGATCGCCAGAGGATCTGAGCTGTCCACTCCAAGAGCTTCTAAGATGATCCCACCCCAGGGCTCTACGCGAGTCGCCGCCTCCTCCCAGCTGATCGCAGCTCCAAAGCGCAGGAGCAGCTCATCTTTGATGAACTCCTCGCTGGGCTCTTCGCTTGGGCTGTGGGCAGGGTTGGGGCGGGTACAGGCAAAGAGGAGCGAGAGCAGCAGCAGCGCTGAAGTCCAAAATCTACGCATAAATCTCCCCTCCATCTCTTCTGGGGATCAAGACGGAGCTTGGACCTCGAGAGTTGACGCCTGGGTCAGAAGAACCTCCTGGGAAACGGGAACTGAAGTTTGAGAATTAATCCCTGGGTCAGGGCTCGCGACTTAGGGCGGGTTGATGTATCCATAGGGCCCAAAGCCCAAGGAGTGGGATGTCTCTTCGAGGCCATATGCGCAGCGTTCGTCTCCAGCTGCTCTGCGCTGCTCTCATCTGGAGCTGCGTTGGTCTGGGTTTGGGGAGCGCAGGGCTTCGTTGGAGTCTCCAAGTAGAGAGCCTCTGGAGCAGCCTGATGCTGGTTTCCCTGGGGCTGAGCCTGGGCAGCCTGAAAGCCCGCTTGCTTCTCCGCCTCGCGCGACGTCTGAGTACTCGCATCTTAGAGGGGCAGAATCAGCGCAGCTTCTTGCGGATCTTTCCTTGGAAATTTTGGTTGATGGTGGCCTGTATGATGGGCATGGGCGCGAGCCTCCGCGCCAGCAGCATCCCCCGTCCTGCTCTCGCGCCTCTCTATATCATGGCCTCCCTGGCCCTGCTTTGGGGGAGCCGGATCTACTACAGCGCGTTACGTGCTTCATAAGCACCCTCACCAGCTGAGCAACTTCTGGCTGATAAAGCTTTCTGTCCAGGGAGGCAGAGGGGGTGCCTTCCCCGCCTTGAGGCGCTCATACCAAGCCTCATCTGTCAGACGATCCTCCAGTGGATGGTGAAAGGCGCGATAGGATTGGATTCCCCCCTGGACGAGGTTATGAGCATAGCCATCTGGGATCACCACAAAGAGGTCCATCAGATGACCCAGGCCGATCTGGAGCACTTGGCCTAGGCTGAGCTGAGTGTAGATGTCGCTCACCAAGGTCACTCCCCGCTCCATACGCCCTTGGTTTTTGCCTATATAGGTGTTGTAGGTCTTCTCTTGGCCGATGAGCATCGCCTCCATCAGCGGCCCTACCTTGCGCAGCCAGGCTTGATCTTCGCGGCTGAGGGCCTTGCCCTCAACCTCTCGTGTCGCCATCTCCTTGAGGCGGGCGGCGAAGCGACGAGCGTTCATCAAGATCCCCTCCTCCTCCCAAGGCAGCTTGATCTTGGGCTCTTTGCTGGCCCCGATGCGTCGGTGCACCTCGATGGCGAGGGCCTCAAGCTGTCCAAAGAAGCGGGGCATAGGATCGACAAAGGCGGGTGGCTCGGGGAGGATGGGTCGCTCCAGATAGCCCTTCACGCTTATATCCCCGCCACACTCCACGCCATACTCCTGGGCTGCATAGAGCACAGAGTCATGCTTGAGTTGAGTAAAGCCCGCCAAGGCGGAGAAGAGGCGACGATCCTTCCAGGCGGAGCTGCGCACAAACTTTAGGCGCCGCCCCTCTCCGCCCTGCTCCGCCAGGGTCTCTAAGAGCGCCAGCCAGCTGTGATAGAGATCTGTCTGTGGGAGTCCTTCCTTATATTTACCTATCTGCGCCTCCAAGGCTGTCTGATAGCGCTCTTGCCAGCGTCGAGCCTCACATTTTTCTGCCTGAGGCTCTCCCTTAAAGCTCTCTAAAGCGATCTCTTGGGCGCGGGAGTTGCCCAGAACGGCGAAGACCTCTTCAGGGAGGGGCCAACGCCGCGCACAGGAGCTTGTCATCAAGGTTGGGGAGGTCAGGGCGCTGAAGAAGGCGGCGTCTAAGCCCAGGCGCTTGGGGAAGAGGCGCAGGTGCGCTCTTCGTTTTTCTCCCTTTGCGCCCCCCAGGCCTCGCAGCGGGATCGGGCCGATCGCCCTCTTCAAAGCAGCGTTGATCTTCTTGCTCTGCCAAGGAGAGAAGAGCTTAGGTCGCTTCTTATAAAGTGCGCGCAGGTGAGCGAGGCTGGGATCGACAGGGCGACCCAAGAAGGCCCCCCCCAGCTCATCTACTGCCTTCCAGTGATTCAGCAGCTTGGGATCATCAAAGCGTCGCGCCATCTCCAAAACTGAGCGATCCATCGGCAGAGGCAGCAAGGAGAACCACTGCATCGCCAAGAAGTAACCCGCCAACTTGGAGCCGCTGTAGTGCCCCCGGATCTGGAAGAGGCTAAAGTCAACCTTCACCTCAGCCATCCCAGGCACTCGAAGCTCTTTGATCCCTGCGTGGCTCTGGATCGCCTTGAGGTGCTCAGCGATCTCAGCGCGGAGGCGCTTGGGCTGCGTCTTTAGGAGCGCAGGGATCCTCTCTTTCAGCCGCGCTGAGACAGAGACAGCGGCGGGCGGATCCTCGCCTGGAAAGCTTTCCGGCTGCTTTAGATCGGAGAGGGCCTTGAGCAGCAGGCTGGGGACGCTGAAGTAGAGGGCCAGATAGCGGCTAGAGCGGCCACGATGGAGGCGCTTTTGCCAGTACGCCGCTTGAGCTTCGCTGAGGAGCTGAAGATCCTCCATCACGCGAGCTTCAGCCTCCTGAAGCAAGCTGGAGAACTCATCATGAAAGACCTGTAGAGCGGCGTCAGCGGTGACAAAGGGTCCCCGCTTGGCATAGCTGATCTTTTCATAGAGGCTGGAGAACTCCTTCTCCTGGCCCGGCAGAGCTACAAAGTGCTGCTTGTGTAGTTTGGGAGAGCGGAACTCTCTCCAGAACTCAGGGTAGTCGTAGAGGTTCTTGACGCTCTGGAGATAGAAGTCTGTCTTGGCCTTATGGAGACCCTGTTCATCGACAAAGAAGAGCTTGGAGCCGCGAGGGGACCAGAGCGGATCTCGACCCGCTTGTAGGGCTCCCCAGGGGGCTTGAGCCAAGCGACGCTTTTGATAGAGCTGCCCCTCCTTTTCGCCTAGAGTCAAGATACCGTTGAGGGAATAACCCGCGCCCTGATAGCCCTGCGCGCGCCACTGGACAGGGTGTTGAGCATAGCGCCGCGGGAGGCGCTTATGACAGGGATCTTCACGCCAAGCCTTTTTGGAGCGCCCAGCCCTCTCACAGCCCTCCCCTTTTAAGAGTTGAAGCGCATCAGAGAAGCTGCGCTCCCAGCGAGCCCGAGTGTCCTGAAGCTCATCCTCACCACAGGTCCAGAGCAGGCTGAGGCCATCATAGGAGTAGATGGGGCGTCTACAGCGCTGCCCCTCGGGAGAGATGCGCCCGCGATGACGCCCCTTGATGGAGCTGAACCAGACCTCACTGCGACCCTCATAGAGGCGGGTAAAGGCGATCTTCTCGTAGAGGCTCACCCGTCGACCGCTGGGGCCGCTGCACTCATCATCGATCACCGCCTGAAGCTCATAGAGCAGGGGGCTGGCGTTGGGCTCCACCTCATCCCCAGGAAGATCGGTGAGGCGCTGAGGAGGCCCCGCTGGTTGACCCTTTTTCCAAGGCATCATAAAGAGGTCAAAGCTGCCCTCCCGGTTGGATGACCAAAACAGCTTGCTTCCATCTTGGTTAAAACTGGGATCGCGATCATCCCCTTTATCCTGGGTGATCCGCTTAAGGCCGCTGCCATCGACGCCAACCCGATAAAGCGATCTCTCTCCCTCCGCGCCCGCGCTCAGGACCAGGACTTTGCCGTCAGGGCTCTGTGTGGGCCTCGCCGCCTCCTTCAAGGGAGCCAAGATCTGTGGCTCTCCGAGAGAAGCCATCAGAATAAACGATAGGATTGAGTGGAGCATCCAGCACCTCAGATCGGCTCAATAGCTCCTTGCTATCCTCTCTCAAGGCAGAAGAAAAGGGCTTAAAGGTTCCATCCTGAGACATCGATGTCACAGCCCTGAGGTTAATAGATAACCATGCCGTTTTTTTAGAGTTCGACTTGCATTGAAGCGGGTTGGCCCCAAAATTGAAAACCTATATGTAGAACATTAAGGAGGTCCAGATGAGGCTATCTCTCCTGCTGCTCTTACTGCCCCTCTCTCTTAACGCTGCGCCCACACAGTTTGGAGTCGATGTTAATTCCGCGATTGAGCGTGGCTTGGATTGGATGAGAGCTGCTCAGGAGGGAGACGGAGGCTGGGGGCGGGCCACGGGCCTTGCTCTGCTCTGTTTTCTGGAGAAGCGAGAGTCGGCGGACTGGGACGCGCGTGTCCCAGGCTACCGAGGGATGAACGCTGAAGACCAAACACGAGTGCGCAATGGGGTCCGCTACTGTATCAACAGCATCGCTGGCTTTGATGGAGGCACCCCTCAGTCTTATGACACAGGGAGCTGCTTGATGGCCTTGAGCACCTACCTCGCGACAGATGGGCCGGATGATGTGGGCGCCAACAGCTCGGTGGGGCAAGCTGTGGCCAGCGCCGTGGCGGCGCTCAAGGGAACTCAGGGAAACAATGGCCAGAATCAGGGGGGCTGGAACTACACCAACCCTGGCTCTGATGGAGATATGTCAACCACCCAATTTGCGATGGCGGGCTTGGCGGCGGCTCAGGTGATCCGCCCAGACGCCGCTGCGACCCTGCCCAACTCCCTTGGTTTTATCAACAACACCAAGAACGGGGATGGCAGCCACAGCTATCGAGGCGGCGGAGGCAGCGCCTCCAGCCCCATGACCGCTTCAGGTATATGGACCTACAAACTGGCGGGGATCCCTACCAATAATGACCATGTTCAGAGCGCCCTGCGCTGGCTCAATGGACACTACACCTACACTTGGGACAATGGCTATACAGGGAGCGCTGGGAGTTACTACTACTACCTCTGGGCAGCGGCCAAGGCTCTTGAGGTCACGGTTGACGATGGCAGCGGAGATTTTCTCTTCTCCGAGAACATCGGAGGGACTCGAGATCCCGCCGTTGACGGCTATCCAGACGAGTCCGCGCGTTGGTACTTTGACTTTGCTTGGAAGATGATCCAGCTTCAGGGCGCTGATGGAGGCTGGTGTGGGGATGGACACTGCCACAATCACATCTCTTCCAGCGCCTTCGCCATCCTGATCCTGGAGCGCTCTTTAGGGGGGGTTTGTATCCTGGATGATGATGAAGATGAGCTGTGTGATAACCAGGACAACTGCCCTGGGGTCCCCAACCCTGATCAAGCTGATCTGGATCAGGATGGTCACGGGGATGTTTGTGACAACTGCCCTGGGGACCATAACCCGGAGCAGATCGATGAGGATCAAGACAACATCGGCGACGCCTGCGATCCCTACATCTGTATTCCGGATGGTCCCGATATGTGCGATGGGCGAGACAATGACTGTGACGGAGATATCGATGAAGGCCCTGACGGTGGCCTACCCTTTGAACCGGGAGAGTGTGCTACGGGAGAACCGGGGATCTGCGCTCGGGGCCAGTGGGCCTGTGTAGATGGCGCGGTGCTCTGTGTCCCTGACCGAGAGCCTGAGTTGGAGGTCTGTGACAATCGAGACAACAACTGTGATGGTCGTATCGATGAGGAGCTGATCAACGCCTGTGGCGACTGCGCCGAGGGGATCGCTGAGGAGGTCTGCAACTGTCTTGATGATGACTGTGATGGTGAAATCGACGAGGGCCAGCTCTGTGGAGAGCATGGAGTCTGCGCTGATTGTCGTTGTTGGGATCCCTGTCAAGCGGGAGAGTGCTTTGAGGCAGGCACCTTCTGCCATCCAGAGGCTCAGCTCTGCGTTGAAGCCTGTGTCTTAGAGGAGTGTGGCTTCGCTGAGCTTTGCGATCCAGCCACCAGCGCCTGCATTGATCCCTGTGAGGGGGTTCAATGCGAACCGGGCTTCCGATGTTGGGAGGAGGAGTGCGTCGCCGATGACTGCATCATCTCCGGCTGCCCTGAAGGAGCGATCTGCAATGGCATAGAGTGCCTCCCTGATCCCTGCATCAGCGCTGACTGTCAGGTCAATGAGTTTTGCCGTAATGGGCAGTGCATCCCCAGCTGTGCTCAGATCAGCTGCCCTCTCTACCATGAGTGTATTGATGGCCTCTGCCAGCCTACCGGCTGTGGAGGAGTTATCTGTTCTCCAGGAGAACTCTGTTTCTGCCAAGACAACTGTGAACAGGGAGAGTATGTCTGTCTGCCTGACCACTGTAACGGGGTACAATGTGGCCCCAACCAGCGCTGCGAAAATGGCTTCTGTGTCTTTGACAGATGCTCCGATACGCTCTGTCCTCCAGGTCAGCATTGCGTGATCCGTGCTGATCTCCCTCAATGTATCTTCAATGAAGAGGAGCATGGCTCGGGTGGTGGTGGGGCAGCGGGTGGTGGTGGGGCGGGTGGCGGCACGGCTGCTCCCGATCAGGGCCTAAGCGGAGACCTAGGGGTTGATTTTGGAGGCGTGGGGGGTAGCGGCGGCACTCAACCCCCACCCGACGCGGGACACATCGGTGCTGAAGCAGAGGAGGCGCCCACGGACAGCGCCTGTGATGTAGGAGCGGGCCAAGGCAGCTCTCACGCACTGCG
>CAYLJJ010000053.1:0-45111 GCA_964384025.1 uncultured Nannocystaceae bacterium
TCGCTGCTCCCGAACCCTGAGAAGCATTCTTCCCAGCGATTTCTCAACGTACAAAGTACATAGGAAACAGGGTTTTTATAAATGCCGCTGAGAAATCAGAACGGTCCCTGTTTGAATCGCGCAGGGAGCGCTCTCAACTCATCAAGCAGAGAGTAGAGGAGAGGAACGGCGAAGAGGGTGAGGAGGGTGCCCGCCGCCAAGCCTCCCATGATCACTCGAGCCAAGGGCGCATATTTGATGCCCAAGAGAGCAGAGTCTCCAAAGGCCATCGGCAGCAGCCCCGCCATGGTGGTGCAAGCGGTCATCAGGATGGGGCGTAGGCGCTCATGGCCGCTTTGGAGCAGGGCCTCATCGCGGCTCAAGCCTTCAGCTCGCCGCTGCTGCACCTGATCGATCAGCACAATCCCGTTGTTGACCACTACACCCACCAGGATAATACAGCCCACGATCGCCATGATATCTAGAGGGGTGTTGCTCAGATAGAGAGTCCAAAGCACTCCAATAAAAGCCAACGGGATAGAGAAAATGATCGAAAATGGCAAAATTAAGCTTTCAAAAAGTAGTCCCATCAGGAAGAAGACCAAACAGACAGAAACAAGCAGAGCAAAGGCTCCACCTGCTTCATTCTCATCGCGTTTCTTAAAGCGTCCACCCATCTCCAAGCGATAGCCTTCAGGGAGGCTCTCTTTAAAGCCTAGAGTGCTCCGTTCCAGGGCCTTAAATAGCTCATTCTCCTCCCCATAGACCCGCAAATCAACCCGCCCGCGTCGATCTTCGCGGATGATGCGCGCTTGCCCAGGGACAATCTGAGCTTCAGTGAGCTGAGCTAGGGGAACAGTCCCCGCGCTCCCCTTGAGCTTGAGCTGCTCAAGTTGCTCTCGTTCGCTGCGATCTTCTGGGGAGAGCAAGACATGCACCGGAATTTCTCGCGCAGGGGTGTGAAGATCACTGAGCCGTCGCCCCCTCAGAGCATAGTCGAGGCTGCCTGCGATCTGCATCGCAGAGAGCTGAACCCGCTCTGCTGCTTCTCGATCGACCAGGAAGCGCAGCTCCCTCGCCCCCACAGCGCTCTCCAAATCCACCTGGTGAACAAACTCTCGTCGCCTCAGATAGCGAAGGAGATTCTGTGCCAACTCAGCGCTTTGCTCACTGTCAGGGCCTGAGATCCCGATGAGGACCCCTCCCTCTCCGCTGGCCCCTCTCCAACCGATGCGACCTCGAAAACCAGGGCGCTTGGGCATCAAAGCGCGGATCTCTTTGAGCAGCTCATCACGCTCCATCGGCTGCTCTTTCTTGAAGTAGAGCTTTAGACTGGCACGCTCTGGCCCAGTCATACGCGCTAAGGTGGCGCGGATCCCCAAGCGCTCTCGCTGCGCCAAGAGCGCCTGCTCTAGCGCTGAGAGGCTCTCATCCAGCTCTTCAAAGCTGCCGTTGGCGGGGGCGTTGAGGTAGATTCGCAGGGAGGTCACCCCACCCTGAAGTTGATCCACTCGTCTGAGCTTCTGAGCAGGGAGGAGTATGCTCAAGAGGCTGAGCAGCAGCAGCAGGCTGGAGGCGCGATGATGCTTCAGAGACCAACTCAAGGCGCGTAGATAGAGCCTCTGGAGTCGAGGGAGCTGAACTGCCTCTCTGGCTCTCCTTCGAGATAAGCGAGCCGCCGCAGGAATATAGACAAGGGCCACGCCCAAGCTGGCTAGGAGAGCATAGCCGACGGGAGCCCCGATGCGCCCCAGGAAGAAGGAGAGCGCGGGGTTGTCCTGAAGGAGCACCATGGGGAGGAAGACCACCAGGGTCGTTAAGGTCGCCAGGGTGATCGCCAAAGAGACTTCTCTTCCCCCCCGCTCCTCTGGATCAGGGCTGCCTAAGCGCTGATGACGCTCGATGTTCTCTAACACAACGATGGCGTTGTCGATCACCATCCCCACCGAGAGCATCAACCCCATCATCGACATGATGTTCAGGGACTCTCCCTGAAAGTAGAGCACCTCCAGAGCGCCGATCAGGCAGAGGGGGATCGCCAGAGCGACCCAGAGGGTCATCTCCAGGGAGCGCAGGAAGAGGAAGAGGATCAAAATCGCAAAGGCGCCGCCGTAGAGGGCGGAGATCCGCAGCTGCTCCATCGACTCCTTGATATGGCTCCCCTGGTCAAAGAAGACTTCGCTGATCAAACCCTCTTGATCTTTGAGTGTTCGAGCGATCTGCGCGCTGATCTCCGCCCCCAACTCCACGGTGTTGGCGCTGGCTTCCTTGAAGATCCGTAGGGTGGCTGAGGGGCGACCATTGATTCGATGAACCCTTGGGGTGGGATCAGGGCCATAGGTAACCTTCGCCACCTCAGCCAAACGTCGCCCAGCTCCCACAGGCAACTCACGCAAACTCTCCAGATCTCGGTAACGGGAGAGCGCGCGCAGCAGGAGCCGACGCCCTCCCTCCTCCAACGCCCCCACTGCCAGATTAAAGTTCTCTCGGTTAAGCTTGCGAATAAGCGCGGAGATCTCCAACCCTGCTTCCTCCAGAGCCCCCGCGTTCAGCTCAATGCGAACCCCCTTGGACGCGAGACCATTGATAGAGACAGAGCTGACTCCAGGGAGGCGCTCTAGAGGCCGGGCGAGCTGCTGCTCTAAGAAGTGGTGAGGATCCTCTAGATGCTCAGGCAGGGTGATGCCCAACACATAGATCGGCTGATCATTGGGGTTGTGCCTCCAGATAAAGGCAGCGCGCGCCCCCTCAGGGAGCTTGGGTAGGAGCCGGTCCAGGCGATCTCGAACCTGCTGCCAAGCCTCATCCACCTGAGCATCTCCCCGCAACTCAAGCAAGCAACCTACAGAGTCACCTGAGATATAGAGGCGGATACGCTTAAGCCGGGGTAGGGTGGAGAGCTGATCCTCCAGAGGCTCAGCGATAAGGCGTTCATTATCCGCTGGAGCCGCCGGTAAGGTGGGCAGCTCCACCCAGAGGAAGGGAGGATCAAAGCCTGAGGGCAGGAGCTGTAGAGGGATACCTCTCTGCGCTAAGACCCCCAAGACCAGGAGCGCCAGCAGGCTCATCAATACCGTCACCGGGCGGCGCAGGGCAAAGCGGGGGAGGTTCACGGTCGGGTTTGAATTTCCAGGGCAAGATCTTTGAGGAGGCTGCCCGTGAGTTGAGCCAGCAGCAGGCGAGCGCGGAGACCCTCAGCCTGAACCCTCAGGCGGTTGAGCTGCGCCTCGGCGAGTTCCTGCTGCACTCTAAGCAAGTCAAGCTGGGTGGCGCGGCCCAACTCCAGGCGATCTTGCTCCGCTTGCAGCGCCCGCGCTGAGAGCCTGATCAGCTCATCAGCCAGCTTTAAGGCTGTCGCGCTGCGATGATGAGCCCGCCGCGCAGCCTCCAGCTCCCCTCTGAGGCGACGCTTGATCCCCTCCGCCTCTACCTCTATACGCGAGAGGGCATGTCTGGCCTGGAGAAGCTGACCTTGAGCGCTGCGGTTGGCGGGTGGGAAGGAGAAGCTCAAACTGGCGCTGTAGTAATGGGTCTCATTCTCTGGCAGACCCACCATCGCCCCACCCCAATCAGCGTCCAGCCCCGACTGAGAAGCGGTCAGGCCCAAATCCAGGCGTGGGCGCCCAAGATCCTCTAAGAGCGGTAGCTCTAAGATCAGAAGGCGGCGGCTGGCCTCCAAGCTGCGAAGCTCAGGTTGCATCTTCAACGCCGTTTTAAAGCTCTCCTCTGGGCTCAAGCGCCAGGGGGGCAGCTCAGGCAGAGGCAAGCTTGGAGGAGGCTGGCCCAACCAGCGCTCCAAGAGGGCGCGCTTATCCTCCAGGAGCCCCTCAGCTTGAAGCAGTGCCCTTTGTCGCTCCGCTTGGCCCTGTTCTAAGACAGCCAGATCGACCGGAGCCAAACGCCCCAGCTCTACGCGAACACGGTTGGCCTCGAGCTGAGTCTTGGCTAGGGCGAGGGCCTGAGCACGAATCTTTCGTTCTTCGTGCGCTAAGGCCAGCTCCAAAACAGCCCCTAGAAACTCTCCTGCCCGCGCCTCTAAGAGCAGCTCCCGTTGATCTCGGCTGGTCTCCAACTCCACCTCCGCTTTGTGGAGCGGGTTGAGCTGGATCTCTTCACCCCAACCTCGCCAAAGAGGCTGCTTAAAGTTGAGCTGAAGCCGAGCTTCATAGCACTGATCGCTGGCCAAACCGGGGACACAGTTTTGGAAGGGGTTGTTGGTCTCGGTGAGGGATTGAGAGAGGCTCAACTCCAGAAGGCTGCCCCAACGCAGAGGCTGAATCCAGCCCACCGAGAGCCCAGTCCCCTCAGTATCAAAGCTCTGTTTGCTCCCATCCAGCCCTGGCCCTGTACGACGCTGTCGGCTGTGCTCTAAGCTCAACTCCAAGCGACCATCTAAGGTCCCCAAAGCGGCCTCTTGACCCGCTTTACGCTCCCGTACCCGCAGCGCCGCCGCCTGTAGCTCAGGATCTCGATCCAGGGCGATCTGAACGAGATCAGCTAAAGGAGAGAGGTTTAATAGGAGAAGGAGGAGGCTGGTCATGATAGATTAGACTTCGTAGAGTTTTCTAAACCAAGTGACAAAGGGTTGTAAGCTAGAGCTTCGTAAGTCAAATGTGTTAAAGACAGGTTCGCGCCAAAGAGGCTTACCTGGCTCCTCTAAGGCGATCCAGGCGTTAATGATCGCCTTGGAGCGATGTAGTGGATTGTAGTAAGCACCAAGTTCTTTACCCTGAACTACAAAGCTCTTAGAGTGTTCTTTGAGCGGTTGTTTTCCAGGTTTAAACGCAGCGAGGAGGAGATCCTCAAACATCCCATTTTCTTGATTGTTAGGCATGATCCAGACTCCAAAAAGGATACCACGCTCTCGAAATTGTCCTATAAACCCTTCAGAAGGTGCCCTCTCGGGCAAATTGGAAATTAAGTCTTTACAGAATGTTTTTATAAACTTCCAAGCACCGATATAATCTTCATCTGCATCGATGATTATCCTAAGATGGGTTGTTCTCGGTGATTGAAGGCGAGTTTGGATACACTCTCTGTTGAGATTACTGCGGCCAATCATATCTATTTTCCATCTAGATTTCCTGCCACGATCCGAGCTGTTCTTGGCTCAAGAATCTTTAGAGCCTCTATGATAATTGGTTCTTTGTTTGTAAGAGAAAATTTATTAAACAACACAATTGCATTGTCAGGAAGGATGGAGTCTGTTCCCAAAAACACAGTTTCTTCTAAAGCATTGGCGTCTATTGCCGAATTTAATGCCGCATTAAAATAATGAATTTTCGACCCGTCGAAACCATAACTTCTACTGTTTGTATTAACTAAAAGTCTCCCGTTCGATTTTTGTCCTATTTTTAGAAGATTCTGGCCAATAATTTCCAGGTTTTTTTCTGTGTTAAACGTGGAGTCTTTAAATCGTCTAACTTTAAGTCTAAACGTAAGTCGGTTCGATCCAATATGAAACTCCTGTTCATCCTCAAAATGAAAGCCATGAAACAACGAATTTAATATATGAATATCAGGTTCAGGACGTCTTTTTGAAGAGAGTGTGATTGCAAACGGCGTCTGATACAAAAGCAGTCCAATTGTTTCTAGCACTCTTGTCTTACCAGAGTTATTGCGACCGATTAATAAATTAACTCGACCCAGCTTCTCCATATAGAAATTCTTGAAACAACGATAATTTGTGATTTTTAATGTACGAACCATAGTGGAAATTCATCTCTAGTTTAAGAGCAGCTCATCAAGGAAAATTCCCTGTAGCGACAGGATGATCGGCTCAGGATCAAGATCATCTCTCAGGATCAGATAGCTGGGCAGGCTCCTCAAAGCAGCCATCAGCGCCAACGCTCTCCCAGATGTATCATGTGGCCTCAGCTCCTCCAACTCAACTCCTCGGCGATAAAGGCGCTCTAGGGCTCGAATGCTCTCAACATCTTGACCATCAAAACCCTCCCCTTCACGACAACGACCTTCGATGATACGCGCCATCGAGAGGTGCATAAAGAGGAGCTGGTGTCGCTGGCTCCAACGCTCGATCACTTGGCGGATAAAGCTGCGCAGCGCCTCCACAGGGCTGGCGCGCTGCTCCGCTTCAAAGAGCCAGCGACGGACAGGAGCGAAGAGCCGCGCGGTGGCGATGATCAGCAGCTCCTCTTTGCTGCTGTAGTAGTGATAGAGCCCCCCCTTGGTCAGCCCCGCTCGCTTGGCGATGCTCTGCATAGAGGCCCCCTCGTAGCCCTTCTCGATAAACTCAGAGATCGCCGCATTGATGATCGCTTGTTGGCGCTTCTCACGGGGTTCTTTGCGCGTCACCGTTCTCTCCTGCCTCTCAGGATCTCCTAAGCCGTGCTGCTGGCCTTTTTTCGGGTGGCGGGCTTCTTCTTGACGCTGCTCTTCTTTCGAGTTGGGGGCTTCTTCTTTGCGCTGCTCTTCTTTCTACTGGGTGGCTTCTTCTTGGAGCTGCTGTTCTTTCTTGTAGGGGGGTGCTTCTTCTTGGCGCTGCTCTTCTTTCGGGTAGCGGGTTTCTTCTTCTTGGCGCTGGCCTTCTTTCGGGTAGCGGGTTTCTTCTTCTTGGCGCTGGCCTTCTTTTTGGCGCCTGCTTTCTTCTGGATCCGACTGCGCCGCGCTTCCAGCAGCTCAAGGGCCTGCTCTAGGCTGATCTCCTCTACCGTGACCCCCTTAGGGAGAGAAGCGTTGACACGCAAATGTTTGACATAAGGGCCGTAGCGCCCCTCTAAGACCGCGATGGGCTCTCCATCCTCGGGGTGCTCTCCCAAGAGTCGTAAGGGCTCTGACTTCTGCCCCCGACTGGCCTTCTCCGCCAAAATCTCCAGAGCGCGCTCTAGGTCCACGCTGAAGAGATCATCCTCTCTCTTGAGGGAGGCATACTCCTTCTTATGTTGAACAAAGGGGCCATAGCGCCCCAAGCCTGCTCGGATCTCTTCTCCGCTCTCTGGATGAAGACCCAACAGCCGAGGGAGCGCTAAGAGCGCGAGGGCCTTCTCCAGATCCACTGTCTCAGGATCCATCTTGGGGAGCAGAGACTGGCGCTTGGGCTTGGGCTGCTCTTCGCTCACCTCGCCCAACTGGATATAGGGACCAAAGCGACCCTCTCTAAGGAAGATCGGCTCACCGCTCTCAGGGTGGCGACCCAAAGGCACCTCACCTCGCTCCGCTCGGGCGCGCAGCTCTTCGATAAAAGCGGAGTTTAGATCGGCGGGAGCGATCTTCTGCGGGAGGGAGATGGGTTTGCCCTCCGGCTGCTCTAAGAAGGGACCATAGCGCCCCACCCGAAGGCGACACTCTCCCAGATTGCCCCCCTCAAAGGTGCAGACTTTACGAGCGTCGATCTGCTCTCCTGCGGCGATCGAGAGAAGCAGCTCTTTGTTATAGAACTCGTCAAGGTAAGCCTGCTTGTTCCCCCCCGTGGTGACCGAATCCAGCCAAGTCTCCATCGAGGCTGTGAAGTCAACATCCACTACCTTGGGGAGGGTCTCCTCTAAGAGGCGTGTGACCGCCATTGCGGTGAAGGTGGGGCTCAGCTGCCGCCCTGTGGCGTTGACATAGCCCCGCTGCTGGATGGTCTCGATGATCGAGGCGTAGGTGCTGGGACGCCCAATCCCCTGGGTCTCCAGAGCCTTGACGAGGGTCGCCTCTGTATAGCGCCCCTGAGGCCGGGTCTCGTGGCTCAGGGCCTCCAAACTGGAGCAGGAGAGCAGCTCTCCCTCTTCAAGCTGAGGGAGGGGCTTGCTCTGATTGTCCAGCTGGCCGCTGGGATCATCTGTCCCGCGAACATAGGCTCTAAAGAAACCTGGAGAGATCACCTGACGCCCGCTGGCGCGGAAGCTGATCTGATGCCCCGTCTCTGGATCCTTAAGACCCAAGCGCAAGCTGGTAGAGGCGAGGCGCGCGGCTCGCATCTGAGTGGCGATGCTGCGCTTCCAGATCAGCTCATAGAGCCGCGCCTCCTGGCCGGAGAGCGCTAACTCCTCAGCGGTCGCCATCGCGGTCCCCGCTGGACGGATCGCCTCATGGGCCTCCTGGGCTCCCTTGCTGCGAGTGCTAAAGCGCCTAGGCTTTGAAGAGAGCAGCTCAGGGCCAAAGCGAAGCTCGATCCCCTGCCGGATCGCTTGAACCGCCTCCTCCGCAAGGTTAACCGAGTCGGTCCGCATATAGGTGATATGCCCGTTCTCATAGAGGCGTTGGGCGGTCTTCATCGTCTGGGCGGCTGAGAGTCCCAGCTTGCGGTTGGCCTCCTGTTGGAGCGTAGAGGTGGTGAAGGGAGGGTAGGGCTGGCGGTTGGACTCCTTGCGCTCTATAGAGAGGACCTTGAGCGGCAGCCCACGCAGACGATCTCTCAGCGCCTCCGCTTCAGCTTGCCGCAAGAGAAATACTTTGCGCCCCTCTTTGAGGTTTCCGCTGCGCTCATCAAAATCTTTCCCTGTGGCTAAGCTCTGCGTTCCAATGGCGCTGAGTTGAGCGTCGAAGCTAAGGCCGCTCTTCTGAAGTTGCGCCTTGAGGTCCCACCAGTTCCCAGAGACGAAGCTCATCCGCTCTCGCTCTCGAAGGACCAGTAGGCGCACAGCGACGCTCTGGACGCGACCCGCCGAGAGCCCCTGCCCTACTTTCTTCCAGAGCAGCGGAGAGACCGTATAACCCACCAAACGATCCAGGACACGGCGCGCCTCCTGAGCCTGAATCAGGCGCATATCCAGCTGTCGGGGTTGAGCCAGGGCCTTCTGGATTGCGCTCTTGGTGATCTCATGAAAGACCATGCGATGGCTGGGAACCTTAGGCTTAAGCACCTCTAGGAGATGCCATCCAATAGACTCCCCCTCTCGATCCTCATCGGTCGCGATATAGAGAACCTCAGCGCTCTTTAAGGCACGCCTCAGCTCAGTAACCACCTTTTTCTTCTGGCTGGGGATGACATAGACAGGTTGGAAGCCATGTTGAACATCGACCGCCAAGCGCGCCCAAGGCTGCCCTTTGATCTCTACGGGCAGCTCGCTGGCTGAAGAAGGCAGGTCACGAACGTGGCCCATACACGCCTCGACCTGAAAGGAGTCATCGAGGAATTTTCGGATCGTGCGGGCCTTGACGGGGGACTCGACAATGACCAGGGCCTTTGGGCTTCCTTTTGACATAGGGGTCTCCTGGAGTTCAGGTGCGGAACCTTGACCGCGAACTCCTGGGGTTTCAAGTCTGTTCTCAGAAGCGCCCGCAGATCCCATCCCTGCAACTGGAGCCAAGCTCAGGGCAGGACTCCTGCTCACAGCCATAACGACAGAGCCTGAGCTGTTGATCGCAGAAGGTCCCTGCAGGGCAGGGAGGGCAGCTGTGACCGGGGCAGTTCTGGGGCCAACTCCTCCAAAGATCTCTCTCGTCGCGGATGCAGTCGTTATAAAGCTCCACGTTGCCGCAGAGCTGCTGTTCAAGGAGCTGAAGGGCTAGATCTCCCCCGTGAGTCCTCAGCTCCTCTCCCAGGCTCTCAAGATCGGCGTGGTTCTGAAGAAGGAGCGTGCGGGCCTCTGGGCAGCGCTCCTCGGCGCGCTGTACGCTGGCCTCTACAAAACCTCGGGCGCCAGCAGCCAGACAGCTCCTCCAACTCTCTACCTCCAACCCACTCTCTTCCAATCTGTCTAAGTCATGGCTCAACTCTACGCTGAGCTGGATCTGCTCAAGGCGTCCCTCCGCGCTGAGACAGTTGGGCCACTCCAAGCAGGGAATCAGAGGGCTTTGAAGGTGGTAGAGTCGCGCCAAACGCTCCTGAAACTCCTCCACGGCTTGAGGCTCAGGTAGACCCTCTCGTGCCAGCAACTCTGTGATGCTCTGGTCAAGCCACTCCAAGCCCGCTTGGATGCTCAGAGGATCACCATCAAAGAAGTCAAAGCGCCCACAAGGTGTGCTCAGCTCCTCCAGAAGGCGATGGCTCCAGATCAGCTCTTGGAGGAGACGACGAGCCAAGCCTGGCGCCCGCTCCAGACGCAAGATGAAGCCTGGATCTGCTAAAGGAACTGCCAGATTAAAGCGCCGTAGTGCTTCAATATATCTGGGATCCTGAGAGGGAGAACTGCTCTCAATGAGGTCCCTCATCTCACGCCAAGCTTGGCGCCCCAATGCAAAAATCAGGGGCAGTAGATCTGCGCCCTGAGCCAAGCCCAACTCCGACCAGCCCAGAGCTTCATCCATCGCCAAGAAGAGCGTGCCCCTGAGCCCCTCTCTCTCAGCCCAAAGCCCGCGCTCTAGAGCTTGGTAAGCTTGGAGGCCAGGATCAGTGCCCAGGTGAGCTTCAAGCTGGGTAAGGCTGTGCTCCAAGAGCTCCCTCATGCTCATCTCACGCAGCTCCACCTCCAGCTCTAAGCTGCTGGAGCTGTCGAAATCTAGAACTTGGATGTGCAGGTTCAGGCTGCCTGGGTAGAGGAGGCTGTGTGTTGTCTCAGCGCCCTCAGGGTGGGGCAGCAGGGCGCCCTCCTCTCCATTGAAGCTCCAGCGATATCCCAAGATGGGGTCCAGAGGATCTCCCGGCTCAGCCAGGACCCTAAAGCTAAGCTCCCTTAACTCGACGAGATCTTCAGGGAGTTCGATCCCTGAGATCTCTGGATCGCTCCCTGTCTCACGAATGCTCACCTCAAACTCAGCACTGTGGCTGCTCTCCTCATCTTCAACCGTCAGCCGTCCCTGATAGCGCCCCACCGCCGCATAGATATGCTCCACCTGAGCCCCATCTGCTTCCTCTCCATCCCCAAACTCCCAATGAAAAGCGCTGAGGCGATCGGCAGGGTTGTCTAAGCTGCCACTTGCATCAAGGCGCAGAGGCAGCCCCATCACTCCAAGATAGGGCCCTCCGGGGACCGCCAAAGGATCGATATCCTCAACAAAGATACGAAACTGAGCGCTGGTCTCAGCGCCGAAGCCATCTGTAACCCTAAGCGTAGCGCTGAAGATCCCATCTTCCTGAGTGGGGAAGTGCGGTTGAGGGCCGATCGCCTGAACCTCAAACTCGCCTTGAGGATCAAAATTCCACTCATAAAGAACGATATGGTCCTCTCCCTCTGGAGGAGAGGAGAGACGACCATCCAAGATCAAGGTCGCTCCCTCCTGAACTCGATAGCTCTGAGGATAATCAGGATCGAGTTGAGGATGCTCTGCGGGAACTGGAACCGCTATAGGGGCCTCATTGATCGAGAATGAGAAGCGCTGGATCTCAGATCGAGCAGCGCAATCAAAGATGGGGATCTCCAGCTCATAGCGCCCCGGCCTGTCCAGCAGGGTTCCAGAGACCAGGGGCTGCGCGGCCTCACCTCTACGAGAGAGCAGCGCCTCCCCCAACTCTCCACAAGCCGCAGGACCCTCAAGCCTCCACTCAGGGCGAGCCTCGACTTGCAAGCCGGGGCTCAGCCCGTTCATCTGCAAGCTGGGGATCTCAGGTAGGCGCAGCCTGTATTGGAGTTGACTCAGGTGTCCGCAGTCATCCTCTCCCTCGGCATACCAGATCTGGAAGCAAGCCTCACGCTCGCTCCACTGGCGAACCAGAGGAGAGAGATCCAGCTCATCCTGAGCACTCATCTGTGGGTTGACCGGTTCTAAGAGACAGCTCTCCTCTGGAGGAAAACCCTGGAACTGAAGGCTGGGGGCTTGACGATCATAACGGAGCAGAAAAGGCTCTGACTCCTCGCTCAGTCCATCCAACTCCAGACGCAGGCTCAACTCAATCCAGCCCTCCTCCATCAGATGAGGATCCAAAATCACCGTGCGCTCCTCAGGAGCTTGGGCTCTATAGGAGAGCTGCTCTTCCCCGTTGAGCAGGAGGCTGAGCTGAACCTCAGGCCCCTCAGGTCCCTCTAAGCGAATCTGTACCTCAAAGGGCTCCTCTACACACTGCCCCTCTTGGTTGGGGGAGATGATCTCCCCCTCAAACTCTACTAAACCCCCTGCATCTTCTCCCGCCTCGCTCCCCTCCTGGTCTAAGCTGAGATCCTGAAGCAGCACGTCATCCAAGCTGAGATCGGGGAGCTGCTCATCCAGGCTCAGATCTGGGGGGAGGCCTTCATCCAGGCTTAGGTCTGGGGAAGCTTCATCTGAGGGTGTATCTCTCAGAGAGAGGTCAAGCTGCTGATCCGCTGGGTCTTGATCTGGAAAGCGCCCCTCATCCATCTCCTGGTCTCTCAGAGGAGCTGTGTCTGGCTGGAGATCTTGAACATCCACATCTGATGAGGCTCCAAGATCTCGCGCTGTGTCGAAGCCCAGATGCTCCTCATCCACCCCCTCCTCCTTGCCGAGTTCGTCATTTTGACGCTCGATGGAGCAGGAGAGAAGCAGGGGAAGAATCCAGAGAGTGTAACGCATGGGACCTCCGCATCTTTTCCAGTCCCTATCCTAATCTCGATGCGCGCTCTCTTCTACTCTTCAGAGAAGTCCCTTCTGCTCAGGGCAACTCCATGAACAGCCCAGAGTGGCCATTGACTCCAGTGCCTCCCTGTCCGCCCTCAGTGTCACTGGATCTGCCCCCAGCTCCTCCTCGACCCCAAGTTACATAATCGTTAGGCAGACCAAAGAGGTTGTCATTCAGATAACTGGCCGGGCTCAGGGCATTGCTGTTGTTGACGAAGATGTCATAGCTGATCCCCCCCGTGCCGCCTCCCCCACCACCGCCATGGCCACCTCGACCGCCATGGCCACCTGAACCCGCCTGGAACGAGCAGTGAGGCATAATGAGAAGATCTGGGTTGGGGTTGGGCAAACCTCCATCGCCGCCGACGCCGCCCTCGCCGCCGCCACCGCCGATCCCTCCTGTCCCCCCAGCTCCTCCCAAGCCACGGTTGAGTTCATTAGAGATCAAACGGGGGAAGCTCTGAAGATCCTGTGGCCCCTCTCCACTGAAGAGGATAAAGATCGAGAAGGAGCCTCCCCCTGCGCCTCCACCGCCGCCGCCGAGACCTGAGCAGCCTGCGCTGCCACCACCTCCACCGCTGGCCCCAAAATCTGCAGCGCGTATCCCCATAATGTTCTCCCACCACCAGATGCGCACTCCAGCGGCACCACCACCTCCTCCTCCGCTGCCTCCTGGCTGACCATCCTCGCCTGTCTGACCCGCCTCTCCTCGCCAGTGCCCTCCCAAGATCTGCTCCAGGGTTAAGCCCGCATCTCCACCCCTGCCATCTTGGCCTGAGACTCCATTGTGTCCATCCTCTGCATCTGGATTGCCCTCGCCGGAGACGGTACATGAGCTGTCATCCAAGGCCACCATATCCCACCCCCCCTCCCCGCCCAGGGCGCCGAGTGGACCCTTGCCGACGAAGCCATCGTGAGCGTGTTGATCAAAGACAGGGCAGGTTGTGTAGCCCCCTCGCCCTCCGCTGACATCCTGCTCTCCACAGTTGAGCTGCCCTCCAAAGCCTCCAGCGATCGCCACGATGGGGTCAGAGGGCGGACAGGGGCCATAGTCGATTTTGCCCTCAGAAACCTCTCCATTGACGCCATCCTCTCCGGGCTCACCGCTCTCTCCTGAGTCTCCATCAGAGCCTCGACCGCCATCCCCCGCGAAGATCCGACAGTCGCGGATCTCTAAGCTGTCGTCACAGTCTCGGATATAGAGGCCATAGGAGTTGCCCGAGATGAGGGGAGAGGCGCCACGGATCACAAAACCCTCAAGGAGGGTGGGGATCTGGATATCGAGGGCGCTGACAGCGCGACGATCAAGGGCTCCCGAGTTGCTGCCCTCGATAAGAGTGATGTTCAGCTCTGGATCTTGAATCCATTGGGTTCGATGATGCCCTCCCAAAAGATCGATCCCCGCGCGAAGGGTGACATCCTCTCGGTAGACTCCATCGGAGACCCTCACCCGCCGCAGTCCCTGTTCCTGAGCCCGATCCAGGCCCTGTTCAATGCGGGCGCAGGGGGCTGAGACTTCACCGCAATCTGCTGTATCTCGACCGCCGTGGGCTGAGACATAAACAGCCAGGGCGTCGATCTGCAGCTCACAGCCGTTGTTGGGCACACCGTCCGCGTCTAAGAACCCTGGCAAGCAATCAAAGCTGCACTGGGCGACACCGCTCAAGAGGGCACAGCGAGGCTCAAGCCCAAAGGCTGCAGGATCCGGCTCCCAGAGGAGCTGACAGTTAGATCCACAGGCACCGCAGTGGTTGAGATGGAGATAGCGCCCCGCCTCATCTATAAAGGGCTCATCTACCACACCGTCGCAATCTTCATCCTGGTAGTCGCAGCTCTCTGCGTGACCCTCAACCTCTTCAGCATCACAAAAGAGAGCCTGTGGATCCTCAGGATCACAGTTCATCACTCCAGCGCGTCGACAGATCCCCTGTCCACGCTCACAGCCGCTCCCGAGCTGAGGCCACTCCTCATCGCGCTCTCCATCGCAGTCATTGTCTAGGCCGTCGCAGATCTCAGGAATTGGCTCTCCTGGTGTGGCGTTGCATACAGTGTCTAAACCATTCGCTAGGCAGGTTTGAATCCCCACACGCATACAGAGCCCCTGACCCAGAACGCAAACCTCGTTGAGTTGAGGGAAGCCCTCATCAGTCTCTCCATCACAGTCATCATCTAGACCATTGCAGCGCTCCTCCTCAGGCTCAGCGGCGTTGGCATCGCAGCGTAGGCCTCCACCCTCAGGATCGCAGCGCTGAACACCGGAGCGCTGACAGAGACCCTGGCCTACAGCGCAGGCGGTGCCTAAGCTTGGCCAGTTCTCATCGGTGGCGCCATCGCAGTCATTATCCAAGCCGTCACAGATCTCCTCAGCAGGGGGGATGCTCTCAGCATCACAGCGTAGACCCCTCCCCTCAGGATCACAGCGCTGGACACCAGAGCGCTGACAAAGGCCCAGACCTACAACGCAGGCGGTGCCTAAGCTTGGCCAATCCTCATCGGTGACACCATCGCAGTCGTTATCTAGGCCATCGCAGATCTCCTCAACAGGGGGGATGATCTCAGCATCACAGAGGAGGCTTTGGCCATCAGGAGCACAGCGTTGAACCCCAGAGCGTTGGCAATCACCCTGGCCCACATAGCAGGGGCTCAAACGCTCGGGCCAATCCTCATCCACCTCTCCGTCACAGTCATCGTCTAAGCCGTTACAGCGCTCCTGTTCAGGGCTGCCCGCCTCGGCGCTGCAGATCAGCTCTAAGCCGCCATCACTACAGCTCTGGATCCCTGTCCGCAAGCAACTTCCTTGGCCCGTGCTGCACAGCTCGTTAAGGCCCTCAAACTCCTCATCCACCTCTCCATCACAGTCATTGTCCAAGCCATCACACAGCTCTTCAGCGGGCTCTCCAGCCTCTACTTCACAGCGGGTCGCTGCCTCGTCAGGAGTGCAGCGGTGTACCCCCACCCGCTCACAGAGGCCCAGCCCATCCCTGCAGATCTGCCCCAGCTCGGGAAAGGTTTCATCGATCTCCCCGTCACAATCATCGTCCAGACCGTTACAGCGCTCAGCCCCTGCCTCTACAAAGGCTGCGTTGCAGAGCAGCTCATGACCCCCCTCGCTGCAATCCCAAACCCCGACACGAAGACAGGTCCCTTGACCTCGTGTACAGAGGGTGTTGCGTAAAGGGAAATCTTCATCGACCTCCCCGTCACAATCATCATCCAGACCGTTGCAGAGTTCAGAAGAGGGTTCAATAACCTCAGCGTTACAAACCACCTCAAAATCTGCTCCACAGATCATCACACCAGTGCGCTCGCAGAGGCCATGACCGCTGTTACAAGGGCTGTGCAATTGGGGGAACTCCTCATCGATCTCCCCATCACAGTCATCATCTAAGCCATTACAGCGCTCGACTCCAGGGAGCCCAGGCTCCGCAGAGCAGCTCAGCTCCTGACCGTCTGAGCTGCAATCCAAAAAGCCCGCGCGGCGACAGATCCCCTCTCCAACGCTGCATTGTTCATAGAGCTGGGGGTGCTCCTCATCGATCTCCCCATCACAGTCATTGTCCAGGCCATCACAGATCTCCTCTTCAGGTGTCCCTCCTTCAGCGCTACAGAGGCTGCTTAAGCCATCCTCACTACAGCGCAAGGTTCCTGCGCGACGACAGCCCCCCTCTCCCACCTCACAGAGGCCATCCAGGCCAGGGAACTCCTCATCCACCTCCCCATCGCAATCATTGTCGATGCCATCGCAGTGCTCTGGCTCCGAGAGGCCCGGTTCCGCCCCACAGAGGGTCGTCAGGCCATCTTCAGAGCAGTCCAGCACCCCCATACGACGGCAAGCACCCAGACCCGCAATACAGATCTCCCCCCGCTCTGGAAAACTCTCATCTACCTCTCCATCACAATCATCATCTAGGTAATTGCATAGCTCATCCATCGGCTCAGCGGCGGTGCAGAGCGGAGCCGATGCCTCTGGGCTGCACTGTAGAAAGCCTGTGCAGGACTTCAGCTCTCCCTCAAGCTCCAGTTCCCGCGTACACAGCTCTCCCAAGCCCTCGATGTCGTCGGTGAGGCCATTACAATCGTCGTCGATCTGGTTGCAGGTTTCGGCAGCGGGCTCTTCTGCCCCACAGTCGATCCAGCCTCGTTGAACATCACAGATCTCACGCCCATAGCAGGCCCCCCACCCATTACTCCGCTCGCAGAGGCGCTCCTCTCCAGCGCGATCCTGATCGCAGGTGCAGCTGCCGTTGGCCCGTAGACACTGCCCAGCCCCCCCCTCCTCTGCTCGACAGAGGTAGCCCTCAGGACAGTTACTGTCCTCTAGGCAGTCCAGACCGCAGATCTGCACCCCGTCCAGAGGAATACAGCGGCCATTGGGGCAATCCTCATCACCCATACAGACACCGCAGAGGCGGTTTTCGGGAGGAAAGCAGATAAAGACAACATCTGGACTCGTATTGGCCACCCCATGACAATTCCAACCGTCAGGGCAGCCATCAGCCAGACAGGGGATGCTGCACACAAAGCGATCCTCAAAGGGGACACAGAAGCCACCTTGACAATCTTGATTGTCTTGGCAAGGCTCCTTGAAGCCTGAGCGAGAGAAACCTCCATCTGGAGGTCGATAAACATCAGGATGTCGATAAACATCTAGAGCGAAATCCAGCTGCTCTAGGCTTGAGGCATCTCCCGCCTCAGTAGCCCCATCGTCACAGGCCCATAAGAAGAGAAAAAGTCCAATCCAGACTCGCTGCATATCACCCCCTGGTAGGGGGGAAAGTTATCCCAGGCTGCTCAGAACTCGCAATCCAACCTCTTCCTCGCCTCAGTGAACGAACGATATGCACGGGGGAAGCGCCTGTTATTGTACAGGTTGGGGTCTAATTCGAGGGCAGCCAATCCTCTATGAGGGCTCAGCATCGAGCGCCTCATCGGGGCAATGAAAATCGAGCCATCATGCCGGTTTGCCGAGCATCCTCGATCCATTGGAGCGCATGAGTCGAGGAGACGCCAGCCAGGGTAAGGGTGTCGAGGATGAGCTGATACTCGTCTGGTAGAGAGGTCGCGAAGGTGATCGGATCATCGGAGCCGATGCATAATCTCGAGCCTCGAAGGGCTCCGGCTCCTTTGGGGGGACGATTTGGAGGGGGGCTGAGAGGATCAGAGAGAGCAGGCTGGGCGTCCACATCATGAGTCATCCTTTTCTCTGGCGGTCCGGCACAAGCTGCCATTGGGCTGATGGCTCAAAACCGCCCCATGAGCGTCAAGGTCTCTGTCTCATCCACCCGCCCGATTATTGAAACTGCATTATCGCTCGATAATCCTTAAACCCCTCTGAATCTTCTAGGACCTCCTGCCAGATGATAGAGAAACCCGCCGCCTCAAACTCTTGGAGATACTCCTCGGATCGTTTGCGAATAAGGCGCTGAAGGATCCACCAGCGTCCATCCACCCACTCTCGAGGATTGCCAGGCAGATCACTGGCTCTCCAGCAACGCCCCTGTTCATCCAAGCGGTCGAGCCCAGAGTAAGCCTCCGGTGTATGACCCAGCATCATCTTTGAGGCGAAGTAGCCTCTCGGCTTGAGCGCCTGATGGATATTGGCCAGCGCGAGGCTGCGCTCCTCCTCCAAGGCGATACAGTGAAGGCAATGGGCGTCGATGATGAGATCATAGCCCTCCCGTTTTAGAAAATCACGGCAGAGATCAGCTACCCTGAAGTGGATGGAGAGCCCCCGGCGCTGGGCCTGCTCCTGACCCATCTCGATGGCGGTCGCCGAGATATCGATCCCCTCCACCTGAAAGCCCCTCTCAGCCAGAGCACAGGAGAGGGGTCCGCTGCCACAACCCAACTCCAAAACCTTGGCTCTTGGAGGCAAAGAGAGTCGTTCTAAAATCTCCTCTAAGAAAGGCAGCAGATCAAAGCGCTCATAGTCTTGAGCACCCCAAGCCTCTTCACCACGCTCCCGGAGCTTCTGATAAACCTCCTCATGCAGTTCGTAGTAACGTCTCACCTGTTCCCTCTCTGGTCCCATTTTGTACGCGCTCCTCCATCCCCAACAGTCCGGGAACAAGATACACTCTCCGCCGAAGGGAGGCGATGATGCGTCATACACTGTTTGGGAGAGCCCTTCCTCTGGCTCTCCTCATCACGCTGGGCCTTTGGTGGTCATTGAGAACAGCGCCAAGGCCTCAAGAGCTGAGCTGCGAGGAGGCTCCGGAGGTTTCTTTGGAGCACCTGGGCTCAGAGAGCTGTAAGGGCTGCCACGAGCAGATCTATAAAGAGTGGAGCCTCTCCCACCACCGCTTCAATATGACCCGCCCCAGCCCGGAGAGTATCCGGGGAGACTTTGAGAAGGAGAATATCTACGAGTACCAAGGAAGCCGATCACATATGTTCCAAGAGGGGGGGCGTTACTTTATGGAACATCGGGATCGCAGAGGGCATGAGCAGCGCTATGAGATCAACTTTACCATCGGCATCGCTCGCCATCAGGCCTACCTTCACCAACATAAGGATGGTCGTCTCCAGATCTTGCCCACCTATTGGAACGTTCAAGATGAGCGCTGGCGAGACTCAACAGAGGGTCCTGTCGTCGAAGGGGATGCCCTTAATCATACCCATCCTTTCTTCTGGAACAACTATGGTCGCACTTATAATCGAGTCTGTATGGAGTGTCACTCCAGCCAGCCTCGGAAACGCTATGACCTCAAAAGCGATCGCTATCAGAGCCATTTTGATCCTGCGATCAACTGTGAGTCCTGTCATGGACCGGGTAGCCAGCATGTACAGCTTTGGAAAGAGCTGAGTTCTGGAGCTGTTCAACCCTCAACTCTAGCACCCATCCAAGAGTATGATACAGAGCAGAGTATCGAGATCTGCGCAGGTTGTCATGGGGGTAAGGTGATCTTCCAAGA
Organism: uncultured Nannocystaceae bacterium; assembly: GCA_964384025.1. Taxonomy (GTDB): domain Bacteria; phylum Myxococcota_A; class Bradymonadia; order UBA7976; family UBA1532; genus CAYLJJ01. The sequence continues at coordinate 19,290 of CAYLJJ010000053.1, forward strand.
GGGCTATACGCCAGGTGATAACTTCTATGACTACTACGCTCCCGATCTTTGGAGAAGCGGTTATTTTCATGTAGATGGACGCAACTCTACTTTGAATTATCACTTCGTTGATTATATGCAGAGCACCTGTTTCCGACGCTCTCCTCAAAAGCTGGATTGTGGCAACAGCTGCCATCCTCCTCACAGCTTGGTTTCTACTCGAGGTAAGACAGTAGAGGAGGCCAATGTCATCTGTACTCGCTGCCATGTAGAACACAAAACCAAGCTTAAAGAGCACAGCTTTCATAGTGTTGAGTCTGAGGGGAGCCGCTGCGTCAACTGCCATATGCCCAAGCTGGATCTGGATATGGATATGTTCAGCACGGATCACAGCATCGGCAGCCCCCTCCCTGAGCTCAGCCGCCGCTTCGGGATCCCCAACGCTTGCAATGGCTGCCATGAGCATGACTCAGCGGAGTGGGCTGAACAGCATCTACAGCGTTGGTTTGGAGATAAGCCACACTTTCAAGCCTATCGTGCTCGGATGCTGGAGCGTGCTGAAACCCTGGATCAGATCTTCAATCAGAAACGCTATCCTCTGTCGATCCTGATTCGCTGGGCAGAAGATTCCAGCCTTAGCTTGGTGGAGCGGGGCAGCGCGGCTCACTTTTTAGGAGAGCGCCCAGAGGCTCCCAAGGCCTTAGCGCCTCTCCTTAGGTTGGTTCAGGACCCACACCCTTTAATTCGCTACTACGCGGTGGGCAGCTTGGCTCGTAGATCGGAGCCTCAAGCGCAGGAGGCAGTAGAGAGAGCCCTAAAAGATCCCCGCCGGATCCTGCGGGTAAGGGCTTTTGATGCTCTACGACTTATCCGAGAGGAGCTGGATCGGGATCCCCGCTATGCTCAGGTTGCCGCAGAGTGGCGCGCTCGTGAAGAGCAGATCCGCGTGGATGATCCGCGTATGAAGTCCGATCTGGCGATGCTCTACTACAGTCGAGGTGATCTAGATCGAGCTGAGCAGACCCTCAAACAGGGGGTTCAGCTTATGGCTCAGGTGCCAGGGATGAGGATGGACTATATCCATTTTCTACTCCACAGCAGCCGTCTGGAAGAGGCAGAGGCGCAGCAGCGAATTTTGGAGGCTAATGATCCTGGAGGTTTGGCCTCGCGTACCGCCCTGGGTATCATCCTCTTAGCGCGGGCTCAACCAGAGTCGGCTCTAAAGATTTTTGAGGAACTGATCCAAGCGGGGCATAAAGATCCCGTGCTTTTTGAAGGACGGCGGATCGCCAAGCAACGCGCCCGGAAGTAACTCACTCCTCCTCTTCAAGAGCTTGCATCGCTTTAGAGAGGCTCACTCGCATCCGCTCAAAGCTTTCAGAGAGTTGGCCTACTTCATCTTTGCGTTCAAGGATCATAGGCTCTTCCAAATCCCCCAAACTGACTCGATCTGCGGCGCGAGTGATCTGGGCGATTGGGCCGAGGATCATGAAGTGAAGCAAGCCAAAAAGGAGAAGGACCAAGAGAATGATTCCCAGAGAAAAGAGGAGCAGAGCGTTGCGAATCGAGAGTGCAACGATCTGTTCAAACTCACTGAAATCTTTGGCGATGGCAAAAACTCCAATGCGCTTGCCCGAGAAGTCCTTGAGAGGTGAGAGGATGACCCCAAACTTCTTTTTGCCTATGTGGTGGTCAAACCGCTGCTGCTCGGTCGCCCCAATCAGCGTCTGAGCATCCAGCAGAGATGCAATATGTGTTGAATCGGTACTAAAGATATGTTTAAAAGTTCCAATGTCATCACCAGCTTCATCATGCCATTTTTCCCAAGTAATATTCTTTTGAGGGCTGGCATCAAGGAAGAGGCTGATCTCAACATCATGTGAAGCTTTAAGACGGTCTAGAATCGGTTTAAATCTAAGACCAAATTCAAAGGATCCGATATGACCCTCTTCATCATCGACAGGAACAACACCTCGAATACCAAGACCACTACGTCCGATCTCAGGGCCAGAAAATACCTGTTTCTTATCGTTGACTTCTAGAACCGTAAATCTAAAATTTTTGAGGTCGTCGTCGTTTTTCAGTTTATCATGGAGCCTGTAGTAGCTCCAGGCAGGTGGGCGGTGAAATTGAGCTTGAACAGCACCATACTTGGCGCTCTGAACTTGGTAGGTATCATGTAGTTCATCGATCAATTGTTGGCGGAAATTTTCTATCTTCTCAGGTTTGATAGCCTCTATTTCATTACCATCCTCATCCACCTTAGGAGGCTCTATTTTCTTAGGTCCATCCTCGATCTGTTCAACACCTTGGCGGAAGAGCTTCTTGATGGAAGAAATATTTGCAATTAGCTCTGCACGAGCCTCAGCATCCTGAGTTGTCAACTCAATCTCGGAATTGAACTGTTTAACAAGACTCTCCAAGGTGCTCTGCTTATTAAGCTCAATCAATTCGAGCTTGCCTTGGTAATCGATATATAAAAGCCCTGCCGTAAAGAGTATCATTGCAACGACAACAGTAAGTGGAACTTTAAGCTTCAAACTGAGCATCAGGCCTCCATCTTCCGAGCACCTTTGTTGGTGTTCGTAGGAGTATATGATCGACCTTTGTTCTCAGCGAAGAGAGATTCGGCAGTGTTCCCCAAAGAGTCGCTCTAAAGAGTGGGAGAGCTTATCCGATGGGGCTACCCGAGTTTGAGGAAGGAGGATATGTACCTGGCTGTTTTCCTCAGTGTGTAGTTTGAGTCGCAGCTCACAGCGCCCCTCATGAACAGGATCTGAAAAGAGCGCTCGGAGATGAGACAGGCGTTCATCACTGAGCTCCTCAGCCTTCATCTCCAACTCCATCAGTCGAGAGCGCTCCCGACGCACCTCCGCCAAGGAGAGGACCTGATCCCGATCTCCATTCTCAGATCGCTTACGCCGACTCTGCCCAATGCGTACGCTGATGCGAGTATTGCCCTCATCTCGCTCCAGACGCAGCGTGCCGTTGATCAGCAAGGGTTCATCGGAGCTGAGGAGGGCCTCATAGCGGTCGAAGTCCGCTCCAACACAGATGATCTCTACCGTGCCGCTGTGATCCTCAAACTGAACAATGGCCATCCGGCCAGTCCCCTGCTTGAGGGGGATGCTACGAATCCCAGTCTGTATCCCTGCGAGGGTGATTTGAGCTGAGTTCTCTTTCCTGGGCAGCTCTTCAATAGAGGTGTTGGTGTAGCGCTTGATTTCCGCTGAGAAGCGGTCCAGGGGGTGACCGCTTACATAGAAGCCCAGGCTGGCCTTCTCATAGAAGAGCAGCTCCGGCATAGGCCACTCCTCTACCGCCAGCAGCTCTGGCCCAAAATCATCTCCGCTCTCACTCTCCACTGCAGAGCTGAAGAGCCCAAAGAGGCTCTCTTGACCGCTGGCTCGATCTTTCTGACTGCGTTGAGCCCGGTCGGTGATGCTGTCGATCCCCGCCAACAGCCGTGCCCTCGGCTGCTCAAGGAAGTCAAAGGCTCCTGTCTTGATCAACGCCTCAATGGTCTTCTTGTTGACCTTACGCAGGTCGACGCGCTCGCAGAAGTCCGTGAAGGACTCAAAAGGCCCCGCTTCTCGCGCCTCCAAGATCGACTGTACCGCCATTCCCCCAACCCCCTTGATCCCCCCCATACCGAAGAGGATCTTACCCTTCACAACATCAAAGCTCTCCATAGAGTTATTGACCGAAGGGGGCAGCACCTCAATGCCGATCTTACGAGTGTTACGGATGCCCTTGGCTACCTTCTCGGCGTTGTCCTGATCATTGCTGAGCAGGGAGGCCATAAACTCTACTTTATGAAAAACCTTGAGGTAGGCGGTCTGGTAGGTCAACAGAGCGTAAGCAGCGGAGTGAGACTTGTTAAAGCCATACTGAGCGAAGGTCTCCATGAGATCGAAAACCTCAGTGGCGGTCTTTTTAGGAATCCCACGCTCCTGGGAGCCCTTGACAAACACCGCGCGCTGTTCCGCCATCACCGAGGCTTTCTTTTTGCCCATGGCGCGACGCAGTAGATCTGCACCGCCCAAGCTAAATCCTGCCATCACTTGGGCGATCTGCATCACCTGCTCTTGATAGACGATGACCCCATAGGTGTCTCTAAGAATCTCCGTCAAGCACTCATGGGGGTAGCTGATCTGCTTACGCCCATGTTTGCGATCGATAAAGTCAAGGTGCATCCCAGAGCCCATCGGACCAGGGCGGTAGAGGGCTACAGCAGCGATGATATCTTCAAAGCAATCTGGACGCAGCTTCTGCAGCATCTCTCGGAAGCCGCTGGACTCGAGCTGAAAAACCCCCTGGGTGTCTCCTCGACTGATCAACTCATAGACCGAGGAGTTATCCAGGCTCTTGGTAGAGAGATCCAGGACCTCTGTCGCTGCGCTGCCTCGGTTGATCATCTTCAGGGCCTCGTCGATGACTGTCAGGGTCTTGAGCCCCAAAAAGTCAAACTTGACCAAGCCGATCTCCTCTACCTCCTCCTTAGCAAACTGGGTGACCATCTCACCGTTCTGCCCCTTGTAGACCGGACAGTACTCCCAGATGGGCTTATCCCCGATGACCACCCCCGCCGCGTGCATCCCTGTAGACTTGAGGAGACCCTCCAAGCTCAGAGAGATATCCAACAGCTCATGAACGCGGGGATCACTCTCTCCAGCTCGCCTTAGGCGGGGTTCCTGCTTTAAGGCTTGGCTCAGGGTGATGCCCAGGACTTCAGGGATCATCTTAGAGAGCTTGTCCCGCTCAGCGAAGCTCAGGCCCAAAACGCGGCCCACATCCTTGATCACCCCCCGCGCCTTGAGGCCCCCGAAGGTGGCGATCATCCCCACATTCTGCGCCCCATATTTCTGGGTCACATAGTCGATCACCTCCCCCCGACGGTTCATACAGAAGTCGATATCAAAGTCGGGCATGGAGACCCGCTCAGGGTTCAAAAAGCGCTCAAAGAGTAAGCCGTATGGGATGGGATCAAGATCAGTGATATTTAAGGCATAGGCTACGATGGAGCCCGCACCGGAGCCTCGCCCTGGACCCACAGGGATCTGCTGCGCCTTGGCCCAAGCGATGAAGTCATGGACGATCATAAAATAGCCAGGGAAGCCCATCCTTTGGATGACCTTCAGCTCCAACTCAAGACGATCTAGGTAGGGTTGGCGTTGGTAGCGCTTACCCAGCCGATCAAACTCAGCAAAGCGCGCCTCTAAGCCCTTTCGCGATCTATAAGCAAAGTAGCTGCTGATATCATAGCCCTGGGGGACCTCATAGTTGGGCAGATAGGTTTGGCTGAGGTCGATCTCCAGATTGCACTCTTCGGCGATACGGAGGGTGTTCTCCAAAGCATCAGGGAACTCCTGCCCCAGCTCCTCCCACATCACTTCGGGAGGCTTGAGCCAGTAGGCATCCACCTCGTGCCTCATGCGCTTTGGATCCTCCAAGGTGGTTCCCCAGCCGATGCACATCAGCACCTCATGGGCCTTGGCTTCGCGGCGATCCAAGTAGTGGCAGTCATTGGTAGCCACCAGGGGGAGATTCAGCTCATCTCCCATCTTGCGCAGGGCCTTATTGAGCTGAATCTGCTCCTTCATACCGTTGGGTTGTACTTCCAAAAAGAAGCGCCCTGGCTCAAAGATCTCTTTATAGACTTGAGCCCGGTCACGGGCAGAGTCATAACCCTTCTTAAGGAGGTGCTGAGCGATCTCTCCTCCAAGGCAGGCGGAGAGAGCGATGAGGCCCTCACGGTGTGCTCTCAACAGATCCAGATCTACGCGAGGCTTACCTCGATAGCTGCCCTGAAGAGAGGCGAAGCTCAACAGCTTGCAGAGGTTTTGATAGCCCTGGATGTTTCGCGCCAAGAGGACAAGGTGATAGCTGGCGTTTTTCTCCTGTCGGGGACCATCAGCGACATAGGCTTCGACTCCCAAGATCGGCTTGATGCCTGCTGCACGCGCGCGTTTAAAGAAGTCGATGGCGCCGTACATATTGCCATGATCGGTGACCGCCACTGAGGTCATCCCCAGCTCTTTGAGGCGCTTCATTAAATCAGGCAGACGGATGGCACCATCTACGAGGCTATACTGGCTATGGAGGTGCAGGTGTACAAAGTGGGCGGACATGTTGATCCCAAAAGTGAAATGATCGGGGGACCGCCGTGGGGCTTCAGCTGTTAACGCGCTCTCGAAGCTCCTTGCCGGTCTTAAAGAAGGGGGCTTTTTTGGCCTTTACATGGACCTCTGCTCCTGTCTTGGGATTACGCCCACGATAGGAAGAGTAGTGGCGGACCTCAAAAGATCCAAAGCCTCGAATCTCAACTCTATCCTCGACGATCAGGGCCCCCGCCATGGTGTCAAAGATGGTGTTGACGACGGTCTCAGCCCTCTTGAGGTTAAAATTCTCACGCGCAGCGAGGATCTCAATCAGCTCCCCTTTGGTCATCTAAAGCTCCCTCAACGTTTTTTCGTATCATGTAAGCATTTGAAGTTCTTGGCAATACTCTGCAGAGCTTTTTCAGCCTTTGCCCCAAGGAGAGCAGCCTGATCGCTCGCCTCCCAGGCTTTTAGCCGAAGTTTTTCACCCCCCTTTTGAGTTCTCGGAGAAGCGTCAGAAAGCGTTGTAGTCAAGCACAAGCGAGGCTATGCTGCCTCGGCGGCTGCGAGGAGCAGCCTTTTCAGGAGAATCTGAATGGTCAATCGAAGCCTTATTGGGATCATCGCCCTGCTCGCTTGCAGCCTGTTTGGTGCTCAGGCACTGGCCAATTTTGTCACCCCTGACAAGCCCTTCAGTAAGAAGGTGGGCAAGACCAGCATCGGCGACGTCAAACCCGGCACGGTCACCATGCCGGTGATTACCTGGGGAGGTGATGTCCTCACCCTCTTCGCCAACGGCGGCGCCAAGACCGACGCGGGCAGTATCTTCGGCAAAAAGAAATTAGACCTTCAACTCAAGCTTCAAGACAACTTTGTTGAGCAGGTGCAGGCCTATATGAAGGGTGATTCTCCCTTCCTGCGCGGCACCCTTGGCATGATCAACGCAGCCTCTGAGGTTCTCAATCAAGACCCTCGCACCCAGCCTGTGGTGATCCTCCAGCTCACCTGGAGCACTGGCGGTGACTGCCTCGTGGTGCGCGACATCAAGAGCGTCAAGGATCTCAAGGGTAAGAAGATCGTCCTCCAGCAATACTCCCCCCACATGGACTTCCTGGATAAGGTCCTGGGCGATGCAGGGCTCAGCGCCAAGGATGTAGAGATCCTCTGGGTGAAGGAGCTGACAGGCGGCAAGGATGATCCCGCCTCTGCCTTTAAGAAGGATAAGAGCATCAGCGCAGCCTTCTGTATCTCTCCTGACGCTGTAGCGATTGTTTCTGCTGATGCTGAGGGGGGCTCCAACATCCTCTTTGATACCCGCACCGCCAACCGCATGATCGCTGATGTGATTGCTGTCCGTAAGGACTTCTTTGATGCCAATAAAGATATGGTCAAGAACTTGACCTTTGCCTATCTAGATGCAGCCAAAGGAGTGAAGAAGCTTCCTAAAAACAAAGCATTTATGAAGAAAGCCTCCTCCTTCTTTATGGGCAGCGACAGCAAGAGCGAGGACATTGAGGGCCTGCTGGCTGATTGCACCGTCCAGCTCAAGGATGACAACTTCAGCTTCTTCCAACATGAAGGTAACTTGGTCGGCTTTGGGCCAACCAACCAGCGGATTCAGAAGTTCCTTAAGAAGGATGGTTACATCAAAAAGAACGCCAAGCTTGCTCATGCTGGCTGGGACTATGGAGTCAAGAAGGCTGAGGTCAAGGTCAAGCGTGAGACCGCTGCTCCTAAGGCGATCCCTGATGCCGTAGTCACCCTCTTTGAGTTTGAGATCAAGTTTGCTCCCAACCAGCACGAGTTCTCTGCCGCCAAGTATGGTGATGCCTTCGCTCGCACCTTGGATTTGGCCTCTCACTATGGTGGCGCCATGCTCGACATCGTGGGCCATGTTGATCCCAGCAAGATCAACAAGATGAAGGCGGATGGTGAGCGCCCAGTGATCCTCAAGAAGATGGGCAAGCTGGTGAACAAGCTCTCCAAGGATCGTGCGGGTGCAGTGATGAAGGCTGTGCTGAAGTATGCTAAGGACAAGGGCACCCTCGTCGATGAGTCTCAGTTCCTCACTACCGGCAAAGGCATCAAGGACCCCAGCGTCAAGACTCCAAAAAGCGAGAAGGATCGAGCCGCCAACCGTCGCGTGGTCTTCCGCGTCCTCAACGTCTTGATCGAGTAGAGCCAAGGACATGCTTCAAAGATCTGACGATTCTAAAGCCTGAAAGTCCCACCGAGGCAGCTGTGGCCAGTTGAGCTCTTCTGTTCAACTCACCGTGCTCTTTTCAGACAGGGCTAGACCAACTCCTCTCCCCGAATCTCTAAGAGAGGCTGCCCTGGCCTCACCTCCTCCCCCGGCTGAACATAGCGATGACCCACAAAGCCTTGAGTCCCCGCTCGCTGGGGTCGTACTCCCTCTTCATGAGCGATGATCGCCACCATGGTGCTCAAGCCTACAGGCCCCAAAGTGGCGATCCACTGAACCCGTCCAGAGCGATCTGCCAAGATCAGTCGACGCATCCCCAGGACACGAGCATATTTGGGCGCCTCTTGGTTTTTGAGCCGCTGAACCTCTACAACCCCATCTAGAGGAGCGCTGATCTCCTCAACAGGTCCCTCTTTGGGGTTGATCCGAACCAAGAGATCTCCCCGTCGAACCACCGCCCCAAGGCGAACGAGATGCTCCACCCGGCCCCCAGCTGCGGTGGGTAGATGGATCAAGGGCAGGGCTCCTGGATGAGATCGTGATAGTCACGGTCACTGACTAGAGGACGCTGACTGCAGCGCCCCGCCAGATTGCAGAGACGGAAGAGCAGAAAGGCGCGCTTGGGTGCTTGCGCTTCAGGCGTGGGAGGCTGAGCGTTAAAGCGAGCCCGCAACGCCTCTCGATCTCCAAGACCCTGGGCTCGCGCGAGGAGGCTGCGGCGATGATGCCTCAAGATCTGCTTTGAGAAGGGCAGGCTCAGTTGGCCCTCAAAACGCCCCTCAACAGGCGGAAGATTACACTTCAGAGAGAGAGGATCACAGCTGAGTTCTGTTTTTCTCAGGGAGATCTGAACGCTGGCCTCAAGGGCTTGATGATCGGGTCGCCCCAGGCCACGCGCCTCGACCAGGATCAACTCCGCTCGCTCTAGACCTAGGAGATCCTCCGCGCGCAGCTTAACCTCCAGGTGATCTTTGCAGATCTTGCCCAACTCAAGGCTCTGAATCTGAGGTGCTTGGGGATTGAAATTAAACTGTTTGTGGATCTGAAAACTCCGCTGAGCAGCCTCTCCTGAGTCCCCCTCGGGCTGGCGACGTAGAGCCAGGAGTTGACGCCAGGGCTGCTCTCGCTTGACAGGCAGCTTGCAGCTCCAGCGTCGTAGGGCTCCAAATTCTCCATATTCGCAGGGGAGGCCCTCAGGGAAGCGCTCCTTCTCAGCATCCCAGACAAAGCGCTGATCGCCCATACGGATCACAAACTGATCTGGAGGCCAAATCAGCTTGCTCTCTTCCAAGCCGATGATCAACACATCCTCCTTCTCAAAGAGAAAGCTTTGGGGTCCTTTGTAGGGGCTCTGGGGGCTGATCTGTCTGGGGGCATGCCGCACCGCGAGGTGCTGATGCTCTCCCTCCTTAACCCAACTCAGCAAAGGTGCGCGGGGGAGATCTCCCTCTGGGGCCTCCAAGAGCGCCAGAATGGTGGGAGCGATATCTACCATCTCCACCGAGATGCTTCTTAACTCATTGACCTCCATCTCTCCCAAGGAGCGACTGGCCAGAAGGAAGGCTGCGCTCATCGTCTTCTGCTCGATCCCTCCCCAGCGAGCCTCTGTGCCTGACTCCTCCTCAAAGCGCAGGTTTGGGCCAGGGAAAAGAAGCGCCTCCCCTGCATGAGTCTCCTCTCCGTCGTCAATCATCCTCAAGATCTTCTGGCGTAGGCGCTCTTCACGGCCAGAACTGAGACGCTGAGAGAAGGCCAACTGATAGCGCAGGCTGCGCGGGGCCTGAGCAGAAGAGCCGGGCTGAAGCCAAGCCCCAATAGAGAGCCAGGGAGAGGGGAACAGTGCCTCTAGAGCAGCTGAGAGGCAGCCCAGCTGCTCTCTGTAGAGCTGTCCCATCCCGGGCGGTTGCTTCCTTAGGAAGATCTGAGCGAGACCCCCATCCAGAGCCAGGGCTAGATCTCCTTGAGCCCGCGCTTTCCTCAACCAAGCGCTGCAAGACTCAGTTGAAGCTTTGGCCGCGAGGCGGCTGACGAGCTGAGTGGAGTCAAGACGCTCTGGAGCCCTGATCACCCCACCCGAGCCAGTAAAGAGAAAGCTGGTCTCTTTAAAAGCCTGGGGGTGCGCGCGACGATATTTGCGCAAAATACGCCAAAGCTGCTCATCCACCCCCTTGAGAGCTTGAAGCTGAAGCTCGCTGAGATCCCGTCCCTCATCGCAGCCCCCACTGGAACCAAAGCGGCTCTCTACCAAAATCTGACGGAAATAGAGGGTCAGGAGATCGGGAGGACGCTCCTGGATCAGAAGACTGATGGCCGCATCTCGGCTCCCACGATCAAAGAGGGGGACCGCCTCGGCGGCGATCTCATGAGAGAGCATCACCGCCTGACCGGTCTCTCGATCAGCGGGGAGAGACCACTCCGCACCTTTGGCGAAGCTGCCGAAGACCACCGCAGAGCGTCGTTTGGGACCCAGCAGCTCATAGATCGTTGGGCTCTTGAGGAGCTGAGTGGGCAAGCTCTCCTCCTCCAAGGGGCCCAAACCTGGCGCGAAGTGTCGAAGCGCTGCAGCGCTCGTCCCCTTGAAGTCCACTCGACGGAGATCTCCAGAGGCCCCAGAGATATAGAAGCGCTCTGCGGTGATACCGTGTTCGCTTGGAAAACGCCCAGTTACGAGGCTGGCCTCAACAGGGAGCCCCTGAACCGGCAAACTCTCAGCGCGCTCAGACCAAGCCAACCGGAAACCCGCTCGGCGCAGCAGAGCCAGACCTGAGGGCCATTCAGGCTCATCATCAGCGGCCTTAATCTGCTCCAGATAGAGGCTCAAGACCTCGCCCCCCAAGCCGTCCATGATCACCCAAAGGACAGGATGAGGCAGGGGTTCAGGGTTTGGAGGCTGCTCTGCTTTGGAGAGATGTCTATGTTGAGCTGAACCACAGGCGCTCAAGAGCAGAGAGAGGAGGAGAAGGGGGAGAGAAGAGATCCACATATCTCCTCGGCCTACGTTATGCTCGAAGGCTTTGCAATCATTTATCCAAGAAGGTGGAGATGAAGCAGATCCTCAGCCAAGGTGAATTGGATGCTCTCCTCACCGCCTTTGATGATGGAGATGAGAGCGACAATGAGGGAGATGAGATCCCTCCAGAACCTCCACCACAACGCCCTCAGGCTCCAGGAGGGGGAGAGCCTCCCAGTTCAGGGTATCGCTCTTCGAGGCCAGCCCCCAACGAACCCCCCGACGAAGAGAACTTAGAGTTGCTCCTCAACCTCCCTCTCACCGCCTGGGTAGAGTTGGGGCGGACACGGATGACCATCTACCAGATGGTTCAGCTTGGGCAGGGCTCCGTGATTGAGCTGAACCGCTCGGCTGAGGAACCGCTTGATCTGACCATCAATGGGAACAGCCTCGCTAAAGGAGAGGCAGTCGTGATCGAAGAGAACTTTGGTTTTCGAGTTTTGGAGTTAGATAGCGTTAAAGAGCGCATCAAGAAGCTCTAAGCCCCTAGAGGATTTTGAAGAAACCTTGATTCAAGCCCTGCTTTCGAGGAATCTAGCGCTTGAAGCTGAGAGAAAATGAGGGATTGGACGAGCCCCTTCAAGCTCTCTGATCTCTAAGGTGAGGGGCAAGAGAGGCGAATGATGAGCCAGAAGAAGAACATTCGGGTCGTCGCAGCCGAGATCGAGCGAGGAGGACGCTTTCTGATCACCCAACGACGGCCAACTGCCATTCTACCTCTGCTCTGGGAGTTCCCCAGCGGTCGAGTAGAGGAGGATGAGAGTGATGAGATCGCCCTCCAAAGAGAGCTGAGAGAGCGCATCAATGTTGAGGTGAAGGTGGGTAAACTCTCTATGTTTCTCAAGCATGAATATGAGGATTATAGCTTGGACTTTTGTGTCTACCGCTGTGAACTCCTGAGTGAGGAGATCCAAAGGGTCCATATCAATGATTACCGCTGGGTCCTGCCCAAAGAGATGGACCAGTATGAGTTCCCCCCGGCTGATTTTCAGACCGTTACCAAGCTGTTGAGCGAACGCTGAGTGGCTCAGCCTTGCTCCATCCGTCCCTCTTCTGTAATGCGGTAACCGTCTGGAAGGATCTCCCTAAGATCCTCAGCCCAAGCGCTGAGATCCGCTTTGAGGATGATGAGGGACTCTGAGGCACGACGCTGAAGGCGACCGCTGGCCTCAGGATCATCCACCACAGCGACCAGATGAGCTACCGTCTCTGAGAACTGAGGATGGCTGGGATCCTTAACACGATCTTGCAGCAGCTCCATCACCTTGATGCGTACATCATCATCATGATCAGCAGTGTAGGGCAGGATGGCAGGCACGATACGCTCATCATCCTGATGGTCTGAGAGGGCATCCATCAGCTGAAGACGTGCGCTGATGCTCCTGTGGTCCTCTGGAGCGTAGCTCTCTAGGATCTGGATCAAGAGCCCCACGAGACGATCCGCGTCGATGAGCTTCTCCAAGACAAGGATCGCGGCAGAGATGGTCTGATCTGAGGAGATGAAATCGATCAGAGGATCGATAGACTCAGCGCCAAAGCGATCCGCGAGGACTTGGGAAACCCAGCGCTTCTCCTGCTCATTTTTGATGGAGTCCCTAAAGTTGACGCCCAGGCGGCGAATTAAGGCGCTGATCGCCTCTGGAGTGCCGATACTGACCAGCTCCTCTAAGGATTCCTGACGCACCTGCTGCTGATGATGCTCATTGAGCATCCGCTTGGCCAAGCGCTCCACTTTGGTTCCCCGAACAAAGAAGTCAAACAGACCCATATCAGCTCTCTTTTTTAGAACTATGAGGGGAGTTGCCCTCTGAGCGACCCCCAAATGACCGGAGACCATAGCACCACAGAGGTCCTGAGCGCAGAGCTTTCCATCGCTGATTCCTTTTGAGATAGCCGCTCAGGAGCCGTGAGGCTGTGTTCTTAAAGATCCTTGCGGTAGAAAGAAGCGAAGGCAAAGGCCATCCTCTGGAGAGATCTCAAGAAAGAGGGCGATATGTGGGGAGCTTCGGGGAAGCGATTTTGGCAAATCAGGCTCAGCCTACGCACCAAGATGACCTTGATTCTCCTGGTGATCAGTCTGATCCCTCTGAGCATCGTTGGTTTTGTCAGCGTTGATCGCGCCTCTACCCGGGCCAAAGAGGAGGTTCAACAACAGTATCAACAAGCCGCCCAGTTTGCTGCTCGGCTTTATGAAGATCGGCTCCAGCGTTTGCAGCGAGAAGCTCAGGCTCTAGCCCAACGCTTTCCTGTTGATCGTCTCCCATTAGCGCGTCTAGAAGCGGAGAGGGCGAGCTTGACCAGCATCCCCGGTTGGGGAGATGGTGACCTCCTCCAGAGCTTCCGGCGCTGTATGGCGGCTATCCTCATCGCGGGACCAAAGGGGCGGGTGATCTCCAGCCTCCCCTATCGGGAAAAGCTCTCCCTTGAGCTGGGCCAGCTCCCCTGGTTTGCAAGGCTCAAAGAGCAGGGGGGGATGGTCTTAACGGAGCTTGAGCCCTTCAGCTCGAAGCGCTCCCCTGGCCCTCTGATCCTCGCACCTCTCCCTAAATATAAGGGACAACACAGCGGCTTTTTGCTCTTAGTTACCCTGCATTGTGAGCTGAAGTCTGTGTTGAAGGGTGCCCCTCTCCTCAACAAGAAAGATCTCAGCCTCTATCTCCTGGATGCTCAGGATCGCATCGTAACTCGAAGCCCAGAGGGCGCCTTGGGGATCAACCTCAGGCTCCCCAGAGGGTTGATCTCCAAGCAGCTTCAGGAGCGAAAGATTCATGGCAGTCGGCAGCTTATGATCCGCGTTCCATTGGAGATCCCAGGTTGGCAACTCTTCCTCAAAACCCCCAGCGTTAAGGCATATCAAGCGGTCCATCGTATGGGTTGGATCGTTTCGATCACGATCATCTTTACCTTTCTGTTTGTGCTCCTCTTCGCGGATTATCTGGCTCAGAAGATGTTGAAGCCCATCCAGGAGCTGGAGTGTGGCGCTGAGATGATCGGCTCAGGAGTCCTGGACTATCGCATCAAGATCGATGATCACAGCCATGATGAGATCGGTAAGCTCGCTTTGGCCTTCAATGAGATGGGAGAGAACCTACAGCAGGGCCAGAGTAAGCTGGAGGCCTCCAAACGCAATTTGGAGATGGCCAATCAGGAGCTGGATTCCATGGTCTATGGAATCAGCCACGACCTAAAGAAGAAGCTCAGAGGGATTGAGGCTTTTTCAACTTTTCTTAAAGAGGATTATAGAGAGTCTCTTCAGGAAGAAGGGCGCTCTATGTTGGACTCCATCATCGATAATGTAGAGCAGATCAACCAGTTCGCTGATGATCTGATCCGCCTCGTTGAGCATGAGAAGGTCAAGGGCGAGTTGAGCAGCTTCTCTATGAAGATCTTGCTGGAAGAGATCAAAGCAGATCTCCTCCTCAAACGAAAAGGAGAGATCTCTATCCTGGGCTTGATGCCAGAGATCAGAGCAGATCATGCTCAGCTGCGCCTGCTCTTTGAGAGCCTCCTGAACAATGCTCTTAAGTTCAACCGCAACCCCAACCCCAAGGTCAGCGTGCGCTGCTTAGACCAGGGCATCAACTGGGTCTTTGAGATCCAGGACAACGGCATCGGTATCGAGCCGCGCTACCACGAGCATATCTTTGAGCTGTTCAGTCGCCTCAACCACATCGATGAGTTTCAGGGCTCGGGGACAGGGCTCAACCTCTCCCGTCGCATCGTCCACGAGCATCGAGGAGATATCGAAGTGCGAAGTGAGCTGGGGGTAGGGACCTGCTTTAGCGTCAGCCTGCCTAAAGAGGCCAACCTCCTCACCTCACCTGGCTACCGTCTTAGATCTTGATCAGAGCGCTCCGTTGATCTCCAAGAGGAGCGCTGCGGCCATCCCGATCATCAACATCCCCGCGATGAGGTCGGAGAGCTGTCGATGTTGGAGGCTCAGACGAGAGGCGGAGAGCCCCAAAAGCAGCAGGCTGGGAAGCGTGCCCAGACCAAAGCTCAGGCCCATCAAGGCACCCCTCAGCGCGCCACCTGCCCCCAAAGCTTTGGCGAAGGCCGCAAAGGAGAGACCGCAGGGCAGCAGACCCAGGAGCACTCCGATGAAGAGGAGGGGTATCATCGCTCCTCTCTGTGTAGCTTGAGAGGCGCTCAACCTCCTCTGGAGGCTTTGAAAACCTGGGAGCCTTCCTGGGCTCGCTGAGGAGAGCAGCTTCGGCTCCTTGAGGAAGCCCAACTTAGAGAGACCAAAGAGCGCCAAAAAGAGGGCCGCCAGCAGCGAGAGAAGGAGCTGAACGCGCAGGGTCCAGAGCAGAGAAGCCTCTCCCGCGAGGAGCGCCAAGCCCTGGCCCAGGCCGCCCAAGAGGAGGCCAACGAGGCTATAGCTGAGGATACGCCCCGAGTTATAAGCCAAGTGACCACTCAGTCTCTCCTGTCGTCCAGGAAAAGCCAAGATCAGGGGACCACACATCCCCACACAGTGACCGCTGCCCAAGAGGCCCAAGAGAAAGAGCGCGCCCAGATCAAGCTGTCGGAATTCAGCCAAAAACTCCATGAAAATACTCGCGATTGTTGAGTTCATGCTCTCCAGGGAGGCGATTGACAAAGCGCTAAGTCCCGCTTAATTTCAAGCCCTGAAGATCAACAGCGAGCCCTCTGGGCTCTCAGGAAACGCGACTTTGAAAAACATCCTCCTCGCTCTCCTCCTCTTCAACTGGGCTTGTGGAGAGAAAAGCCCCACCTCAGCCGTCTACCAGGAGTCAAAGCGCTCAGCCCTTAAGCCCGCTGTCAAGGGCATCGATCAGGCTGGGTTGCCTCAGTTCAGCGAGGAGGATCGCTGCCCTGTTTGCGGTATGAAGATCCTCAAGCACTCCAAGTTTGCCTCAGCCATTGAGCTGAAGGATGGCTCTGCCTATTACTTCTGTGGAACAGGCTGCATGATCAAATCCTGGCTTCACCCTGAGATTTTTATAGGGCAGGAGAAGAGCCAACTTAAGCGCGCTCTGGCCCCAGAATATTTTAGGGGGCGATATATCGACGCGCTCTCAGCGCGCTGGGTGGCGGGCTCTGATATCATCGGCCCGATGGGGCCTGCCCTGGTACCGCTCAAGGATGAAGCCGATCTCAAGGTCTTTCAGGAGCGCCACGGGGGCAAGCACCTCTTTCGCCTTGGGGAGCTGGATGATCAGAGGTGGGCGAGCATCATCGGCGAGAGGGTCAAAGCACGCCCTCCACAGATCAAGTGATCAAAATTTCAGAGCGATTGGCCTCCTTGGCTCTGCTCCTCCCTCCAGGGGTCTTACTCCTGATCGCGCTCCTCAGTTGGATGAGCAGAGAGGAGCGAGCGCAACAACGCCAACTCTTTAACTGGAGTGGAGCCTCTGGCCTCTGTCTCAGCCCGGCGGGGCAGCCTCCCCGTTTGGGACCGGGCTCTCATCAGGCGATCGATCAACGACATGGGCCCAAGCAGCCCAGCTCACTTTGACTCTCTGGACTTGGGCTGCTCGAGAAGCCCTGCGGCGACCCCTTGAGGCCCTGCTCTCAGGCTTGGCCCTGGCCTCTCTGGTTACCCTTTTGGGCGCGGGGCTTCTCCTGGCTCAGGGCCTCAGAGGCAGCACTCAAGCCCTGCTCAAAGGAGGGCCATCCCTGGTGATTCGCCGGGTGGGTTCGGGGGGCTGGATGCCTACACCCGAGGGGGCTCTGGAGCAGATCAAGGCGGTGCCGGGTGTGCTTCGCGCTGAAGCGCGCCTTTGGGGTATCGCTCGGGTTGGAGAGAGGAGCTTGAGCGTCTCAGCGCCCTTAGGAGGTCCTCCTCCCCCTGGGTTGAAAGCACCCCAAGTGGGTGAGGCTCTCATCGGTCCCGCTCTTGACCTCCCCCTGGGCGCTCACTTTGCGCTTGAGGGGGCTAGAAAACTCTCTCTGGAGGTGATCGGGCAGCTCCCTGAGCGCTCCGGCTTGGTGGCTCATGATCTGATCCTTCTCGCTCCCCAAGATCTTCAGAGCCTCCTGGGCCTCGCCCCCGGTCTGGTCAGCGATCTAGCGGTCTGGGTTCTCCATGAGAGTGAGATTGAGGCGATCCGCCCTGATCTAAAGCGGGCGCTGCCCTTTCCGGTGAGGATCAGCAGCATCAAGGAGAGCTTGGGAGCTGCTGAGGCTCAGATCAAGCGCGCGGCGGGGTTGCGCAGCTTGCTCCTGCTCCCTGCGCTCTTGGCCCTGACGCTCCTAAGCCTCGCGATGGCTCGCATTCAGCTTGGAGCGCGCCGAGAGATCGGCCTCTTGAAAGCCTTGGGCTGGAGCGGCGGCGAGATCATCCGCTTACAGCTCTCTCGGGGCCTGATCATCGCGCTGCCCGCCCTGGCTCTGGGCTGGACTGCGGCCTATCTCCTGATCTTTGGCTCAGGGCTGCGCTGGGCGGGTCCTCTGCTCTTTGGCTGGAGTGGTCCTCCTCCTCAACTTCTCTTGGATCCCAGCGGAGCACTCCTGACCCTTTTGGAGCTTGGCGCCCTGGTGATCGCTCCTTGGATGGCAGCGATAGCTCTCCCTGCTCTGCGCTCTGTTCAGGCTGATCCAGAGGAGTGGCTGAGAGGAGAGAATCTATGAGCCTAGAGTGCCGAGAGATGAGCCTCCTGCGCCCTTTGCCCGATGGGGGAGAGCGCCTCATCCTTGAGGGGATCTCAGCGTGCTTTGAGCCGGGCAGCTTGACGCTGATCAGCGGAGCCATTGGTGCGGGTAAGAGCAGCTTACTCTACCTCCTTTCTGGCCTCTTGCGCCCCAGCGCTGGAGAGTTGTTGGCGGATGGTGAGGTGATCAGCCGCGCTTCTCCCGCCTACCGTGACCGTTGGCGGCGGAGAGTGGGCCTCCTCTTTCAAACACCTCACCTTCTGGAGCGGCTTGATGTTCTAGAGAACGTGATGCTGCCCCTTATCCCCAGCGCCTCCTCTCTGAGAGCGGCTCGCAGAGCAGCGCTGGCTGAGCTGGAGCGTTTGAGGGTCCTTCATCTGGCTCAACGGGGAGTAGCGGGGCTCTCTGGGGGTGAGCGTCAACGTGTTGGTTTGGCCCAAGCCCTGGTAAAGCAGCCTCGCTTTCTCTTTGTCGATGAGCCCAGCGCTCACCAAGATCAGGAGGGAGTAGAGATGCTCATAGAGCAGTTGGTGGAGGCACGTCAGAGAGGCGCTGTGGTGCTCTTGCTCTCCCACGACCCCCGTCTACTTCAAGCAAAGATCGCCGATCAACGCTGGCGCTTAGAGGGAGGCAAGCTGAGGGGCCCTCTATGATCTGGCAGCCCCAATTGATGGCGTTGCTCTCTTTGGAGATCCTGGCTCTTCTCTTCGCACTCTATGCTGCGGTTCCCTATCTACGAGTGCTCCTAAGCTGGGACCCCTGCTCTTCAGACCGGGCTCAACTGCGCCTTGAACGCGCTACCGACAGCGCCTCCCTGGCGATGCGCGGTGCCATCATTCTCTCGGTGGCAGCCAGCCTCCTCCTGATCTTGGCGTTGAGCTGGAGCCTCCCCAGTCAGGTACCAGGAGCGATGTGTGGAACCGGGGTCCTCCAATCCACCGGAGGCTTGGCTGAGCGCGCCTTAGCCCTGCGGGGTTTGGCCTCCGCGGCGCTCTGGATCTGGCTTGGCTTAGATCTCCTCAATCGCGCAGCCCCTCGAGCCCCCAAAGTTCCCGAGGTGGCTCGATGGCAGCTCCTGGCCCTACCTCTCCTGCTCCTGGCGGGCTTCTATACCCTGCGCGCCCTGCTCCAACTTGATCCCCATACACCCGTAGATTGTTGCCAAGCGGTTTACGACAACTTCAGCTCCCCTGCCCAGGCTCAGCAGAGTTTGGGGATCAGCGACAGCGCTTGGCTCTGGTTGACAGGGGTTGGAGGGTTCCTGCTCCTCTCTCTGAGCCTGATGGCTCTCTGGAGACTGAAAGCAGCCGAGTTTTCCTCTGGGTTCTCCAAGATCCTGGCTCTCTTAGCCCTGATCTGGGCGCCAACGGCCTCTCTCACTTTGATTCGGGTGTTGTCTGCCTACCATTACGAGGTCCTCCATCATCACTGCCCCTGGTGCCTCTTTCTCCCAGAGCATAACGCCGTGGGTTATCCCCTCTATGGAGCCCTGCTCCTGATCCCCCTTGAAGCTTTACTCCTCCCCGCGCTGATCAGCTTTGCTCATGGAGAGCCCAGCTTGAAGCTCCTCGCGCAGCGACATCAACGACGCGCCCTCCTGCTGATCATCCTCTCTCTGCTGATCTTTGGCACCCTGACTCTGGGTCCTGCCCTGATCTGGCGTTTCCATTATGGGGTCTGGATGCAGGGCTAACGAGCCCGCCCATCTCCCCCGTTAAAACTGCGCTTGAGGTTCTCAAGATAGCCTCTGATCAGACGAAGGTTCTCCTCCTGGAAACTCCTCTCCACCGCCCCGCGCATGATTCGGGGGATCTTATTAGACCAACACAGCTCATTTTGCAGAGAGAGGAGGGTACCCTTGGAGAGCGCCTGGAGGCGCCAGCGTCCACTGCATCGAGCGTTCCCTGAACCTGGGATGGGAAACCAGCGGATCTGATGGCTCCCCTCATCAACCTCATAGCGGCAGCTGTAGATGATCTGAAGAGAGAGCTTTCCTCTCCCGATCCGCTTCATATACCAGCTGTATCCATCCCCCTCAGGCTGCAACCGCTCCAGCTCAGGAAAGTGAGCCGCAGAGTCGGGAACATCCGATAAGAGCTTGAAGACCTCTGAGAGGGGCGCAGGGACCTCGATAGAACCTTCAAAATGAGCGTCTAACTCCAACGGAACTCCTCCTCATTTTAACAAAGCCAACAAAGCTTCATTAAAATCATCTAGAACCTCAGCCAGCGTGGGCCCCTGCTCATCTGCTCCACGTGAGAGCAGCCGCGCTAAGCCCTTGATCATTCGAACCCCTCGCACCTGAGCTGAGCCCTCCAGCTCTAAGAGCCGCTGGATGAGAGGGGCGGAGAGATTGATATAGAGGGTGGAGAGGCCCTCATCCAGAGTGCGGCCCGTGAACATCCGCGCCAGCCCCAAGATCCCCTCAGCGATACGCTGGTCGGCGGCGTCATCCTCCAGGCGGCGCTTAAGGAGGATCTCCTGGTCCAAAACCAGGACCGCAGAGAGGCTCTGAGGCTCAAAGTGGACCGGGGCGATCTTGAGATCCTCCTCTCCAAAGAGAGCCTGAACTGCCTGAACGCGCTCCTGATCTGTCTCTGGTCGGAAGAGGCTCTGATCGCCTCCTCGAGTGCCCAGCTCGATCAGGGGCAGACCCCGGCGCTCAGCGGCGCGCTGGGCGAAAGGTCGAGCGGCGTAGCGTTGCCCATCTATAACCGGGATCTTGGTGGCCCTAAAGAGGATCTCTTCAGAGCCCCGCTGCGCTCCTCCCCCTAAGTAAAGCTGCCCCTTGGAGCGCCGCAGGAGACTGAAGAGGCTCAACTCCCCCTCGGTGGTGGGCAGCCTAAGAGACTCCTCCAGGAGATCGTAGAGCCGCTCATCCACCAGAGCAGAGCCCAGCAAAGCCTCGTTATGGCGCGTGAGGATACGACGCCAGACCTCAGGCTCACTCTCCGCCACCTGCGCTAGACCGCTGATCAGGGTCTCCTTCAGCAGGTCTTGAATTTGACGCCAACGGCTGTCCCGCTGAACATCCTCTCGGCTGGCGGTGGGGCTGAGGCTGTCGCACTCCAGGACCCCACCCACATAGCCTGCCCAAGAGGGGAGCAGATCGCGCGCGTCATCGGTGATCAGCATCCCCCGTACAAAGAGGGCGACGCGGCGGTTGTCGGAGCTGCCATAGCTGGCTCCATCCTGAATCCAGATCAGCCCTCGCCCCTCTCCCTTCACCGGAAAGCAACAGAGCGGAGCAAAGTGAGGCTCAAAGCGCCGCGCAAACTCCATCCGTGATCTGCGCAAGCGGATGGGGTTCTGCTCCTCTTGGCGCCAAGGCGGCAGCTCAGCGTTGATCTGATGGGGAGCATAGATGGGCAGCGGAAGGAGGCTGCAGTAGCGGCTCAGGAGCCGCGTCAACAGCTCCTCACGCCCCAACTCTTTATGTTCCTCTTTGAGATAGAGCTTGATCTCGCTGCCGACCCCCTGAGCAGGGAGCTGCTCTAAACTAAAGCTCTGTCCCCCGTGGCTGCTGAAACGCCAGCCCTCTTCAGGAGCTCTATGGGAGCTGCTGATCACCTCAACTCGATCAGAGACCACATAAGCGGAGAGGAAACCCAGACCGAAGGCTCCGATGAGCTGCTGCTCTCCGCTCTGCTCCCTTAAGAGGCGGGTAAAACCAGCGCCCACCGTCGCCAGATAGTCGATGATCTCCTGACGGCTCAGGCCCGCACCGTTGTCGATGATCCGCAGAGGGTTTCCCGCTTTGATCTCGATACGGGGCTCAAACGCTCCCCCCTCCAGCTGACGGCGCAGGCAGGAGTCATGGGCGTTCTGAACCAGCTCTCGTAGGACAACGGCAGGGGTGGAGTAGAGGTGCTGCCCCAACACTCGCATTAAGCCATCAAAGTCAACCTTGGCGCTGTGAATCTCGGTCATCTTCAGGCTCCGTAGCGCTCAAGCTGTAGGCGATGCTCGCGAGCCTCTTCAGGGCGCTCCAGAGCCTCCAACAGCTCCGGCCAGAAGAGCTGGCTCTCTCGCTCCCACTGAAAGGTTTTTAAGAGACGCTCCAGCTCCTCTAAGGAGTCCTCTGGTCTGAGCGCGATGAGAGCGTAGATCCCAGGCAGCTCAGCGTCACTCTCAGGGTCTTGGAGTCGATAAGCCTCTCCGCTGCGCTTCTGAATGACAAACTGGGAGAACTCCATACGTGCCTTAAGGGCTTGATAGCTCTCCTCCCCTGGATGCAGCCCATCGAGGCTGAAGAAACGAAAATTGCTTCTCTCCAGGATCGCTTCTATCTGAAAGAGATTATGCTCTTCTCCCTCAGCGAGGGGCTTAGGATCGATGAGCACTCGCGATCCATATTGATTTCTCCCCTGAACATCCATCTCCAAGATCTTCGCGCTCACGGGAGAATCTCGACGCGCAAAATAGATCCCAGCCTCCTGCTCTTTAAAGGCGACCCTACAGAGCTCTCGCTCCTGCCAAACAGGCCCCTCCTCCCCCGCCAAGTCGACCTTTAGGCGAGCAGCAGCCTCTCTGACGATCTCCCAGCGCTTCAAGCGGGTCCCTAAGGAGATCCGCGCCCAGTCCAGGGCGCTCGACTCAGCGCCCTGAGCCACCGCTTGATTGAGCGCCTCCAAGGCCTCTTCGTAGCGCCCTGCCTCTTGATACCAACGCGCCTGCTCTTCTCGTCGCGCGGTGTTCTCCTCCAAGCTGAGGCTCTCCTTCAGGGCCTCAAAGCTCTCCTCTCCCTGGCCTTGCTGTCGCAGCGCCTGAGCGTTGAGCCAGAGCGCGCAGGCTCGCAGCGCCCCTCCTTTGAGTTGAGGTTCAAGCAGCGCCTCAAGCTCATCCCAGCGCTCTCCCTCCACCAAGATCTCAGCGAGGGCAATAAGCCCTCGCTGCTCCAGAGGAACTCGCTTCTGGAGATCTCTAAGTAGGTGCTCAGCGCGTCGTGGGAAACCCTCAGCCAGCCAATGTTCGCTGAGGCTCCAAGCCAGCTCCTCTTCTTCAGGACAACGCTCCCAAGCCTCCAACAGCTGATCGATCTTCAGAGGCTGCGGCGACAACTCCGAGGCAGAGCGTCGCCGCTCTAACTCTCTGCGCCCCTCAAGCAGCCTCAGATCGGCTCCTTGAACTCGATGAAGCTGAGGGATAAGAGCCTCTAACTCCTCCATCCAAGCTTCAGCTAACGCCCAGGAGCCTCGCTCTAGGAGGCTCTTAAAGACCATCTCACCCAGCTTCAGGGCCATACGGCAGGCCTCCTGGTGAGCGAGGCGAAGGAACATCGCGCGGAGCCGCGTGCTCAGCTCTCGATCCCAAGGGAGCAAGCCCCCTTGAAGGAGGCTCATCAGGCTCTCGGTGTAGTGGAGATAGAAATCGGGTGTATCCTTTAGCTCCTCCCAGGAGGGCAGCGCTCTTTGAGCCTCCTTAAGACGCTGAAGTTTGCAGAGAATCCAGGCCCGATCTAAGCGCTTCTCTACCTGAAAATGGGCACCCTGATCGGGACCCTTGGCCTGATCATTGAAGCGCAGCGCCTCATCGAAGCGCCCCAAATCGGTAAGGGCGCGCGTGATCGAGCCCCGATATTCATCTCTGCTGGCGCTCTGATCGACCTTTAGAGTGGCAGCAAACTGTTCATCGATATAGTCCAAAGCTTTCTGGGGGCGCTCCTGATCCAGGTAAGCGCTGGCGGCCTCCCCTGTGATACAGCGCCAACAGGGCCAGCTGGGATCGATACGAGAGAGGGTCTCGTGGGCGACCTTGAGGCGCTCTTCTGCGTAGCCAGGACCGTCAGCTTGACCATAAACAGCACAGAGGTCCTGGGAGGCGCAGACCGATTGAGGGCAGCCCTGTGCGTCCTCTCGATGAGCCCGCTCTAGAAGCGAGACCGCCTCAGGGAGACCCTCCTTAACGTTTAGGCGCTTAAACACCAAGCTTTGAAGCCTCCAATGGCGGATGAAGATCTCCAGCCAGACATCTCCTCGACCTCGAGCCAGGGCCAGCGCTTCAGCGGCGAGATTGTCCGCCTGCTCATGTTGGTTATCCACCACCGCTGTGGGTAGACGATAGATGAGCTGCGCGAGGCGTCGATCTTCGCTCTTGAGCATCCTGATGCGTTCATTAACCCAAGCCCAGATATCCATAAAAGGCTCCTTCTCTTAATCCTATCTCGGGGCAGCGTAGCGCTCTATCTTGCGGGTGGGTGCTTAGAGTAAGATGACTACTCTTCAAAGGCGGGGATGTTACATGTGCGCGGTTCACAGTGAGAACGGCCTTCAGGGTGATCAGACGCTCCTGGGTTGTCGCGACAGGCTTCAAAGCAGCCTCTAAAGCCCAAATCAGAGTTCTCTAAGTGGATGATTCCATCCCAGACTCCGTTGTTGAGATGATCGACCACCAGATCGCCATCTTGATCCTCGACGGTCGCGCTCCCCACGATCTCAAACTGATCCGGTTCAAAGTCCAGGCCCTCAAGTTGCCCATAGATTACATCGGAGAGCCCCAAAACCAAGACATCGTGACAGAGAGGATCATCCCGATCTAAACGGAGAGCCTCATTGATATCCCCACAGGGGAGGAAATGCTCCAAGATCCACGCTAGGCCATTGCCCTCCTCAGGGGGCTCCTCATCAAAAATCGCGGGTAGGAGCCACTCCTCGATCACCCCCAGAGCGATGAGGCCATACTTAAAGGTCATGTTGTGAGGCGAAATCTCCAGAGTCATCCCCCTCACCTGAGCATGGAAAGTCCCCGCCACTACACGCGCGTTGTTGTCTATATCGCCCACCGGGATCGTCCTGCGGCAGCCCTGGGGATCTTGGCAGTCGTTTCGCCAGACAAAATCAAAGCTCTGCCAACGACTGTCGTTGTGTTCTCCCAAGCTGCCTGTTTCGTCAGGGGTGCTCTCAGGAAACTCCAACTCACCGTTGACCGTCAGATCAGCCACGATGGTGAGTACATCACTGATGATGGTGAGGATATCCACCACGTTTTGGGGCAGAAACTCATCGATGGCGCGATCAACGAGGGGACCTGCGATGCTCTGAAGGAGGCTACAGGTCCCCTCACCTATGCTGACGAGCTCACAGACGATCTCAACGAGGGCGCGCCCCCGATCACCATCGCTGTTGCCCAACACCCGTAGAAGCTCTAGGACCTGAGAGATGGTCTGTAGGGTTTCATTATCAGAGCTGTCCATCAGCCCAAAGAGGTCGAACCTATGCTGCACCTGCAAAACTCCTTTGAAGAGCAGCGGTAGATCCTGCATGAAAACCTCTACAGAGGTTTGTCGCCCTCGGATGGTGATCCCCTCTTCACAGCCCCAGGAGAGAACATTCCCATCCTGATTTTCAGCCACCGCCAGGACGCTAAAAGTAGCTCCAGCCTCTAAAGCAGCCACCGAGGTCTCCTGTTCAAAGGCATTAAAGGGTTCGATGGCGGGCAACTGCATATAGGCTGAGATGCTGTTGGGGAGCATACCTCGGATCGTCATACAGCTCTCGTTGATGAAGAGGTAGACTTGAGCAGCTGCCAAATCTGCTTGGCGGTAACGATTGTTCTCATAGTCATAACGCGCGATGACTCTCAGGTCTCCCTCCTGAAGATCGGAGAGGGTGAGGTTCCAGGTGACCGGCGCGGCGCCCTCAGCCTCTGCCTGGATCTGAAAATTGTGCTCCTCCAGATCGTTGGGACGGCGCTCTCCAGAGCGCAGCGTCACCGTGGCTAAGCCCTGAGCGTTGCTGATCTGTTGACTGCTGACTAGGTGTGCATTGCCGATCCCCTCACCTGTGCGATCTGTGCCATCCATCGCCAATATTTTAAAGCGGATGGGGCGATTGACTACCGGGATCGGAGCGGGATGATTGGGCTCGATATTGAGATAGAGGACAGAGAGTTCGATCGACTCTCCATAGAGCA